>DBEP01000009.1:0-85829 GCA_002294045.1 Lachnoclostridium sp. UBA903 | reverse complement strand
TCCCAAAATTGCGACGCAGTATTCCGCAAAGTGGGGCGTTCAGAACGGCGCAATGATTTTTCAAACACGCTCTAGTCCGACATAGGACAAAATATCACCTTTTACTGCATATGTCAATGCTTTAAACTAACTTTCCCGTTTCCCTGTCCAACTTCCGTTGAAGTAATTAAATTTATCAGATATAATAATGTGAGTTATAATAAATTAACCAGGAGGTGACTTAAAATGAAACATCTGCCAAATATAATTTCCGGATTTCGAATCTTCTGCTCGTTGGTTTTACTATTTTTAAAACCTCTGTCCGCTTTATTTTTTATTATCTATATCATATGCGGTGCAAGTGATTTTCTGGATGGATATATTGCAAGAAAAACAAAACATACAAGTCAGTTAGGCGCAACCATTGACAGTATTGCCGACACCATTTTTTTTAGCGTATTGCTTATCCTGTTCCTCCCGCTTCTTCGGATTCCTTTATGGATACTGATTTGGATAGGCGTAATAATTATTATCCGCGTCACTTCGCTTATTACCGGAATGGTAAAATACCGGACCTTTGCTTTTTTACACACGTATGCGAACAAAGCAACCGGCTTTGCCGTATTTTGTTTTCCGTTCCTGTATAATTGGCTGGGCCTTACGGTAACTGCAATTCTGCTCTGTGGTATGGCAAGCTTGTCGGCTCTGGAGGAACTGATAATAAATTTTATTTCAAAGAAACTTTCGAGAGATATCAAGAGCATTTGGGGGTTAAAATTTGATAATAAGCACCATAAAAATTGAGTATTGTAATTTGTTTTATCCACCGAAGACTGATTTTAATGGTCCTGTTTCTTGTCCTTAATATTATTTCTGATTATTCACCGCCGAATAGCTGACCGCAGGCCGCGTTAATATCTGAGCCAAACTGTGCTCTCACAGTTACACTGATTCCCTCTGCTTTGAGAATTTCATAAAATTGCCGGATGCGGTACCGGCCGGACGGGGTATATTCTTTTGTTGTCTTATCGGTTGGATTATACGGTATTAAATCAACATGGTACAGGCGGCCCCATGAACCACGGCTTTGCAGCAAATTTGCGACTGCTTTTGCATGATTCGGCGAGTCGTTGACGTGGTAAAGCAGTGTGTAGGCTATAAAAATTTTTCTGCCCGTAGCCTGGATATGGCCGTCTAATGCATTCATCACACCGTATAAAGGAAATTTTTTATTTACGGGCATTAGTTCGCTTCTTTGTTCTTCAAAAGGAGAATGCAGGGAAAAAGCAAGGTTGACTTGCGGAAAATGCCGTGTCAGCTTCTGGATGCCCGGTACAATACCAATGGTCGAAATCGTAATCCTCCTTTGGCTTAAACCGAACAGGCGCGTATCTGTTAATAAAGTAATTGCATCAAATATATGCGGATTTGCCAGCGCTTCCCCCATTCCCATAAAAGAAATACTGTTCAGTCCATGCCCGTTTAGGTAGAAATATAATAGCTGGTCGGTTATTTCTTCGGCGGTCAGGTTTCGCTTCAGTCCTATCGTGCCGGTCGCACAAAACCGGCAGGCAAAACCACAGCCGCATTGGGAAGAAATACAAAAGGACTCCCACCCGCGTTCGTATCGCAAAGCAACTGCTTCAGTCCGGTTTCCGTCGGGTAAGGCAAGTAATACTTTTCCGGCCTGTTTTGCAGCTTTCACAGAAACAGGCCGGACAAGGCAAACCGAATTCCCCATTTCATTTGCCAAAGCACAGCGCAGCTGTTTAGGCAAAGTATACATTTGGGTATATTCAGATATCCGCTGTGTAAAAATGGACGTTAAAATTTGCTCGTACCGGTAGCTTGGCATATTTAACCGCGAAACTACCTGTTCTATTTTTTTGTATTTTGAATGCATTTTCTCTCCTCCTCATGGTCATTTCCTTGTGCTTTATTCAGAAGGACAAAAAAAACGCCCTTACCGGCGCTTTCAGACGTATAATGTGGTCCAACCACAGCATAGAAAAACGGAAAGCCTTAACTATACCCATAGATTAGAAGGCCAAAATTCCGCATGAAAATTGCCCGTATTGATTTTGCAGTCTGATTCAATTGTGAGTGCATATATACGGCAACATCCATTGCTTTGACCTCCCTGAAAAATTCGTAATGCTCATTTGCAGTTAATTCCTCTTACATTCAGGTTACCAGACGGACAACCCGGATACAATACACAAAACATTTCTGTATTGTTCTGTATAAAATCTAAACAGCAAGATAACGCAAAAAGGACAGCCAGCAGGCTATCCTTTTGCGTTATCTTTATAAATAATTTTTCGAATCGTATAAATCGAGAGGAAAAAAGCCTCGGCAAGCTCTTCTATAGTGGAACCTGACGCATATGCTTTCATAATTTCGCTGTTCCGCTTATCAATTTCTTTACGATAACCGGATACCTCTCCCCAGTTTTTACGCTGTCCCTTTTTAGCCGGAATATAAAGATATTCCCCTTGGACAAAATCCTGTAATTTTTCTATCAAATCTTCCGGCAGGATAGCGGCAGCATTGATATACCTCATGTCGGCTCACTCCTTGAAATTTTGTTATCAAGCAGCAAAGCCAGCAGGGTTTGGCGACTGTGTTACTCCATGCAGGCGCCGCCAAAAATATCTGGCTTTGCATGGAGCCTGTCAGGCGTAATGAAAGTATTTTTATAGAACATAGTTTCATCTCCTTAAAATCAAATGACGCCGCTATTATTCCGAAATGATACTATAACGCAATATTCCATGTGACTGTTACGGTCAAATAGCCGAGCGTGTTAAATGCAAAAACTACATTATGTATTATAGCACATCCTTTACCTTTTTCATACGGCTTTCCGTTTACTTATACATCCTTTGCCGCCGTATAATAGTCCCGCAGAATTTTATGCAAAACGGAAGAGGTTCCGGCTGTGCTCTGTAACTATTTTCACATTTCTTTCACTCAAATTTCAAACAATTATCACATAGAAATCACACCTGTATTATAAGCTTAAGGAAAAATTTAAATAGAAAGGAAAATATATGGAATGAAAAAAACAAAATTATTCACAATCTCTTTATCTTTGGCAATAATAACAGGTTTAATAACAGGTTGTTCCGATTCTTCCACACAGACTTATGAGGGTGGTTCCTCCGAACAAATTTATGACGAAAGCTCTTACGAACAAACGGATGAGGAAAGCTCTGCGGAGCAAACTTATGACGATAGTTCCTCCGAGCAAACTTATGACGGGGCTCCGTCGGAAGCTCCTGCTGTAACAGGCCAGGTGACTGCAGTAGAAGGGAATGAAGTAACTCTTGCCATAATGCCGGCCGGCGGTGGACAAAACGGAGGCCGGCCGGAAGGCGGACCGGACAATACACCGCCTGATACTGCGGATGAAAATAATTCCGGTTCAAAACCGGACATACCGTCCTCCGACGAAGCACCGTTACCTGAGAATAATACCTCAGAGGCCGAGGAAAAAGTGATTACCATTCCGGACGATGCCGTAATTAATATTGAAGACGGCGATTTAACAAAAACCGGTACCCTTAACGATATAACCGTAGGCTCTATGTTAAGTATCTCCTATGTGAAAGATGATGCCGGCAATGAAATAATCCGTTCTGTTACGGTAAGAAATTTCTCAGGCAGCCCGGAAGGACCGGATGCCGGAATTCCAAGCCAGACCGGGGATAACACCGCCTCCGGTGCTGTGGACAGTTGACAAATCAATTGATATAATTCCCCTCCCGGGGTGTGTGCATTATGCAAAGCAGAGTAGAGTAGACGTGCCGCTTGCGGGCTTGGAGCTTATCTTTCGCACCGCAAGTATGCACATACTCCGGAGGGTTTATTCAGCTTCAGGATCAATCTGCCTTTGGCACTTTCCATTCAATTACGGCTTTAAATAAATCTCCATCCAGCAGTATCTGGAATTTACCGCCCTGCAGCTCTACAAAGTTTTTTACGATAGCAAGTCCAAGTCCGGAGCCTTCCGTATTCCGTGATTTATCTCCCCGTACAAAGCGCTCACTGATTTCAGCCGGATTAAAGTCTAGTTCGGTTGCAGATGTATTTTTTAATATGACGGTTACATCCGTTTCCGTGGTCAATATGTCAATATAAGCTCTGGAATGAGGCATTGCATATTTCGTAATATTGAGTATCAGATTTTCAAAAATCCGGTAAGTCTTTTCACAATCCAGGTTCAGAATTACTTTTCCCTCCGGTAAATGATAGCGGAATTCCACCTGGGAGCGTTCTATATTATCCGAAAGCTCCAGCTGTACCTGCTTGATTAAGGCTACCAAATCCACCTCCACCAGATTCAGGTCAATATTGTTGCTAGAAGCTTTGCTGATTTCAAACAAGTCTTCAATCAGACGTTTTAAACGGAGTGATTTTTTATCCAGGGTATCAATATAAGAGTTTCTTTCCTCCTCGGTAATACTCCCCTCTTTTAATAAATTCACATAAGTAATAATAGCAGTTAAAGGAGTTTTAAGGTCATGGGATACATTGGTGATTAACTCGGTTTTCATTTTCTGGCTTTTCATTTCCTCCTCTACCGCTTTCTTAAAACCCAGCTGTACCCCGGCAAGTTCCACTTTTAAAGGATTGAAGATACCCAGGTCCTCGTCTACGGAAACTTCCAGGTTTCCCTTTGCCATATTGCTGGTGGCATTAAGAAGTATGCCGTACTTTTTCTTAATATCATCAAAATATTTTCTCAGAATGAAAAATAGAAGGATGGTATAGGGAATTAACACGGCGACTCCGGCTATCCATATGCTGCAAAGCAGCGCCAATATAATAAAATTAACTGCAAGTATCTTCAGAATTGCTTTATTGGATGGCTCTGTCAGGTCAATGTCGGAAAGGGACGCAAATATTTTTTTGCAGTTTCTGATTAACCATATCATTATGATTCCAGTCAGAGTCCTTTCCTTAATATAGCGTTTTAATCCCAGGGAGAACACGGAACGTAAGGACAATACGGCAATAAACCAGATAAGCAGCACTGCCATCCATGCCAGATAATTAAGTCCGTAACCCAATATATGTTTCAGCCATACGGGAATAAGCTCATAATCCGAATAGTCTAAAAGGCTGCCGGAAGCTGTTTCCATGGCCATATTTAACAGCTCCCGATAGGACGCTGCCGTAAAACTGATTCCAAGCAGGATTATTTCCAGGGGAACTTTTCCGGCCAGCCCTTTTCCTATTTCCCAGGACTTCTTAACCGGAAGGATAAGAGCCAATAATACGGCGGCAATCAGAGAAATCACATAGGCATACAGAAAACCGCCGTATTCAAAGGCCCATGCCTGCCTCCAGCTATACAATATATCGTAATCTGAGCTTATTCCTGTCACTCTGTAAAAAGGCTCTGATTTTATTGCATAGATAACTGTTATATCCGATGGCCCTTTAATCTGATTATAATATTTGAACCAGTCGCTGTTATACATGCTGTTCTTTATTATATCTTTGGTTAATTCCAAAGTCTTATAATCATCTTTCTTGCTTTCCTCAAGACCGTATAATACCGGTATCTCCACCGTACCCGCTTCATCATAGTTAAAAACCGCATAAAAAGGATAGTTATCCTTTATTGTTTGTGCCTCTGCCGGATTGTTCCGCAGAGAATCAAGAGGATTTAACGAATTCGTTAACGTACCGCCGGTTTTATGATTAATGATGTAATATTCTAAACCAAAGCCGCCAGCCGCACTATCATAAAAATTATTGCGCCAGCTATTTAATAAATTATTAAAAGCTTCAATAAACTCTGTCTTTTGTATGTCATTTTCTTCTTCAGCATAAGTTATCTCACCGTTTTCCGTGCTTATGGAATTATCCTGCCCCGTACTTCCGGGAGATTCGGAGAGAAAGATATCTCCGGGTGATACACCCGTATTATTTCCCTTGGTCATAATATCCAGATACAGACCGTAATTGCTTTGGTACAAAAAATTTATAAAATCATTTTTATAACTTTCTTCCCTTTCCCTATAGGTCGTTTCATCCTGAACCTTTGTTTTTTCAATCAGATAATCCGCATTTTCAGATATCAGCTGATAGGAGACTACCGCACCGGCTGCGACTGCCGATAAAAGCAGCAGACTAACCAATACGCCGATTACTTTTTGTATCTTATTGTTTTTCAATTTTGTATCCAACGCCCCACACCACCTTTAAATATTTTGGATTTTTTGTATTTATCTCAATTTTTTCACGTATATTTCTGATATGGACCATAATGGTATCCGTTGCAACAGCCCGCTCATTCCACACTTTTTCATAAATTTCCTCCGCAGAAAACACTCTGCCCGGATTCTTAATCAACAAAGCCAGAATTTTAAATTCCAGAGGCGTTACCTTTACCGGATTACCGTCCACCGTAACCTGGACCGTATTCTCATTTAACTCCAGTCCCCCGATTACATAAACATTATCCTCTATCTTCTCTTCCAGCACGTTCAGGTATTTGGAATAACGCCGCAGATGGGAATTAACCCTTGCTAACAGTTCCATAGGGGTAAAGGGTTTTGTCACATAATCATCCGCCCCGATGTTTAATCCCGTAACCTTATCAATTTCCTCCGACTTAGCGGTCAGCATAATCACCGGAAATTCATACTTTTCCCTGAGCTTCATGGTCATAGTGATACCATCCATTCCAGGCATCATAATATCCACGATGGCAAGATGAATTTCCTCCTTTTCCATAATATTCAGCCCTTCCGCTCCGTTGGAGGCTTTGAAAACGGTATATCCCTGGTTCTTTAAATAAATACCCACACCCTCCAATATTTCCTTATCGTCTTCCACTACTAAAACGTGATAGGAATCCATGTCAACCTCCATTTGTCCAAATCATTTTCATCCATTTTAATTTTTTCCGTATATTCTATTATTAATCCTATTTATTATATCAGGAACTAAAACCATGTTCATAATCTTGTTACTCTGGTCGGAAATTACAAGCAAGCTTGCAATTTCTTCGTTCCGCTTTCATTATATCATGAAAACCATGTTCATAATCTTGTTGCTTTAGCTTACCGATTCCTCATTCCGCTTTCATTATATCCTGATACCGGATATCTTTCAAATATTATAGGAAAAGCGGCTTGACAGGCGCAGGCCGTAAAATAATTTCAGAAGCAGGGCAGCATTCGGCTGCATTTGTCCGAAAACAGCAGTTAATGAATCAACCCTTGCTGATACTCCTTAAAGTTTTTCAAATCCGTTTTATTAATTTTCCCCAAGTCTTCTATATCCGCAACAATCCTGGAAAATGGCAGCGGAATTACATAATTGTCCCATCTGTATTTAAGCCTTATTACATGCCTGTAGCTAAAATGAACATACGTCATTTCTTTATCTGCTTCAGAAGCCAGAAGAAACAGAAGTTTTTTCGGTTCATGCAAAGGGCCTAGCGGACCGTCCAATGCCGTTGCCAGAATATTTCCCTCCGCCGTACTCTCTGCTTTCAGGCTTCTGAAGAAAGGCCTCATTTTCAGTCCGTCCGGCAGGCGGAGAGCCTCTGCCCCGTAATAACTTATCATCTGTTCAATGGCATCTCCTCTTTCATCTGCGGTTACAATTACCTGTATCCGTTTTTTTTCCTTTGCAATCTCCTTTAAAACAAGCTGCATGCAGTAACTGTCCCCATGCCAGTAACCTAACAGGGTATTTTCCCTGATTCTGTCCAGGTTGCGAAACTCAACCCGGCCTGACACACCCACCAGCCTTATATAGAGGTGAAATATTTTTCCTGCCAATCGGTTTTTGTTTAAGTGTTTCAATCGCCTTGTCTCCATTTTTTCATACCAGCCCTTAATTTAAAAATAATCTGCGTCTGCTGCGCATGTCCTCTGTTATCAGCACGTTCCTGTAATACCGTTCTACATTTTTGGCAACCTGAACGGCAAGATACTGTTTTGCCACTTTTTTGGTTTCCTGCTTCATTTCTTTCCATACATGCTTATTGCCAAGTATCTGTTCAATCTTGGCCGTCCAGATATTAATATTCATATCCGTCATATAACCATTAATGCCATTTACCACCACATCACTGACGCCGCTGCCCTTTACCGCAATCACCGGCAAACCGGCCGCCATGGCTTCCAGCAGGACGATACCCTGGGTCTCCGACCGGGACGCAAATAAAAATAAATCACAGGCATGATAATAATCCGTAAGTTCTTCGTGGGGAATACGCCCGCAGAAGATAACATTATCCTTAAGCCCCAATTCCATAACCCTGGTAACCAGCTCTTCCTTCAGGCTTCCGTCACCAATAATTAAAATCCGAAAATCTTCACCCATTTTTTCTTTCAGTAGTTTTAAACCATTAAGTATAAAATCTATATTCTTTTCTTTTTCCAGTCTGGATACGGTACAGAATAAATAGTTCCCTGCTGAGTATTTTTCTCTGATTTCCTTAACCCTGTTTCTATTAAATTCAAATTCTTTACCGGACAATCCTGTCGGTATTACCTCAATTGACGTAACGGTTCCATGTTCCGTAAGATATTTCTTTATACTGGGTGTCGGGGCAAATACCAAATCACACCGGTTGGTAAAGATTCGGTTGTGAATGATAACCAGCTTTTTACTTCCGTTATAAAGCAGTTTTCTCTCCAGGGAGCGGAACGTACCGTTCCCTTCCGTACTTTCAGGATTTTTTCGTTTTTCACCGGGGAGTATATAATGAAGGTATTGTTCATATCTGGTATGATATGTAAATACAATCGGTATATGATATTTTCTCCCAAAATACTGAGCGGTATAACCCATCAGCATAGGGTGATGTACATGAATCAAATCAAAAGATACGGACGAAAAGGCTTTTTCAATATTTGAGTCAAAAATATCCGGTATGACATATTCCCCTTTTAATTTCTTTTTTCTGGAATGGTACCGTATTACATAGGGTTCTTCCACCTCCTCTTCATAGCTGGGAGCAAAGACATATACTTCATGTCCCAGACTCCTGAGCCCATCCGCAAGGCGTTCTATTGAGATTGGCACACCTCCTACAAAAGGCTTATAATTATTTGTTAACATAGCAATTCGCATAATATTCCTCCATCTACCAGGATAACAACTGCAGGACGGATTCCCCAAAAAAATAGCCTGCTCCTACAAATACCAGATTCCATATGGTGATTCCCAATACGGAAAACAGAGTATATCCCATAAAATTTATTTTAAGGACACCTGCAGGTATGGAAATAATTGTCCTTATCATGGGAATCAACTTACCGATAAATATACCGGTATACCCTTTTTTCCGAATCCGTTCCATTGTATTCTCAATTGCACTTTTGTGCTTTGGAAATTTATGAACATACTTATTCAGTAAAAATTCACCGCCGACTCTTCCCAGCAAATAAAGAACCCAGCTTCCACATAACCCAGCCAACACAGTAAGCACAAGCACCGTACCAAATCCAATGCCACCTTGAGCTGCCCATATTCCTGCCAGCGGCATGATGACGCCGGCGGGAAATCCGGGAAGATTTAAATATTCCAAAAAAACGATGGCGAAAATAACGACGAGACCGTACTGATGAAAGTAGTCCGTTAACATTTGAAGGTCCATGTATTTTTATCCTCTTTCTATAGCAATTAATACGCATTTCATCTTCTGCTCCTTTTTTTCATTTCTTTTGCCGCTTTAATATTTTAAGGTATAAATCTAAAATACTTCCTTATATAAAACGAAAGAAATTCTAAAAAATATTCAAACTTCCGATAAAGAAAGCTATGGTAAATATTAAGAGTTATATAAAAAATATATTAAGAAACTCTGCCTGCCAACCGTCAGCCCATATGTAACAAACCTTTATATAATAATATATGAAACAATGCGGTTTTCGGACATAAATATTACATAAGACAGGGAAATTATGAAAGCTTCCATACATATAAGGAATCATTATATAACAAGACATACACTTGCGGGATTCTCCTCCTGCGACGGGCTGCGTTGACAACATAATTTTAATCCCCCGCAGTGCTATCCAAAGCGGAGCGTTTTTATCTCATAGTACAAACTTTCTTATGAGATAAGAAAGAGTCTGGCTTGCNNCAGACTCTGGCGCTGACGCGCCGTCACTTTAGTGACAATCTTCCGTTGGCGCGTCATGTGCATCCTCCCGGAGGGTTTTTATTCAATAGGACGTAATTTCCTATTGAATAAAAAAGACTGTTACGGAAAATCCAATAACAGTCTCATGAATACCTTATTATAATTAAGTTTTTAAATCAAATAAATTCAAACTTTGCAGTTCGAGTATATTTATTTTTCCCGGCGGTAAATAATTTCAATTAACGTGATATACTATCTTATTCCGGCGGTGTTCCGGTTTCGTCATAGTCTCAGGATTTAAAATTTCATCCAGCTGCTTTTCCGATAAGAGAGATTCCTGCAGAACCAGTTCTTTCACCGGTATTCCGGTCTGTAAAGACTTTTTCGCTAATTCGGAGGCTTTCAGGTAACCGATATAAGGGCATAGAGCAGTAGAAATCCCCACGCTGCTCTCTAAGAGCTCCCTGCAGCGTTCTTCATTGGCAGTGATACCGGTAACGCAGTTATCAACTAAAGTTGATACGGCACCGGTTAATGTTTCGAACGATTCAAATAAATTATAAAATAAAACCGGTTCAAAAGCGTTCAGTTCCAGTTGACCGGCTTCCGCTGCCATGGTTACTGCCATATCGTTACCGATAATAAGAAAAGCTACCTGGGTTACAACCTCCGGTATCACCGGATTTATTTTTCCCGGCATAATGGAAGAACCATTTTGCTTTGCCGGCAGATTGATTTCTGCAATTCCGGCCTTCGGCCCGCTGGAGAGCAAACGCAGGTCGTTACACAGTTTTGATAAATTAACTGCACAGGTCTTTAATATGCCTGATACATATACAAATCCATCCAGATTCTGGGTCGAGTCAAACAGGTCCTCTGCCTGTTTACAGGATGTAGCGCATATTTTATTGATATTGGGGACAATTAAGGCAAGATAGGCGGAATTGGCGTTAATGGCACTGCCAATGGCTGTTCCGCCCATATTCAGGGAAGATACTTCTTCCCGGGATTTCTCCAGCCGTTCAATATCCCTGGCGATTACGGAAGCATAGGCATGAAATGCCTGGCCCAGCCGCATGGGAACCGCATCCTGAAGCTGGGTTCTGCCTGTTTTTAATATTCGGTCGAATTCTCTGGATTTGTAAAGGAGAGAGGAATGAAGACGTTTTAATTCATAAATTATCCCGGGAAGTAATTCCAGAACAGTTAATTTTCCGGCACTGGGTATCACATCGTTGGTAGATTGGGACATATTGACATGATCATTGGGATGAATCAGGGAATAATCCCCTTTTTCCCCTCCCAATATTTCTACAGCCCGGTTGGCGATTACCTCATTGGCATTCATATTGGCAGATGTGCCGGCACCTCCCTGAATGGAATCAACGATAAACTGCTCCTGGAGTTTTCCGCTAATAATTTCATTGCAGGCACTGATAATTGCATCTGCAATTCTATCCTCCAGCATATGAATGCTTTGATTGGTTATGGCCGCGGCTTTTTTTATTCTGACCAGGTTACGGATAAATACGGGATGCAATGGTTTTCCCGTAATATTAAAATTTTTCTTTGCCCTTAAGCTCTGTACTCCGTAATAGGCATCTGCCGGTACGGCCATACTTCCGATTGAATCTGCCTCAATTCTCATCTCCATAGGATTCATCCTCACTTTCAAGTAATAAATATATTGCAAATCATGAAAAAGAGAATAGCACTTTTTAACCCATTCGTAAATATATCCGTTTCAGATGTGAAGATAAAAAATTATTCGGCTTTAAAACATTAAAAATTTAATTTAAAGATAGGTTTTATTTAAATAATTAATTTGCTTAATACTTCTTAAAGTCACAAAACTTTTGATTGTCCGGTAATCAAATAAATCACTTAAAATCTCCTAAATTTTACAAAACAACTAAAATCAGTAAAATTTGTAATATTATAAAAGAAAATTAGAGATTGAGGAGGTCATATATAATATATTATTGTGGGGTAAAAATGAAATATTTTGTATGGAGGTAAATCTAATTGGATCAAAAGCTAATAAATCTGTTAAAACAATTAAATACACATGGCTATACGTTTTTAGATATTAATGAATTAATTAATTATCAGATAATAAATAGTGATACCTTTTTAATAAAACAAATCGTAGATTGTTTACACAATTTAGGGGAAATCAATTTAAAAAGTGCTTTGGTCAGATGCTTAACCAAAGAAAAACTAACATCTGTTACAAAAATACTTTTGGATGAGTTCTATACGGCGGACCATCAAGGTTATCGCTGGGTAGTGGGTAATGCTTTATATACTATTAATGATCCGCGTTTTTTAAATAATTATCTTGAAATAGTTACGAATGAAAGTTTTGGTGATTCAAGACAAATGATAGTTTTACTTTTAGGTAAGGCAAATTACCGAAATGTAGCCGTGAAAAATGTATTACTGCCATTACTAAATGATTATACAGTAGCAAATCATGCGTTGGAAGCTTTAGCAAAATTCAAAGACCCGGAGTTATTTGAGATGATTCAAAGCTATGTGTCTGAAACAGAAAAAGATAAATTTTTAAGAACAATGAAGCAATTAAAGATGGAAAATCCGGATAATAAAGGAATCCAGGCTCTGGATCCCAAAGGTATGTGGAGATGGAGAGCAAGGACAGCCAGGAAGTTTAAAAAAGAATATTAATTTAAAAGTCAGATTAAACATATAAGGAAAGTTTCAAAGATTTCTGCTGTTATAACTTAACAGGGGTAAGAGGGAACAATAACTTCCATTTTACCCCTTTGAATCTAAAAAAATCAGCAAGTATATAATTGAGAAAGGTTTTCATACACACCCTAATAACCCAAATATTTAAGAGCCTTTTGGGATGGATTTCTATTAGGGTTAGATTATGGACTTTCGTATGCTTCTATGGATTGGGCTTATACTTATACATACAGTAATATTAAATCATTAAGCGGACAATGGAAAAAAGTGAATGAAAGTATGAGTAATTTCTCAAGAAAATACCAATCTCAAATAACTGGAAGAGAAGGAGAGGTTTGGCTACAAAATGGAGTAAAATTTGACGGTATAAAAGATGGGATTTTACTTGATGCAAAGGGAAAATATGCTCAGTTTGTAAATAAAAGCACAGGTACATTTTATAGTTGGTTTACGGGACAAAAAAGTCTTGTAACACAGGCAAGAAATCAAATTGCTGCGGCAGACGGTGCAAGAATTCAATGGTACTTTGCTGAGGAATCTGCTTTAGAAGCAGTAGAAAATCTATTTTTGAGATATGGAATTGAAGGTATAGATTTGATTTTTCAAGCATTGCAATAAAGAAGGAGACAACAATGATACAGACACATTCATTAGTATTATGGAAAAAAGCAGAAACACGAGATTTTTATGCATATACGAAAGAAGCATATGAAATAATGCAAGTATTAATTTCATATGGTATATGTATTCCTGCTTATGAAACCGTAATGAGAAAAAAAGACGCGAAGTTATTTGAATGGAATTATGATAATTTTAGTGAAGCAGTAAAGAAAAATGTTAGTAAAGAAGGAGATACACTCTTCCAGAATCTAGGTTATACTATTAGCTTTTTCTCGTCTTTAAACAATGATAAAGCATCAGGTATTACCTTAACAATAGGAAATACTAATACAAAATTTGTTAATGCACTTGTGATAGATTTTTCTCCGTCAATAAATTTATATAATGAAAATGCAGCCTCATTAGTAAATGATATGTTTTGTGAGTGTGTGGACATATTTAAGCCTTTTTGGGGATGCATTTCTAATATGAAAAATACAAGAACATTTAAAAAGTTTATGAATGATAGTAAACCGACTACAGTACATTGGATTAATTATTGGTCAGATGGAATAATTAACGAGATAGGAAAAGATAAAATACAAGTTGTTCTGGATTCTTGTGAAAATTGTTCTTTCAAAAATGGTATTTTTAAGATTAAACCCATTGCAATGAACGTAGATAATGAAGAAGATATTAAATTGCAGCAAATGATTAACAGAAAATTAGGATTGTCTTCACTATGAAGCAAAGTTTCAAAGATTTCTGCTGTTATAACTTAACAGGGGTAAAAGAGACAAAACAATAACTCCATTTTACCCCTCTAATTTTTCATCATATAATATTCAAACTCTGTTTAGTGGTTTCAGTTTAATAAAAATAAGTTTATTTTATTAGTTCCTTGAAAAACACGGATTAATAATTTATAATATTAAAAAGTTAGTTCCGGCCGAAACCAAACTTAAAAGAAAGCAGGCAGAAATATGGATCATATTGATGAACAGATTTTAATGATGCTGCAGAAAAATGCCAGGACTCCGCTTAAATTATTAGCGGAGAAGGTATTTTTATCCTCCCCGGCAGTAGCAGCCAGAATTGCCAGGTTAGAAAAAGAAGGTATAATCAAGGGATATCACACGGAAATAAACTGGTTCAAATTAGGTTACCATATCACCGCATTTATCAATCTGGAAGTGGAACCTTATCAGAAAGCGGAATTTTATCCCTTTATAAAGGCATGCCCCAATGTAATTGAATGCAATTGTGTAACCGGCCATTATGCCATGCTGATTAAAGTACGGTTTACCACTACCATGGAACTGGATTCCTTTATCGGCCGGATTCAGAAATTCGGGAGAACAAGTACCCAAATCGTCTTTTCCACCGCCGTTGAACACAGGGGAATCCAGGCACTCACCAAGCCTGAGGAATCCGACCTTCCCGGATAAAACGGATAATGACCGGCTGTCTTCTCCATTCAGGTATCTCTTCACTGCTCGTACCATTTCATCAAGGCTTATTTTTCTTGTAGATATGGAAATGCTCCCTTCCAGGTAGTTTTATCCTTTCAATTATCTACCTGGAAGGGAGCATACCAAAGCTGCCGGAACAGCCTCGCTTTATTGATTTTGTTATTTATAAGAATCCTCTAAGATTGAGATACAATCCTCTTCTGTTAAAGGTGCGGGATCCACTTCAAATAAGCCTCCCATTGTCTCATAGGCTTTCTGTACATATTTTGCTGCTTCCTCTTTTTTGATTCCATAGTCGGACATTCTAAGGCCGTCTACCTTACATGCCTTCTGTAAATCAACAAGTGCCTCAACAAAATCCATGGGCTCCGATGCATTTTCTTTGCCCAGGGCTTTAGCCATGGTTATTAACCGATCGTTGCAGCAGCCCCGTTTTGCAAAATGGGTATAATATGCCCTGCTGATCATAATCAAGCCTGCTCCGTGAGGCAGGGCGGGATGATAAGCACTTAGAGCATGCTCCAGGGAATGCTCCGAGGTACAGCCCGAAGTAGATTCCACCATACCGGCCAGGGTATTTCCCAATGCAACGTTCTCTCTTGCAGCTTCATCCCTGCCGTTTTCCACTGCCCTGGAAAGATTTTTCCCTATTAGTTCAATTGCCTTTAAGGCATACATATCACTCATTATATTGGCTGTTTTATTAATATAGCCTTCCGTACTGTGAAAGAGGGCGTCAAAGCCCTGATAAGCTGTCAGATCAGCCGGTACCGTCAGCATTAAATCCGGGTCTACCACCGCTAATACCGGGAAGGTCTTGTCATAACCAAAACCGATTTTTTCTTCCGTATCTTCTTTAGTAATAACCGTCCAGGGATCCGTTTCCGTACCGGTTCCTGCTGTGGTTGTAATTGCAACAACCGGCAGGGGGTCAGCTAAGACAGGCTGTCCTTTACCGGAGCCGCCGGATATATAATCCCAGTAATCACCCTTATTGTTTGCCATAACAGCTATGGCTTTGGCGGAATCTATGCTGCTGCCCCCTCCAAGGCCAATAACAAAGTCGCAGTGATTTTCCTTAGCAAATGACGCGCCCTCCATAACATGGGCTTTAATCGGGTTGGGTAATATCTCATCAAATATCACATAAGAAACACCGGCTGCCTTAAGTTCGTTTTCAACCCGTTCCAGATAACCGTTTGCCCGCACCGATTTACCCGATGAAATAACAATCAAAGCCTTTTTCCCCGGTAATTTCTGCTTATGAAGATTGGTAAGCTGTCCTTTGCCAAAAAGTAATTTCGTTGGAATATAATAGTTAAAATTCATTTTAACACCTCCTTAACATTAATCTTACACCTTAGAGGTAACTCAAGGTCAAGCACTTTTTGTGTCTTCCATTTTTTTCTTTTAGCTTCCTCTGGCCTTTCTGTTAGCCTTCCTGTTATCCTCTGCAAAGATAAATCTCTTATCCTCTTACCCAAATTATTTTGCCCTTATTCCTCTTATTCTTTCCAAGTCATTAATTTCAGGGTAATGTTACAGCATTTTTCCAGTTCATCCACATGGGTATATTCCTTGCAGGAATGTACCTCGTTCATTCCGCAGGCTATAACAATTCCGGTTATCCCGTTCCGGACAAAGTTATTATTATCACTGCCCCCGAAGGTAGCGATATAATCTGTTTGATACCCCAACTCCCTGCAGACCTTCTCAAATCGTTTCACCACATTATGTTCTATTCCCACCTCATAGGCAATGCAGCCGAAAGAGGTCTCAAATTCCAGTACGGTTCCCCGTTTGTCAGAAACGGCCTGAAAAATCCCTTCAATCTTATCAACCTCCGACAGGGCTTTGTCATGGTTTAAGCTTTGGACCTCACCGTTTAGAATACAATGCTCAGGAACAATGTTTCTGGCCAGTCCGCCTTCTATGGTTCCCACATTAACCGTGGTTTCTTCGTCAATCCTGCCCTGCCTGATTGCGGTAATTGCTTCCGCTGCCGCAGAAATAGCATGGATTCCGGTTTCCGGAGCAAATCCGGCATGGGCGGCCCTGCCAGTAAACCTGGCCGTAAAGGAAACCAGGGTAGGTGCCTTTATTGCCGCCGTCCCAACCGGGCCGCTTAAATCCAGAACATATGCTTCTCCTGATTTGATTAAACGATAGTCAAACACTTCGCTTCCTCTGATATACACTTCTTCCGCAATGGTAAACAATACTTCAATGCTTCTATGGGAAAGTCCCTGTTCCTTAATAGTCCGTACTGCTTCTACTATGGCAGCGACTCCGGATAAATCATCCGCTCCTAAAACCGTACTTCCGTCACTCGTAATAGTTCCGTCTTCCTGTACAACCGCCTTTTTATCGGAACTTGGCTCCACCGTATCCATGTGGGCAGAAAACAGAATCGGCTCCCCTTCCATATCTCCTTTCAGAAACCCATATATATTTCCCGCATTTCCGTTATAATATTTTCCCGCATTATCTTCCGTAACCTCAAAACCCAGCCCGGTCAAACAGGTTTTCAATGTATCCGCCATTTTCCTTTCCTGAAATGATGCCGAATCAATGGAAACCAATTTACAAAATTCATCTCTTAATCTCTCTTTATTAATCATCTTCCGAACCTCCTTTTTGTTAAATGTATCATGTTTTATATGTCTCTTCAATATGAATCAATATCATTATTAAATTTAATTTTCAATCCTATAATTTAGCATAAAAATGGCAGACTATTTAAAAAACAGAAATTCCCGCTTAAAGAAACCGGAGCGTGTTTGAAAAATCATTGCACCAAACATTTTTCAAACACACTTTGGTAAGCGGTAATTTCTGTTTTACTTTAATTGTTATGCTTAAAAGTAATTGCAATGGCTTGTTTTAAATCTTCAATGATATCTTCCGCATCCTCAATTCCCACGCTGAAGCGGAAAAACCCGTCATGAAATTCTTCCGGGTAAAGATATTGCCGTTCATCATTTTCTCCTAAAAATACGATTAAGCTTTCATCATGGCCTAAGGACACCGCAGAGGTTACGATTCTTAAATTGCTTACAAATCTGTTATGGGTATCATGGTCCGCCTTTAAACCAAAGGACAACACACCGCCGTAGCCGGGATTCATCTGTCCTTTCGCAACTTCATGGCCGGGATGGCTCTTAAGCCCCGGATAGACCACAAACCTTACTTCCGGAACTGTTTCAAGATACCTGGCAACTTTCAAGGCATTCTCATTATGCTGCTTCATCCTTAAAGGCAGCGTTACCGCACCCCTCATAATCAGCCAGGCATTAAAGGGGCTGATTGCACCGCCTAAATTTACCTGGGACTGGGTACGGATAATATCCAAATATTGTTTTTTGCCTGTTATGGAACCGCCCATGGCATCCCCGTGTCCATTGATATATTTTGTAAGGCTTTCCACGGAAAAATCCGCCCCCAGCTCAATTGGCCTTTGATTATAGGGTGAGGCAAAGGTATTATCCACGGACAGCAGTATTCCGTGTTCATGGGCAATCTTTGCAATGGCCTTTATATCGGAAATTGACAAGGTAGGATTACCCGGTGTCTCGATATGGATTAGTTTGGTATTGGGCCTTATGGCTTTTTTAACGGCTTCCAAATCCGACGTATCCGCAATGGTTGTTTCCACTCCGAATTTATGGTTAAACAATTCATTCAGCTGCCGGTATACCGCTATATACGTCACACTTGAAAATATTACATGGTCTCCGCTTTGCAATAAGGCAAAAAACAGCCCGGATAACGCCGCTACGCCGGAAGCCAGAACCACACAGTCTTCTCCTCCTTCCAGGGAAGCGATTTTTTCCTGAAGATACTGCTGGTTGGAACCTCCGTTTCTGGTATAAAGATTTTTGCCGGCACTGCTCCAGTTTAACTCGGAAGGATCATAGGGCAGCGCATAGCTGTTTGCCATTGTTATGGGCCTTTTGATTGCTCCGGTGTCTTTATCAATTTCATTGCCTGTATGTACCGCCCTGGTTTGAAAACCAAGTACTTTTCTCTGAATTCTGTCTTCCATAATTTTCTCCATTTCTGTGCACGCTTAATTAGGCATAAGTTGAAAACAAATTTATTTCCTAGTATTTCTATAGATAATATATAAATTAAATATACAAAAAGAATACTGCTTTGTCAATTCCTATTTAAAAAGCGGCCGGGATAAATACACAAAGTAGTATTCTTTATTATCCATCATAAAAATCTTCCAAATAGATATACTAGAAACAAAAAAACATGTTTCTATAGTCGGATGTACGGCACTAAAAACAGCGCCTTTTATTCGGAAGATAAAAAGCATCTTCCAATAAGTTATATTATAGGAACCAAAAAACGTGTTCCTATAATCGGATGTACGGCGCAAAAGCAGCACCTTTTATCAGAAGTTCAGAAAACAACTTCTGATAAGTATATATTATAGGTACCAAAAATCGTGTTCCTATAATCGGATATACGGCACAAAACAGCACCTTTTATCAGAAGTTCAGAAAACAACTTCTGATAAGTATATATTATAGGGACAAAAATCGTGTTCCTATAATCGGATATACGGCACAAAAACAGCGCCTTTTATCAGAAGTTTAGAAAACAACTTCTGATAAGTTATACTATATATATATATATTATACTTCGAATATAACGGCTGACCGCATTTACGGCAGCAACAAGGAAAGGAATAGAAACGACATGTCAAAAATTATCATGGGAATCAAACTTAAGGAACGTATGAAATCGGCAAGTAAATTTCAGGAATTATTATCCGAATACGGGTGCGATATCCGGACACGCCTTGGTCTTCACGCCGCATCTTATGACGACTGCAGCCCCGACGGGCTTATTATATTGGAATTTATTGATGATGCCGACGAGGCGGCGGCAGAATTTGAGAAAAAGGCATCCAAAGCAGCAAATGTTGTGATAAAAAAAATGGTTTTTTAACGGAATGTTTTTATCGCACTGCGGCAAACAGGACCGGTATTCCTGCATAATCTTTAAGCGGAATACCGGCCGGCTGTTTCACGGAATTATCGGGCCATAGTAAAGATTTTTTCCATATCTTCCATGTTAAGTACCTGAAAACGGCCGATTGTCCTGGTATTTTTAAAACTGCATTTATAAGCCAGCTCATGAATCTGTTCCCCGGTTAATTCGATACCTAATTCACGCACCGATGTCGGCATGCCGATACTTCGGTAAAAATCTTCCATGGCCTTGATACCTTCCAGTGCCGTTTTGTCCACATCATCAGAATAATCGGATACCCCCATTACGTTAACGGCAAACTTAGCAAAACGGCCGGGAGAAGTTTTATACACATATCTGGCCCAGCTTCCCCATACGGCAGCCAGTCCGGCTCCATGGGTAACGTCAAACATACCCCCAAGTTCATGCTCAAGCTGATGGGATGCCCAGTCACCGCCTGTGGTCCCGCACCCGGTCAGGCCATTATGGGATAAACTGCCGGCCCACATGATTTCCGCACGTGCATCATAGTCCCCGGGTTTTTCCATTAATATTTTCACATTACGGATAACCGTCCGCATTAAGGCTTCGCTGATACCGTCCGTCAGTTCCATAGTTTTTCCGGTGCTAAAGTACCGTTCCATGGTATGCATAAGAATATCCGTGCAGCCGCTTTGAGTCTGATACCGGGGCAGGGAATAAGTTAATTCCGGATTCATAACGGCAAATTTACAGCGGCCGTAATCCGTGTTGCAGCCCCTTTTTAACCAGCCTTCTTCCTTGGTTATCACACAGGAATTGCTCATTTCACTTCCTGCCGCCGCAATCGTTAATATAACTCCTATCGGCAGGCAGCCGGAAGGCGCCTGCTTTCCTTCAAATAAATCCCATACGTCGCAGTCATTTGTCATACCATACCCTATGGCTTTGGCCGAATCAATGACACTTCCGCCTCCTACTGCCAGAATAAAGTCCACGCCTTCTTTTTTACAGAGCTCAATCCCTTCATATACCTTGGAAAGTCTTGGATTGGGTACAACCCCTCCCAAACTTACATATCGGATTCCTTCCTGCTCCAAAGAGCGGAATACCCTGTCCAGAAGACCGGATTTTACCGCACTGCTGCCGCCGTAGTGAACGAGTACTCTGCTGCAGTTCTGTTCTTTTACCAGTCTTCCTGCCTGCTCTTCCGTTCCTTTTCCGAATATAACCTTAGTCGGTGTATAATATTGAAAATTTTCCATAACAATACGCCTCTTTTCTTATTTTTATTTTAACCACAGGTATATTTTATTCCATCGAGATAACTGTATGGCAATAGTAAAACATAATAACAAAACATAATAGATAGCTATTGTTCCAGCTCCGCCCCAAACTTTTCAATCAGCTTTTTATCCAGCCGTATTTCACTTGCTTTAACCAGGCCGTCCAGCTGTTCCAATTTCGTAACACTTCCGACGGGAACGACGTCAAATGGCTGATTAAGCAAAAATGCCACGGAAAGTGTAATCAGGGATTCACCGGTTTCCTTATGGATTGCAAGGAATTCTTCATATAACCGGAGATTTCTTTTATTAAGGTAGAACTCTCCTATCATTTCTTCACTGCTGTTGGCCAGTCCCGGCACCCAGCGGCAGTATACGTTTGCCGTATCAATAAAATTTCCCCCGGCTTCGGCAAATGCGTCCAGTACTTTAAAAATCGTGTCACTTGTCAGCTTTTCACCAAAATTGCCTCCGCCTAAACAGATTTTGCTTACCTTTAAATCCGTTCCGTTTAAAACGATATATTCCATGATTTTCTCCATTCCTGCACACGCTTTATGCAAATGTGAAATTTGTTCCAAGGATTACAAGGGATTACACAGGACAAAATTATAATATCATTATACTTCTAATGCTTCCGTCAGTAAAGCCGGTTAGTAGAGGAATCACAAAAAGTTATTCCTTACTTCTATATTTTTTTACATAAGATTGGGGTAAGCTATAGTTAAATAAAACAACCACATTAAAATAAATCAATAAAACTGATTAAATTTATCACTTTTATTTTTATATCCTTTATGTTAAAATAGAAAAAAATCAAATGCAGGGAAAAGGAATAGTAACCATAGTCCGGAATTCAGAAAGCTGTTGGATGATGCGAAACAGCAGAAGGGTTATGATGAACTCGCCTTGGAGCAGCTCATTGAACTTATTAGTAGATGAAGCCGGAAAGCCACCGTTACAGGGCAGGAGCATAAGGAAATAACCCTGTGCTTCATAAGTGCATGATTTATCATGAAATAGAGTGGTACCGCGTAAGAGTTCATCTTTCGTCTCTATAATAAATGTTTACATTTATCATAGAAGCGGGAGTTTTTTTATTGTATAAAATATACCCGCCGTATGATAAATGCACTTGCTGAAGATACGCATGATGCTTGAAAGGCATTATACCGTAAAACGGCCGGGTGTAAACATTTTATGTAATGACCACAATTATTAACCTGTTATTTAATCAGAGAGGAAGGAAATTATGAAAAATTACAATAAGTATGAGAAATCCTATTTTATGCCCCCGGTTGCAACCTTTGACTGGGTTAAAAAAGACTATATCGATAAAGCCCCTTATTGGTGCAGCGTGGATTTACGCGACGGTAACCAGGCATTGATTGACCCCATGAGTACGGAAGAAAAAATAGAGTTTTTCCGGATGCTTGTGGACATTGGTTTTAAGGAAATTGAAGTAGGATTTCCCGCTGCCTCCGAAACCGAATATAAATTTATCCGAACGATTATTGAGGAGAATATGATTCCGGAGGACGTAACTATTCAGGTGCTGACCCAGGCCAGGGAACATATTATCAGAAAAACCTTTGATGCTTTAAAAGGCGCTCCCCATGCGGTGGTGCATTTATACAATTCCACCTCCGTGGCCCAGCGTGAACAGGTTTTTGGCAAAAGCAAAGAGGAAATAAAACAAATTGCCGTGGACGGCGCCAGATTATTAAAGAACCTGGCGTCTGAAACAGTCGGAAACTTTTCCTTTGAATACAGCCCGGAAAGCTTTCCGGGAACGGAAGTGGAATATGCCCTTGAAATATGCAATGCTGTCCTTGATATCTGGCAGCCTGCCGCAGATAACAAAGCAATCATCAATCTTCCGACTACGGTGGAGAATGCCATGCCTCACGTATTTGCCACCCAGGTGGAATTTATGAGCAAGAACTTAAAGTACAGGGACAATGTAATCTTATCCATACACCCCCACAATGACAGAGGCTCCGGAATCTCCGATGCGGAGCTAGGGATTTTGGCAGGTGCCGACCGGGTGGAGGGTACTTTATTCGGAAACGGTGAGCGTACCGGTAATGTGGATATCATTACACTTGCCATGAATTTGTACTCCCACGGCGTCAATCCAAAGCTTGATTTCAGCAATATGCCCGAAATCTGCGATAAGTACCAGCGGCTTACCCGGATGAGAGTATATGAACGTTCCCCCTATGCAGGAGAACTGGTCTTTACCGCATTTTCCGGCTCCCATCAGGATGCCATCGCCAAAGGTATGAAATGGCGGGAGGAAAAAGAATGCGGCCATTGGAACGTACCTTATTTACCGGTTGACCCCAAGGATATCGGCAGGGAATACGAATCGGACGTAATCCGGATTAACAGCCAGTCCGGCAAAGGCGGTGTAAGCTATATCTTAAAACAAAATTTCGGATTATCCCTTCCGGAAAAAATGAAAGAAGAAGTAGGTTATTACATCAAAAACGTATCGGACCGTGAACATAAAGAATTGTCACCCGCACTGGTTTATCAGGTTTTTGAAGATAAATATGTGAATTACATGCCGGTATTTCAGGTACTGGAAACACATTTTAAACAGGTGGACGGCATTATGGCCGAAGTAACAATCAGCCGGAACGGAGAAAACCATGTAATAAATGCAAACGGAAACGGAAGGCTGGATGCAGTCAGCAATGCAATGAAACAATATTTTGGAATTAACTACGATTTGATTATTTATGAGGAACATGCATTATCGAAAAGCACCTCCTCCAAGGCAGTGTCTTATATTGGCATTAACTTCCAGAATAAATTATACTGGGGTGTCGGAATTGATGAGGATATTATCAAATCCTCCATTGCGGCCCTGACTTCCGCAGTCAATCAGCTGGCAGAGGTGAAAGGCATTCCGGCAAGGAAGGATGACAGAATCTTAGAGATTATGAATTATATCCAGAATCATTACAAAACGGTAACTTTGGAGGAGCTTTCCGAAAAATTCTATTTATCAAAACCATATTTATCAAAATATATAAAAGAAAGTACGGGAGATACTTTCGGAGATATCGTAAAAGAAATCAGGATTAATAAAGCGAAAGCCCTTCTGAAAAACAATGGAATGACCGTGGATGCCATTGCCGAGACGGTCGGCTACCAGAACGTGGAGCATTTTAACCGGCTGTTCAAAAAAGCCTATAGTATGACTCCGGTACAATACAGGAATCAGAAAGGATAAAGCAGCCTTAACTTTACGGATTTTTTATCAAGTATTATTTAAGCGAAAAAATATAACGGAAGTTAGGGCGTGTCTGAAAACTGCTTGTGCCGGGCTGAGCGTTCCACTTTGTGGGAGACAGGGAGCGGTTTTGGGGGCATAGTGGTGCTACGTTTCCAAAATCGCAACGCAGAATACCGCAAAGTGGGGCGGTCAGAACGGCGCAATGAGTTTTCAGACACGCCCTAGTGGAATTCCATGTTAACTTCCGTTATATTTCTGATATCGTTCATGCTGTTGCTAAGTAGTAAATATATGCCCATTATAAACAGAATTAAGGCTCTATCCGTGTACATGTGAACTATAAGGGAAACCTACAGACGTGCAATACGGATAAAAAAGCTGTTTATACTGCTGCTGATTATAATATCTTATTAATCTGTTCGCCTTTCATCCACTTCCGGATATTTTCAAATACAATTTCGGCCCGCAGTTTCATAGACTCTTCCGAAGCAAAAGCAATATGAGGCGTGACAATTGTATTTTTAGAATGCA
This sequence comes from Lachnoclostridium sp. UBA903, assembly GCA_002294045.1. Taxonomy (GTDB): domain Bacteria; phylum Bacillota; class Clostridia; order Lachnospirales; family Lachnospiraceae; genus Anaerocolumna. Next base: position 60,917 of record DBEP01000009.1, on the reverse strand, counting down.
ATAACGGATGGTCCGTATTTAAAGGCGGTTCTATTTCAAATACATCGATACCGGCACCGCCGATTTTATCCGTATTTAATGCTTCTGCCAGAGCCTTGGAATCCACAACCGGCCCGCGGGCCGCGTTAATTAAGATAGCCCCCGGCTTCATCAGGTCAATTCTTTCTTTATTGATTAAATGGCGTGATTCCTCCGTAAGAGGGCAATGCAGGGTTATAATATCGGAATTGCTTAACAGTTGCTCCAGGGTAACATATTTTATGTATTCCGGTGCATTCTTCTTCGGATATAAATCATATGCCAGGATTTTGCATCCAAAAGCATTGCATAATTCTGCCGTACGGGAACCAATGGCACCTGTTCCGACTACACCAACGGCTTTGCCTTTTAATTCCCTTCCAACCAGGCCGTCCTTTGTTTTTCCTTCACGGCACCGTGCTTCAACCTGAGGAACATTTCTTAACAGGGAGAGAATCATGCCCATTACTAACTCGGCTACGGATTCATTGGAATACCCGGATGCGTTGCTTACTGCAATTCCCATGCTTTTTGCCGTCTCTAAATCAACATGGTCAACTCCGGTAAATGCAACATCAATAAATTTTAAATTTTTGCACCGGGAAATTACCTCTCCTTTTAGCGGCATGTTTGCAATCATAATTGCATCCGCATCTTTTACTCTTTCTGCCATGACGGCGGTATCTGTGTTCTTTTCGTAAGCTTCGAAAATATGTCCCTGTTCTTTTAAATCATTTCCGTAACTGTCCAGTACTTCTTTGGAAATACCCAGGGATTCTAATAATACAATTTTCATGTTATGCCTCCGTTTTATTAAATAAAATTATATTTTATTAATTGAAACATCTATATCATAACATTCTGATTAAAAAAATGCAATATGATTTCATTAAATAATATATGATTTTATTTAATAAAATATATTGCCGAAATTTTTTCTTTGTGGTATCGTATATTTGTGGGTATTGTGTTTCGTCAGTATTTTACCTGCAGCCTTGCACAATTATCACTTAATTCAGCGGCTTTATTTATATTTACCGATGGTATATTTATAAGAAAGGGCATTCATGATGATTGATAAAAACAATCCTTCCCATTTTAACCAGTCTGCCGAAAAAACAATGCGGATTATAGAATTCCTGGCGGATAATAACCGCCCTATGCGCCTTATTGACATAGCGGGAAATTTAGGCTTAAATACCAGTACAACCCTCCGTTTTATAAATACGCTGGTTACATTAGGATATATGGAACAGGAACCGGCCTCATCCAAATATTTCTTAACATACCGTATCTGTTCCATTGCCAACAAAATATATTCCGAGACGAGCCTGAGGGATATCGCCGGTCCCTATCTGAAAGACCTTGCCAGAAAAGCCGGCGAATCCGTATGCCTTGCCGTTGAACAGAGCCGTCAGGTTGTTTATATTGATGTTGCCGACGGTCCGGACCAGATGATAAGGGGTATGCAGCGTATCGGCAGCATCGCTCCCATGCATTGTACCGGAATCGGCAAACTGCTGCTTTTAAATTATACGGAGGCAGAACTTGACGCATTGATTACGGAAAAAGGTCTTACCGGCTATACCAATAATACAATTGTAACTAAGGAAAAGCTTATGGAGGAATTAGATAAGGTCAGAGAAAACGGATATGCTTTTGATAATGAAGAGTGCGAAATAGGCGCCCGGTGCATTGCCTTTCCCATCTATGATTTTACCCATAAAATTATCGCCGGTTTCAGTATAACCGGTCCTTTTAACCGCATATCCGATGCATTTATCAAAAGGCATCTGCCTTTGCTTAAATCCATTGCAGGAGAAATATCCGGAAAGCTGTCCGCATGATAAAACGGAAAAGGAAACCGGATGCAGGCATCACTATGATGCTTGCATCCGGTTTCCTTTTCCGCTCTTCTTGTCTCATAGGAAAGTTCGTCCTATGAGATAAAAATGCTCCGCTTTGAATCGCACTTCGGCGGATAGGCCGGTTATTCAAAAGTGACGGAACACTAGATTTTTTCAAACCGGTCCACATCCATAACAAATATGGTAGCCCCGCCTACATTAACCAAAACCTGCATGGAAGTATACTCAGCCGGTCCAACCGGATTAGAAATAATCTGCTGTCTCGGTCCGCATTCTTTTTTTACAACATTTATGACTTCTTCTACTTTTTCTTCATCCGTACCGATCATCAAGGTAGTATTTCCTTCTCTTAAAAATCCTCCGGTAGATGCCAGCTTTGTTACATAAAAGCCTTCTTTATTTAAACCTTCCATTACCCTGCTGCTGTCCACATTGCGTACAATCACGTATATTAGTTTCATAGAATCCCATCCTTTCAACACTATAATCGAATTGCAAAGCATTTGTAATCTATTACAGAATCAACTCCGTGTTTTGCTTCTTCGTTCTCCTTCATGTTCCTTAAAAATTAATGGTATCCCCTGACTGGACTGTATATATAACTTATACAAGTAATCAATTTTGTAATTTTATTATAGTATATCAGGATATGATTGTAAAGTTAAATGCGGAATTATTTCACGAAAACACAGGAAGGGAAATAATCCCGGAAAAAAGGCGGATTATTTCCCTTCCTGTATTATCCCCGGGAATTGTTTTCCAATAAAACCAGGATAAAACAACCAGCCGGCTCCATACCTTTAGTCCGGACAGACCTTGTCCCTGTGCAGTCTAAGAAACCTCTTAATTCCCTGATACGTATCCTCGCTGATTATATGCTCTATTCTGCAGGCATCCTCTTCCGCAGTGTCATGGGATACGCCTGCCGTTTCCATCAGAAATACGGTCAGCTGCTGATGTCTGTCATACACACTTTCCGCTTTCTTTTTCCCCTCCTCCGTCAGTTCTATATAGCCATTGCTGTCTGTTACAATTAAACCGCTCTCTTTTAGAATTCCTACCGCACGGCTTACGCTGGGCTTGCTGAATTCCAGTTCTCTGGCAATATCGACGGATCTGACGGAACCATTGCGCTTACTCAAAATAAGGATTGTTTCTAAATAATTTTCACCAGATTCATACATATTGATCCCTCCAAATATAATAATTTTATCATAACCCATTTTTAAAAAACTTTCCAGTAAATTATTTCTATACTATAAAAAACAGGAAAGAACATAATTGCAAAGGCTAAAGCAGCTTACGGATGCGTCTAAAATTCTTTTGCATCGGAAGTTCCTTACGTACTAGGATGTGTTTGAAAAATGCTTGGAGCGTTTAGAACGGCACAATGATTTTTCAAACACACTCTAAGGTTACTTTCCTGCAAAATCGGACAACTGCATCCAAAAACTGCTTAAAAACCCTGCATCATCTTCCTTCCTGCATTTATTATGTTTTATACGCTCCAGCCCAGACTTTCCTGCTGGATACGGTAAAGCTTTTCGTAAAGCCCTTTTCCTGCAAGCAGAGTATCATGGGTTCCTTCTTCAACCAGCTCGCCACGGTCCAATACAATAATTTTATCAGCCCCGACTACAGTCCGCAGTCTGTGCGCAATAACAATAACGGTTTTTCCTTTAATGAGCCTGGAAATCGCCTGCTGAATCAGCACCTCATTTTCCGGGTCCAGAGAAGCCGTTGCCTCATCCAGCAATACAATGGGTGCATTCTTAAGCAGAGCTCTGGCTATGGATATCCTCTGCCTTTCTCCTCCTGATATGGTACTCCCGTTTTCTCCCAGCATGGTTTCATAACCATCCTGCAGATTGTTTACAAATTCATCACAGCAGGCTGCCCGCGCGGCCTCCATAATCTGTTCCCTGGTTGCATTCAGATTACCGATACGTATATTATTGTAAATTGTATCATGGAACAATACCACATCCTGGAATACAAAGGACATATAACTCATTAAGTGCTCCGGGTCCAGGGTTTTAATGTCAATTCCTCCGATTTTGATGGTGCCGCTGTTTACATCCCAGAACCTGGCAATTAACTTTGACAGGGTACTTTTACCGCAGCCGGAGGGCCCTACCAGTGCGGTAATTCCCTCTGCCGGGATGGAAGCCGTCAGGTTCTTTATTACGGGGTCCTCTACAGATTCCGCTTCATGGTAACGGAAGGATACATTTTCAAACTCAATATTATAATTCTTAATTTTCTTTTCCGTATCTCCTTCCATTATGCCAGTGGATATCAGCGTCCTCATCCGTTTCGTAGACATCTGCAGGTACAAAAGCTCCGGCAGCAGGGTCAGTTCAACGAGAATAGGACCGTATATCCGGACTACGATAAGAAAGAACATCAATAGGGGAATTAATTCAATCTTACCTCCCGTTAGCAGGTATGTCCCCGTAAAAACCGTAAGTCCCACACCGGCCTGGACGATTATCTGCGCACCCGTAACAAATATACCGGTACCAAATTCCATACGGATTGCCATCTGTTTCATAAGGCGGAGGGCATTGTCAAGGGCCTTAAATTTTTCCCCTTCCAGTCCGCTGGCCTTAATCACCTTGATACCTTCAAAATATTCCTGTATCTGCTCCGAGGCCTTAAGTTTTGCCTGTATATGGCTTTCACTTAATCTGTTTTGTATTTTCTTGCTTCCCAGAACTACCAAAAATGCAATGGGAACCGTACAGAAAACCGTAAGGGCCAGCCTCCATTCAAAAAAGGCAAGCATCGTACAAACGATTACCATGGAGATTCCGTTGGCACATAGCTGGGGAACTACATGGCTTAAAACATGTTCCGTCGTTGCACAGTCCCCCATCATATTGGTCGTAAGCTCCGTTAAGTCCTTGGAATTAAAAAAACTCATGGGCAGCTTTCTGATATGTTCCGCAATACGGATTCTGTTCGCTTCCGCTTCTTTGTAAGAAGTTACGTATGTCTTTTTATAATCGTTCTTATTAGCCAGAAAAACCAGTACCGCCGCCAGGATTCCGGCTCCGAAATAAAGCCACATCCTGGACCAGGATATTTCCTGTCCCATAAAAGGCTTCAGCAGCTCCGTAAATATCTGAATCGTAACGCCAAAAGGCAGCATTAAAGACAGGTTGGTTATCGTGCATGCAATTATTGCTTTCTTTAAATCAGAATATCCTTTTTCCGTCAGCATCAGCAGCTCTTTCAGTTTAAACATGGATGTCTGCCTCCTTTATACTGTGTATTTTCCAGTCAAGGGACCTGGTATACATATTCCACATATCATGATACCTTCCTTTCCCTTTTATTAATTCTTCATGATTTCCCTCTTCAATAAGCCGGCCTTTCTCCATTACCAGAATTTTATGGGCGCTTCTGATGGTAGAAAGCCGGTGGGCAATTATGATAACCGTTTTATTCCTCATCAGCTTCTCAAAGGCTTTCTGAATCAGGTATTCGTTTTCCGGATCGGCAAAAGCCGTGGCTTCGTCCAGTACAATAATCGGTGCATCCTTTACAATGGCCCTTGCAATTACAATTCGCTGCTGCTCTCCTCCGGATAAATGAACCCCCTTGGAGCCGATAACGGTATCATACTTTTCAGGAAGATTTTCTATAAACTCATGGCACTGGGCTGCTTTTGCGGCAGCAATGACCTGCTCATCCGTGGCATCCGGATTCCCGATACGGATGTTATCCTTAATACTCTGTTTAAACAGATAGACATCCTGGAACACAAAGCTTACTTTATCCATCAGGTAATCAAACTTCATATCCCGTATATCCGCACCGCCGATACGGATACTGCCTTCTGTTATATCAAAGAAACGGGGAATCAGATGGGCTATGGTACTTTTTCCTCCTCCGGAAGGCCCGACGATTGCCGTTATTTCTCCCTGGCCTGCGGTAAAGGAAACATTGTTCAAAGCCTGGTTTTCTTTATCTTCATCATAGGAAAAGGATACGTTTTTAAACTCAATATCATAATTCCGGCAGGTTTTAGCTTCTGCCGTTTCCGTTAAAGGAGTCTGATTCAATATTTGATCCATTCTTTCCACACCATTGATTATCTGCATGCTGTTTGTGGATACATACATGATTTTAAGCATGATGGAAGAAATGGAAGGAACAAAAAGCAGATAAAAAATAAAAGTAATGGCAAAGGTTTTATAGTCGGAAGTTCTGCTTCCGATTAAGATTCCCACCGGTATTAAAAACAAGTAAATATTATTGACAATGGTGATAAACCCCGACATATAATTTTCCCAGCTTAAGGTATAGGGTATTACAAAACCTGTGTAGCTTTGTATGGTCTCATGCAGTCTCCGGAAGGAATAGACCGTCTGCTTAAAAGCTTTGACCACCGTAATTCCCCTTATATATTCTACGGATGCGTTATTCATCTCCTCCAAAGTAGTCTGGTATTTATCCATCATTGTTTTGGCGCCGTCATTGCCGTAGGCTTTAAATTCCACGATAAAGGCCACGATAATGCCTGCCGATGCCGCCAGGCCAAAGCGCCAGTCAAAACTTAATAATATAACTACCATTACAACCGGAGCCACAAAGGCGGCGACGATATCCGGAAGCTGGTGAGCGATAAACCCCTCCACCTTTTCTATATTCTCATCCATGATTTTACGTACCTTGCCGCTGCCTACCGTTAAATGAAACCCCAGGGGCAGTTTGGCAATATGGGACGCAAAATTCACTTTTAACTCATAAAGGGTCCCAAAGGCCGCCAGGTGGGAACACACCAATGCTAAAAAATACAATAATATATTTCCAATAATTCCGCCAAAGGCAATCCAACCATATCCGATGGTCTTTTTTACATCCAACCGGTTAAAATCAGGATAGGCTTCCATGATTTCCCTTACGATAAAATATATGGCTATGTATGGAATAAAGGAAGCTATGGAAGCCAGCGCCGACAAGATAACCGAACTTATCATAAAGGGCTTTTTTGTCGCGGCTAGTTCCAGAAGCCTCCCCATCCCACTTTTTGGCTTTGTATCTGTCATAAAAACCTCCCAATAAAATTATTCGGTTAGTATATGCTAACCGAATAAATTTTATCATCCCCTATATATTTTTTCTACTCCATATGGCCAGTATTACTCCATATAGCCGTCTGTTTGCCAAAATACTTGTCTGCCACTTTGCCGGAATACCGACTTACCAATAAAATCATCTGTACCGCTTGCCGTATTCCCTCGGTGTCATGCCCATAACATCCTTAAAAGCACTGGAGAATTTACTGGCATTCTGATACCCTACCATTCCTCCTACCTCACCGATTAAGTATTTCCCCTGTTTAATCAATACGGCCGCGTGATTCATTCTGATTTTTTTCAGATATTCGTAAGGCGGCAATCCATAAATGTCCTTAAAACAGGTCTTTAACATGGTTTTCGTAATTTTATGCTCCTTTGCCAGCTGTTCAATGGTAATATGCCTTGATAATTCTTCCGTAAGGTGTTCTTTTACATGTTTTACCTTAAGCACCGTATATTTTTCATAATACCGGCATTTGTATTCTATTTCGGCGGTAATTCCGTTGCTCAGTAAATGAAGCAGCTCCAGAACTTTTAGTTTTATATATGCCGGCTGCCGGAAAGGATCCGAATAATATATTTTTTCCAGTATATTTTGAATTTCATCATTCCCTTTTAAGACAAATATATTGCCGTCTACGCACAGGCTTTCGATAATCCGGCTTAAATCAATGGAAAATTCTTTAAAATAATCCTTTAAAGACTTGTTTATCGTATTAATATCAAACATAATTTCAAAGCCTTTATAAATTTTCTGCGGAAACCTGGACCGCAGGGATTCAAATATATTATAAAAGGCAATGAATTCACCTTCTCCGATATAAATACAGCGGTTATCCTTAAGCTCGAATTCATAAGTCCCTTCATGAGTGTAGCTGAGTTCAATATAATCATTCAAATCAAACTTTCCTGCAAAGTCAAAATTTGTATTATAATCATTATAGTAAATCTCTATTCCGGGAAAGAGCCTGTACACCAGCATCTTCCCGTATCCGTCCTTATCGTCCAGCTCGTAAAGCACGGCATTTTCACTTTTTCCGGCTATCTTTAACCCAAACTGGGAAATATCAATAAATATACCTTTCTCCTTCCTCCCGGCTTCCATGACCTTCCTTATTCCTTTCCTCATACATGTCGAAGCGGATATTCGCAATCCGCTTACACTACTAAGTGTGTTTGAAAAATGATTGGGGCGTTCAGAACGGCGCAATGATTTTTCAAACACGCTCTTGCTTTAACCTTATTACCACTTCGCAGTATCGGCGTATCAGCCCTATCTCCTGCGCAAGCAGTCAAGTCCATACCTCCGCTTGAAAAAGCGGGGGACTTCCTTGATAAGGTTAAATGCCTGCTGCGTTTTACTTCATGTTATAATCAAGATAGCAATAATCAAGTTAGTTTGTGCTAACTCAATTAAACTATACTCCGTTTCCGTTCCTTTTTCAACCCCTGCTTCTTCAGGAATACTTTTTTAATTTGTAACCATTATGTTAAATTTATTTATAAGGTATAGTTATCATATATATTGTAACTTATATTAAATATTCCAGTCAACGCTTATCCGTTATTTCCGTGAAAAACACCGGCAGGAAAATAATCCCGGGAAGGAAGACAGCCGCGTATAAGTAAGGTGCTGCCGTAGGAAAGCCATTCTTCACTATATGCAGGTTTGTTAACCTGATTATGTGCAATATAGTGAACCTTTCGTGCGGCAGCACCGTACATTTTATATTTGTGACATTCAGAACGGTGCAATGATTTTCCAAACTCTAATACATGCACCGGAATATTACTTTATAAGCGCGTTTAACCTGTACTCTAAATACCTTCCCCTGACAGGGCCGCCATAACCGTGGAGTACGCCTTAACCGGTACATATACATATTTCCCGGAAACCTTTAAGTCTCCGCTTACGGCCTCGCCGGACACATCCGTTAATTCCGCCTCCACAGGTTCTTCCTTCAATATAATTTTTACATCCGTATCCTGTCCGCAGATTTCAGAGAGCCTCACCACCAATTTACCGTTTAGGCGAAATACTCCGGAAACGACTCCGCTTCCTCCATCTACCTGCATAAAACTATCCGTTAAAGGCAGGCTTCCCGTATGGATACCGCCGGACTGGAACATAAGGGGATGCTGCAGGCAAAAGACCAGGCCGTGCAAAACGGCAGGATTTCCTTCCCCGGCTCCCACATAAAGGGTGATATTATGGATTCCCCTCTCCGGATAAGGATCAGGATTGGTGGTTGCATTAATTAAAGTGCAGCTTAGTCCTTCCTCACTGCCCCGGTAACCGTATTTGCAGTCCGCTCCTAAGAACACGGCCCTGTCAGATGCCGTATCCAGTGCGGCGCCAAAGGTAAGCGCCGGGACATCCATCTGCATTCCCTGCCGGAACTGGATTCCTCCGGGTACGTCATACATATAGTTTCCTGTTGACTCCAGCGGTAAATGATACAGCAATACCGGTACCGGTTCATTATCCCGGCTGACCTCATGCCAGTCAATTTCCAAGCGGATGGTCAGTGCCCGTGCTCCTTCCTCCAAATAAATTTCTTCCTTCACTTTTGAATTATAAAATGCCTGTTCCACGACAAAACCCTGGCGCAGCGTACCCCTTTCCTGTGTCAGCTTTAACGTCTGAAAACAGTCCGCTTTTATATCCGTATACCTTCCTATCTGCCAGGCACTGGAGGTATCCCGTTCCGTAGTAAGAAACCTAAGTCCTCCCCTTTCGCCTGCTTTTAATAATTCCCTGCCTGTTTCCTTATCCTTAAGGGATAATAATGTCCCGTTCTTAAAATCAAATTCCGCCCGCAGGTATACATTTTCCAGTATAATATTCTCCGTAGGCTGATTGGTCCGCTTGGAAGGCTGTAAATAAATCTCATATTCTTCCGGTTCCTTCTGTCTGAGCAGGGCCGTGCTATATCCGAAAGCAGGCGTTTCTGTCTTTACCAATACGCGGAAATATTTGTGGTCCCAATACGTCTTCTGTACGGAATCCAGCAACTGGAAAGAAAGCTCTTTTCCCCCGCCATCTTCAAAATATAAATACCTCATATCTCCCGTCCAGTCCCATACGGTCAGGGTAACGTTTTCCTCCCTGGAGTATGGTGTGGAGTTAAAGATATGGAAAATTCTTGTTATTCCCGTCCCATGCTCTGTGGCAGGGACTCCCTTTAAGGCATTGATGCCATAGCCGGCCCCGGCCCCTTCAGACTGGGACCAGGCTTTTTCCTGTACCGGCAGTACCTCCTCCTCCGTTTGAATACCGGAGGTATCAATATTTCCGGCTATGGCCTGCATGGCAAGCGCCGCTCTTGTACCTGCCACCGCAATTGCATGGGAATACAGACCCATGGCATGTTCCCGGCTTTCCTGCACGCAGGACCCGGTAAGAATGTCATGAAAATGTGTAAACAGTACATCCTGCCAGGCAGACTCGTATTGTTCTTTTCTGTAGGAGGTAAGGAGTCTGCCGCCTGCAATGGCATCCAGGCACTGGGCCTCGTAAAGGCCGGTTTCGGAGCGGCGGTTGCCAAGCTTTAACCGGCTCTGGGTAGTATAGCAGCCCGGGAATATAAAATTTAACTCATGGTCAATAACCGGAACCTTCTCCCTGACTGCCTCGGCTGCGTGAAAATAATCGTGGAAGGTACCAAACTTAAGCTTGGGAAAAACCGGCCATTCCATCATCTCAAGGCCCCGCTCAATATCCCTTCTGGTGGGGCCGCCGCCATGATCCCCTACTCCGTAAACCACAAGTCCTGTTTTAAGGCCGCCGGAACGTTTTGCCACGTCAATAAGTCCGATTCCGGGCAAAGGCGTAATTCCGCTGTTATACCAATACTGTTCCCGGTAAACCAGAAGTTCCTTGCCCGAAGGGGAACGCCACCGGTACAGGGCATTGTCCCCATCCAGCCCCCGGCAGTGGTAATAATATTTTACCCCTCCCAGGCTGTCAAGCTCCGGTAAATGGGCGGAATGCCCGAAGGTATCCGGTGAAAAATCAATGTCCAGGGAATCCGGGTCCACTTCCCAATGCTCTTTCAGATATTTCTTCGTATAGTAGATATGATTCAGCAGGGATTCCGCAGAAGGCATATTTTTATCCGTCTCCACCCAGGCGGAGGCAGTAACCTCCCAGCGTCCTTCCCTGATACGCCGCTTTATATCTTCCTTCAATTCCGGAGCGTAATCTTCTACGATTTTATATACCGACGCCTGGGATTGGGAAAAATGAAAATCCGGATATTCCTCCATCAGCTTTAACATAGTCTGAAACGTGGCAACGGAAGCTGCCACCGTTTCCTGCCAGCCCCACATCCAATTCATATCAATATGGGCATGGGCCGCTAAGATTAGTTCGTACTCCTTTGCCTCATCCGAAAGAGGCAGAAGCATCTGTTCTGCCGCCTGACAGGAGGCATTGGTCAAAGCTCCCTCCTCCGCCATTTTATCCAGCAGGAAATCCAGGGTTTTATCTATTATATCATGAACAAAAACGTGTTCATGATCTTGTTGCTCCGGTTTCTCCGCTTTCATTATATCATCAAAACGGCCATTAAACTCTTTCGACAGCCGGATGGAAAATTCTATCTCCGCCAAAATACGCCTGTTCCATGCATTTGGCATGGTAACTCCGTAAAATTCCTCCATTGGCTGGCCGAAGGACTCCTCATAACGGTATTTTTCCCGGTTGCCTCCCACCTGCCTTTTTAATCTTGTATACTTTGCAGCAAGCTGCTTCATGATAATAACTCCTTTCCTCATACCTGATACCAGGCATCCATTCTTAGAATGCTGTTACTCAATCGGGACGCGGCATCATATTAAAAATGTCCCTTTAAAAACACTGCCCGGTTATAGCTGTCATAGTGAAACAATTCCGTACGGGTCGTCTCATCCCACATAAAATTGACCGGAACCTGGCTGCCGGCCTCATCCACCGCTTCCAGGAAAATTACCGGTTTGGGCAGACGGATTCTTAAAAAGGCTTTTATTTTGTCCGCCGCTTTTATTTTCATGGTAAAACCGGAACCGTCCTCCGATGGCTCCAAAGAAAATACTCTGGCCGAACAGCCTATAATCCGCCAGTCTTCTCCTTCTATTTTGGAGAAATCAAATAGTATTGTATTTTCGTCCCTGCATAAGCTTTTTTCTGTCAGGACGGCATAATCATTTGCCAGCATATCTGCATATAATCCCCTGAAAATATGCGAATCTTCCGCCAGGTTTATACCCCCTTCATCCATGACCGCCGAAATAATATAGGGACCCCTGCGTAAGGTCAGCTGATTGGAAAACTTCCAGTCACTGCCTTCAAGAGCTAATAACTCCTTCATGCGGGAACGGTATTCCTCCGCCAGTTCCTTCTTCAGACAGAGCATTGCAGGAGCTATGTTCCAGACCATTACACGGCCTTTGCCTGCCCTAATAATTTCGCCTTGCGGTTCTCTGTTAAGCTCCAGCATTTCAAATAAATGCTCGGAGGGATTCCGATAGCCTGACGCCGGCCCATCCGAGTCTTTCGGACGGTTCCACCAGGCCTCAATCCGGTGATAGGGATCGCTGCCGTCACCGATATAAACAAGAGTACCGCCTCCCTTAACCCAGGCCGCAAGGGCATTGTTCACATCCGGTGATTCCGGCTTTATGTACTCATAGCTTAATATAAGAGTCTTATAGTCATCCAGATAGCCCGGATAACGCCTGACATTATCTAAGAGCACCGGACGTACCGGAAGGCCGTATTTTAATAAAGGCATGGCCATACCAAAAAAATCGGGAAAGGTACTGCTTTGGACAAAAGCCCGGAAGATTTCTTTATCCCCGGCCACCTGTTCCATAAATGCACGGCTTTTTGCCGAGCAGTCCTCCCCGCTGCGCATCCTGTCCTTAAAATCCCCCATTGTTTTTTCCAGGCTGACGGCCGCTTCTTCCGTTATTATGCCGTCGGGATAGCTTCTCTGGAATAATCCGGAATCCGACATGAGGATACCTACCCCCTCATTAATTCCGTCAAAAGTATATTCGGACTGGTCCATATCACCGAACAGCTGCACCATGCTGTTAAGCAATGTGGAATATCCGGGCGGAATCGGTTTGGCGCCGGGCATATCCGTAGTCGGTATGGTTCCCCCCGCAAGCCCCGCCTTACGCGGAAATACCCCGTCAAATACCCTTCTGGGCCAAGGGCATATTTCATAATTGCAGACGGCCGGATGTAAAAGGGAGGCAACTGCCGTTTTTAAATAATTGTAACGGTAATCCTCCCAGGTATATTCCGGATTGTCTTCAATCGGGTCATGAAGGAACCACATTTCTCTGCCCGTACCCTTTACCAGCTCCTGCATGATACCGTATTCCAGAAATGCTGTTTCAAAGGTCCTCTCTTTCACCACACCCTCATAAACATTGGCAGGACGGCTGGTGCCGGTCCAAACCTGGGCAATATATCCGTCTACGGCAGGTAAGTTAATCAGAGCTCCTTCCGGACTGATAATTTTCCATTGAGTATAGTTAAGCAGGCTGTGGGTAGGCACGTAAAACCTGAGAACCCTGTCGTGCTTCGTCAGAGCATACTCCTTTAATGCTCCTCCGACCAGGCCGATTGTCCTTGCATAGAGATAAGCCTTGAGCTTGGAAGTTTTATACCTTGCATCAAGGCTTCCATGGGGTTCCTGCCAGGGTTCCCTGTAATATAACAGATATTCTCTTTTAAATGCCTCCGAATATCCCCCATAATCCCAAAACTCAGGCTCCTCCATATGTACGGCCTCTACCCCGGCATCAACGGCAGTTTTAAGCTTTTCGGTCAGATATCCTGCAAAAGCAATCGTCGGCGACATATAAGGGACGTCTTTTCCGTGCCTTATATACCTTCCATAACAGTCCATCTGGCTCTCATCCCAGTGATTTTTTCCGTCATACTTCCCATAAAGGTAATCCTGATACTCTCCCCAGGATATCCCTGTCATCAAATGAACCACGTAACCTTTCTCTTTAAACTGCCGTACCCTTTCAGGCATGGTGGCATCCATACCGTAAACCATGACAAAGTCACATTGGATATCTATATTAGGCTGCCAGGGCGCACTCTCCTGATAACCTGTCAATTCATTCCTGCGCTCCCGAATATATGACATATATTTCTCCCTTTCTCTTTCCCCTAATAAAGCATGTTTGAAAAATCATCGCACCCTGCCGAAAGTGAAGTATCCGGCCCGGCACAAGCATTTTTCAGCTACACTCTAGTTTACTCCTAAACAGGGCAAATGTCTAAAATAAAATGTAATTATTTTTTTATAAGTTTTTTGTTACAGTTCAGCCTTACGGCTAAACTGCAACAGTTTTTTATATTTTAATACGTACACCGCTTATGTAAAATGCGGGTTTTATTTACGGACAATTCCCGGAAATATAACCCGCATTCCAGATACCGGTCAGGAAAATTTAAGATTTCCCTTTCCCTTTGCTATAACCGATTAATCCAGAATATCATCTCTGGAATTGGCACATTCGGTTACAAATTTCAGATAATCCTTAAAGATTCCGTTTTCCTGTGTCAGTAAATAATTCTGGTATTCCTCCAGAATGGCACGGGCTTCCTCTTGTGTATCTGCAAAATAAGCCCGCTGCTCATAATCCGTCATAGTAGTTCCTTCAAAGGCAAACTTCTTCACTATATCGTAATTCTCATAATTAATTACAAGACCCTCCAAAGGATATCCGTTCACACGTTCCACAGGACGGGCTTCTTTATATTCCACCATTTCAGGAGGAGCCGCATCCGCATCTCCCGCATTGGTTTCTCCCCACCAGGTAAAACGTTTATCTGCCTGAAGCGTACGTCCCAATATGTAACTGATACCTTTCTCCCGCAGCTCGTCGTCAACCGATGAATCGCCTGCCGCCTTTCTGGCAAGTATTTCACTGTTCAAACGCGGCTGACCGTCGCTGTTTAGAGTATAGGTATCTCCTTCTATCCCATACTGGCATAATCGGGCTCCTTCTTCACTGTTTACATAATCCAGATAAGTTAAAGCAGCTTCGATATTTGAGCAGGAGGTAGGGAAAACTATGGCCGGAGAACCTGCACGTCCGTTCTGTTCAAGCTGTACCAGCGGCTGGCCATCCCGGTATGTCATAGGGCCAACCGGTATATAACGCATCTCCGGACGGGAACTGTAAAGGCCGGTAAGCTTTGTGGAATTAATAACACTACCGTATTGGGCGGAAGCAAATAATGCCGTTCCGTTTCCAACCTTTTCATCTGCCTGGGCATCTGTCTGTTTAAAACACTCCACATCCAGCAGACCCTGATTCACAAGCTTCCAGGTAAAAAGATTCCGGTTTATCCAGTTTTCGGTTAACGCGTTATAAGTATAGGTGCCGTCTTCCTGTTTCACATAATTGCTGAACTTCTTATCCGCAAAATTTATGGAATATCCTGAACTGTCCCAGCCGTCATGATAGGTAGTGGCTATAATACAGCCGTTGCCGTTCACATCTTTAAAGCCGTATTCCTTGGCCTTCACCATAAAATTATACATATCATCCGAAGTCTTAATGGAAGCAGGATCTATACCCAGTGCACCGGGTACGTCTCCGCGCACAAATACACCGTATGCCCAGTTCGTTACGCCCATATCGTCTCCCGGAGTTTCCTGGGGCAGAATGTAACGGTGGCCGTCAAACCCTTTATAATCCAAATCATTTTCCAGATAAGACTGTGATACGACACCAATATCATAAGCATTGGCCAAATTGGGATAATTGGGTAATAAGTCTTCAATGGGAAGCAGCCTGCCTTCGGTTGCGGCTTTTTTAATGACTGCCGTTTCGCCCCCATTACCTCCCCAATAAGGTGCATTAATCATATCCGGCATGTCACCGGATGCAAACAAAAGATTGAGCTTTTCCGTTTCATTCATCATGATGCCTTCGTACTCAACGGTAATACCGGTTATTTCCCTGATTTTGGCAGCCACTTCGTTATTGTACTGATCCGATGCCGTCTTAAATCCGCCGTTCCAGCACACAAGCATTTTTAATCTGACGTCATCGTATTTCTTAGGTCCAGTCTCGGATGCCGTATCCGCCGTACTTTCACCAGCCCCATCCGAACCGGCCGGCTTTGAATCTTCTCCGGTATTGTTTCCTGCCCTGCCGCAGCCTGAGAGCAGTGATAATACCATCACCATTACCATTAGAATACCAAACAATCTTTTTTTCATATAACACACTCCTTTTTTATTTAATTTGTATGATCTTTTATCAGCATGGACTTTTCATGCCGTACATACCGCTCAGCCTTTCACGGAACCAATCATGACTCCCTTCACATAATACTTTTGCAGAAAAGGATATACTATAACAATGGGCATTGTGAGTATCATGACAAAAGCCATCTGCAGAGACTGGGTTGTATAGCTGGTCAAGGCTGATAAATTAGTCTCCTGGCCAAGCTTAATTGTAGAAGACGCCGTAGCCTCCCCAAGAAGCTTTTGCAATAAGGTGGCGGCAGGATACAGAGCGGTCCTGCTCTGGTAATAAGCACCGGTAAACCAGTCGTTCCAATGTCCTACGCCGATAAACAACGCTAAAGTTGCCAATATGGGTTTGGACAGGGGGAGATAGATTCCAAACAGGATTCTGAACTCCCCCGCGCCGTCAATCTGGGCGGATTCCCTCATCTCATAAGGGATATTATTAAAATAGGTCCTCAATAAAAGGAAATTAAAAAAACTATATACGGCAGGAATTATGTAGAGCCAAAAGCTTTTCGTTAAACCTAAATCACGCAGCAGCATATAGTAGGGAATCATTCCGCCTCCGAATATGGTGGTAAAATAGAAAAAGAAGGTGAAAAAGGTTTTGCCGGGCAAGGTTTTTATACTTAACGAATACGCGATTAACGCCGTAAAAAACAATCCTATTAGTACACCGATAAGCGTTCTTGAAACGGAAATAGTTAAGGAATCAAAAATACGGGCATCCTTAAAAGCGTGCATAAAATTTTCCAGAGTAAATTCACGGGGCCAGAAATATACCCCTCCTCTGGCAAAATCCCTGCCGGTATTCAGCGAAGCAATCAGTACATACCAGAAAGGATATAAGGTAATAAAACCAAATGATGCAAGGAATATATAATTAAAGGCCAAAAATATTTTTCGGGAACCTGATTCTTTTATTTTCATAGCATAACCTCCATCCTTTACCAAATGCCCACATCCATAAATTTCTTTGAAATCTTATTTGTCAATGCCATCAATAAAAATGCAAAAACGGATTTAAAGAGTCCAATCGCCGTTGCATACTCAAACCGTCCGTAATTCAGGCCCGTCTTTAAAACAAAGGTATCCAGAATCTCCGAAATCTGATTATTGGCCGGCTGCTGCAATAAAAGAACCTGGTCAAATCCGGCATTTAAAATACCGCCGACGGCAAATATGAACATAATGCCGATTGTTCCTTTTATGGAAGGAAGCGTGATATGCCAGGTACATTTTAAGTGGCCCGCTCCGTCCACCGTAGCAGCCTCGTATAATTCCTGGCTTACCCCGGAAAGAGCCGAGAGATAAATAATGGAGCCCCATCCGGCATTTTTCCAGATATCGGATAATACCACCATGGGATAGAAAAACCCTCTTTCCCCCATAAAAAAAACAGAGTCAAGACCCAGGTCTTTCCTTACGTTGTTTACGATACCTCCATACGGCGTAAAAATAACGGTCATCAGGCTGACAACAACTACCCAGGACACAAAATTCGGCAGGTAGCTCATGGTCTGTACCGTTCGTTTGAACTTTTTTGCTTTTACCTCATTCAGCAATAATGCCAAAAAAATCGGCGCAGGAAAACCAAAAAGTATTTTAAGTCCGCTGATAATAACCGTATTTTTCATAACTATCCAGAACTCCGGTGATTTCATGAACTCCTCAAAGTTCTTAAACCCCACCCAGGGGCTTCCTAAAATCCCCAGATTGTAATTATACGATTTGAAAGCCAGAAGCGCACCATACATGGGATAATAGCAAAATACCAGCAGCCATATCACACATGGAAGGATAAACAGATACAGCACCTTGTGTTTTTTTATCTTCTGCCACAATTTTCTTATTGGCACCGGCCTGGCTGTCAAAACTGTCATGCTAGTTTTCACAAGATTTCTCTCCTTTCTTCGCGATAAAAGCATAAATGTTCCTTCTCGTTTATCTTATCCTTTCTTAATGCAAACATTATATAGCATGCTTTTATTAACTTGACTGTATTAAGTTTACTACACCTCCAATTTTGTGAATATCAACTATTTTTTGAATTTTTATGCACTATTTTCATTTTCATCGTGATATTAACCAAAAAAGCTCTTAAATGATATATCATTTAAGAGCTTTTTTACCATATTGATAAAATAGATGCAAAAATTCTTCGTTAATTTTCACGGAATTCGTTAGGGGTGCATCCTATGTGTTTCTTAAAGGTCCGCATAAAATAGCTTAAATTATTAAACCCGCAGTTATCCGCTATGTCAAGAATACTCATTCTCGTCTCTTTCAGCAGCTTTTTGGCGTAATCCATTCTCAGGTTAATAATTTGCTTGGAAATCGTAACATTAAACTCCTTTTTGTAAGAAGCCGAAAGATAACCCAACGAAATACAGAATTGTTTTGATAAAAAATTGGTACATAATTCACTGTTGGTGAAATTATTTTCCACATAATTTTTTACTATCAGCAGAACCGACCTGGCATCCGCAGTCACCGCCATCCACTGGCTGAGTGCCGTGGTTATTGTTCTGCACAGGCTTTCAGTCAGTTCTTCCCTGTCGGAAAACTGGTCAATAATCCCGCCGGATAAACACTCGGGGCCAAGCATGGAAACCACGCTGCCTCCCACTTTTTTTATGCAGGTGCGGGCCAGGATACAAATCAGCTCCACATACAGCATACGTATATGCATTGCCATACCCGGTACCTCCGAAGAAAAAATCCTTCTGACGGTGAAAAGCGTCTGCTTCAGATCTCCTGCGGATAACAGGCTTTGGTACAGCTTAAAATCCTCCTCCGGCAGATTGGCCGAAGCAAGCTTTTCCCATTCCCCCCAGTAAAATAACCGTCCGCCTGGTCCGCATTCCAAAGAAAGCCGTAAATCAAGTGCCTGTCTGGCTTGTGTCAGAAGTGATCCGGACACGGAGTCTGCCATTTTGGATACTCCCACATGCAATACAACATCCAGCCGGTTTAAAACCTGGCGGTGTATCTCTTCAAAGTTTTTCATAAGCCCTTCTTCCGCTTTCCCGTATTTTGAATCGGAAGAAGCTGCAATTACGGTAATCTGCTGATTCTGAGCAAAATTATTAAAGGTAAGGAACCAATGTCCGCCAATCTTTCGTATGGTATCCCGGACAAGCTGACGCAGTTTGTCATAATACGGCCTGTCATATATTTTTTCACCTTCTCCCGCCCGGTTAACAGATAACCGGAAAATACCTATTTGATAAAATTTGGTATTTTCCGGGAATAAGACTGCCATTGGGAAATCAAGGTTTGTTTCCAGGCCGTTTAAAAAAGCAAATAGCTGCTCCTTCTGCCTCTCATCCAGTAAGTCATCCACTGTTTTCTCATAATTTACCGGAATCTGAAATAAATTTCTCTGGTGCATTCCTTTTGCTACCGCCTTAGTTAAAGCCGCCGTCAACTCCTCCTGTCTTACCGGCTTGAGAAGATATTCTATCACATCCAGCGCAATGGCTTCTTTAGCAAAAGAGAATTCCGGATATCCCGAAATCAAAATAGAGACAATTTCCGGCAAGGCGTTCCTCGCAGCCCTCACCAAATCAATTCCGCTCATTTCTCCCATCCTGATATCTGTGAGAAGAATGTCGGGTTTATGTTCTTTGATCATATCAATTGCCTCCTCTGCCGAAGAGGCCTCTATCACCCACTTAAAAAAGAACCCGCTCCGGCTTACCTTATACAAAATATCCTCGCGGGCCAATTTTTCGTCATCCGCTATTAAAATACTAAGCACACTTTTTTCCTCCAAATATATGATTAACCCTTACTGCAGGGTATCCGTACGGATACACACACCCCCTTTCCGTCTCCTTCACTTATTATTTGCAGACCATATTCCATACCGTACTGCAAACGTATCCGGTGATGGACATTTAACAGCCCCATGCTCCCATTATTCCAGACAGTGGCTGTCATTTTAGATTCCGATTCCGCAATATATTCCTGTATGGCCGAAAGTTTTTCGGCTGAAATCCCCTTCCCGTTATCCCGTATGGAAATAATGAGTGCTTCTGTCTTCTTCACCGCCGATACATGAATCTGCCTGTCACCTTCCCGTTCTGTCATCCGGTTCTTAAATCCATGCTTAAAAGCATTTTCTATCAAGGGCTGTAGTATAAGCTTAGGAATCTGATAATCATAAAGTGTTTCTTTAATATCCACACGATAAGTAAAGGCATTCTGATACCGGATGCTCTGGATATACAGATAATCCGAAATATTTCCGAGTTCATCCTTCAGAGTGACATTCTGCCTGGTTACATCCGAGGAATAGCGGAACATGGAAGAAAGCGCGGAAATCATTTCACTGATACTGTCCGCTCCCTCCACACACGCCATTGCTGAAATCGTATTCAATGTATTATAAAGAAAGTGAGGATTAATACAGGCAATCAGTGCCTGCTGATGGGCCGCCATCACCTGCATTTTGGCCGTATATTCCTCCTGTATCAGGGTCTGGATACGCCTTTGCATCTTTAAAAGGTGTCTGTCGATCCGTGCCAGCTCATCCTTCCCTCCGATAGGCTCAGGCAGCTGTACGTCTTTTTCGTCAAATTTATCCATCCTGCTGATGAGGATATTCAATTTTTTCTGATAAAGCCAGTTGGACATTATAAGCAGAAACATCATGCAGAAAAGCAAAATGACGGTTCCGTAAATTGCACCGGTTCCGTCAGCCTTTTCCATCTGCTTGGGGTTAAACAAAACCGCAGCCGTAACATCGATGGAAGAAATCTGCCTGGTTAATATGTTATATTGTTCCGCTTTCCCCTTAACATTGGTAAATTCAACCTTTTCCTTTAATTTACCATCATGCAGGGTATTTTTATATATTTCATTCATCTGGTCCAGCAGGGTATTTTTTTCATTCTCCTGCAGCAGGGGGGAATACTCATATATAATATTGCCGGTTCCGTTATCAAACATAAATACCACTGTTTCGGAACCCTCATGAGGTTTAAATAAAGTACCGGTATCCACCGTTATGGTCTGGCAGCAGTAACCTTGTCCCCATGCATCTGAATTTGAGTTGTAATTATTAATGATTCCGGCCAGTGTCAGGTGGTTGGTATGTGTCACGGTGGAATAGCTGTACCACCACCGGGGGCTGCTCTGCGCCAGCTCCTTAAACCAGTCTTCCTCTTTAATTTTATTAATATCCCAGAAATAATAACCGTCTGCGGGCAGATAGGTATACAGCCTCTGGCCGATAACATCCCGGGACTGATAAAGGAAAAAAGTCATTTCATTTATTCTCTGCCCTAACTCCTTGCCGAGAATAACCATTTCGGAACGGCTGACCTTATCATTAAATATATTGTCCCGTAAATCATTGCTCATGGAAACCACTCCCATAGCGGTAACATAGTTTGACAGCTTATCCTCAATGCCGGAAATATACAGGTCCGCAGAATCATTTTGGATATCATAAAGCTCACGGTTTACCTTTGCAACATAATTATGTACCAGATACCACATTCCCATCGATACAATAAAAACAATTACTATGGTAAGCATTAACATGGAGTGCATGGAGGTAAAACCCATAAATTTCCGCAATCCCAGCCTGCTTTTCTTATACCTTTTCTTTTTATGCTCTGCAGCCACTGAACCAAACCCCTTTTCCATTATAACAAAGAGTCTGGCTTGCCAGACTCCGGCGCTGACGCGCTGTCACCTAAGTGACAAATTTCCATAGCGCGTCATGCGCATCCCCTGTCGGGTTTTATTCAATAGGACCCAATTTCCTATTGAATAAAAAATATGAATGCCAAAGATAAATTTTCCAATTCATCTGTTTTTATTATAGCATTATGAACTTTCGAATACCAGTACCTTGCAGCATATAATTGCCGCACGGACACGCAGGATATTTGTTTGCCGTTCCGCCGATGCCCGTTTATTTTACATTTACTTCCGTCTATGTTATAATACCGGTAAAGAACGGCCATATAAATTAATAGTACGGGAGGTGATTTTTATGGAAGAAAGGCTGGTAAAATATCTGCAATATATGGAGTCTCTTAATACGGCGGAATCCCCCGATTTATCTGAAAAAGAACTGGATAAATTAAAAAGCGAACTGCTGATACAAATCGGTTTTTTTCAGCATGAACGGCTGATTCACCTTATTGTAACCGCCCTTTTTGCAATGCTGGCCATAATTTCCGCCATGTCTTCGTTCTTTATGCAAAATACAGGATTATATCTCATAACCGGATTGTTTATTATCCTGCTTATTCCTTACATACGGCACTATTATATTCTGGAAAACGGTGTCCAGAAACTTTATGTCTACTGCGATATGCTGCAAACACATCATAATTGACTGTAATTTTAGGTTCTTGTCTGCTGTAAATAAATGGGCGGCTATTGACTTTTCAGCCTCCATATATGATAATGAGTATAATCTTATGGATATTTTTGGAGGTCTTTATGACGATAAAAGAAATAGCCCAATTAGCCGGAGTTTCCGTATCAACCGTTTCTAAAATCGTTAACGGCAAGGATGAGAATATTAACATTGAAACCAGAAACCGTGTCCTGAAGATAGTAAAGGATTACAATTATTCTCCCTATTCCTTCGTGAAGAATACCACGTCGGCAAGAACCTTTTGTATTGCCGTCCTGTTAACCGAAGCTTCCGCTAATCTTCCCTTAATCAACGGTATTATCAACAGGGCCAGGTCCCTGAATTATCAGGTCACCCTGGTATACATGCATTCTGCGGAAGAAGAACTGAAATCCATTACGGCCCTCTGTAAAAACAGAATTGACGGAATCATCTGGGAGCAATTTGACGGCAATTCCGAAATCAGCCGGAAACAGCTATCGGAAAACGGTATTCCCTATGTCTGTATCAATGGCGACAGGAATTCCTCCGCCATTCATATAGATTTTGCCAGACTGGGCGAATTGGCCACCGAAAAATTAATTCAGAATAAACACCAAAAGATAGCTTATTTCCCGTCTCCCCGGTTGAAGCAGGAAAGTTCTTTTTTTAACGGTTTCAGACAATGTCTGATTCACAACCTGATTCCTTATACGGAATCCATGCGTATTGACCATATCGATTCTCATTTAATCGAAACCTTGCTGATTAATGAATTTACCGCAGCCATCTGCACCAGCCGTGAAACTGCTTTATCCGTTTATGAACAGCTGGACCGTCTCCATAGGAAAATTCCCCGTGATTTTTCCCTTATCTGCCTTCAGGATGACTTACCGGCCGAAACCACATATCCAAAAATATCCCATCTTGTAATACCCTATTATAATTACGGAGAGTTCATCTGTAATTATTTAATCGAGGAATTGGAAAAGCTTCCTCACAAGGAGCATTCCTTTCATTATCCGGAACCTGACAGCGTAAGTATTGACATGCCGAGAACAGTACGCTCCAGGCATATTGTGGTCGTGGGAAGTATCCATATGGATATTAACTTAAATGTAAAAGAATCTCCCCAACTAGGTAAAAGTATTGAGGCGGACCATTGTGCGTTCATTCCCGGCGGAAAAGGCGCTAACCAGGCCGTGGGCGTAGCTAAATTAGGAAAGGAAGTAACCTTAATCGGAAAAGTCGGAAATGATTATGAAGGAACCATGATTCTGGATTTTCTCGACAAAAATGATGTCAATATACAGGGCATAGCACGTGACAAATATGCAGATACCGGAAAAGCCTTCATCCACATCCTGAAAGACGGTGAAAGTTCCATTACCTTTTACCCGGCGGCAAATAACCGTCTGGCACCGGAAGATATCGATAAAAACAGCCGCGCCTTTAAAAATGCCCGTTTTTGCCTCATTCAGACGGAGATTCCTTTAAAAACCATAGAACGGACCGCCGAAATTGCAAAAGAAAATAATATAGAAATTATACTAAAACCTTCCGCGGTTCCAAACCTTAACAGCCGCCTGTTGAGAATGCTGGATTACTTTGTCCCCAATCAGAAGGAGATAAATTATCTATGTCCCGGCTTAAATACACCGGAAGAACAGACGGCCTATTTTATTGAGCAAGGAGTTAAAAATGTTATCCTTACCGCCGGCCATAACGGATGCTATCTGCGAAGCAAAAGTACGTTTATTCACTTTCCGGCGGCCGACTTTACGCCTGTTGACACTACCGGCGCCGCGGATGCGTTTATAGCGGCTCTTTCCGTCTATTTATCGGAAGACCTTACCATAGAAGAAGCCATAAAATATGCAACCTGTGCCGCAGGATTCTGTATTACCAGGGAAGGCGTGACTTCCGCCATGATCGACCGCAATTCCCTGGAGACTTATGTCAGTAAACTGAATCCTTTATAGGATGTCTTTGAAATTTTCCGTTTCTTAATATTGCGGAAATTTTGATTGGATAAACTTAACAGACACATTAAACTGCCGCTTTCCATATAATACTAAGGATAGCGGCAGTTTAATGCCGGCCATAAAGGAAGGGAAAACGAAACAAGCCATGATTGACAGAAGTTTTGCAATATTAAGCCGTGCAAATGTCCGGTACCGGAATAAGGACTTTATCCGGGCAGGTATACATGCTTACCAGATTTTTCCTTACCAGGTTGAAATAGTCGCGGATAATCTATATATTCCCTGGGCGATAGACATAAGCCGGGACGGCAGGCTGTACTTTACGGAACGCAGCGGAAATCTGCGGGTCATTGAAAACGGAATCCTGAATCCTGAGCCGGTGTACACTTTTGGGTACCCTTTTACCAGTATAGGGGAAGGCGGACTTATGGGGCTGGCTTTGGACAGGGAGTTTCTTTCAAACGGATTTGTTTATCTTATGTATACCTTTGAAGAAAACGGAACGGTTTATAACCGTGTGGTGCGGATGCACATAGAAGACAACACTGCTTCCGAGGAGGTAATTCTTCTGGACCGGATTCCGGGAGGGAGTATCCATAACGGCGGAAGGATTAAGATAGGCCCTGACGGTTATCTGTATATAACTACCGGAGATGCGGGCATGCGGGGACTGGCACAGGATGTAAACAGCCTGGCCGGTAAAATCCTGCGGATCGAAACCGACGGCAGCATTCCGCCCGATAATCCCTTTCCGGGCTCACCGGTTTATTCCCTTGGTCTCCGGAATCCCCAGGGGCTGGCCTGGAACGAAAGAAAAGTTTTATATGCCTCGGATCACGGGGAGACGGCCCGGGATGAAATCAATATCATACAGCCTGGCGGCAACTATGGCTGGCCTGTTGTTATAGGAGACGTAGGAATGCCTGAATACAGTTTTCTAAGACCTCTTATACAGAGCGGGGATGAAACCTGGGCACCTGCAGGAGTTGCCTTTGTCACCGGCGGCCCCTGGATGGGCAGATTACTTGTTTCGGCACTCCGGGGTATGGAGCTGCTGGCAATAACTCTGAATGAGGAAGGTACGGAAGCTGTTAATCTGGAAAGACTGCTGCAGGGTCAATACGGCCGTCTGAGAGAGGCTTATCAGGCAGCAGACGGCTCCCTGTATCTTACCACTAGCAATCTGGACGGCAGAGGGCAGCCAAACCCGGGAGATGATAAAATACTCCGCCTGGTACCCCGTTCATAATAATATGATATAAGGGGCTGTTGCAAAATTCAAAANNAGAATATGATTTATATTTCGCAAATATTTTGTGAAATGTAAGTGCGAATGGCTCCAGGATAGAGAATGGAGCCGTTTATTCCCGCGACATGGAACAAAATTGAAGAAATATAAATCATGTTCTAGACACAAGTTCAGTATATTGAATATTTTGCAGCAGCCCCTTATTTGCATACAAGCCTGACCGTGGTATAGCAAATTGGGATGAAAATGGAATGAAAACGGAATACTGAAGTCACAATGGATTTTACAACTTTGATACAACTTTCTCTGCGCCTTTTGGTATAATTTACGGAAAAGGAGGTAGCACCATGGCTAAAATTCTGGTAGTAGAAGACGAACCGGCAATTGCCGATTTGATTCTGATGAACCTGAAGCTGGTAGGACATACGGGATTTCATGCCGCCGGCGGTAATGAGGTTATGGGCAACATTGAAATATATAAGCCGGATCTGATTATTCTGGATATTATGCTGCCGGGAAAGGACGGCTTCACACTGATGAAAGAAATTGAACCCCTGGGGATTCCCGTAATTTTTTTAAGTGCAAAGAACGAGCTGAACGATAAAATCATGGGACTGAAACTTG
This sequence comes from Lachnoclostridium sp. UBA903, assembly GCA_002294045.1. GTDB lineage: Bacteria > Bacillota > Clostridia > Lachnospirales > Lachnospiraceae > Anaerocolumna. The sequence goes on along the minus strand of DBEP01000009.1, from coordinate 34,444 downwards.
GGGCCGATGACTACATGGTAAAACCTTTTGCAGCCGTAGAGCTGCTGACAAGAATTGAAACAGTCCTGAAACGGTATAAGACAGCAGGAAATAATGTTATTGTCATCGGCAATCTGGAAGTGGACCTGGATGCACGTACGGTTCTGCTGGACGGCAGTCCCGCAGAACTGACTATAAAAGAATTTATGCTTCTGGAGATATTAATACGCAATAAAAATATTGCCCTGTCAAGGGAAAAGCTTCTGGAACTGGTGTGGGGATATGATTATATGGGTGAAACAAGAACCGTTGACGTTCATATACAAAGGCTCAGAAAAAAACTGGATTTGGATAGTAAAATAAAAACCGTGTATAAAATGGGCTACCGGCTGGAGGTGCCGCGATGAAATTCTGGCAGAAAGCCTATATTTGTGTCATACTTATTTTTTTTATCGGCTTTGATGCCGCCGTCCTGCTCCTTGTCACAAAAAGCACCTCCCTGATTACTCAGGAAAAATACGCCACGGCAGAAAACGAACGTTTTGTTATCCAAAAATCCCTCCAGAGCAGGATTTCCGGTATTACCAAGCTCTATCAGGAAATAAATGCAAAGAATTTAAAGATGTATATGGCGCCTTATGGGGATTATTATATAGGACAGGGCATTTTTATGGAGCTTTATTATAAAGAAGATTTAATCTATTCCAATTTCCTGCACACGGGAAGGATACGGCAGGAGTTTTCTGCCAAACCCGGTGAAAAAAACACTGTTTTACGGGAAATGGACGGCATTCTTTATTACATTGACAGCGGTTATCTGGAAGAACCCTATTCCGATATAAAATTTGTATATATAAAAGATATCCAGGGTATATTGGATTATAAATCGGAAATGAGCCGTTATACCGTTATAATCGGCATTGCCATTACCGCGCTTCTTTCCGTCTTTCTGCTCGCCCTGCTGTTAAAGCTGACTGCGCCCATAAGGAAACTGAGTGAAATAACGGAGGAAATTGCAGGCGGACACTACCAAAAGCGTGTTAAAATTAACGCAAGGGATGAAATAGGCGAACTGGCCCAAAATTTCAATACTATGGCAGAATCCGTGGATACGCATATACGGAAGCTTTCCGATATCACCGAGGAACGGCAGCGGTTTATCGACAACCTGGCCCATGAAATGAGGACGCCCATTACCGCTATCATGGGATATGGGGAATTCCTGAAGTATACCAGCCATACCCCGGAGGAAAGCATAAAAGCCATTGACTATATAATCCGCCAGAGCGAACGTTTGAAAAACATGGCCCATAAGTTAATTAACCTGTCCAGACTTAACAAGGCAGAGATATCCTTTGAAACGGTTTATCTTCCCGAAATACTGGCCCAGGCAGAGAACACATTGGCTCAAAGCCTGGAGGAAAAGCATACCCGGGTGGAAAAGGAGCTTCAGAAAGTTTTTGTGCAGGGTGATAAGGATTTGATGGAATCTTTAATTCTGAATCTCATGGAAAATGCCGTCCGGGCATTGACGGATAACGGTGTCATTGAGATAAAATCCTGTGAGAATGAAAAGGAATGGACTCTTTCCATTGCGGATAACGGAACGGGAATGGAAGAGGAGGAAATCCCAAAAATTTTTGAGCCTTTCTACCGTGTGGACAAATCAAGAGCAAGGGCTTACGGGGGAGCCGGATTAGGTATGGCTTTATGCAGCCAGATTTGTGATTTGCATCATGCCCGTATGGAGGTTTTTTCCCGGCTTCATAAAGGCACAACAGTAACCATAAAATTTACAATTTTGCCGCAACTTCCTGATTACTCTGAAATAAAGAAGGGTTATGATAGTCCTGTAAGCAGGAAAGACTTACACAAAAACAAGTAAGGAGTGAAGAAAAGATGAAGAAAACTGTAGTAAAAATGATATTGGGCATGGCTGTAACAGCGGCCATCGGAACAGGTGCCGCCGCAGGCAACGGATTTATTGTTTCTTCCGTTTTGGCATCAGACAGCCGTCCGAACACTTCGGTAAACACGCCGGACACGGTTCCGATTGACAAAAAAACAGATGTGATTTCCTCTGAGAATGCCACAGGCACAAGCCCAGATACCGGTTCCCTGACCGGCCAAAAGGCTGTCATAAAGGTGGATGATAACGGAAAGCAGACCATAGTTTTTGACGAATCCCTAACGGAGGAGGAAAAACTCATACTGCAAAGGGACCTGGAAAGGCTTAATGAGGATTTAAACGGCGGAGAAGCTTCGGAAACCGGCGCTCCCGTATTCGTTGAAGGAATACCTTCCGCAGACGATTTAACAGAAGAGGAAGCCGTTAAAACCGCAAAAGAAGCAGTCATAAAGGAATATGCATTGACGGATGAAACCCTTTTAAAATTCTCCATTCATACCGCGTTCAATATCGCCGACCCGGAAGCTCCCGTGTGGAGTATCACTTTATATCCCACAAATTCCAGCGATTATTCGGAAATCGGGAATTACAATATAACGATTAATGCATTGTCCGGTAAAATTATTAAAATTTTATCTGCGGCAGACGGAGTGGGCTGATTATACAAATCAACAAATCAATCCGCTGATGTAATGAAAGGGCTGCCGCAGAATTCACAGGCTATATTATTTGCGGAATCCTATCCTTATTCTTTCGCAGGTAATATAAGCCCGGAATTTTGCAGCAGCCCTCCCACATTTTCAGTAACACCAGACAAATTAAGATTCTGCCGCTTTTTGTTAACTCCTTATTAATTCAGAATATCATCTCTGGAATTAGCTACTTCATTTACAAAGGCTAAGTAATCTTTAAAGATTCCGTTTTCCTGTGTCAATAAATAGTTCTGATAATCTTCCAAAATATCTTTTGCTGCTTCTTCGGTATCTGCAAAGAATGCACGCTGCGTATAATCGTCCTTCGTTGTACCTTCAAAAGCGAAATGTTTTACAGTATTGTAGTCTTTATATTTGCTGACAAGTCCGGTAATCAAATAACCGTCGAAGCGTTCCACCGGTCTTTCCTTTGCATACTCAACGGATTCCGGTGCCGCTGCATCGGCATCTCCCGGATTTCCTTCGCCAAACCATGTAACGCTTTTATTGATCTGCGATAGTCTTCCGTAGATATAATTGATCCCTTTATTGCGTAGCTCGTCGTCCACGGTAGTGTCACCCGACTGTTTTCTCTTCAGAATATCCGCATTCAGCCGGGGCTGGTCCTTGTCGTTCATCGTATAGGTATCCCCTTCGATGCCGTACTGGCAGAGACGGGCGCCTTCCTCACTGTTTACATAGTCAAAATAAGTGAGAGCGGCATCAATGTTTGAGCAGGTCGTCGGGAAAATATTGATTCCACAGCCGTTTGCGCCATTCAGTTCCAGCTGCTTAGCGGGCGAACCGTCGCTGTAATTGAGAGGGCCAACAGGGACATAGCGCATATCCGGATTAGAATTGTACAGGCCGGTCAGCTTGGTCGATTTGATGACAGGACCGTACTGCGCCGCCGCAAACAGAGCCGTTCCGTTGCCTACCTTTTCATCCGCCTGAGAATCGCTCTGCCTGAAGCATTCCTTATCGAGGAGATTGTTGTTGACAAGCTTCCAGATGAAAAGGTTTCTGTTGACCCACTGGTCTGTGAGACAAGTGTAAGTTAAAGACCCGTCAGCCGTTTTTATGTAATCGGTAAACTGCTTATTATTGAAATTCTGAGCGTACTGCCCGTAATCCCAACCATTGTGATAAGTTGTTGCAACTATGCAGTCATTGCTGTTAACATCTTTAAAACCGTGATCCCTTGCCTTAACCATGAAATCATACAACTGGTCCGAAGTTTTGATGGTTTTCGGGTCGATATTCAGAGCCTTCGGGACATCGCCGCGAACAAACACTCCGTATGTCCAGTTGGTCACATCGACGTCACTTCCGGGAACTCCCTGAGGAAGAATGTAACGGTGACCTTTAAAATCGGGATCCTCAAGGTCATTTTCCAAGAAAGACTGAGAGACACCGACTTTGTAGGCATCCTTTAAATTGGAATATTCCGGCAGCAGATTTTCGAGGGGAAGCAGTCTTCCTTCCACCGCAGCCTTTTTAATAACCTGAGTTTCTCCGGTATCCCCGCCCCAGTAAGGTGCATTGATGATGTCAGGCATATCGCCGGATGCAAATAAGAGATTGAGCTTTTCTGTCTCGTTCATCATAATGCCTTCGAATTCAACTGTAACACCGATTTTTTCTCTGATGGCAGCTGCCACTTCATTGTTGTACTGATCCGTTGCTGTTTTAAAGCCGCCGTTCCAGCAGACCAGCATTTTCAACCGGACATCATCGTATTTCTGTGGGCTTGCCTGTGCTGTTTCTTCTGTCGTTTGTGCAGTACCCTTCGTACTTGTCCCGGCGGATTCAGCCGGTTTTGTTCCTTTGGTATCGTTTCCGGATTTACCGCAGCCAGAAAGCAGAGAAAGTGTCATTACTGTTACCATAAGTATACCAAGTAATCCTTTTTTCATATAAACCTCTCTTTTAATTTATTTTGTATGATTTTTATCAGCATGACACTATCATGCTGTACATACCGGCCATCCTTTAACGGAACCAATCATAACATCTTTTACATAATACTTTTGTAAGAACGGATAAACTATAACGATGGGTATTATCAGTATCATTACAAAAGCCAAGATTTACTCTACTTTCTTACTGCAAAATATTTAAAACATGTTTTATTCACTTAACTGTATTAAGTTTACTACGCCAGAGGTATCATGAATATCAACTTTTTTTCGTTTGTGTATGCACTATTTTAATTTTATTGTGATTATACACAAAAAGCTCTCAAATAATATATCATTTGAGAGCTTTTTTACCAACTAAGCAGCCTGGCGGGTAAAAACCTCCGGCTGGTGCCCTTCTGATAAAACCTACCCGATACTCCAGCCTTCCGCCATGCTTCTGATATTCATAAAGCGTTTATAAACGCCTTCTTCTTCCATTAACTGTTCATGGATACCTCTCTGGACAATTTTACCCTGGTCAACTACCAGTATCTGGTCCGCATTCTGAATGGTTGCCAGACGGTGGGCTATAATAATTATAGTTTTCCCTTTCACCAGGGCGCTGATGGCAGCCTGTATTTCATGCTCATTTTCCGGATCCACGCTGGCCGTGGCTTCGTCCAGAAGGATAATGGGCGCATCCTTTAACATGGCCCTGGCTATGGAAATCCGCTGCTTTTCCCCGCCGGATAAGGTAGCGCCGGCATCTCCGATTACCGTATCGTATCCTTCGGACAGGTTCATTATGAATTCATGGCAGCAGGCCTTTTTGGCTGCTTTCACAATTTCTTCCATGGAGGCTTCCGGTCTTCCGAACCGGATATTATTTCCTATGGTGTCATGGAATAAATATACTTTCTGGAATACCATGCTGATATTGGACAATAAGCTGTCACAGGTCATTTCCCTGATGTCGGCGCCTCCTATTGTTATCCTGCCCCCCTTTACATCATAAAATCTTGCCAGTAAGCTTAATATGGTAGTTTTTCCTCCGCCGGAAGGCCCCACAATTGCCGTCGTGGTATTTTCGGGTATCCGAAAAGATACCTGGTCCAGTACATTCCTGCTGTCATAGGCAAAGCTAACCTGTTCAAAGGCAATATCATATTTTTTCAGCCTGGTATTTTTACACCCGGCATCAATAAATTCCGCATTTTTTATTTCCTCCACCTTATCCATTGTGGCATCAATCATATTTAAAACATGGGTGGCATTATTTACCTGTTCCACATGCCCGAATATAACAAAAGAAAATACGGACAGCATAAGCATGGTAGGAATGTCCATGCCGCCCCCGGCAGCAAACAGCGCCGATGCAATTACAATTCCCGTAGAAGCCAGTTTCAGGGAAAGAAGATGAAGGCAGTTATAAACCACATAGTTCTGCTCTATTTTAATATTGATTTTACGGCTCTTTTCAAAAGCTTCCTTAATTGCCCGGGATGAAACTCCTTCCTGTTTGAAGGCTTTTACCACCTGCATCCCTCTTATATATTCTATGGTGGCACTAATCATGCTCTCCTGGGCTCTTTCATGCGCCGTGGAATTTCTCCTGCTGCAATGTCCCAATGCTTTTAATGCCAGTGCCGACAAACCGATTCCGGCAAGCGCAATCAGCGCAATAAAAATATTATAAAAGGCCAGGCACAGAATCATAACAAATGCACCGATATATCCGTTTACAACCGTATCAATCATTTTCATGCTAAACATCTCTAAATACGATAAATCGGAAGTTATGGCAGCGGTAATCTCTCCCGCATTCTTCTTTTCAAAAAACCCTAAGGAGACTCTTTTTAAAATATCCCCTATGGCAATTCTCTCTTCCGCTGTCACCTCATATGCAATACTCTCCTGGCTGACGGCGCGGCAGTAAGACATCAGAAATCTTCCCAGTACCATCAGTATCAGGAAAACGGCAGTATAAATTACCCATTCCGGCGTTAAGGCTTTATCACCTTTTTCATCTGCCATAATCAGATTCAGTATGAAAGCTACCGCCATAACCGGCATAGCCGTAAACAGGGTATTGAAAAAGGAATATACAAACCCTTTATACAGACGTTTTTTTCTTTCGCCGCTCCATCTTATAATCCGTCCCATGGTTTTTAACATTACGCTTTCCCTCCCTTTGCGGCCCAGTTTTTTGAACCGATATGGGCTACCCACATTTTCTTATAGATTTCACATTCTTCCAGTAAATCCTCATGGGTTCCCTCAGCTTCAATATGACCGTCTTTTAATACCACAATTTTGTCCGCATTCTTAACCGTAGATAAACGGTGGGCAATCACAATCAGGGTTTTTCCCCTGGTAAGTGCGGCAATGGATTTCTGTATTTTATCTTCATTTTCCGGGTCGGTAAAGGCCGTGGCTTCATCCAGTATTACAATAGGCGCATTTTTTAGAATTGCCCTTGCTATGGCGATTCTCTGCTTTTCACCGCCGGAAAGCTTCCCTCCTGCCACCCCTGCATCGGTATCATAGCCGTCTTCCAGCTTCAGGATAAATTCATCGCAGCAGGCTGCCCTGGCCGCTTTAAGAACTTCACTGTCGCTTGCTTTCGGATTCCCAAGACGGATATTTTCCTTAATAGAGCAGCGAAATAAAAAATTATCCTGGGTTACAAAGCTTATTAAATCGGTCAGCTGACTTAAGGGTATTTCTTCTATATTACGGTTTCCGATTGTAATTTCACCATCCGTTACATCCCAGAACCTGGCGATTAATTTTGCCACTGTGGATTTTCCGCCGCCCGAGGGTCCCACAATCGCAGTAAAATTCCTTTCCGGCAGGGTTAAATTTATATTTTTTAATACTTTTTTCTCTTCTTTTTCTGATTTTTCATAGGAAAAGGATACATTTTTTAATTCTAAATTAAGGTTTCTCAGCACCGCTTTTTCTCCGGTATCGGGAAGCTCCTTGAGATTGAGAAATTCGTCCGCGGTTATGACGGCAAATTCAATGGATTTCAGATCATTTACAAATACGGTGAAACTGGTCAATGGTGCCACAATTCCCATGGACAGTATAAGACACATCACAAATTCTGCCGGAGTCAGGCTGCCTTTCATATACAGGGCCAGCCCGACAGGCAGCGTCCCAAGCAGAGTACTGGGAAGAATGGAGCCGCCCAGGTTCATCAGCTTCCAGGTGCTCTGAAACCAATCCAGGGTATAATCACGGAAGGATAGCACCGCCTTTCTGAATTTTTCATAAGAGGTGGCGGATTGGTTGAATGCTTTAATAACTTCAATTCCTTCCACATATTCAACTATGACTCCATTGACATAATTGCTTGCTTCCATAAACTCTTCATATTTTTTTCCGAAATTCCTCATCATAACTGCATAAACTGCGCCGGCAAGCGGCACCGTTAAAAGGGAGGCCAGCGCCATAGGCAAATTAATGGTACACAAATAAATAAACACCGCCACCGGCAAAAGCAGATAAGAGATTCCTTCCGGTATCATATGGGCCAGGGGGAGTTCTATGGTTTCCACCCTGTCGATAATGACATTTTTAAATTTTCCCACTGTTTCATTTAATACGGTTCCAAGAGGGGCTTTCATCAGCCTTTCCGTAATAGCCAGCCGCATATTTTCCAATATGGTATAGGCGGATCTGTGGGACAGAGTAGTAGATATTCCGTAAAATATAACTTTAATCAAATGGCCGGCCAAGCAAAAGCCGCACCAGTACAAAATCCCGTCTGTGGTTTGTATTCCGTTAAAAAATAATATAATAATCCGGTATACTCCGATATAAGGCATAATACTTCCTGCCACGCTTATGATGGCACAGATTACGGAAAGTATCATTTTTCCCCGGCACTCCTTTGCAAAGGAGAAAACCGTGCCCATCCAGTTTTTCTTTTTCATATTTCCTCCATTCCTTCAGATAGATGTTATTTTTGATAACTAATTATATTTTAGTTAGCATTAGCTAACTCTTTTCAAAAAAAGTCAGCCTGCCTAAGACAAACTCCTTATGTCATAAGCGGCAAGCTGTACTGCCGGTTTAAGGACAACCTTTAAATTTCAATTCCAAGAAGCCCGTTCCAGCCATAAAACTGGAATGAACCAATATCTTCAAAATACTTTTCGGAATCCTCCCTTGAGATATCATGAATTACCACTTCAAAAACGGCCGTCAGAAACCCGTTTGTCAGGCAATGCACGGAAAGCTTACCCGGCATAATCTTTGCTATTTTAGCTTCATATGCTCTCATAATAAAATCCATATTGCATTCCGTATATACATCCACCAGCCGTTCCATAAAATCTTCTTTGCCGGAACCCTCGGCCTGTAAAAGCAGAAGCTTAAATTCGTCCATATTCCGGTAAATGAAATCCAAAAACGGCCTCATTCTCTTAAGGCCTTTTTCAAAAGTATTTTCTTTCATTCTTTCTCTGATATCCGTAGTTTCATCCGTACTTTTCAATAATAAAATCGTGTTTTCATAAACCTCTTTCACAACAACATAAAACAAATCTTCCTTATTCTTAAAATGCCGGTATAAGGCCCCCGTTGTCACCCGTGCCTTCTTGGCAATATCTCTGAGATTTGCTTTCTGGTAACCTTTTGCTAAAAATTCTTCCTTGGCACATTGCCTTATTCTTTCTGCCGTCAGGCTGGAACAATAAGTTATTTTCATCACCCCCGTAAAATTGATAGTTTTTAATAATAGTAAAATTTTAATAAATCTAATGGGTTTTACTGAATCCTGAGGATTTTCCAATTCAAATTGATAACATTGTTATCTTTAATTACTATGTTATCAAAAATTGAGCAGAAGTCAATAAAGTTTAGCATTGTTGATATATTTTATCAACAATACACTATATCTTATCCCATTTTTATACCCATTGCATATCGCAGGCAGGCTTGCCCCTCAGCAGCGCACACTTAATTGCCTCTTTCTCACCGGCCTTACGGTTATAATGAAGATATATTGTCTCTATAAATAAAAAAAGTAACCAAATACTCACAAAAATGAATATTTGGTTATACCTGTTATCCTTTAATTAGCAATGATACCTTAACTTAAGCCTGCATTGTATTATTTCTTATAACCATAGTCCGGAATATGGGACCAGCGTTCCTTAAAATAATGTGCTATCATTTTGGGACGTCTATCCCTTGTAAAAATACCTTTCTTATTTCCCTGAACACGCATAATTCCCTGGCAGGCCGCAAAGTCTGCAAAATTCCATGCCTGTTCCCCGATAAGATTCCGGAATTCATCCATAACTCTGTGATTCATCTGGTAATATGCAATTTGATACTCCTCCGTAAACATAACCGGAACGGTATCATGCAATCCGCTTATTGTATCCGCTCCGTATTCCGTAAACATGAAAGGTTTCCCCTGTGCCTCCCAGAATTTCATCTCCTCGCGCATCATTGCCTCAGCAGTTTCTAAATCGCCCCCCATGACATACCAGCCATAATATCTGTTCAGGCAATACACATCGCTGAGCCGCAAAGTACAGTCCTTCGTATTATCGTCCACCTGCATGCATACGATGGTACAGGGCCTTTTTTGCGGATCTGATTCACGGGCAAGCCCGAATAAGGGTTTGAAATATTCATAGGCACCTTCTCCTGCCGAATCCGGCTCATTTGCTATACTCCACATAACTACGCAGGCATAATTCTTATCTCTCTGAATCATATCACGTACTACTTCTTTATGGTGTTCCAGAGTACGGATTCCCCCGTCTTCTGCCGGGTCAAACGTATTAACTTTTTTGCCCTTTCCGAAGTCGGCTCCGCCGCCAAAACTCAAGTGTATTCCTACCGCCGGTGTTTCATCAATAACTACAATACCTTCTTCATCGCAAATCCGCATCATTTCTTCACTGTACGGATAATGACTGGTTCTGAAACTATTGGCTCCCTGCCACTTCATCAGACTGATATCCTTGCAGTTCATAGGTATGTTAAGACCTCGTCCTGCCGGAAATGTATCTTCATGTTTTCCATATCCTTTAAAATAAAATGGTTCGCCGTTAATCAGGAATTTGTTTCCCTTAACTTCTACCGTTCTGATTCCATACGGCAGCAGATATTCATCCTCCCCATAGGTAACCCTGATTTGATACAAATAAGCCTTTCCGGGCTGCCATAATTGAACATTCTCTATCCGTAACTTTCCCTGAATTCCCTTGGAAGCCGCGGCCAGATGTCCCTCCCTGTCAAACACTTCCACTAAGGTATTACAGCTGTCCGCTCCGCCGGTACCAATTATATAATCCACCTGTGCATCAGCGCCTTCTACCGTACCGGTCAGCGAAATATTTTCTATATAATTCAGGGGAGTAGTATAAATTCTAACCGGCCTGGTAATTCCGCAATAATTAAAATAATCAAATTTAGGATTGTTTTTCTTCTTTATGGTTTTGCATGTCCTGGATACTCCTCCAATCAGGGAAGAAGCGCCACGTTCTTCCGAACCTACCGGGAGAGTGGAATAATCAATTCTGTTATCCACTGCTATTGTAAGTAAGTTTTCACCTGCTTTCAGTATTTTACCAATATTAACCTCAAAGGGTAAAAATCCGCCTTTATGGCTGCAGATTTCCTTCCCGTTCAAATAAATTTTTGAGAAATGCGTTACGGCATCCATTCGCAGCATAATGCGCTGTATTTTCATAAAAGAAGGAATGATAATTTCCCTTTGGTAAAATACCCAGCCAAAGTGATCTCTGTATTTTTCATCCTCTCTCATATCATTATAAGATGAGGGCACGGGCATTGTAACGGCATGTTCAAGCTCTTTTTTATACCATTCCTGTTCAAATCCCTTTCCATCATCTAAACGGAATTTCCAAATCCCGCTTAAATCCATTACTGCTCTGGAACTGGTAATTACCGGGTATAACATCTCATTTACCTCCTATTTGATTTTCTGCTTCCGCAATCATTAACTCTGCTTCTTTGCATAATTATCCTTTTACAGCACCGACAACAATACCTTTTACAAAATATTTCTGAAAAAACGGATATACACATAAAACAGGAATAGTACCCATAACTGCTACCGCCATCTTTAGTGCGACGGACGGTATATTTGCCGAAAATTCAGCAGTACTGCCGCTTGCTGCGGAACTCATCAGGAACTGAACATCCTGCAGCATACGGTTTAGCAGTACCTGAATACTATAATATTTATCTTTGTTAATGTAATACAAACCATTGGTCCAGTCATTCCAATAATGCAATCCCACCAGCAATACCATGGTTACGATAATTGGTTTGGACATCGGAAGTACTACGGTTTTTAAAATCATAAATTCTCCGGCACCATCAATTCTCGCAGCCTCCAGAACTGCTTCCGGTATATTGGATTGGAAATAAGTTCTTACCATTATAACATAAAAAGCCCCCATCATAAGGTTAGGAACAATCAATGCCCAGTATGTATTTGATATATGAAAAAATCTGGACCACATAATATAAGACGGAACAATACCGCCGTTAAACAGCATTGTAAAAAATACAAGAAAAGAAAATATATTTCTATGGGGCAAATCTCTTCTGGATAACGGATATGCCAGTAAAACAGTAAGTGTCAGATTGGCGGCCGTACCTATCACCGTAACACAAATAGTAATTGCATAACCTCTGAAAATATCGGTAGAATCTGTCAGTAAATATTTATACGCCGACCAATCAATATTTTTTGGCAAAATAGAATAACCTTCTCTGACAAGCGTCATCTCCGATGTAATAGAAGATGAAAATAAGATAATAAAGGGAATCAGGCAGAATGCACATAACAACACCATAACAATATGTGAAGCCACCTGAAAGGACCGACTCTTTTCAACCATAATACAAATCACCTTTCTTAAAATAATGCATCTTCTTTACTAATCTTTGAGGTAACAAAATTAGCAGTCAAAACTAAAATAAAACCAACAATTGACTGATAAACACCTGCGGCGGATGACATACCTATATTATTATTCTGCATCAGCGCCCTGTATACATAAGTATCAATGGTATTGGTTACATCTAAAATAGGGCCGGAACTCATAGGCACCTGATAAAACAGACCGAAGTCCGAATAGAACATACGGCCCACACTAAGTAAAGTCAGTGTAATAATGGTAGATTTTAACGCCGGCAAGGTAACATTGCATATTCTTGCCCACCTGCCTGCCCCGTCGATTGCAGCCGCCTCATAATAACTATTATCGATACCGACTACGGTTGCATAATAAATAATTGTACTATAGCCAAATCCTTTCCATATATTAACAACCACTAAAATAAACGGCCAATATTGAGGCGATGAATACCAGCTTACCGGATCATGGATTCCGAATAAAGGCAGCACCGTATTGTTAAGAAAACCGTTATCCGTAGATAAAAAAGCATACACCAGATAACTTACTACAACAATTGAAATCAAATACGGCACCAGAATTAAGGTCTGATAAACTTTCTTGGCTCTCATGCTTGTTATCTCATTTAACAAAATTGCTACCGTTATGGCTACTACAGGGGTTAAAACCATAAATAGTAAGTTATAACCAATCGTATTTCGCGTTATAATCCAGGCATCACCTTTAAATAGAAATTCAAAATTTTTAAATCCTACAAACGGGCTTTTCAAAATACCGGTTCTGAAATTAATTTGCTTAAAAGCAATTATTATACCTGCCATTGGAATGTAATTGTTTATAAATAAATATAACAATCCTGGAACCATCATCAGATAGAGAGGTATAAACCGCCTGTTTCTCAGTTTTAAACGTTTTTGATGCTCTCTATTTATAGCTGCGGTGCTCATGTTCAATCTCCTTTTTAAAGGGCTGCTGCAAAATTCAGGCTCCGCCTGCCCGGGTGAGAATATGCCCGGTAAATTTATCTGTTTACAACAGCCCTGTTTCATTTTTATAGCTCTAATTCAGTCCGGCCCATGTATTTAACTGTTTTTGCTTTTCTTCCATAATAGCTGGCAAACCGGCTTTATCCATCTCTTCCAGAAAAATAGGAATTGTACTTTCCGGATCTATCTGCCCTGCTATCAGCGCAGGGAAGTATTTGGTGTAAACATTGGTGCAGGCAGTTACTTCATTTAAAACCTTGGAGTTATCAAAAATAAATCCTTTGGCAGGTGACTGTGCTGCCGATTCGTTAAATTCATTTAAATCCGACCATAAGGTTTCACTGTCGCCCTCCCACAGATAAGAAATCTGTTCATTGGGCCAGCCCCATGGCAATCTCGAATATCCAACGGAGGCAGCATCTTTTCCTTCCGGATATGTAATAAATTGTTTTGAAGCGTCGGTAAATTCGTAATGTACTCCTTCCATGCCGTTGACTAACAGATTACTGACTTCAGCATCCGTATACATCAGGTTCAGTAATGCAACGGAACGATCATAATCCACACTGTTCTCGCCAACACACCATAAAGAATTTGCCAATTTACCCGTATAAGAAAGAGGCTCCGTATATCTCCAGCAGATGATTTCCGTTCCGCAGGATGCACTATTTTCCGCCTCAAAGCCTACTTTCATGTGAGAGAAACGCCCAAAAGCTTTGCCGGATTTAATTAAGTTATTGCCGCTTTCCGTATTGGACGAAGCATCCGGCATGAATAATCCATCCTTTGCCCACTGATAAGACCTTTTACATAATTCCATAAAGTCATCACTTGAGAAATAATTTTCTACGGTAAGGGAATCGCTGTTATAGGGATCCATTAATACGCCGAAATAATCTCCCAGGTTATCAATCGGAAATGCACTATACATATTTTGATAGTCAGGAACTACCGGATACATATCAGGATATGCTTTCTTTACCTGTGTTAACACATCATGCAAGCCGTCAAAATCTTTTATTGCAGACACATCAATTCCAAGTTTATCCACAATATCTTTACGCATCATAAAGCCGAGGTCTGCCGCCTTATCCTTATTGGGAATGAATGCATAAATATCCTTCCCGACTGTCCCGCAAGCCCAGTCCGTATCAGAAACAGATGTAAATGTTTCATTTGCATAGACGGGCAATAAATCCGTAATCGGATGAATCTGTCCTGAATTCGCTAATGTTGAAATGCTTAAAGTAAACGGCGGGAACACGTCTACCTGTTCGCCGGAAGACAAAAGCAGATTGAGCTGTGTTTGATAGGAGCCAAAACCGATACGCGTCAGCTCTACGCCACAATTCAGCTTTTCATTTGTAATCTTGCTCAATTCTGCTGAAATTGCCTCAGTTGCGGCGGTATCGGCATCACCAAACATATAGATTTTTAAAGTGACATGTTCTTTGTCCGAGAAGTTATTATTCCCTGCTTCTTCCCCATCTGCCGTTTTGACACTTCCCTCTGCTGTTTGATTCTCTGCGCTTTCGCTTTCGCTGCTTATACCGCAACCGGTAATCCCCAATGCCATAATTGCAATCAGCAAAGCAGCCAATAATTTCCTTTTCATAAAAATCCTCCTCCAATATGTTGAATTGAATTTTTGTTTTGTTGCTATTTCATTATATATAACAGGCAGGTCTGAATTCTACCCAAATACAGACCTGCCTTTATAAAAAATACGACTTATTTTATAATATTTGTATTAAACATTTATTTAATTTGTTTGTTTTACGATATGAATTGTCATTTATACGACTTTTACGAAACTGCTACTGTTTTCTGTCACTGGAAGGCGATACTCCGTATACCTTTTTATAAGATTGTGAAAAATGGGAAAAATTATCATATCCGACTTTTGTTGCCACGAAGCTCATCGGCAGGGCTGTCGTGATAATCAGGTTTTTTGCAACCTTCATCTTTTCAATTAAGATATACTCTTTCAGTGTCATATTCATCTCTTTTTTAAAAAGCCTGGCAAGATAATCAACATTCAGGTGCAGCTCATCGGCAATGTCCGTTCTTTTAATTTCCTGACTAATATGATCGTGTACATATTGTTTTACCATTTCTCCCATGTTTATCTCTTCCATATTACCGGCCGATTGCATATTATCAAAGGTTGTCTCGATAAACTGTATCATGTTAGGAAGTGTTTTAATGGCTTTTTGATATATCTTCGGATTCTGTGTTTTTTCCATAAATAAATGAGGTTCCATTCCTTTTTGCGATATACAGTCAAAAATAATATGCGTAAAATCCATATAGAAATAGTATAAAGTCGTCGGATTCAAATTACCGTTTTCGGCCATATTTTCCAAAAACTGAATGAGCTCCATTTTCACAGTATCCTTGTATCCATTTATTATGTATTCTTTCCATCTGTCTGCAGACGTCATTTGATACTTATCTATTTTCACAAGATTTTTATCTGACTCATCAACAAACAGTCCCTCTTTTAAAACAACATTTCTGTCATACATAATAACCAGCTTTTCAAAAGCTTTATGCAGATTTTTCGTCTTAACCCCTTCCACACTATAGCCGGCCACACGAATTGCGAGAAAATTCTGAAAATTTTTCAGGAATAATTCCAGCTGTCTTTTTATGCCGTCATAATCCATTACATATCCCTGGCTTCCATAGATTAACAGGTAAAAAATACTATTATTTACAGAATATAACAATAGCTCCTGTTCATATCCGGCCAGTAATTCATTTCCTATATTGAGCATAACAAATTGCAATAATTCCATGCTGAATTCATTTAATCGTTCACTTTCTTCTTCAAGCTGCAATAGTACAGGATAGCACACCTGCTCCCACTCCGGCAGTGAAATCGCTTTTAGATATTCCTCATATCTTTTATCCTGCATTCTGCCGTCTGTTAATTCACGGAATATTGAACTTTTCAAACTTTCCTGATAGTCCAGCATGACTTTTCCATACGAGTAAACCTGTTCCGCTTTTTGTTTTTCAAAGATTTTTTGCATGGCGTTGCAAACTGCCTTCTTTACTTCATCATACGGCGCCGGCTGCAAAATATAATCAAAGCCTTTTGCCCGGATTGCTTCCTGCATATATTCAAAGTCTGCATGTGCCGTTAAAAAGATACACTCCGTCTCCATATTTAGTGACCGCAGCCAATTTAACAGCTGAATTCCGTTTTCCTTAGGCATCTCAACATCACAAAGCATAATATGTATCGGATATTGTATTAATATCTCCTTTGCTTCGTGTGCATTATAAGCTGTAAATACTTTGCTTATTCCAAGCATTTTCCATGCTATCCCGGTTTCAAGTCCTTTCACAACACTGCTCAAATCATCCACAATCAAAAGATTCATGCTAACACCCCTTTTATATCTTAATAAAGATCTCCGTATCAGCACCTTCATAATTACTGAAAGCAAATACTACCCTTTCTCCGTATTGCAGCTTAAATCGCTGTATTACATTATTAATACCTAAATGTTTATTTTCTCCGATTTTCCTATCATGGAAATTGAGTTGCCGCAGGATTGCCTCGTCATATCCCTTACCGTTGTCGGTAACACTCATATGAATCAAACTTTCTTCATCCGTCTTTAATGTTTCAATCATAACCTTTATTCTTAATGTATTATTAATAAGACTGCTGTGTTTAACCGAATTTTCAACAAATGACAGCAGGGAAACTGCAGGAATCATAAATTCTTTCAATTGTTCACTGCAGCTGATTTCACATTTGGGCGGTTTTTCAATTCCAATCTGCTGCAATTCAATATAATTGCAGATATACTGCAGTTCCTCCCTTATTTGCACCAATCCCCGCACTTCACCCAGCATGTATCTCAAATGTTTGGATAATAGAATTATCTTTCTTTGGACATCCTGATATTTCCCGACTTCCATCATCCCGTATATATGTTTCAGACAATTTAAATAAAAATGGGGCCGGATTTGAAGCTGATAATAATCCAGCTGTGTTTTATTAATTTGAAGCTCTTTTTCATAGGATTCTATTTTCAGCCGGCTGATTTCATTAACCATATCATGCATAGCCCCATACACTTTACGGAATTCTTTCTCCTGAAATTCCGTTTCGCTCCTGATTATTGTATCTCCGTCCCGAATCTGATCCATTCTATTAACAAGACGGTCTAACGGACCAAAGAATAATCGTTTCATCAATCTGTAACTGATGGGGATTACCAAAACCATACTGATTGATATAACTAATAATAATATATGACCTTTACTCAAATCTTTTAGTATGGTTACTTTAGGAGTTACATAGGCTACTCTTATCTTGCTTTTCTCCAATTGGGAGCCGATTAACATATAAGGTTTATTATTAAATCTGACAAAACTGTAGCCTGCTTTTGATTGAAGGCTGTCTAAATCTATAAACTCCGTATTCGTATATACCTGATTCTCATCATAAAAAATGGTAGCTGCCTCATTTGCTTTGTCATTATTCTGCATCAGGATGACATTGTTCAAATCAATAATACCAACAATAAACGTTTCATGATACCCCATTGCTTTAATCAGGTATGACTCGTCTTCTACTTTAACCGGATACCATACCCTGCCTTTTGGCAGGGTATCGCTTTCTGCCATTTCCTGTATTACGGATAAAATCATAGATTCAGATACATTCGCATTGTATTCTTTATTATAGATAATTCTGCTGATTCCTTTCGGAATGGAAATTACCGCACTTCCCCACCAGTCACTATACGGATACATCATCTCATTAACATCCTGACAGGTTTCGTACACATTTATATAATTATCATATTCACCTGACGGACCATAAGCTAAGCTTTGAAATGCCGGTTGTTCAGATGTAATATTGACCATCGCATTCTCAATACTTGTCATATTTTTCTCCAGATTCCGGCATTGGATATACAAAGCATTTCTGCTGGATTCGGCAATTTTATTATTCATCTCCTGCAGCACAAACCAGTTAAAGAATATTAAAAACAGAACCAACGGAACCAGGCTTCCCATTAATATCATCAGTACACGATTCTTCACAGCATATTCTTTTGTCTTTTTTTTCTTAAAATATAACTTCTTCATACTATCAGTTATATACCTTCCCCTAAATCACATGTAAAAATTTAGTACTGCATGTATTTTATCACACTATTCACTTTACTTCCATATAATTTCACTGTGAGAAAGCTTTGTTAACGTTATTTACAGCCGGCGTCCTGTAAAGCACCATTATAAAAAGCCGCTCCAATATAGAGAGCGGCTTTGTGGCTTCTCCGGAATAAGTATATGTCCTGGTCACCGCTTTGCCTGCAGCAATAAAATTGCGTCGGTGTCCGCAGTTTTCATTGGCGCGAACCATGTTCCGTTAACAGGGCTAATGTAGTTATCAATAAGGGCATACTCCCCTTTTTCAGGATAAAACCAATATGCACTGTACAAATTATGCGGTAACGTTCGGAATCCCACCTGATACCGGTTTGATTCCGAATAATATGCAGCAATGGTGCTCAGATCAGCATTTGCCAGTACGGATGGCATAAACAAAGCCTGTAAATCATCTGCACTAAAGGTAACTACTATTTCTTCCTTTGTATTATTCGCAAAACAGCCTGGCTCCAGTGGAGACAGGGTATACCATAAAATATCCTCATAAAAATTACGCATTATGGTCATTTGTTCAGCACCCGGATAATCAATCGCTTCATACCAGGGCGGAAAACTTCCGAAACAAGACATTTTTTCATTCTCCTTTGCCTTATCCCATTGAATATGCCATATACCCTGTGCTCCGTAGGTATATCCGCAGGCGCCGTTTTGAATTGCAAGATATGCCACCCTTCTGAGCATGGCAGAAGTTGCATTGCGGCGGCCTATCGGTTCCAATGTCAATATATTCTCATACATAGACTCGGATTCTATGAATGGTTTTGAGGGAAACTTATTATGGTGCCTGCGGTACGGACGGCAATCAATAGGATAATCTCCATGACCGGCCTGATTCATCGTAAAATCAAACCAATCTTCATTCTGATAATAAGAAGGAAATGGCCTTTCATTCGTGTAGTGTGCCGTCTGCAAATGATGATAGCTATCCGTTTTTTCTATCTCAAGTGCAATTTTCCTCCAATAGCCGATACTTTGTTCGCGAAGCGCTTCATTATAACCTCCAACTTCACCGGCCAAGGTCCATATCATAGGATAACTTCCATACCGTGCAATAAGATATTTAACAGCCATTTTATAATAGCCTTCTGCATCCGGTGAAAAAGCCGAATGGAACCAGCTAAAACCGGCGGCAATACAGAAACCTTTTTCTGCCAAATAAGCAATTTTCAAATCCAAGTCATTTCGGAAAAACTCAAAATTTGGAACCCATTCATTGTTCTTTTTCTGAAAGTATGAAATTGAGGGCTGGATTGGATTTGCTTCACAGTGAAAATTACATTGATAAACATTAAATTTTTGCTTTACCCGTTTGTCAACAATTGCTTTAAACTGGCTCGTAAAACGGTAATCATTACTGTCATGAATATGTTCCCCGACGGCAAATGTCCAGTGTGTATCGCCCAGCCAAAAGAATGGTGTGCTATCTGCGTGGCAAAGATATTTTCCCCTTGGGCCTGCTTTTAAAAATCCATGTTTATAAATCGGCAAGTCTCCGGTATATGGTACACATAATATAGTCCCTTCCCTTATGCCCGAAGATATTCCATTTATTGTATACTTCCATTTCCCTGCCGCAGTTAAAGTATAACGAATTTTGTAGATATCGTTACTATCCCAAAAAGCATTGCGGATGATTATTTCACCATTGGGGCCGGTAAACGAAGCAGAAATCGTACACTCGGCTGTTTGTTTGTTATTATAATCCCGGATTGCCATCTCTGCGCTAACCCATTGCTCTACCTTCATTATTTTACCTCCTCCTATTTTTCTAAATAGATACCGCACTTTTCTTCAGCCTTTCACTCCGCCAAGAGTAATTCCCTTTACAAAATATTTCTGTATGAACGGATAAACTAAGACAATCGGAAGTATACCCAGGGTGGCCATTGCCATCCTCACGGTAGCTGTGGGTATCTGCGCCAGACCTTCATTTGCATTGGACAGATTTGAAGCATTTTGTGTTAAAGCCTGTATATTCTGCATTAAACGGTTCAAAAGATTCTGAATACTAAACAGCTCCGTATTCTTTACTATATAAATAAAACCATTGTTCCAATCATTCCAGTAGGCAATCCCCACAAACATACCTATGGTTGCGATGATAGGCTTAGACATTGGAAGGGCGACGGAATACATTATTTTGAACTCTCCCGCTCCGTCCATGTTAGCCGCCTCCAGTATCTCCCCTGGAATACTTGATACGAAATAACTTTTCATTAACAATACATTAAATGCATTCATTAATAATCCGGGCACAAGAAGGCCTGCAAAGGTATCCTTCACATGAAAAACAGTGGTATAATTAATATAAGTGGATACAAGTCCTCCGTTAAAAAGCATTGTGAAGAAAACAAGGAAGGTGAAAACACCCCGAAGCGGTAAATCCTTTTTTGACAGACCGTATGCCAGTAAGGTAGTAATGATTAAACTCACCATAACTCCCGTAGAGGTTAACAAAAAGGACATCCCATACGCTCGTAAAACGGTTCCCCTGTTTGATTGGAATATCCATTCATATGCAAATATGCTCCATTTTTCCGGGATAAAAGAATATCCGTTCTGTAAAAGTGATATATTATCCGTCAAAGAGGACACAATCATAAGTATAATTGGGATAATGGCAATTAATGATAAAACTGTCATTATAATATGACCAAATATGTTATAAATCTTAGCTTCTCTTGTATACATGCTTATCCCCTCCTTAAATCAATGCGCTGTCTTTATCAATTTTACGTACAAGCAGATTTACACTGAGTACTAAAATGAACCCCACGACAGACTGATATAAACCGGCAGCAGCAGACATGGATATATTGCCAAGCTGCAACAATCCCCGATATACATAGGTATCAATCGTATTTGTTGTAGAATAGAGTGCGCCCTGATTCATAGGCACCTGATAAAAAAGTCCGAAATCAGAATAAAACATTCTCCCCAGAGCCATGAGGGTAAGCATGATAATAGTAGGTTTTAGCAGGGGTAACGTAATATATTTGAACTGCTTCCACCTTGTTGCCCCATCCACTAATGAAGACTCATAATATGCCCGGTCAAATCCCATTAAGGTGGCCAGATATACAATACAATTGTAACCTACACTTTTCCATGCGTTAACAAATATTAATATAAAAGGCCAGTATTGGGGCTGATTATACCATGAAACTGATTCTTTTCCCAAAAACGGAAGTATTGTATTATTTACAAAGCCGTTCTCAACGCTAAAAAAAGCAAATACAAGGTATCCGATAATAACCGAAGAAATCAGATTCGGTAAAAGTATAGCACTTTGGTAAATTTTTTTCCGCCTTCCTGAAAGCTCACTTAATATAACCGCTACAAAAATAGCCATAACCGTATTTACTATAATAAATGCCAGATTATATAATATTGTATTTCTGGTTATAACCCATGCGTCGCTTGTTTTAAAAAGATATTCAAAATTTTTAAAACCAATCCATTCACTCTTAAATATACCCATTCTTGCATTATATTTCTTGAATGCGATTACCAAACCCGGAAGCGGCATATAGTTATTGATAAAAAGGTATAACAGACCGGGCAACATCATAATATAAATTGGTATAAACCGCTTAAATTTTACTGCCTTTTTTGATTTTTTCACTTCTTTAACCGAGCTTCTCTTCTGCACTGTCAATGTATCATCTCCTAAGATTTATTTTTTCCGTAAAAGGGGCTGTTGCTGATTTTGTATTTCATTACATAAACAATATCATTAATAGCAACAGCCCTATTTATCATTTATAAATTAAATGTATTAGGATACCGTAAATATACAAAACTTACTCTCAATTTTGATTGAATGAAGCCCATTTATCAAGTTGGTTTTGTTTCTCTTCAATTATCTTGTCAAGGCCGGCTTTAAACATTTTATCATTCATCTCAGGAATTGCCGCGGCAGGATCTACGAAACCATATTCAATACTCTTTTGGTATTCATCATATACATTCTGTACGCTGGTGATTTCCGTAGCCACATCGGAAGTATCAAATGTAAATCCGCTGGCGGCAGATTTCTGAGCGTTGTTATTAAAATTCTTAATATTTTCCCATAGATTAGGGTCATTTCCTTCCCAGACATAGGTTATGAATTGATTCGGCATTTCCCAGCCCATTGAATGATTCCAGCCGGAGGTTGATGCATCCATTCCTTCTGCATACGTAATTCGTCCGTCATCCAGCTTTTTGTAATGAACTCCTTCAATACCCCAGCCAAGAATATTGGCAAGGTCCGCATCCGTATAAAAAGCATTCAGTAAACGCATAGAAACCTCAGCACTTATGGTGTTATAAGTAACCGCCCAGGGAAAACTTGCTACGGAAGCAGAGCTGACATAATCATCTAAGGTTTGGAAAATAGTCATCGGACGTCCGCAAAGGTTTGTCTCCTGCTGCTTAATACCGGGTTTTCCGCCGGTGGTATAGCTCATAAGGGTTCCTGCCTTTACAAGCTCCGTTACTGCAGTCGCATCCGTTGCTGCATCCTGGCTAATATACCCTTTTTGATTATAATCATAGATACGGCTGCAATAATCTTTATAAAAATCGCTTGTAAACAGATTTTCCACCTTGAGTTCTTTCCCGTAATCCAGTAAAACACCAAATACGGAGCCACCCAGGGAATCAACATTAGAGAACTGACTCATGGACAAAGCCACAGGTCTGTATACTTCCAAATCAGGATATTTTTCATGTAATTCAGCGTAAATTTCATTTAATTCATTTTGTGTTATCTTTATAATTTCTGTGCTGTCATCTGCCTTATATCCAATACCCTCCAGATATTCCGTTGCAATTGCGGCGCAGCCGCGGCCTTGCGCTACGTCACGATTGTTGGGTAATCCATATAATTTTCCATTGATACGGCAGGCATCGATATACTCCCTGCCTACGGCATCAATTATTCCGGAACCATAAGTACTTAATAAATCATTTTCTTCCAAATCCATCAAATAACCTTGCTGTACCAGAGAACCGTATCCCGCCATCAAAGTGCTTACTATATCCAGCTGTTCACCGCTTGACAGAGCAAGTGTCAGACTCTGTTTATAGGCGCTGCTGTCCGATATCTGCAGTTCAACTTCTATGCCGTATTTCTGAATAGTAATTTCATTGATTGCATCCTGGATTTTCTGTGTATCGGCAGGAGCCCCGGTCCAGGTCATGAAAGCCATAACGAGACGGGTGACCTCTCCGGTATCCGCCGCCCCGGCACCATCCTTGGAATCACTGTTTTTGCCTGCATCAGCACTCTGTTCTCCCTTCATACTTTCAATGCCTGCATCGGAATTATTTTTATTGCTGCATGCTGCCAGATTAAAAACAAAAATAACAGCTAAAATCATCACTAATACTTTTTTCATTTAACAATCCTCTCTCTCTTATATTTTTGCTATCCTGTATTGCTTGACATGCTCATTATAACTTAGAAGTATATGACAGCAAAAGAACTATCCTGTTGTATATTTGCACAATTAAGAGAAGATATATCATAATTCTTTGATGTAATCTGATTAATATTGCACTGAAATTTCTATTATGTTATTATGATTTTAAACAAAATTCATAATACAGGAGGATTACGCTTGAAACACTTTCAAATTAATTCCGTACGTTTTAAACTAGTTGCTTTTGTATTATTAATTTTTGTCCTTCTTACCGCTCTGATTGCAATCAATAATGTCATTGCAAAAAAAGATGTCCAGAACAAAATTTATGATACCATGAAGGAAACTATTACTATGTATCAAAACAGGCTGAGTGACGGTTTTGATATTGTTGATAACTATTTAACAAATTTTGCTTATGATGATATGGATATTCGTATTCTGTCTTCCGATTATACTTCCTCAACACAATGGTATTCTTCTTTGTACCATATACAAAAGAGTTTTCGCTCCGCCCTGCCTATCTATGATATGGACGGTTTCTTTCTTTATACGTTAAAGGAAGGAACCTATTTTACTGAAACTAATACCAATGTATCTTACGATAAATCAAGGGATTTTAAAAATACACTTATTCCGCTGCTGCAGGACGGCGTTTTTCTGGAAAAAAATAATAAAAACAAATGGATTCCTCTTAAAATAGCGGATAATTATTATCTTTTCCGTGTGATTCGTATCCACAGCTGCTATATCGGAACCTGGATCAGTACGAGTGCCGCCTTGCAGCCATTGGTGGGCAAGGAAATGAATGAGTCCGTTTTTTTTGCAGATGGCAGCGGCAGTGTACTTGATAATAATATGCCTGTAAAATCAATACAAGTGCCAAAGATTACAAATCAGAAACATTATCAATACGAAGAGATTGAAAATATTAAAAATCTTATCGTATCCTGTAAAGTTGATTTTGCAGATGCTTACATTATTACTCTTATTCCGGAAGACCAGTTTTTTATGGATTCAAATCGGTATACACCGTTACTTGTTACAGCAATATTGGCAGTATCGGCTTTAATGGTACTGGCTGCCATTATAATAAACCATCTGGTTATAAAACCCTTAACAAGATTAAATGCCGCAATTTCTTCCTTGAAAAACGGTAATTTGGATACGGTGGTCAGTACCAAAAAGGTTAGTACTGAATTTGGTGAGGTTTATAATGCATTTAATGAAATGGTCCGTGAAATAGAAGCCTTGAAGATTGATGTTTATGAGGAGAAGCTATCAAGACAGCACATCCATACCCAATATTTAAAGCTGCAGATTACGCCTCATTTCTTAATTAATTGTCTTAGCATGGCCTATCAGCTTGCTGAAATTAACAAACCGGATTTAATGAAAATTATGCTGAAAGATTTAAGCCAGCATTTACGCTATACCCTTTCTTCCGGTGAAACAGTATCACTGAAACAGGAGTTAATGCATGTGAAAAATTATATTGAATTATCTAAGATTCGTTATCCCAACGGGATTGCTTTGTTTACGGACTGCATACCCGAAGCCATGAATGCAACCGTCATACCTTTACTGATACAAAATTTTATTGAAAATACAATAAAATATGAAGTAGTTATGGGTAAAACCATAGAGATTCATATCAGCATTACCGTTACGAAAAGAGAAGAACGAGACAATTTAGTGATTACTATCTGGGATACCGGCTGCGGATTCAGTGAGAATATACTGAATCAGATTCAGGATATCAGGCAATATGTTAAGGATACGAGGTTAAAGCATATTGGAATCAGTAATGTATTGCAGAGAGCCTGCCTGATATTTGGCGAGGAAAATTGTAATTTTTATTTTTCGAACCGGCCGGATGCCGGTGCACAAATTAAACTTAATATACCTTTTGTTCCATTTTTTATTAAGGAGGAAGTAATTTGAATTTATTAATTGTTGATGATGAATACTACAGTGTTGAAAGCCTGCGCGCTTCCATCGATTGGGTACAGCTAGGTATTGAACGTGTATTCAGTGCCTACAGCATGCAGCAGGCCCAGGAAATTTTTCAGCTGCATTCGGTTGATATCATGATTAGCGATATAGAAATGCCGAAAGGCAGTGGTTTGGATTTATTAAAATGGGTGCGTGAAAACGGATATAATACAGTGACCGTATTTTTGACTTCTTTTGCGAATTTTGATTACGCCAACAACGCAATCAAGCTGCAGAGTATTGATTACCTGTTAAAGCCCATAGACAGCCGGCAATTAAATGACTGTATGTTAACAGCTGTTAATAAGGTAAGACAGTTGGAAGTCCAGGAGTTATACGAGCAAAATTCGAAAAATTGGAATAACAGTAGAAAAAAGCTGGAAGAACAATTCTGGAATAACCTAAGCACACAGATTATACCGGAAGAACCGGACCAGATATTAAATGAGCTAAAACAGTATTGTTTGCCTAAGGCTCTTTATTATCAGAGTTTTTATATCATACTTCTTAATGGTTATATTAAGTGTGCCAATGACAGGTGGGAATTAAACCTGTATGAGTATGCTATTAAAAATGTCATAAATGAACTGCTTGAAGCATATGAAGTCAGCCCGGTTATTACACGGCTTAATGAAAAACAATATGCCATATGCCTGAAGAAAACCGAAATTCACGATCGTTCCAATTTATTTCAATTATCCAATAAGATAATACAGGCTCTTTCCATATCTTTGCCGGGAATTTTTCAAATATATATAGACGGTGATACATCCATGCTCCATACGGGCAGAGCCTTCAAAGTATTAAGTAATTATTCCCGCAACATTATCTGTGAGGATAGCAAGGTAATAGATACGACCCTTCCGACGGTTAAAAGCTCCTGCCCCAAAATTATTCCTAAGGATGAATGGTCCGATTTATTAATGCTCCATAAAAAAACCGAAATGAAAGAACAGGCCCTGCGCTTTTTAAAAGATTTACAGGCGTCAAAAACTGCGGAACGCAGTGATTTACTGCGATTTAATCATGACTTCATACAAATAATCTACTCAATCCTTGAAAAAAATGGTGAGTCGGCACACCGCCTTTTCAACGGCAATACTTCGGAGCAAATTTTTGAACAAGCCTGCAGCTCCATAGAAACGATGAAAATATGGGTGTTTCATGTGATTGATGTTTTTGATGAGTGCCTGCTGGCTATTAATCAGTCAGATTCCTCCATAGATATTATAAAGCGGTATATCCGTGAACATTTAGGAGACGAATTAAGCCGAAAGACTCTGGCTTCCCTTGTCTATTTAAGCCCCGATTATTTATCCCATGTATTCAGAGAAAAGACGGGAGAATCATTAACTGCATATATTTTGGCCGAACGTATGAAGAAATCAAAGGAATTATTATTGACAAGCCAGATGAGCATCAGAGATGTCGCTTTAAGCAGCGGCTTCCCTAATATTTCATATTTTTCGAGACAATTTAAAAATATAACCGGAAAGACACCCCAGGTTTTCAGAAAAACAGGGGTAAATAAGTACAAATAACCGGACTGAGCACACAGGATAAACTTTCAGAGGTAACATTCAAAAAACACAGGCGCAGCGGGGCTGCGTCGAGGCTTTTTGAATGTTGCACCCGGAAGTTCAGACAAGTAATCGGTCCAGTTAATTTGTGAATGATATACTACTGTGCCTCTTCCCAATCGCTTTTTTTAAGATTGGTATAGATATATACCATGGCCGACACGGCAGAAAGCAAAAATATAATTACGGACAAGGCCGCCGCTTTTTCATAGTTTCCGTTGTTAAACTGATTAAATAATGAGATGCCTAACATCTGGGGATTTGTTCCGTCCAGTAAATATGGTGTTGTAAAAGAACCGATATTGCTCATAAATACAAAGGTTGCGGTTACAAAAATGTTTTTGTATGACAGCGGTAAAATCATTTTAAACAAAAGCTGTATCTTATTGGCACCGGCATCTTTTGCCGCTTCTATGGCAGAATCCGGTATAGCGGATAAAGCTGAGGATAATAACATGGTGGCAAAAGGAATGTTAAACCACAGGTTCATGAGTATAACGCCTTTTTCATTGTACATTAAACCCAGCTTAAGATTACCGCCGAATGCCTGTGATATACGGTTGATTAAACCGGAATCACGGATAATGGTAATCATGCCGTTTACTGCTACCAGACCCGGTATAAATCTCGGCAATATGTATAACCGCCCGATTGCTTGACTCACTGCCGTATTTGAGAATCTTAAATAAATTGCAAGCAGGTAAGAAACTGCAATGGCCAATATTACGGTAATGATTACCACTTTAAGAGTATAAAGGATATTTCCGGATTGAACCCTATCCGTAAAGAAATAAATATAGTTGTCCAATCCATAACCCCCTCCGGGGACCTGAAGGCTTCGTAAAACACTTATTATAATCGGATAAAATACAACTCCGGCCAAAATAAGCAAGGAAGGAAGTATCATAAGATAGGGTAAGATTTTTTGCATTTTATTATTTTTCATTTTGAACTCCTAAGGCTTATTCCAAAGTTCCAATCTCCGCATCCCATCTTTCATTTAATTTTGTACTAAGCTCTCCAAGGCTGCCTATCCGGAAGGCTTCAATCTGTAAATCAGAAATTGTATCCGTTAAATTCTGGTCTAATAAACTATAGTCGATAACAGGAATTGCCGCCATGGAATCTAAGGCGATATTTTGTGCTTCCGGACTTAACATATAATTCAGGAATTCATACGCACCTTCCTGGTTGGAGCCAATCGACGGAATGCCAAGAACAACCGTACTGCCCGTGAAGGATGGCTCCAATTGTGCAATTTTAATCGTTTCCGGCAAGGTCCCCTGTTTCTTTTGGGAAATAACCATATCGGCCCACGCCGGAATGATATCAGCTTCTTTATTGGCGAGCAAATCAAGTGTTCCCTGGTTTTTATTCGGATAAACAACTTTCCCGGAAGATTGGTACATATAAGGATGAAGCTCTTTTAATAGGGCAAAGCCTTCCTCCCATTGCTCCATATAAGCTTCATCACTGGATGTCAGAGCTTCTTCTCCAAGTAAATTATATACGCTGGTTGTAACAAAACTGCCGCCGGCACCGCCTGAACCGGGAGTATTATATGCAAAACGGCCCGGATTTTCTTTAATCCACCGGTATAATTCCTCTGTTGTCTTCGGCGGATTAGGAACGGCTTCTGCGTTATAAGCAAGCACTACTGTTGTCCCCCTGTACGGCATAACCAAATCATTCCGGAAGGTTGCTTCGAATTTAAGATTTTTTAAGTTCTCTATTTTTGATTTATCTAACGTTACGAATAAATCATCTCCGCCTTCTTCCACATAACGTGTTACTTCATCACCGCCTAATTCAATAATATCAAAATCGGTGCCGGTTTCGCCTGCTTTTTTCGCGGCAATTACACGGTCACGCAAGCTTTGCGCACCGGTACCGGAAGTTATAAACTCTAATTTTGCCGTATATCCGGTATCCAGCTGATTAAATTGTTCAATCTGCTCCTCAAACTGCACACGGACATTATCGGAGCCGCCGGACCAAATGGTAATGGTCTTATCTTCCTTCGTATTACCGGAACAGCCGGCAGCGGCAATGCTCATAACGGCAAGCATAATTATTACAACTGTTTTTTTCATTTTCTCTCTGATTAACCTCATAAATTCCTCCATTAAAATTAAGCTCTATAAACACATTGTTTGCTAAATGACAAAGACACCTCATCTTTGACTCTTATAGTATCGGCAACAGCCCTTGTCAAATAGGTCTTTATGATTTGGTCCTTGGTCCGGATATTTACTTCCGCGTAATGACCTAAAATCATAATTGAACTTACACAGCCGTTCCATTCACCGGTGCTGCCGCCTTTTGTAATTACTATATCCTCAGGCCGAACCGCAATGGTTGTCCTGTCATTTCCATCAATAAAATTCATTTCACCAATAAAAGATGCCACATATCTGGTAGCCGGATAATCATAAATCTCAGTTGGTGTGCCAATCTGTTCTATCTTACCTTTGTTCATTACAACAACCCGGTGGGACAGAGCCATTGCCTCTTTCTGGTCATGGGTAACAAATACAACTGTAATATTCAGTTCTTCCTGTATTTTTTTCAATTCTTCTCTCATCTGATTACGGATTTTCGCATCCAGGGCTGAAAATGGTTCATCCAGAAGCAGTACGGAGGGTTTCAGTAACAAAGCTCTTGCAATTGCAATACGCTGCTGCTGTCCGCCGGAAAGCTGAGTTGGATATTTTTTCTCATATCCTTCCATGTTTACTAACTTTAAGGCTTTTTGAGTCTCTATTTGTATCTGCTCTTTAGCCATCTTTTTTAATTTGAGGCCAAATGCTAAATTATCGTACACTATCATATGAGGCCATAAATTATAGCTTTGAAAAACCATGGCGGTAGGACGCTTTTCCGGAGGCAGATGATTCATTGGCCGATTATCTATCAGGATATCTCCTTCATCTACATCTAAAAAGCCTCCGAGGGCTCTAAGAATTGTAGTTTTTCCACAGCCGGACGGCCCCAGCATAGTAACAAATTCCCCCTCATAAACATCTATATTTATATTTTCAACTCCGTCACCGTTTTTGTATTTCTTTTTTAGATTTTTTATTTGTACCTTTAATTTCTGCTGCATTCATCACATTCCTTTCTGTTATTTCATACTAAAACCTTTGGAGATCGTATCGGCACCGGCATATTTTCTCATAACAAACAATATCAGTAAGGTGGGTATAATCAGTATTAAGGATAATACCGGCCCTGCTGTAATGGGATATTCCATAATAATTCCATATAATTGCACCGGCATGGTTTTAACCTGGGGGAAACCTACCAGTAAGGTTCCCTGTGATTCTTCCAGAGAACCTAAAAAAGTAAAAACAGAGGCTACTGCGATTCCCGGTGTCGCAAGGGGAAGCGTAATGCTTATAAATGTTCTAAAAGGACCGGCTCCCACATCCCTTGCCGACTCCTCCTGCTGTCTGTATACGCTTCGAAAGGCACCGGACGGAATCCAGGTCATAAACATCATGGAATTCAGAACATGAATTATCACAACACCTGCAAAAGTACCCATAAGATTTAATTTATAAAATATAATCCCCATTGATATGTAAAGACCCATTTTGGGATAAGCATTACTCATTAAAAAGGATAATAAGAATAGCTTCTTACCTATAAAATTATATCTGGCTAAAGCATAAGCTGCCGGAATGCATATAAGCAAAGATACCGCCGTTACTATAATCGCAAGAACAAAAGAAGTTATAATTGACCTGACAAGGCTGTTCTGTCCAAGGACAAAATTCCACCACTTAAAACCAAACTCCTGCGGGAAAATACTCGGCACTTCGTACCGGTTCGCAAAGGCAAGCATGCAAAGATTCGCAAGGGGCAGATAAAAGAATATTAAAAACAGGGAAATCAATAGGTATTCCATAAATTTTCTTTTTCCCAAGGTGTAGTATACCGCTCTGGGTGACAATAACTTCATTGCATAAACTCCTCTCTGATTTTAAGCGCCCTGCCGGCATTCCTGGTCGTAATATTATATAAGTCTTGCTCCAGCAAATGTTTTATATTACTTTCATCATTTACAGTCCATGCAGAGCATGGAATTTTATTCTGTTTCAGAAAAGCAAGAAATGTGACCGTACACATATGATATTCAACATTGATACATGTAAACTCAAACCCGGATACTTCCAGCGCCGCTTGATATAGTTTCTTATAATGGTTTTCCGTATTCCCCTGGGGACGGAATTGATAGACCTGCGGAAACAACCGTTCAATATTTAAGTAAATATCTATGTTTGGCAGCTGACTGTGTGCCCGTTTTATTAAACTTAAGTTTACCGTACCTGAATAAATTAACCGGTCTGCAACCCCTGTTTTTTGGGCCAGATAATAAACCTCAAATTCCAGATTTTCTTGTTTCAGATCACAGTTGATTTTCTTATCCGGATATGCTTTCAGCATGGAAAATGCGGTTTCAAGCAAGGGCGCACTCCGGTCCGCTTTGTCATGGGACAGTACTAAAATTCCATTTTCATTTTTTTGGACATCGATTTCTATATTATCAACCTCCCGGCTGAGAGCATATTCCAGAAATTCGATGGAATTATCCGTTGTATGGTCACAGCCCGAATGCGCGGTTATAAATGTCATATATTTTCTCCTTTAAGTAATTCTCAGCATGTCTATAATACTAAGCCATTTTTAAATTTATATAAAAATTTATAAATAGTTGGGTAAAGTTATGTTATGAATTTGTAAAATTGAATTTAGCTGTTGACATCTTTCCATTGAAAAGTTACCATGTTTCTGAAAGACAATATTTCTGGCAAAAAGCTGATTAAAAAAGGAATTTAGATTATATGGAAAACTTACAATTACTGAACGGCACCTTAAACAGGGGTTTTACAGGGAATGTCATTTATAATTTCTGTTTGGAACATGTATATAAAAAATTATATATCTGTCTTACCTATGACAAGGAAAAAGTATCTGAGCCGGATGATGCTTTGAGAGATAAAATCGCAGATGCTTATGAGAAGCATTTTGAGCAAAGCTTAAAGGAAGAACAATATGTGCATATCCTGAATTCCATAAAAACAGAAATTCAATTAGCTGTATTTATAAATGGGGATTTTGCCGGGAACGTCCACAAACCCGGCAGGAAGAAAGAAATCATACTTGGAGAAAACGAAAGCTCATATGGATGCCTTCCTTGTAAAGACATGCAGGGTATGATAAAAATCGTGGTTAATGTCTTTAACGTTGCCGAAAACCAAACTGCCTATACCTTAGAAATAAAGGGAGAAAAATAGATGTATAAACGAATCGAGCTGCATAACCATACTGTGGAGTCTGACGGTGACATGACCGTAGAGGAATTATTGCAATGCTTTTACGGCCTGAACATCCGCCGGTTTTCCTTAACCGACCATAATACTATTTCCGGCCATAAAAAATTACAAGAACTTACGGAAAAATCCCGGCTCCCGCTGGAATACATAACCGGCTATGAACTGACCTCTTACTATGGGCACATTCTGTGCCAGAATATATCCTCTTATATTCCGTGGGAGGATATTGATAAAGAAAATGCGGATATTCTTTTTAAACGGGTTCATGACGCCGGAGGCCTAGTGGGGATTGCCCACCCTTTCAGCATAGGCTCTCCTGTTTCCAACGGAATGCAATTTCAGATGAAAATTCACGATTACAGCTTATTGGATTTTATTGAAGTCATAAACAATGCCCATCCGATGATACCGGATAATTACAGGGCTATTCTTTGGTGGGAGGATTTAATACGAAAGGGGAATAAGGTTGCGGCAGTCTCAGGAATGGACTTTCATAAGCTGCGGGACATGAGTAATTATTATACTACCTATATGGAAGTACGGGAGGATTCAAAAAACATTCTCCTTTCCGAACAATTTGAACAGGCTATTGCCAATTGTAAAACCTGTATCACAAAGGGTCCCATAATTAACTGCCGCATGGAAAATAATTTACTTACTATAAAATTATATTATGTAGAAGACGGATTCTCAAATAAATATAAGCAAACAGAACAAATGTATATTAAAATCTTAACACCTTCAAAAGAGATGATTATTCCAATTGAAGATGAAAATTCAATATACATCCGTGATTTACAATCTAAAAGCAGCTCTGTAATAATTATTGAACTTTACGAGAAAGCAATAGAGCGGCAAAATCTTTTAGCAATCGGTTCTCCCATTTTCCTCACAAAACAATTTGCCTAAACTATCTCCGCATATTCATATTCTAAATCTTTAACTTCGCTTCCTATAAACAAAGTAAGCGTGGCGTCATCACACAGTTCCCCAATGATTGGTACGAACTCCTCTTTCGTTCCGAAGGATATGTTTTTAATTCTTTTCACACCGTTGGGATGAATATAATTCTTAGGCTTCGGGTCTATGTTAAAATAAGTCATAAAAAACGGAATCTGCAATTCGTCGGGAAACAGACAGGTAAACCGTAATTTTCTTCCTTTCGTATCATTCCTTCGGGAACCCATCTTAAAATATCCCAGCTTATGTTTTTCCAGTATCCTTATTTCTTCCTCCAGGTCTTTTCTATAGTTTTCAAGCGCAACCCCGCAGGGACCTCCCCTATGGTTATCCCAATAATCCAGACGGTCGGCAAATCTGCCCTTGCCAAAAACCCGCAGCAGCTTCTTAACCATACCCGGCATCCCGCTTGAAGCAAGCAGTTCCAGATAGGGGCCTTCGGAAAAATAAATAATTGCATTATAAGGATTTTTACTTGTGCCGAATTCCACCTCAAATCCCTTGCTTTTAAATTCTTCCACGGCCTCATACAAGTCGCTTACCTTATAGATGATATGCGGGTTTTTGGCAAGGGCAG
>DBEP01000096.1:81638-81858 GCA_002294045.1 Lachnoclostridium sp. UBA903 | reverse complement strand
ACCGCTTGATTATGATGCATGAAG
The DNA here is from genome assembly GCA_002294045.1 of Lachnoclostridium sp. UBA903. GTDB lineage: Bacteria > Bacillota > Clostridia > Lachnospirales > Lachnospiraceae > Anaerocolumna. Next base: position 81,834 of record DBEP01000096.1, on the reverse strand, counting down.
GCAGGATTATTTATGATGTTTCCGGTGAAGAGAAAAAGAATCTGCAGGTAAAAGATTTATTGGCAAAATTTGAAAGTGTAAGCGGCGGCGAATTTGCCAATGACAGAATGATACTTGCCTGAAATCAATTTTAAAAAGGTATACCAATATCTGACACGATATGCTATAATATATGCTTAGAGCGTGTTTGAAAAAT
>DBEP01000096.1:46459-81600 GCA_002294045.1 Lachnoclostridium sp. UBA903 | reverse complement strand
TCGCTCCTTGTCTCCCGCAAAGCGGAGCATCCAGCCCGTCACAAGCATTTTTCAAACACCGTCTAGGACACACTGACATCTTGGCTAATGACTTGCCTGAATTTCCATCTGCCGCGTTGTCGTCAGTCAGCGTAGAACACCGCTACGCTTCCCGTCTCCGCCTTGCAGGCTGAAAATTCATTCTGCGTCTTCGTCCAAGTGCCAATGTGTCAGTACACTAATATATAGGAATTGCCTTATGTAAAAATAGAAAGCATAAATATTCGGCAGATTTAAAATGCGGGCAATTTTTACATTGCCTATATTATTCATGTCTGGAGGATTGAGGGGAATGAGATTTCTGACTATTGATAAAGTGGTTCCGGGTTCCCGGCTGGCAAAACCTTTATATGGTACCCAGGGAATAGTCTTATTAAGGGAAAACGTAGAACTGACGGAAGCAATCCTGGCCAGATTAAAAGCATATGGTTACAACGGATTATATATTGAGGATGAAATCTCAGAAGGTATTGTTATTAATGATTTGGTGGATGAAGGGTTACGGCTGAGAACCGCCGCCAGACTGGAAAGTATTGTAAACCGGAACGGCAATATAGCTGAAATGAAGCCCTTGATATCTGAGATAGTTGACAGCATTATGGAAAATGGTGATGTGGTAATCCATATGAATCGTCTTTGGGGACATCATGAATATACCTATCTGCATTGTGTCAATGTGGGAATTTTAGCGGTTAGTATCGGAATAAAGCTTAATCTGAGCCGGGATAACCTGATTTATCTGGGAACTGCCGGGCTCCTGCACGATATAGGAAAGAAATTTGTACCTGTTGAAATTCTGGATAAACCGGGCAGGCTGTCAGATGAAGAATATGAAGTCGTTCAAAAGCACCCGGAGATAGGATTTGAGATTCTGGCAGAATCCATGGAGCTTAACAGTGTTACCAAGGTAGGTGTATTACAGCATCATGAAAGATTTGACGGTTCGGGCTATCCGGGAGGTTTAAAAGGAGACGAAATAACCATATTCGGACGGATTCTGGCTGTGGCGGATACCTATGATGCAATGACTTCCGACCGGGCTTACCGGAACGCCTTTTCACCCTCTGAAGCGGTGGAATATTTAATGGGAGACGGCAACCAATTATATGATTTCCATGTGGTGGATGTCTTTGTAAGGTGTGTGGCCGTATATCCGGTAGGAGCCTGTGTTGAGTTAAGCGACGGTACCCACGGAATCGTAGTGCAGAATTATTCGGACTGCGTTTTAAGGCCGGTAGTCCGTAATACGGAAACCAAAGAAATAATCGATTTGAAAAACGACAGCAGATATTTAAATTTGTGTATTACGAAAATCTGTGTAAATTAACGTTACAATGCAGCCTATGGTACTGCGGGGTGTTTTTTGTGAGTGTAGCGAAGCGAAAGTCACAGAAAACCGAGACTTACATGTGCTTGCATCATTTGTTGCAGTTTAGCCGTAAGGCTGAACTGTAACAGATTAACCGTGTTTTTACGGATGTATAAATTTAGTGTATTGACAAATAATATTCAGACTGTTATCATGTTATCAGCAAGGCGAAGGTGTTCCAAGGAATGCTTTCGCCATTTTTGAATAAAAATTAAAGGGAGTGACAATGATATGAAACATTATACAAAACAGGATATTATACAATTGGTGGAAGAAGAGGATGTGGAATTTATCAGGCTGCAGTTTGCCGATATATTCGGGAACTTGAAAAATGTTGCCGTAACAACCAGCCAGTTGGATAAAGTATTGGATAACAAATGCATGTTTGACGGCTCTTCTATAGAAGGTTTTGTGCGTATTGAGGAATCGGATATGTATTTATATCCTGATTTGGATACCTTTGAAATCTTTCCCTGGAGGCCCCAGCAGGGCAAGGTTGCAAGATTTATCTGTGATGTATACAGACCGGATGGAACACCCTTTGAGGGAGACCCCAGATATATTTTAAGAAAAGTAATAAACGAAGCCAAGGAATTAGGTTATACTTTAAACGTAGGACCGGAATGTGAATTTTTCCTGTTTAATGCGGAAGATAACGGAGAGCCCACGAATCATTCCTTAGAACGCGGCGGTTATTTTGATGTGGGACCTTTAGATGCCGGCGAAAATGCAAGAAGAGAAATTGTCATGACTCTGGAGGATATGGGATTTATAATAGAAGCTTCCCATCACGAGGTAGCCCCGGCACAGCATGAAATTGACTTTCAGTATGATGATGCCTTATCTACGGCAGATAATATCATGACCTTTAAGCTGGTAGTAAGAACCATTGCCAAAAGGCACGGCCTGCATGCTACCTTTATGCCGAAGCCGAAATCCGGTGTCAACGGTTCCGGTATGCATATTAATATGTCCCTCAGCAAAGGCGGAAAGAATATTTTTGATGATCCGGAAGGCAGACTGGGCCTGAGTGCGGATGCCTATCATTTTATTGCAGGTCTTATAAAGCATATGGAAGGCATGACTGCGGTAACCAATCCCCTTGTAAATTCATATAAAAGATTAGTACCGGGTTATGAAGCTCCTGTTTATATTGCCTGGTCGGCTACTAACAGAAGCCCTTTAATCCGCATACCTGCTCCCAGAGGAACCGGTGCAAGGGTGGAATTAAGATGTCCCGATCCTGCCGCTAATCCGTATCTGGCCTTAGCAGTATGCCTTGCAGCCGGCCTTGACGGTATTAAAAATAAGCTGACTCCTCCGGATAGTGTGGATGTGAATATCTTTGCCATGTCAGAAGAAGAAAAAGCGGCAAAAGCCATTAAAAACCTCCCGAGTGATTTAAAAGAAGCTTTAAAATTTTTTGAAGAGAGTGAATTAATAAAAAATGTTCTTGGAGAGCATACCAGAAATAAATATCTGGAAGCGAAAAAAGCGGAATGGAACCAGTATACCATACAGGTATCCGAATGGGAATTAGGACAGTACCTGCATCGCATATAATAAAAAGTAGCATAGCGGAAAATCCGCTAAGTGAAGAAAAAAAGGCGATGGAGGTGATCAAATGTGTTGAGTATTATAATAGCTTTTCCCAAGATAGAAGATGCAATCGGTATTAAAAATGCTTTGGTAAGAAACGGTTATGAAGTAAATGCAACCTGTACTACGGGTGCTCAGGTTGTCGGAACTGCCAATGAATTGGACGGTGGAGTCGTAATATGCGGATACCGTTTCTCAGATATGCATTACAGTGAGTTGAACAATTATCTTCCGAAAGGGTTTGAAATGCTTTTGATTGCTTCTGCCACAAAATTGGAGGATTGTACGGACAATAATATAGTCTGTCTTAGTATGCCGATAAAACTGCAGGATTTGTTGAATACCCTGCAGATGATGACTTATAATTATACCAAACGGAGAAAAAGGGACAGGGATAAACCAAAACCCAGGTCGGAGGCAGAGAAAGCTATCATTGACAAAGCGAAACTTGTTCTTATGGAACGAAACAACATGACTGAAGAGGAAGCACACCGGTACATACAGAAAAACAGTATGGACAGTGGTACGAACATGGTTGAGATGGCAGAAATGATATTGAGTTTAATGTAAGAGCTTGTTACGAACGTTAAGACCGCATACCTGTTTCGGACAAATATCCTGAGTTTATGGTTCAAAACAGATTGCGGGAAATCCGTTCAGGGCAGGCTTTTATTCCATTTATCTGTATTATCTGTAAAATGGCGTTATACCGGGGCCGGATGGGAAAGGAAAATATTATAAATATCATGTAAGAAAGGAGGCCGTATATGAAATTTACGAAAATGCACGGCTGCGGCAATGATTATGTTTACGTGAATTGTTTTAAGGAAAAGGTGAATAACCCGTCGGAAATGTCAAGAATAGTTAGTGACAGGCATTTTGGAATCGGATCTGACGGCCTGATTCTGATAAAACCCTCCGATAAAGCGGATTTTACCATGGATATGTATAATGCGGACGGCTCTAAGTCCCAGATGTGCGGCAATGGTATCCGCTGTGTGGCAAAATATGTATATGACTATGGTTTGACGGATAAGCAGCAAATCCGTATAGAAACCGGTGCGGGAATTAAATGCCTGGATTTAAACGTAAAGGATAAAAAGGTTGCGGAGGTTACGGTAGATATGGGAACTCCCATTACCGAACCGGAACGCATACCGGTCCTTTGTGACAGGGAGGAAGTGATTGCAATGCCTGTTACGGTTGGCGGCAGGGTATATGAACTGACCTGTGTATCCATGGGAAATCCTCACGCCGTTGTTTTTGTGGAGGATACCAAAGCAATCGGGATTGAGAAAATTGGTCCGTTATTTGAACACCACCATATGTTTCCGGAGAGGACCAATACGGAATTTATTCATGTTATTGACCGCAATACCATCGCTATGAGAGTATGGGAACGCGGTTCCGGCGAAACCCTGGCATGCGGTACAGGTGCCTGTGCAAGCGTATATGCCTGCATACGAAATGGTTATACGGAAGATTCGGTTACCGTCAGATTGTTAGGAGGAGAATTAAAGATTCAATATGACAGGGAAAAGAACACAATCTTCATGACAGGCCCGGCAGTTACGGTCTTTGATGGAGAGATAAATATAAATTAAGAAAAAGGAGCTTAACAACATGTTTAAAATTAATGAAAATTACTTAAAACTACCCGGCAGCTATTTATTTTCCGATATTGCCAAAAAGGTAAAAGCTTTTACCGAGGCCAATCCGGATAAGAAGATTATCCGTCTGGGAATCGGCGATGTTACGCTGCCTTTAGCACCGGCAGTAATAGAAGCCCTTCATAAGGCGACGGACGAGATGGGAGTAAAGGAAACTTTTAAAGGTTATGCTCCGGATCTCGGCTATGAATTTTTAAGAACCGCTATTTCGGAAAATGATTATAAAACCAGAGGTATTGATATTGCTATTGATGAAATTTTTATCAGCGACGGAGCCAAGAGCGACTCCGGTAATATCGGTGATATTTTTGATACAGATAATAAAATAGCGGTATGTGATCCGGTTTATCCGGTTTATGTGGATTCCAATGCCATGGCAGGCAGAACCGGGGAATATTTGCCGGAGCTTGGCAAATGGAGTGATGTAATCTACATGCCCTGCACGTCGGAAACGGATTTTGCTCCGGAACTTCCGAAGGAAGAACCGGATATTATTTATTTATGTTTCCCCAATAACCCAACCGGCTCCACCGTTAAAAAGGCGGAACTACAGAAGTGGGTTGATTATGCCAATAAGATTGGTGCGGTCATTATTTATGATGCGGCGTATGAAGCGTATATCTCAGAGGAAGACGTTCCTCACAGCATTTATGAGTGTGACGGGGCAAAAACCTGTGCCATTGAGCTTAGAAGTTTTTCCAAGAATGCCGGTTTTACCGGTACCAGATTAGCTTTTACGGTTATTCCCAAGGAATTAAAAAGCGGAGATGTCATGTTGAACAGCTTATGGGCAAGACGCCACGGAACAAAATTCAACGGAACTCCTTATATCGTACAGGCAGCCGGTGCGGCGGTCTATACCGAGGAAGGCAGGAAACAGACCGGGGAACAGATTGCATATTATATGAATAATGCGAAAATAATCCGTGAAGGGCTGACAGCGGCGGGTTACCGTGTCTCCGGCGGTGTAAACGCACCTTACATCTGGTTGGAGACTCCCGGCAAAATGACTTCCTGGCAATTCTTTGACTATCTGTTAAAGGAAGCTAATGTAGTGGGAACGCCAGGTTCCGGTTTCGGACCACACGGAGAAGGCTATTTCCGGCTTACGGCTTTTGGTACTTATGAAAATACCCTTGAAGCAATTGAACGGATTAAAAAATTATAATTTAGCCGTCTATATGGATTAAAAGGGCTGTTATATAGACTGATAGAGAGGAAAAAATGGTAAAGTTATGATTTATCCAGAATTTATAAAAAAAGGCTGCACCATTGGAATTACTGCACCATCGGACGGAAACAAAAAAGAAACGGATATTATCCGGCTGGACTCCGGGAAAAAGCAATTGCAGGCGAAAGGTTACGAGCTTTTGGAAACAGCCCATGTCAGATCCAGTCATAAGGGAAGAAGCACGGACGGAAAGACCAGGGCGCAGGAATTTATGGAGCTGGTAAATAACGATAAGGTTATGTGGATTGTTTCTGCGGGAGGCGGAGATTTTCTAGTGGAAATGCTTCCTTTTGTGGATTTTAATAAAATCCGGTTAAATCCTAAGTGGATACAGGGCTATTCGGATAATACAGGTATTACTTTTACCGTTACCACCAATTGTGATATGGCTACGGTTTATGGAAGCAATTTTAACGATTTTGGCATGGAGAATTGGCATAAGTCCATAAAGGATAGCCTGGCCTTACTGGAAGGGGAGAATATAATCCAGACCAGTTTTGATTTTTATGAGGACGGATTTTATGACAGAGTGACCGGTTTGGAAGGGTATCATCAGGATAAGAGGGTTTGCTGGCGGAATATAACCGGACAGGAGGAGACCGCCCTTTCCGGCAGGTTATTGGGCGGCTGCCTGGATGTATTATTGAATCTGGCAGGGACATCGTATGATAAAACGGTCCCATTTATTCAAAAGTATCAAGAGGATGGCATTTTGTGGTATCTGGAAAGCTTTGCTTTAAACGGAGAGGCGCTGATTAGGGGATTGTGGCAGTTAAGGGAGGCGGGCTGGTTTCAGGCGGCAAAGGGCTTTGTATTCGGCAGGCCGGCTTTTTTTGACGAAGCCGGAGAAATCTCTTATGAAGAGGCAGTTTTGTCCGTTCTGGAAGAACTAAAGGTTCCGGTCATACTGGATGCGGATGTAGGGCATAAGGCTCCCCGGATGACTATGATTAATGGAGCGATGGCTCATCTTTCCAGCCGGGGAGGAAAGGGAACCTTAAAGTTTGATATGCTGTAATCATTACACTGTTCTGACCGCCCCACTTTGCGGTCAGAACGGTTCAAACAGTTTTCAGACACGCCTGGCAAAGTATTACACATAATAGAAAACCGGATTAATACGACAGTTCTTTATTATTTATCGTGACAAAAAGTCACGTTGTCTTAAGACCTCAATGATTGTTTCATTCTCATCAGAAAGTTTTCTAACATCTTTCCGAATATTGGCTTCGGCATTACGTAGTCTTAAATCCAAATTTTCAATTTTTTCAGTATGCCTGTCAAGCTTATAATTCATTACTTTCATTTCTTCTTTATTATTTGCTAATTCCTTTTGAATAGTATTTAATTTTTCGTCCATACTCTCCAGCTTATTATTAAACCTGGAATCCATAGCCTTCATCCTATTGTCAAACTTGGAATCCATAGACTCCAGCATTTCCTTTAGTTCTCTATCCATTTTAAACCCCCTTGTCCGCTTTTACTACATTGTAACATAAATATTATTTACGGTCCATGTGCCAATAAGGACAAATGCAGGAAAAAAAATTGTGCAAAATTTTCAGGTGGTTTTCCGGAAGCTGCCTTCCTGCCGATATTATTTCCGGTATTATTTTCGGGATAATTTCCCTTTACACGTTTGTCCTGCAAAAATTAAAATTAACCCTTGCCACATAGAAAAATCTGTGTTAATATAAGTCAATAATGAAAAAATACTCAGTGTGTAATACACATTGTGTGTGTATTTAATAAGTGAATAGTAACAATCGGCTATGAAAGAGACTGACCTGTGTGGATTGCACCGATAAACAGGAATGGCGTGCCACCGACTGAGAGCATGCCTTGGGTGATAGATACAGGAAGGAACACTCCGGAGCCCATAAATTGAAAGGATTTACCTGAACTATAAGGCATTTTTCCGTAGGTTTATGCGTGGCATGCGTTAAATGCGAGAGTGGAGAGTCCCAGGACTTTCAATGCGGGTGGTACCGCGGGAATACATTATAACAATAAAATCCCGTCCCGGACATATATGATATTTTAATCATATGTGTCCGGGATTTTTTTGTGTAATAAGAAGTCCTATTGCACAAAAAGCCTTACAGGCGGGATGCGCATAACGCGCTAACGGAAGATTATTACTGAAGTGACAGCGTGACAGCGCTACTTATCACAGGAAATTGAGCCTATAAGATAAAAACGCCTTCCGGAAAGGGAAGGACTTAAGATTTTTTACGGTATCCCTTTTTGGATATCAAAGATATAAGGAGGAAAACATGGATTTTGTTAATGGATTAAGACTCAAGGATATAGTAGAAATTCGGGATATTCTGGCCGGTGGCTCTAATGGGAAGGAGATTAAAATAAGAGGCGCTATCCATACCATTAGGGATATGAGTGAATTTTCCTTTGTGGTATTAAGAAAATATGAAGGTCTGGTACAATGTGTTTATGAAGAAGGAAAGATTCCTGATTTTAATATTAGGATGTTAAGAGAAGAAGCAACGGTAGAAGCAAAGGGTATAGTAACTGCGGAAGAACGTGCACCGGGAGGTTTTGAAATCCGTTTAACCGGTATCCGTATCTTATCGGAACCGGCCAAGGACACAACAATGCCGATTCCCATCAGTAAATGGAAATTGAAAACGTCCCTGGAAACAAAATTGACCTTAAGGCCTGTGTCTTTAAGAAACGTAAGGGAAAGAGCCATTTTTAAGATTCAGGAAGGAATTGTAAGAGGCTTTCGGGATTTTATGTTCTCACAGAATTTTACGGAAGTCAGGACGCCTAAAATCGTAGCCGGCAATGCGGAAGGCGGAGCAAATGTATTTAAGCTGGAATACTTTGGCAAGAAGGCTTTCCTGGCGCAAAGCCCTCAGTTTTATAAGCAGACCCTGGTTGGCGTTTATGACAGGGTTTTTGAAGCAGCGCCGGTGTTCCGGGCGGAAAAACACAATACCACCAGACATCTGAATGAATATACCAGCCTTGATTTTGAGATGGGATATATTGACGGATTTGAAGATATTATGGATATGGAAGCTGCTATGTTAAAATATACCCTGCAGTTCCTGTCCGAGGAATACGCAAAAGAAATCAGGATTTTAGGCATAGAATTGCCGGATGTTTTACACTTTCCCGCTGTACGGTTTGACGAAGCAAAGAGACTGGTATCGGAAAAATATAACCGGAAAATACGAAATCCTTATGACCTGGAACCGGAAGAAGAAATCTTAATCGGAAAATATTTTAAGGAAGAATATAACAGTGATTTTGTCTTTGTAACCCATTATCCGTCAAAAAAGAGACCTTTTTATGCCATGGACGACCCGGCTGACCCGAAATTTACCTTAAGCTTTGATTTATTATTTAAGGGAATGGAGATTACTACCGGAGGACAGAGAATCCATTCCTATGAAGAGCAGGTGGCAAAAATGGAAGCAAGAGGAATGGATACGGAGGATTTTAAAAATTTCCTGATGATTCATAAACACGGAATGCCGCCCCACGGCGGCCTGGGCATTGGTCTGGAACGGTTTACCATGAGACTGCTGGACGAACAGAATGTAAGAGAAACCACACTTTTCCCAAGGGACGTATCCCGGCTGGAACCTTAATCTGGAAAGGAGTTTATTATGACAATAACGGATGAAACCATCGAATATGTAGCAGCCCTTGCAAAACTTGAATTAAACGGGGAAGAAAAAGAGAAAGCCAAAAAGGATTTAGGCAGTATTTTGGAATATATGGATACCATGAATGAGCTGGATACGAAGAATATCGAACCAATGTCCCATGTTTTTCCTATCCGTAATGTATTCCGTGAGGATATTGTGGTAAATGAACCAAACAGGGATACATTACTTAGCAATGCACCGGCAAGCAAGGACGGATGTTTTATGGTTCCCAAAACTGTTGAATAGGGCAAAAAAAAGAGTACCTGTAAAAGAGGAAATGCAGCCGTTAATCAATGCGGATATTGCAGTCTGTTGTATAAAAAGCGTTCAAAAAGATACAAATTATTACGGAGGATTCAATCCGGTGCGCCGCCTGATTTATCTTTAGTATAGCGTGCCGAATGTTTTGCCGTTCTTCAAGGAAGCGGGAGAATTCGCGGCGGTGGCTGCGTGGAAAATTGAGCAGCAGATGGCGGACAGACGGTGCAGTTCAGCTGATTATGAGCCGGACAGCAGCCTGGAAGAATTTTGTAGAAAAGAGGTTTGAAATGGATATAACCACATTATCCGCCCTGGAATTGGGCAGGAAAATTAAAAATAAAGAAATATCTGTACCGGAGGCTGCGAAAGCCCAGCTGGAAAAGATAAAAGAGAAGGATGATTCCTATCATTGCTATATCACGGTACTGGAAGAGGAAGCACTGGCCCGCGCAGAAAAAGTGCAGAAATTAATAGCTGCCGGGGAATTTATGGATTCGCCTCTTGCGGGGGTTCCGATGGCCGTTAAGGATAATATATGTACCAAAGGTGTCAGGACAACCTGTGCCTCAAAAATATTGTATAATTTCAATCCGCCTTATAATGCGACAGTTATAGAAAAACTGGAAAAAGCGGGAGCCGTTATTATCGGGAAAACCAATATGGATGAGTTTGCCATGGGAAGCACCACCGAGACCTCTCATTTTGGAGTTACCAGTAATCCTAAGAATAAGGACCATGTTCCGGGAGGTTCCAGCGGCGGTTCGGCAGCAGCAGTTGCGGCAAATGAGGCGTTTTATGCTCTGGGTTCCGATACGGGCGGTTCCATCCGGCAGCCCAGTGCATTCTGCGGTGTAACCGGCATCAAACCCACTTATGGTACCGTATCCCGTTACGGGTTAATAGCTTATGCTTCCTCCCTGGACCAGATTGGCCCCATAGCAAGGGACGTATCCGATTGCGCCGCCGTTTTGGATATCATATCCGGCCATGATGCCAAGGATTCTACTTCCGTAGCTCAGGACTTTTACCGATATTCGGAGGCTTTGACGGATGATGTCAGGGGAATGAGAATCGGTATTCCCAGGGGATATTTGGGTGACGGTCTGGAGGATGAAATCAGGCAAAGCATTTTATCGGCAGCGGAAAGCTTTGAAAAAAAGGGTGCCATCGTAAAAGAATTTGATTTGGATGCGGTAGATTATGCAATTCCGGCTTATTATGTCATTGCATCGGCAGAGGCAAGCTCCAACCTGTCCAGGTATGACGGTGTTAAGTACGGTTACCGTACCGAAGATTTTGAAGGTATCCAGGATGTGTATAAAAAGAGCAGAAGCGAAGGTTTTGGCAATGAAGTAAAGCGGAGGATGATGATAGGTGCTTTCGTTTTAAGTTCCGGTTATTATGACGCTTATTATAATAAAGCCTTAAAGGTGAAGGCAATTATAAAAGAAGGCTTTGACAAAGCTTTCCGGGAATTTGACGTATTACTTGGGCCTACGGCGCCTTCCACGGCTCCCAAACTGGGGGAAAGCTTATCAGACCCTTTAAAGATGTATTTGGGAGATATTTATACCGTATCAGTCAACCTGGCAGGTTTACCGGCAATCAGCCTGCCATGCGGAACCGATTCCAAAGGACTGCCAATCGGAATGCAGTTAATCGGAAAGCATTTTGGTGAAAAAGATATTATCCGCGGGGCCTATAGCTTTGAACAGTCCCGGCCCGGGAATAAGTAAGGAGAGACATTATGAAATCATATGAAACTGTCATTGGCCTGGAAGTGCATGTGGAGTTAGCCACCAAAACCAAGATTTTCTGCGGATGCACCACCCGGTTCGGCGGCGAACCGAATACCCATTGCTGTCCGGTTTGTACGGGAATGCCGGGCACACTTCCGGTTTTAAATAAAAGGGTAGTGGAATTTGCCGTAGCCGCAGGACTGGCAACTAACTGCACCATAACGCAGCACTGTAAATTTGACCGCAAAAATTACTTTTATCCGGACCTTCCCAAGGCTTATCAGGTATCCCAGCTTTATCTTCCCATCTGCCGGAACGGGGGTATAGAGATTGAGACAGGCGGGGGAAAAAAGGTTATCGGCATCCATGAGATTCATATGGAAGAGGATGCGGGCAAACTGGTGCATGATCCCTGGGAAGACTGTACGTTAGTGGATTACAACCGCTGCGGGGTCCCTTTAATTGAGATTGTAAGTGAACCGGATATGAGATCAGCGGAGGAAGTAATCGCTTATCTGGAAAAATTAAAACTGATTCTACAGTATCTCGGAGTTTCCGACTGCAAGATGCAGGAAGGTTCCCTTCGTGCCGATATTAATCTTTCCGTCCGTGAGGTTGGGGCCGAGGAATTTGGTACCCGCACCGAGATGAAAAATATGAACTCCTTTAAAGCCATAGCAAGAGCCATTGAAGGAGAGCGGAAGAGACAGATTGAATTACTGGAATACGGTAAAACGGTGGTACAGGAAACCAGGCGCTGGGACGACAATAAGGACACCAGTTTTGCCATGCGCTCCAAGGAAGATGCACAGGATTACCGTTATTTTCCGGAACCTGACCTGGTACCCATTGAAATCAGCGACGATTGGATACGGGAGATAAAGAACCGCCAGCCGGAACTTCGGGATGCAAAAATGCTTCGCTATGAAACGGAATTCGATATTCCTGCCTATGATGCGGGAATTATAACGGGCTCCAAGCGGCTGGCCGATATTTTTGAAGAAACGGTGGCACTTTGCGGCAAACCCAAGGAAGTTTCAAACTGGCTGATGGTTGAAACCATGCGTCTGCTGAAAGAAGGGGAAATGGAACCGGAGAATATAGGTTTCAGTGCGGCTAATTTAGCTAAGCTGATCGGATTGATTCATGACGGTAAAATTAACAGGACAGTGGCAAAAGAAGTATTTGAAGCGATTTTTAAATCGGACATTGATCCGGTGAAGTTTGTAAATGAGCGGGGATTATCCATGGTAAGCGATGAAGGTGTCTTAAGGTCAACCGTTGAGAAAATCATTGCTGCCAATCCTGCTTCGGTTAATGACTACCGTAACGGGAAGGAAAAAGCCCTTGGATTTTTAGTTGGACAGACCATGAAGGAAATGAAAGGGAAAGCGGACCCGGGTCTCATAAACCGTATTTTGAAAGAGCTTTTGTAACAATACCGGAAAGAATTTACAGGAAAATATAAAATTTTTGAGAAGGTTAATTAGGAGGGTTTGGGATGAAAGAAAGAAGACGGAGCAAAAGGCTAAAGGCAGAACTGAAATTGAATATTTCCAGCCTTTTCAGGCAGGATAATATCCGGGTTGACAATATTGATGCTCCTATCGAAGTGAGAAATATATCAAAGAATGGAATTGGCTTTAAATCCGGAAGTATTCTGCCATTGGATTATTACTTTAATGCCAGGCTACAGTTAGGAGATGAGGATTCCATTCTGTACTGTGTGGTAAAGATAATCCGGCAGGAGGCGGAAGGGGACGACGGTACGTTCATGTATGGTGCGGAATTTGTCGGTATGCCGTCCGTACTGGAATATATTTTTGATGAATTCGAGGAACGCAGTCTGCATTAAAAGTGCTGCCTGCTGAACAGGAAAAGCATGGCTGTAAAAGTAATTCTGTGCCATGCTTTCCTGTGCAATCTACCGAAACGGAATTTTTCCAAAGAAGTACTTAAAACTTGAAGCTTAAAGATAAGTAGACCATTTGATTCAGTTTTAACCAAACTAATTGTACAAAATGTACAAAAGACACTCTTTTATTTCATGTTTTTATTTAAAATTTAAAATTCCTTGACAGAATTATAAACCCATGTTAATATAAATTCATAAATAAAGATAACTTAATTGAAAAATTTTATATAATCAGGATTGTTACTGGTGAAGCAGGCAAAACCAACCGATAGGAATATATAATATTCTCTATCCGGCTTGGTTTTTTTTTATTCAACAGGAAATTACGTCCTATTGAATAAAAACGCTCCGCTTTGGACGGCACTGGGGCGGTTACATTTCAGGAGATGCAAATGATAATTGACAAAATCATTAATAATAATATTGTAAGCTCCTTTGATGACAAAGGTAAAGAAGTCGTAGTTATGGGACGGGGGCTGGGCTTTCAATGCAAACCCGGCCAGAAGATAGATGAGACCAGGATTGAAAAGGTTTTCCGTATGGAAAACGACAAAGAACAGGAACGCTTCCGGAGCGTCCTTGCAGATATTTCCATGGAGAATATCCAGATCTGCAGCGAGATTATAGCATATGCAAAGACTGTTATCCCAAACAAACTGAGTAAGAATATCTACATAACGCTAATGGATCATATCAACTTTGCAATTGCAAGGCAGAAGGAAGGGCTCCATTTTACCAATGCCCTGCGATGGGAAATCAAGAAGTTTTATCATCCGGAATATACGGTTGGTTTAAAGGCCGTGGAGCTGGTTAAACAAAGGACTGGAATTGATTTAAGTGAAGATGAGGCCGCTTCCATTGCCCTGCATTTTGTAAATGCTGAACTTGGCACGGAAATGCCCAACACCATTGATATAACCAAATTAATCCAGAATGTTTTGAAAATCATTACTTATCATTTTCAAATTAATATTATAGAAGATTCCTTAAATTACGAAAGGTTCCTTACCCATCTGAAATTTTTCTCTCAAAGGGTTGTTACCAACCGGTATAATCACGGGGAAGAGGAAGAGTTTTATGAGATTATTAGAAAGCAGTATCCGGATTCCTATGAATGTGCCGGGAAAATCAAAGCCTATGTGGAAAAGGAATATAAGGTGCCGCTCCCCGAAGAGGAAATGATATATCTGACCATTCATATAACCAGGATATTAAAAGATCATCAGGGTAAAAACGGCCCCGGAACAAAAGAATAAGAAATGGATTGTTACTGGTAGAGCAGGCAAAACCTAAGCGAAACAAACAAACTCTGTTTGCGCTTGGGTTTTTTTATTTATAAATGAAAAATTGTATGTATAAGGTTATGGGCAAGTAGCGTAGCGGATAGCGAATATCCGCTTTGACCATTTCTTTGACCATTATTCAGCCTGTTAAAAATATAGTATTCGGGAGGTGTATGGAATTAAGAGAATCTGAAGGCACAAAAGATAAAATACAAATTTATGAATTAAAAAGGAGAAATAACATATGGCCAGTAAATATGACGCTTTAGCAAGAATTATCATTCAGAACATAGGAGGTAAGTCAAATGTTATCGGCTTAACCCACTGTATTACAAGACTTCGTTTCAAATTAAAGGATGAGAGCAAGGCAAATACCGAGGTCCTAAAGAACACGGAAGGAATTGTAACCGTAATACAAAGCGGGGGACAATATCAGATTGTTATAGGGAATCATGTACCGGATGTATTTGCGGTAGTCAATGAAATCGGCAGATTCGGCGCGGCCGGTGAAGCTGCGGCTGAAGAACCCAAAGAAAAAATGAGTCCGGGAGCCGCCTTAATTGATGTTATCTCAGGGGTATTTGCACCGACCCTGGGTGTATTGGCGGCAACTGGTATGATTAAAGGCTTGTTGGCGCTTTTTGCGTATTTTAATATTATTTCATCGGACGGTGGTACCTATCAGCTATTGTATGCGGTAGCAGACGGTTTTTTCCACTACCTGCCCATATTACTAGGCCTTACGGCAGCTAAGAAGTTCAATGTAAACCAGTTTACCGGTATGGCACTCGGAGCGGCGCTGCTTTATGTGGATGATGTACTTGCCCTGGCCAGTTTAGAACCTATTTCGACGATATTCGCAGGCACTTCTTTTGCCACGAATGTATATACTACCTTTCTTGGCATGCCGGTATTACTGCCGTCAAGCGGATATGCTTCCTCCGTAATACCTATTATTTTAGCGGTATATGTTGCAAGTAAAGTGGAAGCTTTCTGGAAGAAGAGAATTCCCGATGTAGTTAAGGTCTTTCTGGTACCGATGTTAACCTTAGCTATCTGTACTCCTTTGACTTTTCTTGTTGTCGGACCTATTGCTTCTTTTCTGACCTCGTTGATAGGCCTTGTTATGTCTGCAATATTTGGTTTAAGTCCGTTGATAGCCGGAATAGTATTAGGAAGCTTCTGGCAGGTTCTGGTAATTTTTGGACTGCACTGGAGTATGATTCCTATTGCAATGGCTAATTATTCAAATTTCGGATATGACTTTGTTCTTTCACCGATGTTTGCCGCCTCCTTTGCACAAACAGCAGTAGTACTGGCAGTATTATTAAAAACAAAGGATCAGAAAACAAAATCACTTTGTATTCCGGCATTTATTTCAGGGGTTTTCGGAGTAACCGAACCGGCGATTTACGGTATTACATTGCCCAGGAAAAAACCGTTTCTGATTTCCTGCATAGCCGCAGCTGTCGGCGGCGGTATCATAGGGGCAGCCGGTGTTAACTCCTATATGATAGGTGGCATGGGAGTATTTGGTTTTCCCAGCTACATCAATAATGCAACGAAAGATATTTCCGGTATGATTTGGGTGCTTATCGGCGTGGCGGCAGCCGTTGTAATAGCTTTTGTTACAACTATGGCAACCTATAATGATGCAGCACCAAAAAATGCTGACAGAGAAAACGGAAAGCGTCCATCCGCCGCAGGATACGGAACAATTCTAAGCCCGTTAAAAGGTGAAGTAAAGGAGTTAAGCGAATTGGATGATCAGGCATTTTCCAGCGGGGTATTGGGAAACGGTGTGGCAATCCTTCCGGCAGAAGGGAAATTAATGTCTCCCGTAGATGGGGAAATCATGTCGTTATTCTCAACGGGGCATGCAATCGGACTGAAGGCGGATTTTGGTGCGGAAATACTTATTCATATCGGTATGGATACGGTAAAGTTAGAAGGCAGGTACTTTACGAAACGGGCAGAGCAGGGGGATAAAGTTACAAAAGGGCAGCTGCTTCTTGAATTTGACTTAGACGCAATCCAGGAAGCCGGCTATTCCGTTCTTAGTCCGGTGGTTGTTACCAACCAGGAAGATTATG
This sequence comes from Lachnoclostridium sp. UBA903, assembly GCA_002294045.1. GTDB lineage: Bacteria > Bacillota > Clostridia > Lachnospirales > Lachnospiraceae > Anaerocolumna. The sequence goes on along the minus strand of DBEP01000096.1, from coordinate 64,724 downwards.
CGGATATCGTATATGAAGCCGGAAAAAATGTAGAGTATGGGGAAGAATTAATCACGTTATTATAGTTTTAGCTATTGGCAATTGTAGCTACAGGGAAAGGAGAAATAAATATGTCGGTATTAAGAAAAGATTTTTTATGGGGCGGCGCAACTGCCGCCAATCAGCTTGAAGGTGCATGGAATGCGGACGGAAAAGGTGTCTCCGGTGCCGATATGTGTACCGGCGGTTCACATACCGTACCGAAAAGAATAACACGCACAATGGAAAAACGAACCTTATATCCAAGTCATGAGGCCATTGATTTTTATCATCATTACAAAGAGGATATCGCCCTTTTTGCGGAAATGGGGTTTAAGGTATTCCGCCTTTCTGTTAATTGGACCCGTATATTCCCTATGGGAATGGAAGAGAAACCTAACGAAGCCGGACTGGCATTTTATGATTCCGTATTTGATGAGTGCAGGAAATATAATATGGAGCCCCTGGTTACCATTTCCCATTATGAAATGCCCTTTGCCCTGACAGAAAAATATAACGGATGGGCGGCCAGAGAGTGTATTGATTTGTATGTAAAATATGCAACCTGTCTTTTCAGCCGTTATAAAGATAAGGTAAAATACTGGCTGACCTTTAATGAAATCAACTGCGGCGTAATGCCCATGGGTAATTTTCTGTCTCTTGGGATTTTAAATGAAGGAACAACCGATTTTATAAACCAGGCGGATAATCCGGCCCTTCGTTTCCAGGGCCTGCATCACCAGTTTGTGGCAAGCGCGCTGGCCGTTAAGGCCGGTCATGAAATTAATCCGGATTTAAAAATCGGCTGTATGATTGCATATATGCTGAATTATCCCTACAGCTGTAATCCCCGGGACGTGCTTGCGGCCATAAAAAAGAACCAGCTTTCCAATGATTTATGCGGTGACGTGCAGGTAAAAGGAGAATATCCTTTTTTTGCAAAGCGTTATTTTGAGGAAAACAATATTAAAATTAAGATGGAACCGGAAGATGCGCGGATTCTGAAAGAAGGCCGTGTAGATTATTATACCTTCAGCTATTATATGTCCTCCTGTGTCAGTGAAGATTCCTCAATAGAAAAAATAGGAGGAAACCTGCTGGGAGGAGCAAAAAACCCATATCTAAAAGCGAGTGACTGGGGCTGGCAGATTGACCCCGTGGGGCTTCGTATTGCTTTAAATGAGCTGTATGGACGGTACCGGATTCCTTTGATGGTTGTGGAAAACGGGTTGGGAGCTTATGATAAAATAGAAGCAGACGGCACCATCCGGGATGATTACCGGATTAATTACTTAAGAAGCCATATAAAACAAATGAAGGAAGCCGTAAAGGACGGCGTGGATTTATTAGGGTATACGCCGTGGGGCTGTATCGACCTGGTCAGTGCGTCAACGGGCGAAATGGCAAAACGTTACGGGTTTATTTATGTGGATAAATACGATGACGGCACCGGTGATTTATCCCGGAGGAAAAAGAAATCCTTTGACTGGTATAAAAAGGTTATAGAAAGCAACGGGGAAGAGTTGGAATAACTATCCTGCCCATACCTTTTCATACCTATATTGTAAATAAATTTACTGCTTTCTTACGTATATCTGTGCTGAACATATAGCATGACTTTGTCATGCATGGCGCAGCCTCCCTCATTTAATAATGGAGGGGGCTGGCCTTCCTGGGGCATGTTCTTTGTAGACACGCTCTTATTCACACACGCAGGTCAAAATTATATCTTGCTACGGAGGCTTTTACGGAATTGTCCTTAAGGAAATCCTCCACCACATTTACCGTTTTCTCCCGTTCTATAATCTCAGTATTCAGGGTGTACCCTTTTTTATTTAAAACATTTTCAAGAATGGGAATATTAGTTGTGATAAGCTGTATTGCCGGCCTGTTATCCAAATAAAATTTACTGTGTAAATGTCTGTCGTACAGGTCTAAATAAATATCCAGAGGACCAAGGTGTTCCATATCCAGATGCAGAAGGACGCTGATGCCGTCCGCAGCAGTCCTGCCTGTTTTTTTTCTGGAATAGACATATAATTCACTGTTGGCTAACTGGCTTTTTAGTTTAAGGGGCAGCTGGATATAAGTAAAAAATTCGTTTAAGGTATTCATAAAACTGATATTTTCCTGAAGGCGGGCTGCCTGTGCCTGAATATCGCTCTTTCCCGAAACGGCCGCCTGTTCCATGTACTCCTTCAGAGTATTCAGCTGGTTTAATAAACCTTCAAAATGCCGGTTTATATCCTCCGTTTCGGATAAGGATTCAGGGTTCAGGGTCCATTTGTTTAACAGGTTTTCTTTTAATAAAAGTTTAAATCCTTCTGAAGTTAATAAGTCTTTGACAGTTTTCTCATCCGCCTGATTCAGATTGGCCTGAATCCATTCTATAATATCACGGGAAGACAGGCTGCCGGCGGTTATTCCTTCTTTTAGTGCTGAAATGTCATCCGTAAGGGATAAGCGGAAACCGTTATTTGCCATAAATGATTCCAGGGCGTTGGAAAGATTTATTGAGTTTTCTAATTTAGCTGACAATTCGGGGGAAATTGCCGTTTCGGTATTATTAAGAATATTTTTTAAGGCCTGTGATACTTCCCGTAAATCTGCACTGCCGTTCGTAAGGGAAGAGAGAAATTCAGTACCCAGTATGGTTTTTACCATGGAATCGGATTCTAAAATACCTGCAAGCTCTCTGGCCCCGGTTAGTGACAGAAAATTACCGGCAGTTATATTGCCGGGGCCTTCTAAGTTACTCTCTGACGAAGTGACGGCGGCCGGGGATAAACCTGCCCCGGCGGAATCCTTTACGGTACCGTTTTGGCGAGGCTCAGCCAAATCCTCTCCGTTCCGGTTTATCAGCAGGTTTAACAAACGGGAACTGTGTGATAGGTATTCGGAGTAAGGCATATCACCGGAAGGCAGAAATAAATCAGGAATGGACCCTGCCAGGATTTCTATTTCTTTCAGCAGATTCTGCTCCGAATTCTGATAAGTCATAAACTGGCGGATGTTGGCTTCATCTATGGGGATATGATATTTATTCATAAGCACCAGGGTATTTACGGGAACCTCTTTATGTATAAGGGACTGCCGGATTAATAAAGATATGGTTCCTTTATCAATGGACATCTGTTGATTTAATAATTCCTTCACGATGCTGATGTTACGGCTGTTTTTGACCAGTCCTGCGGCCTCCAGCGCCTTCCCGGCGGTATTTTCCGCAGAAGTAGAATTGCTGTTTGCGATAATTTTTAAGGTAAGGCTTTTCGTAGAAACCTCTTCCACCCGGAAGACAACCCTGTCTCCTATGGCAAGATTGCCCGAGTCCTCCACTTTACCGGTAAGTATTCTGCCGTCCTCTAATTTAACACGGACCTCGTTGCTTCGGACATCCGTTATTTCACCCCGTATGAGCTGTCCTTTTTCCAGGCCGGCCGTTGAATTGACAGAGGGAGAGGGGGCAGGATTTACGGAGTGGCTGCCGGAAGAAGCCGGGGCAGGGTGCTCTGTCCGTCCGATACCTGTGCCGGATTGTGATATTTTATTATTTAACATGGTATTCCTCCGTAAAAATAAGTGATTTATATCCGGCAGGCCGGCCGTATGGAAAACCTCATGGCCGGGCTGCCGTTTGCAGGTATTTTAATATATATCGGTAAAAACGCCGCAGGCCTTTATTATATTTTTCACTTCCTTTAACAGGCAGGGCAATAGTCTTGTTGTATTGGCAAAACAGGTTTTTACACCTTTGGAATAAAAAAAGGTTGCTATTATAATTATTCTGTATTATAATAACCAATGAACAAAGGCGTTCTTGTGTACTCTAAAAGTATACGAGAACGCTTTTTTGATAACCCAAATTTTGTAAATTGAATTAATAAATATCGAATTATCCGAATAAATATACAATTTGGTATTTAATTAAAAATAAAGAAATGAGGCGTGCTAATGAACAAACATAGTTTAGAAGAAACAAAACGTGTTAAACAGGGCTTATATGATCCCAGATTTGAGCATGACAACTGCGGCATTGGTGCCATCGTCAACATGAAGGGGATTAAGACTCATGAAACGGTGGCAAACGCATTAAAGATAGTTGAAAACCTGGAACATCGTGCAGGGAAAGATGCGGAAGGCAAAACGGGTGACGGTGTAGGTATTCTACTGCAGATATCGCACAAATTCTTTTCAAAAGAAGCAAAAGCCCTGAACGTTTCACTTGGCGGAGAAAGAGATTACGGCATTGGCATGTTCTTCTTTCCGCAGGACGAATTAAAGAGAAACCAGGCCAGGAAGATGTTTGAAATTATCGTGGAAAAAGAAGGAATGGTTTTCCTTGGATGGAGAAAAGTACCCATCAGCCCGGAGATTTTAGGACATAAAGCGGTGGAATGCATGCCTTATATTATGCAGGGATTCGTAAAAAGACCCTCCGGCGTAAAAAAAGGTCTGGAATTTGACCGCAAGCTATATATTGCAAGAAGAACTTTTGAGCAAAGCAATGATAATACCTACGTAGTTTCTTTGTCAAGCCGTACCATCGTATATAAAGGTATGTTTCTGGTAAAACAGCTCCGTATGTTTTTTCTGGACCTGCAGGATGAAGCTTACGAGTCCGCCGTTGCCATTGTCCATTCCCGTTTCAGCACCAATACCAATCCAAGCTGGCATAGGGCGCATCCCAACCGTTTAATCGTTCATAACGGTGAAATCAATACCATCCGCGGGAATGTGGATAAGATGCTTGCCAGGGAAGAGACCATGGAGTCCAAGTACCTGAAGGGCGAACTGCATAAAGTCCTGCCTGTTATCAATACCGAAGGCTCCGATTCCGCAATGCTTGATAATGCACTGGAATTTTTAGTTATGAGCGGGATGGATCTGCCCCTTGCGGTTATGATTACCATTCCGGAGCCCTGGAGCAATGACCAGAATATAAGCCCTGAAAAGAGGGATTTTTACCAGTATTATGCAACTATGATGGAGCCTTGGGACGGACCGGCTTCCATTCTTTTCAGCGACGGCGATATTATGGGTGCCGTTCTGGACCGTAACGGTTTAAGGCCCTCCCGTTACTATATTACCGATGACGGCTATGTAATCCTGTCTTCCGAAGTCGGCGTTCTGGATATTCCGGCAGAAAAGGTCGTGAAAAAGGAAAGACTTCGTCCCGGCAAGATGTTGCTGGTGGATACGGTGAAAGGCTGCCTGATTGATGATGAGGATTTAAAAAACAGCTATGCAAGGCGCAGTCCTTACGGAGAATGGCTGGACAGCAACCTGGTGAAATTAAAAGACCTTTCTATCCCCAATAAAAAGGTCTGGGAATATAATGATGTGGAAAGGGCTAAGCTTCAGAAGGCCTTCGGCTATACTTATGAAGATTACAGAACCAGTATCCTTCCTATGGCAAAAACAGGAGGGGAACCGGTAGAAGCCATGGGCGTGGACAGCCCTCTGCCGATTCTCTCCAGAAAAAATCCGCCTTTGTTCGGATACTTCAAGCAATTATTTGCACAGGTTACCAACCCTCCCATCGATGCAATCCGCGAGGAAATCGTTACCTCTACGGATGTATATATAGGAGAAGACGGTAATCTGCTGGAAGAGTGTGCGGAAAACTGCAAGGTATTAAAAATCCATAACCCGATTTTGACAAGCACGGACCTGTTAAAAATTAAATCCATGAAAATACCGGGATTTAAGGTTGAAACCATACCCATAATCTATTATAAAAATACCTCCCTGGAACGTGCCATTGACCATATTTTTGTGGAAGCGGACCGCGCCTATAAGGAAGGTGTCAATATATTAATTCTTTCCGACAGGGGTGTGGATGAGAACCATGTTGCCATTCCCTCTCTTCTGGCCGTATCTGCCATGCAGCAGCATCTGGTAAGAACCAAGAAGAGAACTGCCGTTGCCATGATTCTGGAAAGTGCGGAACCAAGGGAAGTTCATCATTTTGCAGCTCTGCTGGGATACGGAGCCTGTGCGGTTAATCCGTATCTGGCCCAGGAAACCATCAAGCAGTTAATTAACAGCAATATGCTGGATAAGGATTACTATGCGGCGGTAAATGATTACAATAAATCAATTCTGAAGGGTATTGTAAAGATTGCTTCCAAGATGGGTATATCTACCATACAATCCTATCAGGGCTCTAAAATCTTTGAAGCCATTGGCATCGCTAAGGAAGTAATCGAGAGGTATTTTACGGATACCGTCAGCCGTATCGGCGGTATTACCATCAAAGATATTGAGAAGCAGGTTGACGAACTTCATACCAAAGCCTTTGATCCATTGGGGCTTAGCGTTGATTTAACCTTGGATAATAACGGAAGCCATAAGTTAAGAAGCGGTAAGGATGAGCATTTATACAATCCGAAGACAATCCATATGCTTCAGAAGGCTACCCGTACCGGTGACTACGCTTCTTTTAAAGAATATACCAAATTTATCGAAGCGGAAGAAAAGGGTATTAACCTGAGAGGACTCCTGGATTTTAATTTTCCGGAAAAAGGAATACCCATTGAGGAAGTAGAAAGTGTGGATTCCATTGTCAAAAGATTTAAAACCGGTGCCATGTCCTATGGTTCCATTTCCCAGGAAGCCCATGAAACCCTGGCCATTGCCATGAATATACTGGGAGGGAAATCTAACAGCGGTGAAGGCGGTGAAAGCCTGGAACGTTTATCTTCCGGCAAGGATGGATTAAACCGCTGTTCCGCCATTAAACAGGTAGCCTCCGGAAGGTTCGGTGTTACTTCCCAGTACCTGGTAAGTGCGAAAGAAATCCAGATTAAGATGGCGCAGGGAGCAAAACCCGGCGAAGGCGGACAGCTGCCTGCGGGAAAAGTATATCCCTGGGTTGCTAAAACCAGGCATTCCACCCCCGGGGTTGGATTGATTTCCCCTCCGCCTCACCATGATATTTACTCCATCGAAGATTTGGCACAGTTAATTTATGATTTGAAGAATTCCAATAAAAACGCAAGAATTTCCGTAAAATTGGTTTCGGAGGCCGGTGTCGGTACGGTTGCCGCCGGCGTTGCCAAGGCCGGTGCGGAAGTTATCTTAATCTCCGGCTATGACGGCGGAACCGGTGCGGCTCCCCGCAATTCCATCCATAATGCCGGGCTTCCGTGGGAACTGGGTCTTGCGGAAACCCATCAGACTTTAATTATGAACGGACTCAGGAACAAAGTAGTGATTGAGACGGACGGAAAATTAATGAGCGGCCGGGATGTATTAATTGCAGCGCTGTTAGGTGCGGAGGAGTTTGGTTTTGCCACCGCTCCGTTAGTAGCCATGGGCTGTGTTATGATGCGGGTATGCAACCTGGATACCTGTCCGGTTGGTGTTGCGACACAGAATCCCGAGCTTCGCAAAAACTTTAAAGGAAAACCGGAATATGTGGTAAACTTCATGCGTTTTATTGCGGAAGAACTGCGTGAATATATGGCTGAGCTTGGAATCAAGACCCTGTATGAATTAGTGGGACGCTCCGATTTGCTAAAGGTTAAGACGGATGCCCTGGAGGCAAGAGCTGCCAGGATAGATTTCTCCAAAATATTGAATAATCCTTTTACCGGCAATTATTCCGAATGTCGTTTTGACCCGAAGCAGGTTTATGATTTTGAGCTGGATAAAACCATTGACGAAAGGGTACTGCTGAAAAAATTAAAGTCTGCAATTACAGGCAGGCAATCCAAAACCATTGAGGTTGAGGTCAGCAATATCGACAGGACATTTGGTACCATATTAGGTTCTGAACTGACAAAAGCCTGCGGCACTTCCCTGGAGGAAGATACTTACGTGGTAAAATGCAGCGGAAGCGGGGGACAGAGTTTTGGCGCATTTATACCGAAGGGGCTGACTTTAATACTAAGCGGTGACAGCAACGATTATTTCGGAAAAGGTCTTTCCGGAGGCAAGCTGATTGTATACCCTCCCCAGGGAAGCAAATTTGCGGCGGAAGACAATATCATCATCGGTAATGTTGCATTGTACGGCGCAACCAGCGGGAAGGTATTTATTAACGGTGTTGCCGGCGAACGCTTCTGCGTACGCAATTCCGGTGCGACCGCAGTAGTGGAAGGCGTTGGCGATCACGGCTGTGAATACATGACCGGCGGGCGCGTGGTGGTACTTGGGAGAACCGGTAAAAATTTTGCGGCAGGCATGAGCGGCGGTATCGCTTATGTACTGGACCAGGATACGGATTTGTATAAAAAACTGAATAAAGAATTAATATCCATGGAAGCCGTAACTGAAAAATATGATGTGCTGGAATTAAAGGGTATGATTGAAGAACATGTGAAGAATACCGATTCTGCCAAAGGGCGGGAAATCCTGGAGCATTTCGGGGATTATCTGCCTAAATTCAAGAAGATTATACCCCACGATTACAGGCGTATGCTGTTAACCATTGTCCAGATGGAGGAAAAGGGGTTAAGCAGTGAACAGGCACAGATAGAAGCATTCTTTGCTAACACCAGAGGCTAAGGAGGTACGAGATGGGAAAACCAACAGGATTTATGGATTATGAGAGAAAGGTAAGCCGTGCTGTAAAGCCGAAGGATAGAATTAAGAATTTTAATGAGTTTCATTTACCGTTATCAAAAGAGGAACGTAAAATTCAGGGTGCCAGATGTATGGACTGCGGCGTACCGTTCTGCCAGTCCGGTATTATAATTGGTGGTATGACTTCCGGCTGCCCCTTAAATAACCTGATACCGGAATGGAATGATTTAATATATAGCGGAAACATGCAGGAGGCCTTAAACCGCCTGTTTAAAACCAATAATTTTCCTGAATTTACGGGAAGGGTATGTCCGGCTCCCTGTGAGCCGGCCTGCACCTGCAATGTAGCCACCGATCCGGTTGCCATTAAGGAAAACGAATTGGGAATTATTGAAAACGGTTATGCATCCGGGTATGTCAAGGCGGAACCTCCGGGGGTGAGAACCGGTAAGAAGGTTGCCGTAATCGGTTCCGGCCCTTCCGGCCTGGCGGCGGCGGACCAGTTAAATAAACGCGGTCATTCCGTTACGGTGTTTGAACGTTCCGACCGGGTCGGCGGCCTGTTAATGTATGGAATACCGAATATGAAATTAGAGAAGCATATTATTGACCGAAAGGTTGATATTATGAAAGAGGAAGGGGTTACTTTCGTAACGGAAGCGGATGTTGGCAGGAACTGCAATGCGTCTAAAGTCAAAAAAGAGTTTGACAGCATTATTTTAGCCTGCGGTGCTTCCAACCCAAGAGACATCAAGGTTCCCGGCAGGGATGCCAGGGGTATCTATTTTGCGGTGGATTTCCTGAAAGGAGTTACGAAAAGCCTGCTGGATTCCAATTTTGCAGATAACGCCTGTGTCAGCGCAAAGGATAAGAGCGTATTAGTTATCGGCGGCGGCGATACGGGAAATGACTGTGTGGGCACTTCCGTCAGGCAAGGAGCAAAGTCCGTGGTCCAGCTGGAAATGATGCCGAAGCTGCCGGATACCAGAAGTGAAAACAATCCCTGGCCGGAATGGCCGAAAATCTGCAAGACAGATTACGGGCAGGAAGAAGCTATCGCCGTATTCGGCCAGGATCCAAGGGTATATGAATCTACGGTTAAGGAGTTTCTTGCCGATAAGGACGGCAACCTTGTAAAAGCCAAAATCGTTAAATTAGAAAGCAAATACCATGAAGATACCAAGAGATATCAAATGGATGAAATCCCGGGCAGCGAATACGAAATAGATGTGGATTTGGTACTGATTGCGGCCGGGTTCCTCGGCACGGAGAATTATGTTGCCAAAGCCTTTGGAGTCGAATTAAATGCCAGAACCAACGTGCAGACGGAGGAAGGCAAGTATCAGACCAATGCCGCCAACATATTTGTTACCGGAGATATGCACAGAGGCCAGTCCCTTGTTGTATGGGCAATCCGGGAAGGTCGTGAAGTGGCAAGAGCTGTGGATGAACATCTGATGGGATACAGCAATCTGGAATAGGGGCTTTGAATAAAATAAGTCGCAAGTTTGAAATATACAATAGACTAAGTATAGGGAAGATTAACCGTACCTTTTCGTAAACAGAGTATGGTAAAGTGTTAGAGAACAGCCGGCTAACAGCTAATAAAAATGGTATAAGAAAAAAGACGCACAGCTGATGTGACCCCCATAAGTTAGACCAAAAAATCTAATTTATGGGGGTCAGTTCAAGCATTCATTTGCCGTGGGTCTTTTTTATTATGTTCATTGTAATATACATTAATTTAATGTAATTTTATTTTAATTATGTAATATTATGGTAAAATGTTTTGTAAAATATTTACAGGCCAAAATATTGGTATTATAATAACAATAATTAAGAGTAAGAAGTAAATTTTTACAATTTAGTCTCAGAACTGTAAAAGAAGAGCTTTTGCGGTAACTCCGGCAAACTTTTTATTATCTGAGAAGCTTTGCCGTAACAAAATAATTTAAATAAAAAAGGAGTAAGAGAAATGAAAAAATTCAAAACCTTATTGTCCCTGTTTCTTGCAGGAGTGCTGTTATTCGGCGCAAACACTTTAGCTTTTGCCTATAGTGTAAAAGATGACCCGGCATTATCGGAAGAAAAGATAGTAAAAGCCTACGAAAACGTTATAGACCATGCTTATGCTAATGACATCCCGTTAAATCTGAGTCTGGAGACATTTGTAAAAGAATTCGAGTCATCCGATTTTACAGACATAGCCGAATATGAGAATACATATTACAAAATTCTTGAAAAGCGGACACCTGCTGTTGACCCTGATTCCAGCGGAAGCAGTAAATGGTACTATAATACCGGAACATCCCTGCCTCAGGCTGCCGATTATTCAAAGTATAATCTGTTAAATACGGTAAAAAAAGGGGATATTATCTATGAATCAAAAGGGGGATTCGGGATTACCGGACACATTGCAATTGTGGAAGGCAAATTTTATAGCAGTGACCAGCAGCAATACTATATCAGAGTGGTTGAGGCCATCAGTGAAGGCGTTGTAAGAAGTGTATTGGATGATTCGCGTGTAGATGAAAAAGATTCCAGTGTATTGCGGGTCAGCGGTGCAACAGATACAGTAGCTACAAATGCAACGAATTTTTGTATAGGACAGCTGGGGAAGGGGTATAGCATTGATTTCAGAAAGGATACAAGTCCCAATGAACCTGACTGGTACTGCTCGGAACTAGTCTGGGCAGGATACTATAATCAGGGAATTGATATTGAAACTACGGGAATATATAATGAACCGGGCATAACACCAAGAGATATTAATAACAGTTCGAAAGTCTATAATATTAATTTCAGGTAATATTTATTTTCCTAAGAGTGTGTTTGAAAAATGTTTGTGCCGGGCCGGATGTTCCACTTTGCGGGAGGCAAGGGCATTTTGGCTGCACAGCGGTGCTGCGCTCCCAAATTGCAACAACGGTGTGATGATTTTTCAAACACACTTTTATGCATAAACACTAATATAAACATTTTCTGTGCTTCATTTTATGAGGAAGGAATACTGTGAAATATGATTAACTCAAATATATTTCTAATAATAAGTATAATAATGTTTATAATTATGGCAGGTTTCCTAATATATGCCTCCCGCCATCCGGAATTGTCTTTTCCTATCGGCACAAGGCTAACTTATTTTATTTATTTAGTATACATATTTATCATGCTTGCTTTATTTATATTATCAATATTCGCAAATAACTAATAGGATATAATTTATACCGGAACCCGGTGCCGTTGCAAAATTTAGGAAATAGTAGCCTGGCAATCACTTAATGTTTTTTTATCTCATACGAGGAAAGTTCGTCCTATTGAATAAAAACCCGACCGGGGATGCGCATGACGCGCTATGGAAATTTGTCACTTAGGTGACAGCGCGTCAGCGCCAGAGTCTGGCTTACCAGGCTCTTTCTTATATCTTTATATTCCGTATATTCTATATATTAAAAAATGGTGCTATAATAAATAAAAGGAGGAAATTAATATGGCACTGATACATGTAAATTTTTATTCCAAAACATTGGGAATGCAGCGTTCTATGGATGTCATTATGCCTCAGAAAGCAAACGGCATCGGACAGGGGAGTGTTGAAAGGGAAGAAAAGATACCCATTCTCTATCTCCTTCACGGAGGAAGTGACAACCATACCATCTGGCAGCGCAGAACTTCCATTGAACGTTATGCCCTGGAAAAAGGGCTGGCAGTGGTTATGCCTGCCACGGATTTAGGCTTTTATGCGGATATGAAGTATGGCTATGAGTTCTGGCAGTTTTTCAGTAAGGAATTATTTGAACTGGTTCATGAATTTTTTCCGGGCATCAGTACGGCCAGGGAGGACACCTTTGTTGCCGGACTGTCCATGGGGGGTTTTGGCACACTAAAGCTGGGTATTATGTGTCCGGAACGTTTTGCGGCGGCGGCAAGCCTTTCCGGTATGGTTGACCTGGTTTCCTGGTACGGCAGCGGTGTTCCTGACAGGCAATTTGAATTGATTTATGGCACCAAGGAAGAAGTTATGGGAAGCATCAATGACCTCCCTTTTCAGATGGAACAATTAATAGCCTCCGGTAAACCGATGCCTAAATTTTACATGACCTGCGGTACGGAAGATTTCTTATATTACATAAACACTGCCTTCAGAGACAGGTTTAAAGACCGGATTGACCTGACTTACCATGAGGAGCCGGGAAGCCATGAGTGGGGTTACTGGGACCGGAATATTCAGAAAATCCTTAACTGGCTGCCGTTAAAAGCAAATAAAAAGGAGGCAGGATAATCATGGCATTGATGCACGTAGATTTTTTCTCCAACGTTTTGGGTCTTTGTTGTGAGGCTGATGTAATTCTTCCTCAGAAGACACAGGGAATCGGTATGGAAGGCAGCAGTACCAAGGACAGGTATCCCGTTCTCTGGCTGCTTCACGGCGCTTCCGACGACCATACCATCTGGCAGAGAAGAACCTCCATAGAAAGATATGTATCCGAACTTGGACTGGCGGTGGTTATGCCTGCGGTTCATTTAAGCTTTTATACCAATATGGCATATGGTCCCCGTTATTTTGATTATGTTGCGGAAGAATTGCCGGAAATCATGCAGGACTTTTTTCCGATTTCAAATAAAAGGGAGGACAATTTCGTCTGCGGTTTATCCATGGGAGGATATGGCTCCCTGAAAGTCGGGCTTACGAAAGCGGAAAACTATTCTGCCATAGGATGTTTTTCAGCCGGTAATTTTGTTTACAGGGAGGCGGATAATTCCCATAAACTCAATGACCGTCCCGGCAAAGCCAGTCTTAATATGACTGTTTTTGGGGTGGAGGATATGAGTGAGCTGAAAAATACGGAACATGATATATTCTATCTGGCCCGGAAAAACATAGATGAAGGAAAAGCTCTTCCCAGAATCTATCATGCCTGCGGAAAAGATGATTTTCTGATTGATAATGCAAGACTTACCGCAGAATGGTTTAAGAATACAGACTATGATTATACCTATCTGGAAGCGCCGGGGGCACATACCTGGGAATTCTGGGATGAGTGGATTCAGAAATATCTTAAATGGCTGAAACCTGGTTTATGCTGAATCCAGCCCCGGCAGCTAAATAGTACACAGCTGAATAAGCAAAGTATAAATATTCTCATCCCAAGGGTGAATCAGTAGAATAGTTTAGACTGTTTTATAAGCAAAGCTTATCAGTGATTATTGGGATTATAACTTTTAATATGAATTATAATATGTTATACTACTGATAAAATGTCAATGGAGGTAAAAAAATGTATTCATTTGAAGAGATTAAGGTATTTGATCCTGAACTGTCGGAGGCAATACAGAAAGAAATAGGAAGGCAAAATGACCATATTGAATTAATTGCTTCTGAGAACTTCGTAAGCAAGGCTGTTATGGCGGCTATGGGAAGTCCTTTGACAAATAAATATGCGGAAGGTTATCCGGGAAAAAGATACTACGGCGGCTGCGAATTTGTAGATATAGCCGAAAATCTGGCAATTGACAGGGCAAAGCAGCTGTTTGGATGCACCTATGCCAATGTACAGCCCCACTCCGGTGCTCAGGCTAATATGGCGGTATATTTTGCACTGGTTAAGCCGGGCGAAACCGTAATGGGAATGAATCTGGCCCACGGCGGACATTTAACCCATGGCAGTCCGGTAAATATGTCGGGAAGCTATTATAATATAGTACCTTATGGTGTAAATGAAGAAGGCTTCATTGACTATGACGAATTAAAAAAGATAGCTTTGGAATGCAGACCGAAGTTAATCGTGGCAGGTGCCAGTGCATATGCCAGGAAAATAGATTTTAAGAAATTCAGGGAGATAGCGGATGAGGCCGGTGCTTTCTTAATGGTGGATATGGCTCATATTGCCGGACTGGTTGCGGCCGGTTATCATGAGAGCCCGATTCCCTATGCCCATGTAACAACGACTACCACTCATAAGACTTTAAGAGGTCCGAGGGGCGGTATGATTTTATCCAGTGCGGAATTTGCGGAAGAATATAAACTGAATAAAGCGATTTTCCCGGGAATTCAGGGGGGACCGTTAATGCATGTGATAGCCGCAAAAGCTGTTTGTTTTAAGGAAGCTCTGAATCCTGAATTCAAGGAATATACCGGCAAGGTGGTGGACAATGCCCAGTCCCTTTGCAGCGGATTATTAAAGAGAGGGTTTAACATCGTATCCGGCGGAACGGATAATCATTTAATGTTAGTGGACCTTCAGAATAAAGGCGTTACCGGCAAGGAAACGGAGAAGCTTCTGGATGCGGCCAATATTACCTGCAATAAAAATACCGTTCCCAATGATCCGGCCTCTCCTTTTGTAACCAGCGGCATCCGCCTGGGAACTCCGGCAGTTACAACCAGAGGCATGAATACGGCGGATATGGATATTATAGCGGAAGCCATTGCGTTGCTGATTGATGATGTTGATACAAATAAAACCAAAGCCATGGAATTGGTGAGGACCTTAACCGATAAATATCCATTATATTAATAATTAAGCTCCATTATCAGGGGACGGGATGAATAGAGGTATTCATTTGGCTGCCTTGTCTTCCGTAGGTGTGTTTTTTATAGTACTTCAAAGACACGAAGGGGCTGCAGCAAAAAAGTCAATTTACTAAACACAGGTTGAGTAAATTGACTTTTTGCTGCGGTCTCTTTATTTTTAGTGTCAACGCCAAAGTCAGAGTCAGGCTAGCCCATATTAAACCTGCCCAAATAAAATAATACTATTTTGTTAAAAAAATAACAGAAATAGGAATTTTCGCTACTTACGTAATTCCGGTGCCACATCGTATATATTTTCCAGGGCTGTATTAATCTCTTTTAACCATTCGAACTTTTCCTTCTTTATGCACCAGGTAACTTCATAACCCAAAAACATATAAGCGGAAGCCTTGTATAAATCCGAAGCCTTGTTTTTATTCCGGATTTGTCCCGCAGCCTGGCCTTTCTTAATAATCATGACGGCTATGTCGGTTAATTCATCACGGAAATCATAGCTGCCATAGTCTTCCTTTAAATTGCTTATCATCATCTGGCTTAAAAAATCACTTCCGAACTTACTGGCCTCCTTTACCAGAGACTCAAAACAAATCAGCAGCTGATCCCAATAGTTGTCCTTTTCTAAAATCGACATAAGATACCGGCTTATATTATGTGTTACGGAATCGTAAAAATGCAGTATAATGTCCTCTTTTGATTTAAGATGATAATAAAAGGTGGTCTTAGAAATATTACAAGCTTCACAGATATCTATAACAGTGACATTCTGGTATCCTTTTTCTAAAAATAACTGGTTGGCAGTTTGGATAATACAATCCCTTGTTGTATTTGCTGTTATATTTGACATGGTTTCCTCCGGTTAAAATACTGTCTTAATATAATAATTTATACATTACTGAAACTTTGCAGTATAAAAGTTCTGTATTTGCCTGCTAAATTGGCTATGAATATGTAATTTACGGTATGTATGCCGTATCTGGTATCAAATATATCATAGCACAATGGATTTTAAAAATCTACATTGACAAATAAATAACAAAGTAGTATCATTATATTACCATGGTAATATAAAATGTTACCATGGTTCGGAGAAACTATAAACAGCTGATAGAAAAAGGAGAATGCAAATGGATAAGTTATTTGAAAGAACCCGGATTGGAAGTATGAAGCTGAAAAACCGTATTGTTATGGGGCCTATGGGAACAACCGGCGAATCAGACGGTTCTTATTGCGCGGAAGGCATCCGTTATTTTGAAGAACGTGCAAAGGGAGGAACCGGTCTGATTATTACCGGGGCCAATGTTGTGACTACAAAATATGAAGCCCGCCCATGTACGGAACTTAGTAATTTCCATCATGTGGAACGTTTAAATATGTTAATTGAACGATGCCATCATTATGGTGCGAAAGTCTGTGTCCAGATTTCACCGGGATTGGGGCGTCAGCAGTTTACGGACCCTTTTACACCGCCGTACTCAGCAAGTGAGTGCGGTGCTTTCTGGTTTCCGGAATTAAAATGTAAGCCTTTTTCGAAAGAAGAAATAAAAGATATTGTGGAAAAATTGGGGTATTCCGCCAGCCTTGCGAAAATGGCCGGTGCAGACGCCATAGAATTACATGCTTACGGCGGATATCTTTTGGATCAGTTCCATTCCAAGCAATGGAACATGCGGACCGACGAATATGGCGGTGAATTAAGAAACCGTATGAGATTTACGCTGGAATGTATTGCCGCCATGCGAAAAAATACAGGTCCTAAATTTCCAATCCTGGTTAAATTTACACCTGCCCACCGTGTGGAAGGAGGACGGGAGCTGGAGGAAGGCCTTGAGATGGCTAAGATACTGCAGGAGGCGGGAGTAGATGCCCTTCATGTTGATGTCGGCTGCTATGAAGCTTGGCATAAAGCAATTTCTACGGTTTATGAAAAAGAAGGGCATCAAATGGATGTGGTGGAAGCCGTAAAGAAAACCGTTTCCGTCCCGGTATTTGGCCAGGGTAAAATGTTTGATCCGCAAAAAGCGGAACTGGCGGTGGCCCAGGGAAAGACAGATTATATTGTATTAGGGCATCAGATGCTGGCGGACCCGGAATGGGCCAATAAAGTAAAATCCGGCAATACCATGGATATTGCACCCTGTATCGGATGTAACGAATGTCTCCTCGCCGGGTTTTCAGGCAAACATTATTACTGTGCCGTAAATCCCTTATGCTATGCGGAAGATGACTATCCTCTTCCGGAAAAAAAGGATGTTAAAGAGACCGTATTGGTTATCGGCGGAGGACCCGGGGGCATGTCGGCGGCTATGACGGCGGCAAAACGGGGCTATGATGTGGAATTGTGGGAAAAGTCTTCCCGTTTAGGCGGAAATCTGTGGGCAGCAGGTCTTCCTACCTTTAAACATGATGTGTTACGGCTAATAACTTATATGGAACGTCAGGTGATTAAGCTTGGTGTCCGGATAAAGCTAAATAAAGAAGCTACCGCAGAAAACGTACTGGCCGGCAAATATGATAAAATTATATTGGCTGCTGGTTCCGTTCCCTTCATGCCTCCTATTGAAGGGATAAAAACAGCTTCTTCCTCCGGTGATTATTTACTGGGTATTAAAAAACCGGGAAAGAAAGTCGTCGTAATCGGAGGCGGTCTGGTTGGCTGCGAAACTGCGGCCTATATGAAAGAAATGGCCGAGGAAGTAACAATTGTAGAGATGCTTCCTGATATCCTGGCAATAGCCGACCATTGTTTAAACAATGATCAGGCATTAAGAACCATGATTAAGGAAAGAAATATTGATGTTGTGGGTGATGCCAAGGTAACGAAAATCACACCGGACAGGGTTATCTATACCAAAAACGGACAGGAATATACCATCGCATGCGATACCGTTATTATAGCAGCCGGTTATCAGTCCAATAACCTGTTGGAAGATGTACTGGAAGAGAAAGTGGAAGATTTGACGGTCATCGGGGACGCACAATCCCCCAGAAAAATCCTTACTGCCGTCCACGAAGGATATCATGCAATTCGTGTTATGCGGTAATGCAGTTATGGGGTAATGAGATAATGAGATAAAAAAGAAGGGGCTGTAGCAAAATATTCAATATACTGAACTTGTGTCTAGAATATGATTTATATTTCTTGAATTTTGTTCCATGTCGCGCGAATAAACGGCTCCATTCTCT
>DBEP01000096.1:0-46360 GCA_002294045.1 Lachnoclostridium sp. UBA903 | reverse complement strand
AGCACTCCTGTTATACAGGCATATTTTACAATCTTTGTAACGTCAACACTAGCGGAGACTCCGGCCCCGGTTGACGCAGATAACTTATTGTTAGACATACACCTTACCTCCTTTTTCACACTTCACGACATAGCTGCCGTCGGCAGCCGCAAACGGCGCATGATAATCCGGACATGATTATGATGTTTATTAATATCCCAGTTCTTCACCCACCAGGATTACTTTAATACGTCCCGGAATTCTGGATTTTCTGGTTATGACGATTTCACAGCAGATACAGTCCTCCGACAGACAGCCGGCACACCTGCCGAGCTCCGCACAAGGGGCTTGCAGGCCCAGTCTGGTGACATTAGGAGGTGCAGCCATATTTTGAACCCGTTCGATCCCAGTGTTAACATCTGTTACAATTTTATTCATACCGGCAATGATTATTACATTTTTCGGGCCCGCGATAAGACAGGCTACACGATTACCGCCGGCATCTATATTAATTAACTGGCCGTCTAATGTAATAGCATTGGAGCTCATAAAAAAATAATCTGCCGAAACAATTTTACTGTACATGGCGGCTTTTTCTTCCTGTGTCTTAGCGAAAAACCTATCATATAGTACATAATCGGAGGATTCAAGTTCATCAATTAAACCGATATCCTTAAGGGTTTCGGAACCGCCCCAGGATATGGAGCAACCCGGAGTAAGGAAGCGCTTTGCCATAATCATAGTGTCTTTTGCATCATCACAGTAATAGCCTTCAATCCCTCTTAGATTGAATTTCTCTATTAAGCTGTCGGCTAAGTTTTCATAATACACCTTTTTGGGCAACATAATACCCCTCCTTAATGATACCCCGCTCCGGAATGCCAGGATATTACTCTATCCTGGGGGGAATACCTGACCGTTTAATTGTTACTTGGCGTTATATTTTCTGACAAAACAGACTCCAACAGCGCCGGGGCCTGTATTTGTACCTATTGTTACCCCAATCTGGAATAACGGGTAGGATATTTTACGTCCGATTAATTCTTCCAGCTGGGACTGTACGAAAACGGTATCTTCCAAAGTTGTGGCATTTGCCATACAAAAATCATAATCCTCGTATTTTTCACCTGTTTCCGTAAAATATTCCTCCGTCATATCCAATATTTTCTGCAGTGCTTTCCTGCGTCCCCGTACATTGGAATAGGGAATTAATTCGGCATCTTTCAGCTGAATCATAGGCTTTAAATTAAGCATGGTTCCTGCCAGGGATGCCACTTTGCCGATCCGGCCGCCTTTTGCCAGATATTCCAAAGTATCAACCGTAAACATGATTCTGGAAGTCGGTTTAATTTCATTCAGACGCTTTACGGCTTCTTCCAGGGTATAACCGTCTTTTTTCATATAAGCGGCCTGCATTAAAAGAATACCCTGTCCGGCTGTGGCCTGAATGGAATCTATGATAAATATTTTGGCATCGGGGTATTTCTCTTCCAGTATCAGCCTGGCATTCACGGCCGACTGGTAAGAACCGCTGAATTTCTGGGTTAAGCAAAAACACAATATATCTTCACCATTAAGGATAACAGGTTCAAAGTAATTGATATAATCCTGAACAGAAGGAAGAGAAGTTTTGGGGAATACCTTCTGATTCGTCAGTACATCGTAAAATTTTTGGTTGGTAATTTCTATATTTTCTTTATAGTAATTTTCCTGATCAAAGGTAACATAAAAAGGTACTAGGGTTATATGATACATGTTTAGCAATTCTTCCGGTGTATCACAGGACGAGTCGCTGAATATATGATAATCGCGCATATTTTTCTCCTTGCAAATATATTTTTCTATTAAATATTATATCGAATCTTAAGGAAAATGTACAGCGGAAAATAGGCTCCGGCCGAAAGATACAAGCTAGAATTTTAAAAAGAAGGGCTTTGGATTAGTTCCAGATTGAGTTGGCAATAAGCTGACACAAAATTAACAAAATTTAGTAGTTTTATAATTATTTATAGGGAGTATCAACATCACAACCGAATAATCACAGGGGAGATATTTTAATAATAAGGAGTGATATAAATGAGTAATAAAACTTTATCCATAGCGGCAGTTTTCCTGATTCTATCGGTAGCTGCAGGATTTTGTCTTAATGCAGTTTTTGATAAGGCCGGAACCATGGCTGAAACAAAAGCCGGAACCCAGGCGGGGGAAGCGGTATCCTCAGACATACATACAATATCCTTGGAAGAATTAAAAAATTCAATAAAAGGTTTTAAAGGTGATATTTGTGCAGATTATCAGGATTACTCAGATTCTTTAGAGGACATGAAGGATATTGCTGTGTTGATAGTGCGTGCTTCGGTTACTGGACAATTACAATACAGTGATATGTCTGTTCAAAGTACGCTGGCGGTTTCGGAAACATGGAAAGGAGATACTTTTAATCAAATACGCGTATATCAATTTGGTACAATTGGAGGAGAAAAGGTATTGAGTCCGGATAAAGAATATATCCTTTTTCTAGGTAAACAAACAGATGGAGAAAAAGATACATTTTTTATAAACGGCGGAGAGCAGGGCATAATTATTATTGATAACGGTATAATAAATCCAATTGATTCAGTTATAAAAAAGGATTTGAAAAAAATAGAAAAAGAAATGGGAGCTACTTTTTCATTGGAATTTTTTGAAGAAAGTATAAAAGAATAGAATAGGTTGACTTTCAATGAATTTTTTAAGGCAGGCATGCCATAATCAATAAAGGTAATTCCATAATTATATTATAAACTAACTTAAAGAATTATTTAAATACTGTAATCTCATATTTAATACATTTGAGATTACAGTATTTTTGGCTATATAAGGAAATAACAGTTTCTTTAGCAGAACCGTTTGAGGAAAGTAAACATTTCAGCATAAAAGGTTACCTATACAAGAGAAATGTTACTGCGTTGCAAAAATCTTTATTCAAAAACTCCCAAATTATTCTATATGACAAGTTGGTAGATAAAATCGGATTATACTTATAAGATTAAGGATAAGTTGATTAAATATGATATTTATAATGAGCCCCAAGTAAAATCATTTTGCGGGAACTTTTGACACTAATGCATTACCTGTGTTATGATAAATAATGTTACCAAAAAAAAGTAAATAATATAAATCAGTAACAACCGCCGCAAAAGCGGCTTTTGTATGCGGAGAATACCGAAGCTGCAAAATTAAATTTAAATTGGAACTGTTTGCTTTGTGAATAGTTTTTTTAAGAAAGTTGGATAAGATATATGTCAAAAAGCCTATATATTTCGGAGAAACCCAGCGTAGCACAGGAGTTTGCCAAAGCCCTAAAGGATACTTTTAAGAAGCAGGACGGATATATGGAGTCGGAACATTCCATAGTAACCTGGTGTGTAGGGCATCTGGTAACCATGAGTTATCCGGAAAGCTACGATCCTGCCTTAAAACGGTGGTCTTTGGAGACACTGCCTTTTCTGCCTGGGGAATTCCGGTATGAAATAATTCCGGCAGTGAGCAAACAATTTAAAACCGTAAAAGCATTGTTAAACCGCCCGGATGTGGATAAAATCTATGTCTGTACCGACTCCGGAAGGGAAGGGGAATATATCTACCGTCTTGTGGACCAGATGGCCGGAGTATCCTCAAATAAGGATAAGTTCAGGGTCTGGATTGATTCCCAGACGGAGGAAGAGATACTTCGGGGAATTAAGGAGGCAAAACCCCTGTCGGCATACGATAATTTATCCAATGCCGCATATCTGCGCGCCAAAGAGGATTATCTCATGGGTATTAACTTTTCCCGGGTTTTAACCTTAAAATACGGTCAGAATATAACGAACTTTTTAGGCAATGGAAAACGCTCCGCAATCTCTGTGGGCAGGGTTATGACCTGTGTATTGGGCATGGCGGTAAGAAGAGAGCGTGAAATCAGGAAATTCGTTAAGACTCCTTTTTACCGGGTCTTAAATACCCTGGATGCTTCGGGGAGGAACTTCGACGGCGAATTCCGGGCAATAGAAGGTTCTAAATATTTTGCTTCCCCCTTATTATATAAAGAAAATGGTTTTCGGGAACGAAAGGATGCGGAAGCTCTCATTCAGGAATTAATCGGAAGGGAGCCCCGTCTGGCCGAGCAGCAGGAAAACGGCAAAAACAGCTTTGTCGATACTATTTCACCGGAAGAACAGTTAACAGCGGAAATTGCCAGCCTGGAAAAGAAAAAGGAAAATAAGAATCCTCCTTTGTTATTCAACCTGGCGGAGCTTCAGAATGAATGTTCCAGGCTGTTTAAAATCAGTCCGGACGAAACCCTTAAGATAGCCCAGGAATTGTATGAAAAGAAGCTGGTGACTTATCCCAGAACAGATGCCAGGGTTTTATCCACCGCAGTCAGTAAGGAAATACATAAGAATATCGGAGGGCTTAAAGGTTACCAGCATGGTAAGGAATACGCCCAGGAGATTATGGAAAAGGGAACCTATAAGAACATTGCCAGGACCAGATATGTCAATGACAAGCAGATTACGGACCATTATGCAATCATACCCACCGGTCAGGGATTGAATGCCTTGAATTCCCTTTCCGCTACCGCCGCCAAGGTTTATGAAACCATTGTAAGAAGATTTTTAAGCATATTTTATCCTCCGGCCGTATATCAGAAGATTAATCTGGTTACGAAAATGCAGAAGGAAAGTTTCTTTTCTTCCTTTAAAATACTCATGGACGAAGGATATCTTAAGGTAGCCGGGAATTCTTTCAGCCGGAAAAAGGGAACTTCCGGGGAAAGCAATGCACCTTCATCCCAGAATACCGCAGGGAATAACCCGGCCGGAGAAGAGGAAGAATTTGATTTGGCCTTTTTTGAAATTATAAAAAGCTTAAAAAAAGGTATGCTGCTTCCTGTGAAAGCTATGATAATAAAAGAAGGTGAGACGGCACCGCCGAAACGGTATAATTCCGGAACCATGATTCTGGCTATGGAAAATGCCGGTCAATTAATTGAAGACGAAGAACTCCGGGCTCAGATAAAGGGCAGCGGTATCGGTACCAGTGCAACCAGGGCAGAGATTCTCAATAAGCTGGTAAATATTGAGTATCTGAACCTGAATAAAAAAACCCAAATCATAACACCTTCCCTTTTAGGGGAACTGGTATATGATGTGGTGAATTCCTCCATAAAATCCATGCTGAATGCGGAATTAACCGCCAGTTGGGAGAAGGGGCTTACCATGGTGGCGGAAGGAGCCATTTCCAAGGAAGAATATATGGAGAAGCTGGAAGGCTTCGTAAGCCGTATGACCAACGGGGTAAAAGGTTTAAATAATCAGTATCAGCTGAATAACTGTTTTAAAGAAGTCATTGGGAATTATAAAAAGTAAGAATATAGTCATTGCTTAATAAATGAATAAAGCACATATTGAAAGTGCGGAAGGAGTATCTATCTATGTACGAAGCCATGCAGATTAAAAATAATTATGATTTAACACAGACCATTGCCGCTTCTCTTTTTGAAAAATATACATATCCCTGGGAAGTATTACCGGAGATAGGAAATTATATACTGATATTAGGCGGGGAACTGTCCCTTGACGAATATGATAAGACCGGAGAAAATGTGTGGATTGCCAAATCAGCCACGGTAGCACCGACAGCTTCTGTTCATGGTCCGGCCATTATCGGAAAAGGTTCGGAAATCCGGCATGGTGCCTTTATCCGCGGCAATGTGATTGTGGGGGAAGGAGCGGTTGTGGGGAATTCCACCGAATTAAAGAACACCATACTTTTTAATAAAGTACAGGTGCCTCACTATAACTATGTGGGGGATTCCGTATTGGGATATAAATCCCATATGGGAGCAGGCGCCATAACCTCCAATGTGAAATCCGACAAAACCCTTGTAACCATCTGTTACCAGGGAGAGAAGGTGGATACCGGGTTAAAGAAAGTGGGGGCCTTGCTGGGAGATAATGTGGAAATCGGCTGCAATACGGTAATGAATCCCGGAACCGTAATCGGAAGAGGGACCCATGTTTACCCCCTGTCGATGGTCAGGGGATTTGTTCCGGCTGAAAGCATATACAAAAAACAGGGTGAAATTGTTGACCTGCGGTAGACTGATAATCAGATTAAAACTGTGCAGATATAAAAAATATAATCTTTTTTTCAGGAACAGGCTGCCAAAGCTATTTTGCCGCAGCCTGTTTATGTTACAGAAAAGCATGTTACAGAAAAACATATTACATAGAAAATACGGATTCTGCTGCATGATATCATAAGTTTTCCTGGCAGCATATATTAAAGATGCCTTATGAATTAAATAGATACAAGTTCAGTTTGCCTTGCGGCTTGGTCTTAATAATTAAATTCTTCTTCCCAGTTAAAGTTTCCCGATTGTTCCAGACTGGCGGGCCAATGGCCGCACCACTCCGGTACGCCGGGAGATTCAACTCTGTCAAGGCTTGGCGTATACGGCTTTATGTCAAGTACGGGTGTTCCGTCGACGGCATCAATATAGGCAACCTGAATGATTCCTTTTCTGCGGTCAATATAAATGACTTCTGCTGTGGTCAGTCCAATGGGATTTGGCCGATAAGGAGCTCTGGTAGCAAATGTACCCATTACCGGCGGAGCTTTTTTATATGGCTTAAGTACCTCAAGGGTGTTCCGTGCCTCCTCATAATCGGAATCACTGAACCACCAGAGTATATTAAGATGACTGAAGCCGTCCAGTGCCTGCATGGCCGGAATATATTCCGGGTCAAGTTCGATAAACATGTTGTCCCTGTTTACTTTGATTTTACCAATTGGTTTCATTAGAAATTGTTCCATAATACTATCCTCCATAATGGTTTTATTTTTGGTAAAAACAGTGTAAGCCCTACCACCATGTGAGAGTCAATATCTGCTCTGCAAATATTTATAGCTTATAGTTTTCAGGGCAAATATTCGTTTCTCCTGCAGCTTCCAGGGGGATTTGGATTTCAGTCAGGAATTTCTCAGGGTTTTCCTCATTCCAGGGTCCCCGGTGAACGATTTGCCGGCTCTGTCCTGTCATTCTGTATTGGTTATGTTCCTGCAGCCAGTTTGCAAAGGAAAGATATGCACCGGCAATATTCTGAAAAGCTCCGTATACCATTGTACATGCCATTATGGGTACTGGTTCCGTATGGCGGTAAACAAACCCGCCCCTGTCTTTGCCTATTGCGGATACAGGTGCACAAAGCTCGACATCAACGTCATTTTCTTTATACTCCGTATCATGGTAGATAGAAAAAGTATTACTGGACACAGATATGCCGTTATCCTGTGCAAAAACAGACATTTCTTTCCAAAGCAGGCCTTCCGCATAATAGTCCGGAATTATTTTTCTCAAAGAAAGTACCTGACAGCCGGGTATATTTTTAGTCACAACATTGTAGTGAACGGATATTTTATCCCCTTCAATATCTTTTATTGCCACATCAATCTTAGTTAGTTTATTTTGTTCCGTATGTATTATATTTTGAATTTCCTGACGTTTACTTTCAAGCCGGGCAGTTATGAAAGCATTGTTCCAGTGATTAAGGGCAGCTGCAATTTCGGCTACGTTAAATCCTAAATCCCGTAAGAAAATAATTTTATTAAGAGCAGGAATCTGCTCCGTGGAATATAACCGGTAACCGGAAAATTTATCGGTTTGAGCAGGTTTTAATAAGCCTGTTTCATCATAGTAGCGTAACATCCGGATGGATACCTGCGTCAGTTTTGAAAATTCACCTATTTTGAACATGACATCAGCTCCTATTTTAGATATTGTTTTTTATAATCTTGTATTATTATCCTGCATCAGCGCCTGTTTTAATATTATTTAAGACCAGTGGCAGGCATTTTCTAATATACTTACCACTTCCAAAAGCCCCTCCTGGTCCAGAGAATCAAATCTAGCAGGCTTTGGGCTGTCAATGTCAAGTACACCTGCAATTTGTCCTTTCTTATGGATGGGAATTACAATTTCGGAGCGGGATGCAGTGTCACAGGCAATATGACCGGGAAACTCATGAACATCCGGTACCAAGAGGACTTCATCTTTTTCTACGGCGGTGCCGCAGACTCCCTTGCCGATGGGAATATGTACGCAGGCGGGGTTTCCCTGAAACGGTCCTAAAAGCAGCTCATTGTTTTGTATTAAATAAAAACCTACCCAGTTTATATCCGGAAGAGCACCGTTTAACAAAGCGGAGGTATTGCTTAAATTGGGTATAACATAGGGTTCGTTTTCTAGCAGGGATTTTAATTGGGCATGAATCAATTTATAACATTCTTTTTTATCCGTGGGATATAGATTACTCATTTCCTGCATGGCTGGTCTCCTTTTTTATTATATTTTCCTGACAAGAGGCCGCTGCAAAATTTAAGACCGGCAAAAGCCCCCCGGCTTTGCCCAGCCGGTGAATTTTGCAGCAAGACCCTGTTGGATAATCTTAAATTAGTATATCCGAAATAACCTGATACTTCAACTATTTAAAGCTGTTACCCTCTGTCAAATTAGAAACATACTGCCGCATTTCATTTTTGGAGCGTACGCCGTGGCAATTATTGATTACTTCCTGTTTTTGCTGCTCATCCAGAGATGCAAAATAACTCATGGCTTCACTGTTCTGAGCCAGAGCCATTCCGAACCCTAAAGGAATTCCTTTTCCGTCTACATAATTTTCTCCCATAGATTACACCATACCTTTCGTAATAATAAAAAAATGACAGCAGTAAAAAAGCAATTAAATTTGGCTGCGGATGATTCAGGTTACATAATTAGTATGGTTTTTTCGGAGAATATTATGAAAGACAATTCTATGCCTTAAAAATTTTCAGCATATTTTAATGGGAAAATGGATAAAATAAACCAGGATTTGTTAAAAAGGAGAAATGTTGAAAGAAATTTACTTTCAACCTTAGAAATTTGTGCCTGCGTAGTCCTTGGGACAAATTTCAGGTATGCATAAAGCATGCACAGGAATGGAGGCAATTATGCAAAAATATATATGCCAGGTTTGCGGTTATATTTACGCCCCCGAAGAAGGAGACCCGGACAGTGGAATCGCGCCGGGAACCCCTTTTGATAATCTTCCGGAGGACTGGGTATGTCCGGTATGCGGAGTGGGAAAAGAAGAATTTGAGGAGTATGAGGAATAAAGGAATGGAAAGAGACTGTTTTTTACATTAAAATTTATAAACAGTCTCTTTTTATGTAATCGGAACTCTTATTACTAAACTATTATGCAAGTAAACGGCATTCTGTGTTATGGGTTTGGAACATATATTTTATTAATTTAATCGTATTCTACCAATTGACGAATGATACCGATATTGAGATAGCGCAATATGCCAAAAAGAAGGGCGGCAAGTGGAAGCTGATAAAACTTGAGCCGGAGAAATGCCTGAAAAAGAAAACAGGATAAGGAAAACTGATTATAAACCACTTGACGGGCAAGAAGAAAAGGAATATAATGTTAGTGAATGAACGGTTCAATTAGAATGAGGTGCATAATGGAAAATAGAATGCAATTAATATTTAACGCCGCCAGCCACTTGTTTATTAACAAGGGGTATGCCCGAACGCAAATAAAAGACATCGCAAAAGAGATTGGTTTGTCAACGGGGATGTTATATGTGTATTTTACGGGAAAACGAGATATTCTCAACTTTATATTGAAAGGTACGATTGAGCCGTCATTTATTACGAGAGAATTTGAATTGCCAATTAGTTCAGAAATATTTGCTTCTTTGGATAATGAGATTATGGATGCGTTTGAAAAGATAAAAAAACATTTTGCAGCCCATCTTAATGACATTACAAACTATCCTTTGGAACAAATGTTGTCGGATGCCTTTGATGTTATTGCAAAACACGCAATTGGATGCTTATTGATTGAAAAGAATACAGACGATTTAGGAAAATTGACCGGCTATTATAAAGAATACCGGCGTGATTTTTATGATCAGGTCTTAATGTATATTAGTCTTTATATGAAAGAAGGAACATTTCGAAAAGTGGAATATCCAAAATACTGCACCCGGCTCATTATTGAAACCATGTCGTGGTGGGGAATGCACATCATGAATGATGCTTTTGAGCTACAAAAGGATATTTCTATTGATGCAGCTAAAAAGGTGTGTATGGATAATCTGCTTCACGCATATAAAGTGTAGGCCATTTTTACGGGGCGCGTGCTCCGTAAAAAAATACAATAATATTGAATGAACGGTTCAATTAATAGAAAGGAAAGGTATTTATGAACAGAATAGTGTCCATCATAATAACAGGTACCCTGTTTGTTGGAGTTTTGTCGGGATGCGGTAATCAGAAAGCAATTTCACTTGTGAACACTCTTGTGTTTGACATGGGAGATTTTCAAAGTATACGCCTTGATTACGATATGGAGGATATCCGGGTTGTAGAAGGTGAAAGCGGAAAAGTTACATTGAAAGAATACATGAATGTGGATAAAAAGAGCTATTACGCCAAGACAGCCAACCTGAACGGAGAGTTGTTTATTACAGAAGGCAAACGGCCAAGACGTTCCGGTTTTGAAGCTTATATTGAGCTTTACATTCCACCGGATTATAACGGCAGTCTGTCCCTGCATTCCACAAGCGGCACAGTGGAATCTCAAATTTCTCTGAATCTATCCGGAGAAATTTGTGTTGACACGACGAGTGGAATTATAAACGTGTCGGATATAAAAGCGGCTTCTGTCAGTGTTACTACGACAAGCGGCACAGTGGATGGAAAAGAACTTATTACGCCTACTCTGAAAATTGTGAGTACAAACGGAAATTTAAGCTTTGCTCGCGTTGAATCGGATTTAATTCAAATAGAAACCACCAATGCTAATACCACAATAAGTAATGCAAGCGGCACAGTTAAATATCAATCCAAAGGTGGAAGGCTTACGATGGCAGACATGAAAGGCTCAGGTTCCTATAATGCTTCAGGGGAAGGTACAATAGAAGTGACGTTTTCAGACGTAACAGGCGATATTTCGGCCTATACAAAAAACGGGAATATCACTGTTATCCTTCCGGCGGTACTTGATTTCAAATTTTCGGCAACTACAAAGGAAGGCTCCATTAAAACCTCCTTTGATGACCAGCTTTTAATTACTGACTATATATCGGCAGGAAGCATAGGTTTATCCCCCGAAGTATCCATTGGGCTGGAAACACGGAATGGGGATATAAGTGTTTCAAGGTGAAGAAATGAAAGAAGCCAATCAATCAAACAGGTGGATTGTTACAGGATGGATAGTGCTTTTGGTTGTCATGATTACGTCTGCTGTCATAGTCATTCCTTATATGGAACTATTGTCTGAACCGGAAACCCAAGAAAGATTTAAGTCATGGGTCATTTCTCTTGGCATGGGGGGCTGGCTTATTGTTGTGGGGATGCAGATGTTACAGATTTTTATCGCATTTATTCCGGGCGAACCAATTGAAATTTTGGCAGGTGTCTTGTACGGTGGTTTTGGCGGTTTACTAATTTGTCTAATAGGGTGCGTCGCTGCTTCTTCCGGTATTTTTATGTTATCTAAAAGATTTGGCGCTCCCCTTGTGGCAAAGTTATTCCGGGAAAAAAAGATGGATGAATTTGCCTTTATAAAAGATTCACGGAAGCTGGAAATGGTCGTTTTTATTTTGTTCCTGCTTCCGGGAACACCAAAAGACATGCTGACCTATATCGCAGGAGCTAATCCGATGAAATTATCTCAATTTCTGATTATTTCTACTTTTGCGCGGATACCCTCTGTTATATCCTCTACTTTCATTGGCTCGTCCATACGGCAGGGTAAATGGGAGATAGCCATTATAATTTTTGCTTTGACAGCCGTTGCAGGTATTTTGGGAATTGTATACAAGGACAGTATAATAGGATTCTGCAAAAAAGCAGGCCAAAGGCTCAGGAGGGGAAGGGATGAAAAAGAAAAACCATAAAGGTACGGCTCAGTTCGAGGCAGAAGTTAAAAAACGCTTGAGAAAGTAGTTATCTGAGAAACGTAATTCACATTTGAGACACAAAATGTTATAATATGGTTATTATGATTTTGTTTACGGACAAACAGCAGTTATTTATAATAAAATAATGAGACATTTATAACATAATCCAAAAAAGTATTTTGAATAATAAAAACTTATAAGAGGATGGGAGATATGCAATGAGCAGAAGCAACAAAAAAATTCAGTCATTTTTTTTATATAGTATGTTTATTTTTTATGTTATTTTATTTTTATCAATTATTGTATTTAAATATGTTTCTCCTTTGGAGCTATTAAGCAATAATAGACCAGATTATAGAAGTACGAATTTAGTGCCCTTCCGGACAATCCGGAGTTATTTAACGGGGAATGCTGATATTTCCCGTACCGTTATATTGAATAACGTACTGGGCAACATAGGCTTATTTATTCCTTTGGGAATCTATTTGCAGCTATTCAAAAGAAATAAAAGAATACCGGCGAGCTTTTTAACTATTTTAATAATAAGCTTATCTGTTGAAATCATACAGTTTATTTTTGCTATTGGTGCAGCGGATGTAGATGATATTCTTTTAAACTGTATGGGGGGAATTATCGGAATCCTGTGTTATAGACTACTGACTGTATTTATGAAAGATGATAACAAAATCCGGACTGCCGTAACAATATGCAGTTCAATAGTGGGTATCCCTCTTCTTTTTCTGACAATACTTTTGTTAATAAATCAGTGATTATTTCGTAGTCTCCTTTGCGTTTCTGATAAAACCTGCTTATAGTTAGTTTCAGTAATTAGGTTTCATACATGTTATCTATGGAGGGTGATAATAATGAAAAAAGCAATTATCATAGGCGCTAGCAGTGGAATCGGTAAACAGCTTGCGAAAGTGCTGTCCGAAAATGGATACATTCTTGGACTGTCCGCAAGACGTGTTGAACTGTTAGCCGAGCTAAAAAAGAATCCGCCCTGTCAGTGTTACATCCATTACATGGATATAACGAATACAAGGGAGGCGGCCTCCGCATTAAGTGACATGATTGCTGAAATGGGAGGCATAGATTTAATTGTTATCAGCGCAGGTGTTGGGTATGTGAACCAGGAGCTGAGGCTGGATTTGGAAGAAGATACGGTAATGACTAATGTTATTGGTTTTACGGCAATTATAAACGCTGCTCTAATGTACTTTATGAATAAAGGGGAAGGCCATATAGCCGCAATCTCTTCGGTAGCTGCCATACGCGGGGGTGCAGATGGTCCTGCGTATTACGCATCAAAAGCATATATCTCGAATTACCTTGAGGGTGTCAGATGTAAAGTGATGAAGGAGAATATGAATATTTCAGTCACGGACATCCGCCCGGGTCTTGTCGATACTGCAATGGCAAAAGGCGAAGGGTTGTTTTGGGTAATGCCGTTAGAAAAGGCAGCAAAACAAATTTACAAGGCAATATGTAAAAGAAAAGCCATAGTTTATGTTACAAAACGCTGGGGACTGATTGCTTTTGTCCTGCGAATAATGCCAATATGGTTATACAGTAAACTGTAGTTACGATTTCCTGAATTTTGTTCCAAGCCGCGCGGGTAAGGCTCCATTCTATTTATTGGATCCATTCGCGCCTATTTTTTACGAAATATCTGCGAAATAGCAGCCATATTTCTCCCACAAGTAAGTTATATTTCGAATTTTGCAACAGCCTTTTTGTCTATTATAGATAGCATAAAGAAATAATGCTTTATAAATAATTTGAAATAAAATGAACTTTTTAATATCTTGGATTGTATCTGTATATGGAAGGAGGCGCAGGGATTGATTAATCAACATATAAACCAATATGGCAAGCGATTGTACGGACTCTGCTTAACCCTTTGCGCCAGTTCCACCGAAGCGGACGACCTGTATCAGGAGACTTGGCTGAAGGTGGTTAAAAATATTTCACAATATGATACCGCAAAGGAATTTGAACCCTGGCTGACACAAATTTGCGTAAATACTTACCGCAATACACTGAGACGAATTGCCAGAAGTCCGATTTTCAACGGCTTTTCCAGCAACGAGGAAAAAGATGCCGCCATCGAATCCGTTTCGTCCGCGCCACCGAAAGACTACAGCGTATTACACGAAGCTATTGACCGGTTGCCTGAAAAGCTCAGAGTGACAATCATCCTGTTTTATTTCCGGGATATGGACCTTAAGTCAACCGCGAAAGTGCTGGGTATTCCCGTTGGTACCGTAAAATCACGGCTGAGTAAATCCAAAAAACTGCTGAAGGAGGCGTTAAAAAATGAATCAGATATACCATTTTGATGGTATCCGGCCACCGGCTGTAAGTGAGAAAACGCTTCGAACCGAAATAGAACGGCGTAAAATGAGGCGGCAGACGGCACTTTTGGCGCTGGCGGGTATTATTGCTGAAATGTGCCTGCTTATTACAGCGCTCATTTTACAGCCTGTCAATTTTGTACTTTCAATGATTTGCGTTGCTTATGTCTGTGTCGCTATAAGCGGCAGCGGAGTGATTGCGATAGTTTTTACTCATAAAAGGAGGAATTTAACATGGGCATCTCATATTCAGGGACATCTATAGTACTATTCGTCTACCTCACTATCCTTGTCGGCATTCCGGTGCTGATCGGTGTCTATGTTTATCGTGACGCGGTTCGGCGCGGTATGAATGCGGCTCTTTGGACCCTGGTCGCTATATTGGCTCCCGTTTTTGTCGGCTTTATCATCTACCTGTTAATACGTAACAGCTATTCGGATTTGAAATGCCCCAAATGTGCGGCAGCAGTTACGGAGCAATACACTGTATGCCCCAAATGCGGCACAAAGCTGAAAGCGTCCTGTCCGAACTGCGGCTTCCCGGCAGAGCCGGACTGGACGGTCTGCCCCAGATGCGCTTCTCCTTTGCCGGACCATAACGATGGATTTACCCCGCCGGTAAGAAAAAAGGATACGGCATTGGGAAAAATTCTTCTGGTTATCGTTTTAGTTCCCGTTTTACTGCTGGTGTTATTGGGAGTGTTCAGCTTCAGCAGCTTTCAGAATGCCTCATCTATGGGCACGGCGCAAGTGAGCATAGAACAATACGAAGGGCATCCGGAAATTACCGCATGGATCAAAGCATGTGACGAGGACCCATCCAAAACGTATGCACTCCGCTATCAGACTGAAAGTGGTGAACAAAAGGCGACGCACTATTTAATCTATCACCCGTCGGCTTACGAAAACACAGAGATTGGTGCCAGCGTTCAATCCGGATTGTTCGGCACAAATATCGAAGTGAATTTATACGATACTTCTGACCCGGCCGGCACAGGAAACCAGTTGACCGCCATTTCCAGCTATTCAAATAAGTTCGCAGGGCTGAAGGTGTTTTCAGACGGTAAAAAGATAGCTTGCGAAATTACCGAAGTGGATTATAATCCGACCCTGTTTGAAACGATTGAGAAAAAAAGTGTTCCTGCAAACTAAACGGCCATTGACGCATTTATTACCATTATCCACCGTCTGACTACCGTGCGGGACGCAGACCAGATGAAATACCATAGCCATCGGCTGTTCATACAAAGAACGGCCGATGGCTATCTTTAAGGAGAAAAGCTTCCTTCACACCAGATTTGACGCAGGTAATACCTCCCGGTGGCGGGTACTTCCAGCCATGCTGTGATTCCGCCTTGACTACGTTTTATGAAACCGGCAAATTACATTGCGTACATATGCCGCTTGACATTTTTTAAACAACTGTGTATAATGTATATGCACAGTAATCACTAGCAAATTGAAATTTTTACTTTTATTATAAGTTGAACAAGTCCTATTCAACTAAAATTTTTATGTGGCATTAGTTAGATGGAGGAAGAAAATAATGAATAACAGGATTTACTTTTTGGATAAGCTTCGTACTTTTACGATAGCTATGGTCATTATTTATCATGTAACATTACTTTACACAAAACAGTTTCAATTTGTCCAAAATCCCGTACCGGAAGCATATGAACTGCCGTTTATGATTATGTCGTTTTTGATAAACGGACCTATGCTGAATTCCATCATGTTTTTTATAGCTGGTTATTTTGCTTTCAGGACGTATCAAAGAAAGGGGTACCGGGTATTTATGAGAGAGAAACTTAAAAAGTTGGGTATTCCTTATCTTGCCGGGCTAATAATTTTAGCTCCCCTGACACAGTACATTGCCAACCGTTCCTGGGGAAGCGATGTAGATTTGGGACAGTTTTGGCTGAAAGAATTCTTTCAACCGCAAACAATTAATCCCCATCATTTGTGGTTTATTGGTGTTTTGCTGATATTTTTTCTTGTCTCTACACCGATTTTTTCCAGACTGCAAAATAGCAGATATCGAGATATTCAACAGAAACATAGTGTACAGAACGGAGTATTTGTATTATTTTTATTTGCTACATTTATTATGTATTATGGTTTGAGTTTTTTTTACGAGGCTCATGTTTTTGTCAGCATCTATATACTCCGCTTCTCCCCGGTTATGCTCCCCATCTATGCGGCCTATTTTTTGTTAGGTATTTACGCTTCACGGAAAATGTGGTTTACAGAGGGTGCGGGACGTATTTATCCTTGGGCGCTTGTATATGTAGCATGTGTAATCCTTTATATTGGCACGGTTGTTATCAAAGATATTAACCCAAGTGTTAGTACTGAAAATCATCCGCTGCTGGCATTTGCAGTCAATGGAATGATATTTTCAGGGGTGATGCTGCTCATTACCCTATTTAAAAAACATGCAAGCAAAGCCTCAGCCGGCATGGTATGGCTGTCAAATAATAGTTATGGTGCATATCTCGTGCATTATCTCATTGTATTTGTGCTAGTATATTTGATGCGTGATATCTCCTTGCCACTTATGGCAAAATATATTTTTCAGGTTCTTCTCTGCCCTTGCCTTTCATGGGCTGTGGCAGACTTTTTAAAAAGATGCACTCCATTGCGGGTTTGGTTTTAAATAATATCAGATTAAGAAATTACTGCATTGTTTTCAATGAGGATAAGTTAGATATATAGAATTTCATAGGGATTCTACTTGACATTTTACAAAATAACTGTATATGATGTATATACACACAGGACACATAAAGGAGAAAAATTAATGCTTGTAGTAGATAAACTGAGTAAAACATATCCGACTTTTACTTTGAAGGAAGTTTCCTTCGAGTTACCAGCCGGATACATCATGGGGTTTATCGGGATAAATGGGGCAGGCAAGACGACAACCCTAAAATCAATCATGAACATTGTACGCCCTGAATCGGGGCATATAACCTTTCTTGGAAAAGAAATGCATAATTACGAGTTTGAGTTAAAACAAAAGATTGGTCTTATGCTGGAGCCGGTCGATTCCTATCCAAAGCACCCAGTATGGAAGATAATCGATGTTTATAAGCGCTTCTATGATGAATGGGACGATTCGGTGTTTGCAGCGCATTTGGCGCGTTTTCACATTGATGATCGAAAAAAGATAAGTGAATTGTCCGCAGGGATGCGGGTAAAACTAGGAATTGCTATGGCGCTTTCGCACAATGCGAAGCTGATCATTCTTGACGAGCCAACGAGCGGGCTTGATCCAATGGCGCGGGAAGAGCTTTTGGATTTGCTGCGTGAGATTGTGGAGGGCGGTGAAAGAAGTGTGCTTTTTTCCACGCATATCACCAGTGACCTTGACAAATGCGCAGATTATGTCATCTTTATACGTGATGGGGAACTGATAGCCAGCGATACCAAGGATGACCTTATCGAAAAGCATGCTGTGGTTAGAGGAAAAATGGCCGCATTATCAGATGAATTAAAACGCCATATGATTGGCTGTAAAACAAACTCGTTTGGCTTTTCCGGCCTCATATTAAAAACGGATTTAGATAAAGGAATTTACGGTACGGTGATTCAGGCCGAAAAGCCAAATCTGGAGGCTCTGATGCTCTATTACAATATGGAGGTGCAAAATGAAAAATAATACGCGAAATTTATTATATAAAGAATTGAGGCTTGTTGTGCCTCTTTCATATTTGGTACTTCTCGTGCCGGCGATATTCTTGCTTATCCCTCATTATCCCTTTATCATTGGCGGAACGTATTTCATGCTTATTCTCTTTATTTCGTTTTCAGAAGCAAATACAAACAAGGATCATTTATTTACGATTTCGCTGCCAATACCGCGCAATCAGGTTGTGCTGGCAAAGCATATTGCAGTCATAATTGTGCAACTGGTGCAGCTTATATGCATGATTCCTTTCATAGTTATCGCTAATGTCTTGCGTCCGGGCGGAAATCTGGTGGGAATGGATGGGAATTATGCGTTTTTCGGGTTCGTTTTAATATCTTTCTCTTTGTTCAATTTTATCTTTCTGACGGGATATTTCAAAACTGGCTATAAAACTGGCCGCCCCGGGGTGTTGGCGGCAATCGGATTTTTTCTGTCATACGGCCTTTTTGAGTTGTTGGTAAATGTCGTGCCGAATGTTAAGGAGATTCTTGATACCCTCAACCCGGAGATGGTCGGTTATCAAATCCTGATTTTGACTATTGGGTTATTGTTCTATGCCGGGAGTATGTATTTCTCATACAGAAAGTCGGTGGAGAACTTTGACCAAGTTAATCTGTAGGCGGGGGTTATATCATGGATATTATTATTTCAGAAAAAAGTGATACACCTATTTATGAACAGGTCTATTCGCAGATTGCCTCACAGATACTCAACGGTGAGCTTGAAGCGAATTACTGTCTGCCATCAATCCGCACGGTAGCGCGGGAACTTGGGATCAGTATCATTACAATAAAAAAAGCATGGGAGCTGCTTGAGGCCGACGACCTTATTTATACCCGCGCAGGAAAGGGCACCTTTGTATCGGCGCATGCTGAAAACCGGCTGAGTGACAAAAAATATACCCTGGCCGTTGAGCGGTTCCGCAAGGATGCGGTATTTTACCGTGAGTTGAATATTTCACGTGAGGAATTTATCAGTATTGTTGAAAAGGAGTATTAAAGCATACCTGAAAACTCTTGCCAATCTACCACATCGGGCCAGGTTTGGAGCTGCTGACAAGGTGTTAATCTAACAGTCAGGCAAGGAGAGGTTCATGGGTTTATAGGTCCAAATGGCGCCGGAAAAACAACTACTATGGAGAACCAGTTGTCGCAGTATTGGTGTAAAATAAAAGATAAAAATAATTAAAAATAGAAGCGAAATTATGGCCGCCCGCATACTATTCTAGAGTAAGTAATTTAATAAATTATTTGCAAATTCTTTTAAGTAAAGGAGTATAGTATGAAGGTAAAACAATGGTGTGCAGGTCTTCTGATTCTTTCAACAGTTTTCGTCGGCCTGTTTTATCAGCAGAAGGTTTTTGCAGCAGCCTACGGGGAGGTCACCAGGTACGACAGCACCTGGACGGCCAAGGTAAACGGGGAGACAGTATATACCGGCAGCGATATGTTTGCGGCTGTGCAAACCGCGGTTAACAATCTCACCTCTAACCGCACGTGGAAGGAGACCGTCCGAATCAAAAATTCCGGTTCCTCCGGTCCCTCAGGCGGAAGTATTAAGGCAATCAATATTCCCAGCTATACCGTTCTGGATTTCGGGGGATGTACCATAGAATGCAACAGCGGAGATGAATTGATCGTCCCCGTACAGGGAGAGCGGAGAACCCAGATTGAAATCAAAAACTTAAAAATAATAGGTAATCCCCGCTACGGGATATGGCTGAAAAGCTGTACCAACATCGCCATATCCGATATAACCATGAATCTTACGGGCGGCCTTGGAATCCGCATCGACCACAGCAAGGGCAGCTGGTCAACGGACGTGAGCATCGACAATACCAATATTACAGGTGCGGGCAGCCATGCCATTGAGACCTACGGGGTGGACGGACTTACCGTAGGGACGGTCACCTCCAGTAATACCGCAGGCTGTGGCCTTCTGCTCAATTTGACCCAAAATGCCACAATAGGCACCGTGACCGCCACCAGAGCCAATTACGGCGGAGGGTATGCGGCCTTTCGGATTGCCAATAATGCAGGGCCGAACATCAGAGTAGAACGGGTAATTGCACGTGACTGCGGACGCGGATTTTTCAGCCTCACGGGAAGCAACGGCTGCACCGTAAACTATGTCGATATCTCCGGTTCCACCTCCCACGGCATACTGATTGAGGACAGCCAGAACATTGTTGTTAACGGGGGAATTATAAAAAATTGTAATGCGGAGGGTGTGCGCATCACCTCGCGCAGTTCCACGGAATTTCTTCCCTCCCAGTACAATACGGTTCAGAACCTGAGGGTTTATGACGACCGTTCGCCCCGGGCGATGCCCTATGGCATAAGGGAGACCTTGCCCCGGACCAATAACAACTATATTTTAAATAACGACCTCAGAAATAGCGGGACTATAAGTAATCTGTATTATGAAGGCAGCGGAACCGTTGCCAGAGGAAATATTATCCAATAGGCTGACAAAGTAATTGAGCAGACCTCTGCAATTTTTTAAAATTTTGCGGTGGTCTGCTTCATTATATAAAGGTCGTGGGGGAATAAATGACTGCTTGCTGGGACAACAGTATGCAGGCTGTTGCTCTATTAACAAATTAGTTAGTGGAGCAACAACCTTTTACTAGCCAGAAATCAAAAATAAGGATACTAAGGGATTTGCAAATAATGGTATAATTACGATATGCAAATAGCACAATTAGACAAGAAAAATGTACGCCGAATATTACGATAGATATTAAGCTACATGGCATTTAACTCAATTTGTTTACATTTATATACATTTATGTTATAATTTGTAATAAATTAAGAAATCATTGTAAGTTATAAGAAATTTTGTCATATAATAAGCATTCCTGTAAGGAACGCTCACAGTGCTGTGAGCGATGCCATATGGCAAAGAAAAAGAACAAGAGAAAAAATAAAACCTAGTAATCACAAACTGCGAAAATCTATGATAATCGCAGCTTGATGAATTATATAAGTCATAAATTGAGATAGGGGGTAAATAATTATGAAGATTTCGAAACAAGTCAAAATTGAGATAGGGGGTAAAAAGTATGCTTAAGAGCAGGTCTAAAGGCTTCACACCGGTTTTAAAGATGTTTCTGCCGCTTTTACTGATTGCTGGCCTCTTGCTTTCTGCGGCGCCACTTGGAAATAGCCTCGTTGCGAAGGCGGATACCCAATACCCGGTGTGGAACGCTTCCACCGCATATCCGGCAGGCTCCATGGTGACGTATGAGGGCGCAGTATGGAGGTCCAGGTGGTACAATGTTAACGAGCCCCCCGCGGACGTAGCGGGAAACGCGTGGGAGTGCATCATTTCCAGGCCCCCGGACCCGCCTGAGCCGCCTGAGATTCCGGAGGGCTACGATGCGTCCAGGGTGTTTTTCGACGATTTTAATATATACGACACCAGCAGCGATCAGGCTCTGCTGGACTTCGGCTACGAGGTCAGCGACAGGACGGGCGGACCCGGACCTGGCGGGTGCGTGTGGAAGAAGGAAAACGTGACCTTTGTCGCTGATACGGACAAGCCGGGCAACAGGCTTCTGAGGCTTACGGCGACAACAAGGGGCTCCGGAGAGACCACCACCCAGGCGGAGCTGCTGGCGCCGAGGCAGTTCCTGTACGGGACCTATGCGGCAAGAATAAAATTCACCAATACCCCGGCCTATGGTCCCGACGGGGACCAGGTGGTAGAGACCTTTTATACCATATCCCCATGGACCTTGCAAAACAGCCCCGACTATGGAGAAATGGATTTTGAATACCTTCCCAACGGAGGCTGGGGAAAGTCATCTATGACGATGTGGAACACTACCTGGGAAACGGCCAGCATCAGGGAATCAACGGCGACAACCAGAGATTTTGAGGGCTGGCATACCTGCGTGATACAGGCCACGAGCACCGAGGTCAAATATTACGTGGATGGGTCCCTGCTGGCCACCCACGGCGGTATATACCCTCCGGAAACGGATATGTTCCTGTCCTTCAACCTGTGGTTTATTGACGGCGTGTGGGCGGGGGGAAATGACCAGAGGGCCTATGTGCAGGATGTGGACTGGGTCTATTACTCAAAAGATGAAATTATGGCTCCCGCGCAGGCGGAATGCAATGTGGAGTACTATAGGCGCAATCTGGTGACGAGAAAGGATACCGTGGCAAATCCGGAAGCGCCTGCTGCTCCCGCGCCGGGGAATATAAGCGTGGACAGGGCAAATAATGCGGGAAGCTACACAGTCACTGTAACGGTGCCCGCCAGCAATACGGCGGATACTTTGGCATTGGTTGAAACCGTAAACGGGGTATACACTGTATCCGCAACCAGGGCGATATCTCCCAATTCGCCTTCCGGGCAGATTTTTACCTTCCCTATGTCAGGTAAGGCGGCGGGGCGTTACACTTACAAAGCGGAGCTGACAAACAGCGCCGGCAAGGCCTCCAGTGAAAGCATCACCGTGACGGTTGTGTCGGACGCGCCCGAGGTGCCGGTGCAAAACTAC
Organism: Lachnoclostridium sp. UBA903; assembly: GCA_002294045.1. Taxonomy (GTDB): domain Bacteria; phylum Bacillota; class Clostridia; order Lachnospirales; family Lachnospiraceae; genus Anaerocolumna. The sequence goes on along the minus strand of DBEP01000096.1, from coordinate 23,835 downwards.
CTGTTTGACGACTTCAGCTACACCTCCTCCAACGACCCGGCATTGCGCGACATGAAATGGGTGCTCAGAGAAGGCGGAGGGGGACCCGGGCCAAGCGGCTGCACCTGGTCGGCGAGCAATGTCAGTTTTATCAACGACCCGTCAACCCCGGGGAACAGGGTAATGAGAATGTCCGCAAGTACGGGGGGCTATGGCTATAATACGTCCCAATCCGAAGTGTACCAGAGGGAGAGGAGATTCTTTGAGGGAACCTACGCGGCGAGAGTCAGATTTACGGATACACCTGTGTCGGGCCCTGACGGCGACCAGATAGTGGAAACCTTCTTCGCCATATCACCGCTGAACGGGAACAATGATCCCTATTACAGTGAGCTGGACTTTGAATATCTGGCCAACGGGGGCTGGGGAGTGGACGGTCCCACCATGTGGGAGACCTCCTGGTACACCTATACCCCTGAGCCCTGGAGCCAGGATAACGTGTACGATTACCAGAACCGGAGCCATGAGGGCTGGCATGACCTTGTATTCGTAGTGGACGGCGGAGAGGTAAGGTACTATATAGACGGTGAACTGAAAGCGACCCATACCGGAAAGTATTATCCCAGGCAGAATATGAGCATAAACTTCAATCTGTGGTTCATCAACACCGGATTGCTGGGAGCTTCTGGTACGAGGACTTACGTACAGGATGTGGACTGGGTCTACCACGCGAAGGATGTCGCTCTTACTCCCGGCCAGGTGCTGGCAAAGGTCGATGCCTTCAGAGCGGCTTCGGTAAAGAGCGCGGACACCATTGACGAGGCAGGCGGCCCCACGCTTAAAGCCGCAGACGTAAGTGTGGACAATGCCACTAACTACGGGAATTATACGGTGACCGTTACAGTACCGGCAAACAACACGGCCACCGCCGTCAGGCTCTATGAGGATTCGGCGGTAGTGCTGGACAGGCCTCTCACCGTAAATTCCTCCTCGGTCCAGACCTTTACTTATACTACCAACAAGCCCCAGGGGACATACCAATACAGAGCCGATGTGAATGACGCGGGCGGAACCCTGCGGAGCCCCGTTCTGTCGGTTACTGTAGTTCCGTCAGGGGGGACGGCTCCCGAAACGGCTGCGGTGGTCACCGCAGGCGCCGTGAATCATGCGGCGGGAAGCTATGACCTAACGGTCAGGATTCCCGCAGGAACTATGGCAACCAATATGAAGCTGTACGAGATTGCCGGAGGCAGTGAAACCATCGTGCTGGACAGAGCCGTAACCCCGGATTTCCCGTCTGAACAGACCTTTACGTATTCCGCGGAGGGCAAGCCTACGGGAACCTATACCTACAGGGCCGACCTGTCCAACGCGTACGGCGTAAAAACGGGAGCGAGTATAAATGTCGCTGTTTCCCGCACAGGGACCTCCGACAATGTGGCTTTTGGAAAAGCCGTCACCTCCAGCATAGGACCCCTTGCCAACGGGGCGGTGGTGACCGACGGGGATAAGACATCCTATTATCTTGCGGGTGTCGGAGAAGGGCTGCAGTGGATACAGCTTGATCTGGGACAAAGCTACGATATAAATAAAATAAATATGTGGCACTATTACGACGACGGGAGAACATATTACGACGTCATCGTACGGGTTTCCAATTCGGCGGATTTCAGCAGCGGAGCAACCACCGTTTACAATAACGACCGGGACAACAGTGCGGGCTTCGGGGCCGGGACGGACACGGAGTACGCCGAGAGAGGAGAGGGTAAAACCGTCGTTTTCAACGCCGTAAATGCGCGATACGTGCGCCTTTATATTAACGGCAATTCGGTAAACCCCTATAATCATTTTGTCGAGGTGGAGGTATGGACGGCCTGATACGCTTTGCTGCCCAATAATGTAATAGATGCGCGGACGCCATGTTACCTGGCGATGGCAAAAAAACGGCTCAGGCCGTTTTTTTGCCATCCCGGGCGCCTGCTTGAATACTGAGCCAGCAGGCCCGAGAAGTTTAATTCCTCCAGGATTTTTTTAAGGATATAAACGGGAGCGTCGGACGGTAAACCGATTTGATACAGTACGAAGTAAATTTTTCTGTTGCCCTTTTCAAAAAACTCATTATAGTAAGATTGATTCATGGAAGTTACATTACACAATGTAGCGGAGAAAAGGTGGTGATTTTTTTGCCATCTTTTTTTAAAATCAGAAACAGGACTTCATTACTCAAGCGAGTTATGAAGTCCTGTTTCCTTTAGAGACCATCTATTTCCCGACAGCCCTTTTATTTTCATTTTTATTATATGTTCCATACTGGTTGATTTTTTTATCATATTAATACATTTGCATAATTCTTTTAGTTTTTTATAATTTAATGTATAATATTGTTATATTTTAGTATCAGTATTAAGAAGTTATGTAAAGGTGTGTGTATATTTTTTGATAAAGAAGGTTGGTAAAGCTAAAGTTTTAAAGGGGGTACATAATGCTGACTTTTTATTTAAGTGTTATAGATACAGAGGAAGATAGAACAAAATTTGAATTGATATATGAGCAATACGGTAAACTAATGTTTTATGTGGCAAATCAGATTTTAAAGGATAACTTTTTAGCTGAAGATGCGGTACACGATTCATTTATTAAAATAATAGAAAATTTAGATAAAATACAAGATGTGGATTGTCACAAAACAAAGAGCTTTATTGTTATTATAGTGAAGAATCATGCAATTAACATGTACAATAATCGTAAAAGGAAATTCTGTATTTCTCTTGATGAAGTGCAGCATATACTTTTTAAAGACTTTGAAGATACTGTTTTAGAAAACAGTGATAACAATAATATGAATGAATTAGGTGATTTAGGTAAAGCAATTATGCAATTACCCGTAATGTATAAAGACGTGGTTATACTAAAATTTATACATGAATTAACGAATCAGGAAATTGCGACTTTACTGGATACTAATGAAGCCAATATACGGAAACGTATTGAACGAGCAAAACAAAAAGTTCAGGCTTCATTAGAAAAGGAGAATAGAAATGTGTTATAGTTTTGACGATGATAAGTTGAAAGAAGCTGTAAAGAAAGTTGATGAATATTATATTAATTCTCTCCCAAGTAATGAGGACATCGAATATCAGTTTTCTAATAAATTTCAAAAAAGAATGAAAAAACTTGTGAAACAAAGTAAGAAAAAAGAAATTTATGTAGGAACAATGTTTTTACACAAGCGAATAGCAGTTTTTATCATAAGCATCTTCATACTAATTGCTTCTTCTATGAATGTATCTGCTGTTCGAAGGGCAGTTTTCGAATTTATATCCTATGTATATGAAAAATACACTGAAATAATATTTGATAAATCCGGACCTATTACCAAAGGTGAATTTACACCATTTACACCTTCCTATATTCCAGAGGGCTTTACGATTAGCTTAGAAGATCTGGACGGTAGTGTGTATCTGGAATATATAAAAAGTGATGATTATATTATATACGAACAAAAAAATAAGGAAGACGTTACCAGCCATATAAATACAGAAGGGATTGAAATGGAAGACACAGAAGTAAACGGGCTGCCAGCGGCATATTACTCAAATTCTGGAGTACAAAACCTGATTTGGTATGATGAGTTGTATATGTACTCCATCTCTTCTACATTAGATAAGGAAGAAGTTTTTCGGATTGCAATGAGCATTCAGTAATAAAATACATAAAAATAGAAAATGGTCCCTCTTTTTTGTCACAAAACACCTTTCTCATTTGTTTATATGTATAAGAGCAGATGAAAGGGGTGATTCCATTGGTTTAATATATTTACTTTAAAGTATTAGTATAGGTTTATCCGTTTTCATATATTAAATGGGAGGACCTATCGTTATATTAATAAAGGTAAAGTTTTTAAATACTTAATTTAAATTGAAATGAGGATATATCATTATGAGAAAGTTATTTGCTATTTTACTGATATGCATAGTTAGTTTATCCGGGTGCTCTTCTGATAAAAACAAGACAACAGATAAAAATCTTTCGGAAGAGCAAACTGATTCAACACAAGAGGTTTCTGCAACGCCGTCCACAGATGCAACAGAGTCCCCTGTTGCTCCGAAAGAATTAGTTTCAGGAGATGAGGAGTTCTTGTCAATCCAAGGAGAGGAAGAGCTTGATAAATTCATATTGGAGAAAAACGGCAGTCTGCGCTTTCCAAGTGGTGGAGTGAAAGAGCTCTCTTATCTTTTGCCGGGTTATAAGAAAGTAGTGTTAGACAAAGAAGCATTTTGTGAAAATATAGAAAAAATATTTAGCTTTCTTGCAAAAGCAGAGTTAAAAACAGGCGAGACTCCTTATTCTCCTATGGATGGTGCAGGACTTAGGATTGATTATGTCCATAATAACCAAGTGACTCAAATAGAACTTCTTTCCTATTATAATAATAAAACAGTTTTTGTGAGGTTCAATACAGGAGATAACGTAAATTATGACAATAAGGTTATTTTATCCGAAGGGTTAAGTCAAATTATCCACCAGCTTTCCGGATGGAAAACTTTTGATACAGAAAATTTAAAAGAAATAGACTCGATGAGCATACAGGCCATCAGTGGAGTACAGGCCAGTGACCTGGTTATTATACTTTCAGGAGACCAGGCCAGGAATTTGCTAGACAGAATGAGCAACTCTGCTGAGATAATTGATTGGAACAATGGAGGCTATAATATCATGGTAAAAATGTACAAAGGAGAAGTATTGACTTATAATGCATACTTATCCGGTGATGGTAGTCCAACCATTGGAATTGAAACTCAGTTTTTTAAAATCGATAGTGATATCGTGCAGGAAATATATAAAGAATTGGGCTATGATATGACGGTATCCAAGTAAAATATTTTATAAAAATATACAGCTGTATATTAGTGTTTCATATGCATGACAATCTGCCGGGATTGAAGGCCAATTTTCTCACCTATGAGCATGACGCACTTGTTCAGGCTTTGGAGAATAATGCGGTAGATGTTGGATTTTTCCTTCATCAGAAGCCTATTGTGAAAGAAAACAGCACTCGGTCCTGCTTTTATCTTCATGCAGATGAAATGGTTCTTGCCATTTGTGCTGAGCATAAATTAGAGGATACGCCGGAAACTCTCCACAAGATTTTGCTGTATCGCGGGATTATCCTGTTAGAAAATGAAAACAGGGGAATGCACCAGGCTATGCGGATTTTGGATGAGCTAAAAATTGAGCCTCCCGTTCATTTTGTATCGAATCGTGACAACATGATTTTCTCTTTGGAAAGCGGGGAGAACGCAACAATTCTGCCCACCTGTATACTCACTGAAATGCAGAATCAGCAGATACAGATTTTGCACTTCAGGGTGCCGGGTGCGGCGCTGCATTACGTGGCAGCCTGGCAGTCGTACAATAACAATCCCTTGATTACACAATTGGTAGAAGCGGCAGCCCATTCCTTTTCTGTCAGCGGTTCAGAAAAATCATAATCACCTCCATTTCCATACTGTTTTTGAGTTGATGCTTTGGATTTTGTTTCTGTAAAAATTGTATATTTTTTACTGCATTTTGTAATATACATAGAAATAATAATTCGTTTCAAATTTATTATTGTCACTTATTACAAATCCAATTGTATAAAAAAAGCCGGGCAATGTCAGTAATCACGGAGAATATCTCAAAAGCAGCTGATTTATAACCATAAATACGAGCTTGCCAAGCTCTTAAACATTTCCGATCTGCAGCTTTCCTACATTACCAACGTGAATGCGGGGAACGGCCTTATCAAGGTGGGGAGTTCCCTTGTACCCTTTACCGTTCAATTCCTGCAATACCAAGTTCTACCACTTGATGACCACCAAGCCGGGCGAACAGGCGCAGATCTAATAGAACTTTATATATGCAAACGGCTGGCCGTACTTCCGGTCAGCCGTTCATTTTTTTCTATGAAGGAGGAAATATTAATGGTAACCATCCGGCTGCGTTATCCTGAATATTGCCTGAGTATGGAACACTCCGCGTCCTGGCTTTCCCAAAAAGCGCGGGAACAAGCGGAAATCTAAGGTTTTGACAACCAGCAAAACGAACTGCTGGCAGAACTTTTGAGCGACAAGTACGGCCAATATTTTATGTTCCTGATTACTGGTTTGAGATACCTGGAAATGGTAAGGTAACAATTTCTTTATATTTACTTTATAAAATGGAAAAAACTTCTTGACAAAATCATTTAGTTGCTATATAATTTAGCTACTATGAAAAATACAGAACTATTAGTGGAAAAATTTTATCAGATGGCGAACCTGCTCCTTCAGGAGATGCAGACGCCTTGGTTCTATGGGGCTGATTTCCTGCTGTCCCATTCGGAGATTCACCTGCTGGAGGCCATAAAGTCCCAGGAGGGAGCAAATGTAAGCGAACTGGCCGCGTATTTGGAAATTACCAGCGGAGCGGTGAGCCAGGGTACGAAGAAGCTGCTGGATAAAGAGCTGATTGAGTCTTACAAAAAAAACGGCAACCGCAAGGAAGTTTTTTCCCGGCTTACCCCCTTAGGAGAACGAATCTGTGAAGGGCATCAAAAGCACCATGAATGCATGTGGGAGGTTTGGCAGGAGTTTATGGCAGGCTTGGATCAGAAAGAAAAACAGTTGATTTCTGATTTTCTGGAAATGGTAACCCAGGGTGTAGCGCAGATGATTGCACAAGGGGAACGACGTCTAGACAATTGATATTGGATGCGGCTACGGCAGTCTTTGCGGAAAAGGGTTTTGACGGGGGCGGGGTGGATGAAATCACCTGCCGGAAAGGAGGTAAATAAAGCCTTAATTTGTTACTATTTCGAGAGCAAGGATCAGAGCCTGGAAGAACTCATGCAGGGGATGATCGAAGAACTGTATAAAAAAAAGGAGATGTGAGAAATGTCATCAGTACAAAAAGGTGAGATATTAGCAGAACGCATGAATTCGGAAAGCAGGCTCTTCTTCATGGACCCCGAAGACGAAGACTTGGATTTCATATTTCAATGGTTCGTTGGATGGATAGCCTACGGTGCCTGCACGCCAGGTGAGCTGTTTAAAGTCGCTCGCAAAGTTGATGCGAAGTCTGCTGTGAGCTGGAAGGAGGAGTTTGAGAAAGAGGCAAGAAAGATTGAAGCGATCGGTGAAGACTGCCTGAAAAAAGGACATAGGATCAGCGCCGGCCAAGCGTTCTTGCGAGCCTTCGCATACTACCGAGCAGCCTACTGCGCGATAGATCCGGCGGATGCGGATTTCTTTCCGGTCTATTTTAAGACCGTAGAGTGCTTCAAGAAATATCTTGACGCTATGTCTAAAACGATTAACCATGAGTTTGTGGAAATAAAATACAAAGGCTATAAGTTCCCGGGTATCTTTCTGAAGGCTGAGAACAGTAACAAGCCAAAGCCGACGATCCTTTTCCACAATGGTGGCGAATCACACAAGGAGGACACTTTCTTCCTTGGGGGGAAAGATGCCATCGAGCGAGGGTATAATGCATTGCTCGTAGATCTGCCTTATGATGTACAACCAAGGTCTTATAACCCTGAGATCACAGCAAAGAACTTCCCCAAAGCCGAACTGTTAGGCGTCTATCATGCAGCCACTGATTTCCTCGTTGCTCGTCCTGACGTAGATGCTAAACGGCTGGTAGTATGCGGCGATAGTTATGGTGGCATGAAGAGTACGTTCAATGCGGCTAATGATGATCGTTTTGCCGCGTTAGTTGCTAGTGCGCCATTATACTCTTGGCCACTCGTGATTAAAAATGGTGTTATGCCTCCATTCGTTATGGGGGATCCGGAAGAGTCGAAGAAGATCATAAATAGTTTGCCTTGGCTCTCCCGAGTAACACTTCATCGAGTCTGCTGGATGCATGGCTTCGACAGCATTGTAGAATGGCTGCCTGCAACAGAAAATAATATGGAGCTCGATCCGCGAGAGCTCAAGTGTGCTTTCCTGTCTATTCGCGCGGAATCTGAGGGTCCGGAGGTTGTAAGGCAGGCAACGGAGTGTTATGAAAAAGCGTCCTCCAAGAAGAAGGCCTTGTGGATAGGGAAAGCAGAGGATGGTGCCGATTTCCATTGTCAAATCAACAATCTGGCGTTGCGGTTCCAGGTGCAGTTCGATTTCTTGGACGAAGCCCTGGATTATAACGGTTAGCCCCAGGTAAGGAGTATGGCGTAAATCATTTATTCACGCCATCCATTAAAATTGAGACAGCTTTTAGAAACCCATCCGAAATTCAGTTTCTGTATAAACCCGGATATCTCTGTATGAAGATATACCGGGTTTTCTCAAGTCCAACAGTTAGATTTATCTAACTAACGCTCTCATTAAGGGGTTCTTAAAATAACGGTGTTAGACGTTTTCGCAGCAATTCTGAAAAAGCGGATGCCGAAACCTGTAATGATAATCCTATGGCGTTATTCACAAAGCGCCAAATAAAAACACAGATAATGAAGCGTTATTAGTAAAATACCAAAAGGCTTTAGATACTGTAAATGATGCTTATGATTTAGGCGATATGGACGTGATGAATGGATAAAACGAAAGGAAAAGTGGCAGACTGCCATTGAGAATGTAACAGGTGAAATCTACGAGATAAAAAAACAGTTACAGGCTACACAACAAAAAACGAATGAAGAAAGACTTGAAAATCTGTCATATTTCTTTGAGAATATAACTACTGCGACAGAGGGGAAGGAACGGAACGACTTATATAAAACGATAATCTAATGTATTCAATATCAGCGTTACTGCACCCAAATAAACTAATTCAATCTACTGAATTATAATAAGGTGTATAAGCAAAACAATTTAAATAACACGTCAAGAAGTTACTCTACTAATTTTGTAAAACTAGTGGCGCATTTTTGATTCTGAAAAATGTTGTAGGTTGAACTATTGAGATGCCTGGTGATATCATATGGATGGAAGTTTAAGAAAGTGGTGAAGCCAATGGTAAAATAGCTAAATGATTCTCTAAATACTCTAAGCATATTATATGACAAAATTATATATTAAAAGGAGGTTCCAAAATGTGTACAAGTTTTGCAGTATACAGTCAAGAAAAAGCTATTTATGGTATGAATTTCGATGCTGATGATATTGATTTAAAACTAAAAGTCAATAGTTATAATGGTATGAACTTATTTTACTTTTCAGGCTTATTAGATAACAAATACAGGGATATCGCTGGTTTTAATAGTGAGGGTCTTTTTATCTGTACTCAAGCAGTAGAATATAGTCCAGGTTTTAAATCAAGTTGTAACGAAAATGATTGGTTTGCTTTTGATGTTTTTGATGAGGCGCTAAAGAAAACAAGAAAAACATCTGAATTTTTTGAAATTCTTAATAAAAGAGTAATCTCGTATCCTAGAAATCCATTATTCCCAGATTTAGGGCTACATACTATTATCGCTGATAAAAATGGTGATGCATTTATTCTGGAAGAAGGAAATGATACAAATATAGTAAGCCCTAGTCATAATGATTTTATTATTATGACTAATTTTCCAAATGGGGATTTTAAGGAAGCAAATTATAATAAAGTATATGGTAGAGGTGCTGATAGATATATTTGTGCTCATGAATATATTCATAATAATATTCATAGCTTTGGAATAAATGAAGCTTTTGAAGTTTTAAGTAAAACTAGTCAGGAAGATACTCTGTGTTCAATAGTATATGAACCATTAAAAAATGAAATTTATATTAGTTTTAAAAAAGATTTAAGCAAAAGATGGAAAATTTCTATTATCGAAAAAACAATCCAATCATTGGATGGATTTTTAAGCAATAATAAAATTCAAATTACAAATGAAGAAATATTTGTGAAGGATCTTATTAGCTTATATAAGTGAAAACCATTTAAATAAAGAAGATCAATTGGTAAGACAGACTTTTTAGGGTATTCAAGAAAGCGTAGGAAATAGCCGTCTATGGCGATTTCTGAATAACAGGGCATGGTCAATCGCCTAACAACATTTTCACTCATCGGGCGTGCTCATGGGTATGCGTGCCAAACTGTCTCACCGGGTGTACGCCGCAAAAGGGAAAGGCTCTGCCGGTCCGGTTCGTCAGCTTCATTAAAACAGGACGTTATAGGACATATCGTGTTGAAGTTGTGTCTTTCGTGGCGTAAAATGATAGGTAACTCTTTTGAAAACCGTTTTAAGTCAAGTGTCACGGGGACGTATGCTTAATGAGTTTCAAACTTTAATGAGTAATCCTCTATTGACTTGGGAAGAACAAAATGAACTGTACAAGACGATAATTGAGTATATAGGCTATAAGTATGTTGAAAATAGTTTGACGATTGAGATTAAGTTCAAATAAAAATTAGTGGCTATGTGGCTTACATAGTCACTTTTTGTTTGGGTATAATAAGGTTGTATCTTTATTTAAGGAGGTGATGCCCTATGACAACTAGCAAGATACCCAATAGATTAATACATGAAAAAAGTCCTTATCTACTTCAACACGCTTATAATCCAGTTGACTGGTGGCCTTGGTGTGAACAAGCATTTACGAAAGCAAAAGCAGAAGATAAGCCTATTTTCTTATCTATTGGGTATTCCTGACGTTGGTTATAGAAATCTTGTTGCCATTGGTGCCATGTCATGGCCCACGAATCCTTTGAGGATAAGGAAGTAGCGGATTATTTAAACCGCTATTTTGTTGCAGTTAAAGTTGATAAAGAAGAACGTCCGGATATAGACAGCGTTTACATGTCGGTATGCCAGAATTTAACAGGCAGCGGCGGCTGGCCGTTGACCATATTTATGCTTCCGGATCAGAGACCCTTTTTTGCAGGGACCTATTTTCCCAAAAAGTCAAGACATCATATGCCCGGACTGTTGGATTTGCTGGAAGCAGTACGGGAAAAATGGGAAACAAAACGCGAGGACTTAATCCGGACCGGTGAAGGAATTACCGATTCCTTAAGGCAGGAAATTAATCCGGCCGGTGAGGGCAGGCTTACGGAGGATTTGATAGAGGATGCCGCTTACGGTCTAATCCGTTATTTTGACAAACAATACGGGGGATTCGGGAGAGCTCCTAAATTTCCGACGCCCCATAACCTGATGTTTTTATTAAGGTTTGCTTATTATGAACATCATGATGAAGCCTTAAAGGTTGTGGAAAAAACCTTAGATAGTATGTACCAGGGTGGAATTTTTGACCATATCGGCTACGGGTTTTCCAGATATTCTACGGATTCCAAATGGCTGGTACCCCATTTTGAAAAAATGCTGTATGACAACGGCCTGTTGATTATGACTTATCTGGAAGCTTATCAGATAACAAAAAAAGAACATTACAGACAGATTGCGGAAATGACCATGGAATATGTCTTAAGGGAACTTACCTCAGAAGAAGGTGGTTTCTATTGTGCTCAGGATGCGGACAGCGAAGGCGTGGAAGGAAAGTATTATGTATTTACGCCGGACGAAATTATTGACTTGCTGGGGAAGGAGGACGGGACCTATTTTAATAAATTTTTTGATATCACTTCAAAAGGCAATTTTGAAGGGAAAAGCATTCCGAATAGAATTCATGCTGAAATCAGCAGTATTTCCGGCCATAACCCGGAAAAGGCAGACGGGAATCCGGATGAATCCGTATACTGTCGTGCGGCTAGCATGCGGGCAGAAGGAAAAGCAGCTGGTTCCTTAGAAAATGACAGAATCTCAAAGCTTAGGAAAATAGTTCTGGAATACCGTGTGAATAGAACTATTCTCCATAAGGATGATAAAATACTGACCTCCTGGAATGGTATTATGATTACAGCTTTTGCCAGGGCATATAAAATATTAAGGGAGGAACGCTATCTGCAGGCGGCAGGAAAGGCGGACCGGTTTATTACAGAGCATTTAAGTCTTGAGGATAAATTATATGTCCATTACCGGGATGGCAGTGCCAGCGGTACCGGACATCTTGATGATTATGCATTTTACTGTCTGGCATTAATTGAGCTGTATGAAGCATCTCTGGACATGAATTATCTGAAACGTGCCCTGAGATTTACGGAGGCAATGGTGGAGAGATTTTTTGATAAAGATAAGGGTGGGTTCTATCTTTACGCTAAGGATGCGGAACCGCTTATCCACCGTCCCAAGGAATTATACGACGGAGCCATACCGTCAGGTAATTCGGTGGCTGCTTCTGTATTGTTAAAGCTTGCTGCTTATACAGGCAATCCGGAACTGATGCAGACAACAGATATGCAACTTGCTTATATAGCCGGTAATATTGCGGATTACCCCGGTTCTCATTGCTTTTCCTTAATAGCGTTGATGGGAGTGCTTTATAAAACCAAAGAATTAATCTGTGTTCTGCCGGATTCCTCTATGGTAACGGAAATACGGGAATTATTATCCCGTCATTTTCTGCCGGATGTAACTGTTCTGGTTAAAACACAAGGCAACCGGGAAGAATTATCCGACTTTGCCGGATATACCGTGGAATATAAAATAAACGATGCATTTCCTGCTTATTATTTATGTGAAAATCATGCATGCAGGTCACCGGTTCATAATATTGAAAAATTAGAAGAATTACTGATAAAAACAGTGGAATATGTTTAAACTATAAACAGCTGTAGAGTTGATAGCGGCTCCTTCATCCTGATTGTTGTGAAGAGAAGCTTTTGGCGCTGCGGCTTTGTTTATTAGTACGTTCCGGAATTATTTTCATCCTGTGTTTGTTCTGTCAAATTATATAAAAAGAGTTGCAGTCATGTTATGAATGCCGTATCCTTATATAGTACGGTATTTTTATTTTATAGGAACTACGATAAATTTAATATACTAGGAAAGTTCGTTCCATGAAATAAAAACCCTCCGGGGGCTGTGCATAACGCGCAATGGGAACTAAATAAACTGATTTAACCGGATTAAAAACCAATAAAGGAGGACATTTATGTCAAAGACAGCACTGTTAATTATAGACATGCAAAAAGCCTGTAAAGAAGCCACTTCCTGTAAGGCATCGTTTGAAAAGGCAGTAGAATATATTAATGAGGTCAGCCAATATTTCCGTAAGCATGGCCTTCCTGTGGTAATCATACAGGATGTGGAAGCAGGAGGGGCAGAGACGGAGGGTTTTCAATGTGTGGATGAAATAGCAGTATCCGGCAATGATATTTTTGTACATAAAACCTATAATAATGCTTTCTGGAAAACAGAACTGGATGCCGTTTTAAGGAGTAAAGGAATTAACTGCCTTATAATAAGCGGTTTTGCGGCGGAATACTGCGTACTTTTTACTTATAATGGTGCGGTTGAAAGAGGCTATAGTACTTTCTTGCTGCAAAATGGCATTGCCGGGTTTGATGATGATGAGATTAAACGTATTCATATGCTGAGATCGGTTATCAGCTATGATGCTCTTGCATATTTTCTGAAAGAAGCTAAACCCTGAAATCCATATTTTTTCTTAATGTGTGTAACAATTGTTAAACGCAGATATAATTATTTATCATTTACAATACAAAAAAAGAAATTAAACTTTACTGTTTTAATATGTCCGGCAAACAGAAGATTATAACTTAAGATAAGGGAGTTAGGAACATGATTATTACCAGAGACTTTTATCAACGGGACGCAGTTACGGTTGCCAGGAGCCTATTAGGGCTGACCCTGGTCCACGAGACGGAAGAAGGTATTACAAAAGGCATAATTGTGGAAACGGAAGCCTATATGGGTATTAAGGACCCGGCGGCCCACTCCTATAAAAAAAGCCCTTCGGGCAGGACCAATGTCCAATACGGGGAAGGCGGCTATGCCTATATCTACCTGATTTATGGCATGTATTACTGCATGAATATTGTGACCAACCGGGCCGATATACCGGAAGTAGTTCTGCTGCGCGCCTTAGAGCCGATAGAAGGTATTGATTTAATGAAAAAACGGCGCGGTACGGACAAAATACTGAATCTGTGCAGCGGTCCGGGTAAGCTATGTTCTGCTATGGGAATCACCATGGATAATTACGGAACGGATTTATGCGGGAGCCAGTTGTATCTTGAAGAATCAGAAGGCTGCAAAACGGATGGAATTGTTGCTTCCCGGCGTATTAACATAGATTACGCCGGAGAAGCAAAGGATTATCTGTGGAGATTTACGATAAAGGATAATAAATATATATCGGTTAAAGTGAAATAAAAGCGGCACAATCGACAAAAATACACAATAAACCGGCTGTATTAAGGCTGTAAACCGGCACTATATTTGTTGCAGTTCTAGCCTTACGGCTAAACTGCAACAAATGATGCACAGAAATTATGCAGAATGCATAATTTCGCGCATGCAGGTCTTGGGTTTTCTGTGACTTTCGCTTCGCTACACTCACAAAAAACGCCTTGCGGTACCATAAGCTGAACCGTAACCTATATTTTTAGAATTTTTTTAAAAACTATGGACTAATTTGTACTTTTATGAGAAAATAAGTGCGTATGCGATGTTAAAATTATAACATACGGCAGCAAGCATTTTATTTATGTACATTGAAAGGAGTCTAACATGATTTATTCACATGAAGTAGAAACAATGTGTCCCGTTGCCCAGGGCGTTAACCATGGAGCAGCACCTATTCCGGAAGAAGCAAAATGGGTACAGGCAAAAGAGGTAAAGGATATATCCGGTTTAACCCATGGTGTCGGCTGGTGTGCACCGCAGCAAGGTGCATGTAAATTAACGTTAAATGTAAAAGACGGTATTATTCAGGAGGCATTGATTGAAACAATCGGATGTTCCGGTATGACTCACTCCGCGGCTATGGCAGCGGAAATTCTTCCCGGAAGAACCGTTTTAGAAGCTTTAAATACTGACTTGGTCTGTGATGCCATTAACACTGCTATGAGGGAGCTTTTCCTGCAGATTGCATACGGCAGAACACAGAGCGCTTTTTCCGAAGAGGGCTTACCTATCGGAGCAGGTCTGGAAGATTTGGGGAAAGGTTTAAGAAGCCAGGTTGGTACAATGTACGGAACATTAAAAAAAGGTCCTCGTTATCTTGAAATGGCAGAAGGCTATGTAACCGGTATTGCACTTGATGAGGATGATTTAATCATCGGTTATCAGTTTGTTAACTTAGGCAAAATGACTGATTTCATCAAAAAGGGTGATGACCCTAATACCGCCTATGAAAAATCAAAGGGACAATACGGCCGTGTTGCTGATGCAGTTAAGATTATTGACCCGAGAAAAGAATAATAGAGGAGGATACATAAAATGGCTTTATTTGAATCATATGAAAGAAGAATTAATAAAATAAATGCGGTATTAAACGGCTATGGGATTGCTTCCATTGAAGAAGCGGAAAAGATTACGAAGTCAGCCGGCCTTGATGTATATAACCAGGTAAAAGGAATTCAGCCTATCTGCTTTGAAAATGCCTGTTGGGCATATATCGCAGGTGCGGCCATCGCGATTAAAAAAGATTGCAGAAGAGCTGCGGACGCAGCAGCAGCAATCGGAGAAGGCCTTCAGGCTTTCTGTATTCCGGGTTCCGTTGCCGACCAGAGAAAAGTTGGCTTAGGCCATGGTAATTTAGGAAAAATGTTATTGGAAGAAGAAACCAAATGCTTTGCTTTCCTGGCGGGACACGAATCTTTCGCAGCGGCAGAAGGTGCCATCGGTATCGCTTTATCCGCCAACAAGGTCAGAAAAGAGCCTTTAAGAGTTATCTTAAACGGTCTTGGTAAAGACGCTGCCCAGATTATATCAAGAATCAACGGCTTTACCTTCATTGAAACAGAGATGGACTATTATTCGGGAGATGTGAAGGAAGTATTCCGGAAATCCTACTCCAAGGGTGACCGGGCAAAGGTTAACTGCTATGGTGCCAATGACGTAACGGAAGGTGTTGCCATTATGCATAAGGAAGGCGTTGACGTATCCATTACCGGCAACTCAACCAACCCTACCAGATTCCAACATCCGGTTGCAGGTACTTACAAAAAAGAATGTATGGAACAGAGCAAGAAATATTTCTCCGTAGCGTCCGGCGGCGGTACTGGCAGGACACTTCATCCGGATAATATGGCAGCAGGCCCGGCTTCTTACGGCATGACCGATACAATGGGAAGAATGCATTCCGACGCACAGTTTGCCGGTTCTTCTTCCGTTCCTGCCCACGTAGAAATGATGGGACTTATCGGCATGGGAAATAATCCGATGGTCGGCGCTACCGTGGCTGTAGCAGTAGCTATCCAGGAAGCTGCTGACGCTGGAAAATTTTAAGAAACAAGTAAAATCAATACTTTAAAGAAGTGAGTAGGAGTGGTAAAAAGTAGGTAAATGTATGTAACTCATATATTATTCCTACACCACTCCTATATTTATATTCCTACACTGTATACATGCTATTTTATTTTTTCTATTTCGGTCTTTAGCCAGTCAATTTCTCTTTTTGTATATACTCTCTCTGTAATATCAGTTATTGCATGTCCGACCATATATTTGATTGCGTATTCATCAACTCCATACTTTTTAGCCTTAGTTACGAAATGCACTCTTCCATCATGAGCTCTATGTTGAGTATTAAGTTTTAACCCATCTCGTATTTTGCTAAATCTCTTTTGATATTTATCATAGGTAAACATTATACTACTTCGATGAGTCGTTGCATCCGTACAATTTATTAGATATTCACTTCCAAGAGACTCTGCTTCTTTATATTTTTTATTTACCAAATGGCGAATCTTCGAATGGATTGGTACAATTCTATCGATACCAGCATCTGTTTTCATTCCACCGATAAATGTCCAATCATCAAGATTTATATTTTCAAGTTTTAATAATCCAAGTTCTTGAGGTCTCCATCCAGAATAGCATTGGATAAGGACTACATCAACGTATTGAGTGACATCTACATGTTCCCATAAGGTTTGTATTTCTTCATCTGTAAACGGGATATGACCCCTCTTAGCTTCTTCCTTTTCTTTGATAATATCATCCGAGACATTGAACGTCCTAGCATAATTTCGATCCACTATTTCATATTCTAAAGCATAATCCAGCATAAGATTAAACATGGATTTTATTCTAGCTTTAATGCCAGCTGTTGGGTGTCGTTCCTCTCCATTTATTATAGCTATACCCTCTTCCATGCAACCTTTAACGTGCCTTGCTCGTACGTCCGAAGCTCTCATATCGTAAACAGAAGAGCAGTAAGCCCATGCAGAGGTAATTGTTCTGGAACTTGAATCGGATTTTAAAGTCTTGAAATACTCATCTGTCCATTTGTCATATAACTGCTTTACAGTAATTGATGGCTCTAGATCATAAGGATTCTTGTTATATTCCACGAGAGCGGCATAAGCATCATTGTACGTAGGAAAATATGATTCAGGTTTAAGCGGCTTACAAATAGGACGACCAGCAGAAGTTTTACCAACCGTAACCATGGCCCGAAATGGGTTTCTAAGGTTACGGTTTTTTATTTCGCTTATTTGTCCAAAACCATTTGGTAGTCGTCTCCTCTTATTGGATTTACGAGGTTTTCTTGGTGCAGCATTTGCTTGTAGTGGATAACCACAATGTGGACAAGACAAAGCTTTGTCGCTCACCTGTAATTCGCACTCACGGCATTTTATTAACATGTTTTTCCTCCTTTCCGTTGATTTATCAGTAGTAATCATATATCATGATGTAGGAATTGTCAACTCCTACACTTAACATTTTCAGGATTATATTTTAACTTAGATTAGAGAACGAGGCCGTATATGATCAGTGATAATGAAACAACCTGCCCTAACTGTGGCGGCGTTTTAAAGTATTACGATAAGGTTCCTAGAATTATACGAACTAAGAATCGCATAACCAGCCATATCGAGATACGCCGACTTAAATGCGTTGGATGTGGAGCTTTACATAGGGAATTACCGAATAGCATACTTCCATATAAACAATATGAGGCAGAACTTATTAGAGGGGTGCTGGAAGGACTTATAACATGCGAAACTTTGGGTTATGAAGATTACCCTTGCGAGGTGACCATGCGTAGGTGGAGATTACAGAAAATACCATTAATTAGCTCATCCACTTGAGTTGTTTTAACAAACAGCGGTTATTAACCTAGAATAGCCTCTGAAAGGAGGTAGAAGCAATTGGATGTAGATTTTATAAATGGTTCTGTGCCGGTTTCGGTGGCGGCAAGGGTTTTTGGTAAGGATGCTTCTTGGGTTCGAGCGGGTATCATCTCTGGTTGGCTACCGATTGGTAAGGCTACTAGAAACGGTAAGCTGGTGACAAGTATTGAAGAGATGAACTCAAAGTATGGTCGAATCAATTTTTATATTTCGCCGAAGCTACTTTGGGAAGAGACAGGATACATATGGAAAGGAGAGAAGTGCTAAATGGGAACGGTGATACGTCCGGAGTTATCCGAAAAAAACAAATATTTTATTGAGAAACATCGATATTACGAGCTGAAGCATTTTTGCTTACAGTATCCGATATGGAAAAAAGCATATGCTGGATTAGATGGTCTTAGCCGGCGCCCTGCCGATTTAGCCCTTCTTTCCAAATCAAACACTATTAGTAATCCAACAGCAAAATGCGCAGAAGCCAAACTGTTTTATTCTGAAAGAATGGATATGATTGAGCGGGTTTCGGTGGACGCTGCGGCGGATTTGGCAAACTATATTTTGAGAGCGGTTACCGAGGAACTCTCTTATGATCATCTTAAAACTAGCTTAGAAATACCCTGCTGTAGGGACGTCTATTACATATTGTACAGACGGTTCTTCTGGTTGCTGAACAAGGAGAGACGATAATGAAAATTGTAGCTAAGGCTGTAAGAAAATTGTACCGATTTAATTGCCCAAATTGCGGAAGCAGACTCGAAGCTGAGTATCAAGAACTCGTCGATATCGGCGGTAAAGTAAGCAAATTCTTCTGCCCTGTTTGTCGCGAAGACCGTTTCGTTGATTGGTCGGCTCTCCGAAAAAGGACTATTTATGAGGAGAACGATCCCTCGCAATAATTACAACTCCTTTTATGAAAGGAGAGTGATATTTACGATTATTACTGATAAGGAAATGAAGGAAATTGAGCAACTAATTCCAGAGCATAAAGAGAGCTTGGTGGCATACGGTGCTTATATGTATAGGTGTGGCGTGTTTACTGGAGCGGCTTATTTGGCTATTGGCGTTGGTCTCGGTTTTATAATCCACGTGTCAAGAGTGATCTATAAGGATAGGAAATCCAAGAAAAATAAAGGGAAGGAGTCCTAACAAGGGCTCTTTCTTTTTTTTTGCCTTATTCTCCGCATGTGGGTAACGAAAAAACATGCTATCTTTGTATATGGAAAAATCCCGGGTGGGAAAAATCTGAAAAACTTTTTGAAAGGGGGTCTGTGCTATGGTGGTAGTAGTCTGGTTCGCAATTGGCGTGTTAATCGGGTGTGTTCTTACGGTGACCATATCTCGAATAAAGTCAGTTGGATCACTTCGGATAGATACTTCTGATCCGGACGATAGTCCATATTTATTTCTGGAGTTATCAAATGACGTTGGCGAGGTTTATAGGAAGAAGTATATAATACTTCGAGTTAACATTAAAAACTTCATTCCGCATAAATAACACTCCCTATTATGGAACTAACTATTTTTGAAAGGAGAACCAAAATGGAAGAAGAAATCAAAAGTTTATTGGAAGAGGAGATTGACGCTCAAATTCGAGACTTGTCTTCTCTTCAACCGGGAAGCAAAGAGAAATCAACAGCGATTGAGGACCTGGCTAAGCTCTACAAACTGAAGATCGAGGAGACCAAAGCCAAATGGGAAATTAATGAGAAGTACGATGATCGTGATAGCGACGTACAACTCAAAAAAGACCAGTTGGCAGAACAGGTTAGAGATCGATACTTCAGGTTGGGGGTCGAGGCAGCGGGTATCGTATTGCCGTTGATATTCTATGCTGTCTGGATGAAGAGAGGATTTAAGTTCGAAGAGAACGGAACATATACCTCAACAACATTCAGAGGGTTATTTAACCGTTTTAGACCGACAAAGTAACGAAGTTCATAAACGATGAGTCGTGTGAATTACACAGGCTCTTCGTTTTTCTGCGTGAATTTTACAACTCGTATTATGGAACGGAGTAAAAAGCTTTTTATCTCTTGACTTAATACCGGAAAGCAGTGTATAATTAATGATTACTTTCCGAGTTAATAAGGAGGTAACGATATGGGCTTATTCATGTTCGGTAAAAAGAAGGATACGAGTAGTAACGACTTGGTCGAAAATAGCTATAATGATATTCCAGACTACACAGGATACAATCCCGATTGCCCCCACTGCGGAGCGACTATGAGGTTTAGTTATAACAAATCGGAATTCAGGTGTTTCGAGTGTGATCTCGTAATGGATGAAAACGATTGGGATCATGATAGCGAAGATTCAAGCGGTATGCCGTTTGTATGCTCTACTTGCGGAGGACCGTGGCCGAGCTGTCAAACAAGCTGTAAAATGTTTGATGAGTAACAACATATTTAAAAAGCTTGTACCAACATGGTATGGGCTTTTTTCTTTTGGAGAAAAACTATGCGATATCATTATGAGAAGCCTAAAATTTATCTATCGATGTACGGAAAACTTCATATTTGCGAGCATCCGGTATATAGTGCTTGTACGCTATTCCAGATAGAGGATAAAGGTTTAGCAGTGATACAACAACGGTTCGACTCAGAGACTAAAAGCACATGGTGGTGCGAATTGGACCCATGGCTTACGGATGATTTATATGTTCATCCCGGTTTCAAAGAGTATTTTGATAAACGTGCTGGAGAGTGTACGGACGGGCTTTACCCTACCGTCACAATTAGACAAATGATGTGGGCATTAAAAATGAAGTCAATTCCGAAGGAACGATGGGAAACAGTTTTCGATAGAGCGGATATCTAAACGAAAAATACAGCTCCTTTTATGAAAATCAATGAAAAGGAGATAACATAATGAAACTTGTATTTGTTGAAGAATTACCAGAGAAAAGAAGGCCGAAACACAGCCTACAGAACGTAATCGATGAATTTATTGAAAGTGGAAATGAAGTTGCTATGATTGACTTTAGTGACCACGATTATAAATCGCCTCGAGTATGTTATTCTTGTATGTGGGTAGCGGCTAAGAACTCTAAGCACCGGGTGAAAGTAAAAATGAGAGATAGTGGAGTATACTTAGTACGAATTTGATTTTCATAAGGAGGGTCCAGACATGGACTCTTCTTTTTTTACGCCAAAATAACAACTCCTATTATGAAAACAACTTTTTAGGAGGTAGGTTATGAAAATGACAGATATGGTTATATCGGCTATTTTAAAGAAGGGTATTTTATACGAAGCAAGGAACATAGACACTGATGTCGAAATTCCTATGATGGTAGAAAATCAAGAACGTAAAATTAAGATTAATATCAAGTGTGAGCACATGACACTACGAATCGAGAAGGATGAGAAGTAAGAGGCATTGCCTCTTCTTTTCTCTTTTACGCGAAAATTGCAGAGTCTATTATGGAGAAACAGTTAGCTCAGTGGTAGAGCAACACGCTTATGTAGTGTAGGTCAAGGGTTCGAATCCCTTACTGCTTCTCTAAGTTTTGAGCCGCAAAGGCTCTTATATTTCGAAAGGAGAAAAACATGAATACAACACCGGTAATTCAAAAGATGATGCATAAGCCAGGGCTATATATAAGGAAATATTCTCCTGTGGCTCTGTCTTGTGTAGCGTCCGTAGGTGTAGTTGTAACCACCGTCTTAGCTGTAAAAGCAACTCCAAAAGCTATGGAGCTCATCAAAGCGGATAGCCGTAATAACCATGACGGAGACCCCTATGCTTACACAAAGAAAGAGGCAATTGCATCTGCATGGAAATGCTATATTCCGGCAGTAGCATTTGGTGTCTCTACTATCGCCTGCATTATTGGCGCAAATGCGCTGAATAGGCGTCAACAGGCGGCTCTCACTAGCGCTTATGCATTTGTCAATAATTCCTACAAGGAATATAAGGACAAGCTTAAGGAAATTTATGGAGAAGAGGCCCATCAGCAAATTATGAAAGAATTAGCCGTGGAAAAAGCTAAGGAGATTCCACTTGAGGTTGGAACATTTTTGGGCAGTCAAACTTTGGGTTTTGAAAACCTAAAAGAGGATGAGCGTTTATTTTACGATGCAATAGGCGATCGATATTTTACTTCAACTATTACCCGGGTTCTCGAGGCCGAATATCATCTTAATCGAAATTTTTGTTTGGGTTGGGTTCCATCATTAAACGACTTTTACGAGTTCCTTGGTCTTGAAAAAACAGAGTACGGTGATACGGTTGGATGGACAAATTCGAACGGCGACTACTATTGGATTGATTTCTTCCATTGTCACACCGACATTGATGGGACGATGGATTGTTGGGTTATTGAATCCTATCAAACCCCGACCCCAGAATTTCTTGAAGATCTTTAATTACGCATATTTTACAACCACTATTATGAAAAGGAGGTAATTGCTTTATGGACAGTAAATGGATTAAGGTTCTTGGAATTGTCGCAACCGCGATCGGAATGGGCGCAACGCTCTTAACCGATTGGGTTAATGACAAAAAGACAGACGAAAAGATCGAAGAAAAAGTCAACGAAGCGTTAGCCAAACAGGCGAATAAAAATGAAGAGGGGTCCTAACAAGGGCTCTTTTTCTTTGCGTGAAAGGAGGGAGGCGGTTAAAATCCGAAATCAGGAAATGTGTGATATGGCAATATCAATTATTAGCGAATACATAAACGAACATCTTTCTGAGGTGGATTCGACGTATCCGAACGATTGCTTCGAAAATAGAAGCTATGCAAGATGGGCTGCTTATGAAATTATCGAGCGCCTTAATAACGAGGCCGAACGATTGCCTCCCCACATCACAGAATCATGGCGAGAACCAATACCGCCAATCGACATCATTGCTGGGTTCTTGGAAGAGATGGAGTGTTATATATGCAACGGTTGCGATGAACAACACGAGCGTATATTCTCCATAGCCAAGGATTTAGCAGACGAAATTATTTTATTGTTTGTATAAACCTATTAACTTTTTATTTTTTGAAAGGAGAAAAAATCATGAAGGTATTAAGAAAAAGAGAAGTCGAGGTTAAGAAAGCAAGGATTGGAGATCAAATCACAATTCAACTGGCTGAGTTTGGTGAGTTTACTGCAACCGTACAGAAAATCACGGACAGAGGACCGTTGTTTATGTTTGACGATTATGTTGCCAGCAGACCCATGAATGCAAAGCCTACCAACAAAGGCGGCTTTGAAAAAAGTGACCTTAAGAAATGGATGGGCGATGTTCTATTACCCGCCTTTCCGGAAGCTATGCAAGGGAAAATCGAAAATCTTACGATTCCAACATACGGACAGATGTTTGGTCATGACGATTGGTACAACGATGTCATGGAGCCTGACGATGATGAGCAGTTCCCTCTTATGATGAAGCGGCGGAACCGTGTTGCCGATTTCAACAACGATTATAAGTGGGGTTGGTTGCAAAACGCGACAAAGAAGAAAGTGTCTGCGGCTATTTTCGCTCTTGTGGCCTACAATGGCCTTGCGACCTGCACCTACGCGTCGGACTCTCTTGGGGTTCGTCCGGTCTTCTTGTTGGTTGACTAAATCACCGCCCCTTGTGGGCGGCACAGAGAACTTAGAAACGAAAGGAGAACAAACGTGGGTAAATTAAACCTATCCAACATTGCCAATGGTGTACGGACGGCAATGAAAAAACATAGTCCGGAGATTCTTACTGGTATTGGTATAGCGGGGATGATTACAACAGATTCGGAAAGGGTATAGGC
>DBEP01000076.1:47757-48129 GCA_002294045.1 Lachnoclostridium sp. UBA903 | reverse complement strand
GAAGGCGGTTAAATCATGTCTCTGGGGTATGATTGTTTCGTGGGACCGGCTCACGGACCGGCCGTCTACAAAAATCTCCGTGTATTTGGTGCGTTCCAGATACAGGTATATTCTTTTCCCTGACATTTCCTTTGGAATTGTCAGCTTTCTTTTGTACCGGCAGATACCGGTATAGGGACGCTTTCTGCTTAGGAACCGGGTTTCCTGCGTATAAGCGGCAGGATTTCCCTTTTCGCCAACTTCCGTTGTGGAAGGCAGCGCTATGGTATCCGTGAATGTTTCCTGCTCCCCCATGGCAAACTCCCAAATGCCGGCTAAATTTATGATATTATTGTTCTTCATACGATTCTCCATGCATATCGCAAGCTTGCT
>DBEP01000076.1:0-47468 GCA_002294045.1 Lachnoclostridium sp. UBA903 | reverse complement strand
CCCTGGTATAAGATTCTGTCGGCAGGCTGATCATTATAATACATCATTCCGGCCGGCTCCATGTCACCAAGAGAAGCCAGCGTATAATATTTCACGGCTTCTTCTTCCTGCCCCGATTTCTCTTTGGCATAACCCAGATAATAATAGACAGGATTGTCTTTGGCTCCTTCTAATTTTCCTTCTCCCAGATTCTCCGGATAATAAAGCGCTTTATTCAATAAGGTTATTGCGGTTTCATAATCCTCTTTTCCAATTGCAGCTTTTGCCATTTCCGCTAAAGAAAGGGTATACTGGGTGGTAATTTTGCCTTCTCCGCCCTCCCATGGATGGAATTTACGCTCCATGGTAAGTTTATATGCTTCTTCATACCTGCCAAGTAAATTGTGGAGGGTAATATATTCAATGTAGAGATCATCTCTTTGTAGAAAGGTTTCTTTATAGTGCTCATAATTTTTGAGTCTTTCTTCCGGTGTCATACCGCATTTTTTATATAACTGGTCTAACTCCAAAAATACTCTGGCATCCATGGTATCCAGGGCAAAAGCTTTTTCCATGGAGGATTTTGCTTTATCCTTTTGATTGAGTTTATTGTAATAAGCCAAAGCAAGATTCCGGTGGACCGTCGGAAAGCTATCGTCTATTTTCCGGGATTTTTCCCACAATTCTACAGCAGTCTCATACTGCTTCTTATCATAAAACAGGTTGCCCAGATAATAATACGCCTTGAAATCCGACTGGTTATGATGTATGGCAAAATTTAAAACGGGAATATCCTCCGGTTTATTCGGAAAACAATACAGGGAGGATATTTTTGCCGCCGTCTCCAGAGAATTTGCCGCTTCTTTCATCCGGTTCATCCGGCCGTAATAATATGCCTCATAATATTTTAACATGGGCTTATCCTCCGTACATTGCTTCAGAACCAGAATAGCTTCTTCATACATGCCGGCTTCTCCATAATCTCTGGCTACCTGGAGATAATTCTCGGAAAAATTACGCATTAAGGTGTTCATGCGTACCAGAGCGGACTGCTTTTCCTGCCCAAGCAAAAATAACTCAAACATGGACATATAGTCAAAACCATCGCACCTAAGATTTTTTCCGATAAGGCTCTCTGCCTCCTTTATACGCCCCAATTTTCTTAATATGGCTGCTTTCAATCCTCCGGCTTTCACATTATGGCTGTTTTTTACCAATGCTTTGTCAACCAATTCCAGGGCAAGTCCATAGTTTCCTCTTTTTGTATCAATAACAGCCAGGTAGAAAAAAGCCATTTCCTGCTGTGCACTGGTCCAGGCCGCCTTAAAGAACACTTCATAAGCTTCCTCATCTTTTCCCCGGTAGAATAATGCAAGCCCCAGATTATAATAGGGTTCGCTGTCATAGGGATTGGGGTTTCGATATGTCAGACGTTCAATTGCTTTTTTAAAGTATCCTTCCGCCTCAGCAAATAAACCTCTTCTTAAGAGCAGGGAGCCATACGCATTATTTATACGGATATCCCCTTCATCCCTTTTTAAGCCTTCAAGATAATAGGGGTCGGGTTCGTAAGTCGCATGGCGGTACTGCTCGATATGCAGCCCCGTCAGGTACAGTTCTTCGTTCGTCATAATTTCTTTTGGTTCCTTTGCCGCTTCGGCAGGCTCCGGCAGCTTTTCGATTCCGGTTTCCTCCGGTGTATATTTCACCAGAACTTCTTCTCCATAAGATACTATTACCGAAACATCGGTTTCTCTGTTATATTCCAGCTTCACGGATTTTTCAAAAATGTCAGCCGGCGAGAGGGTTACCGCCTCTTCCAGGCATACCTCTTTCTTGTGATACAGCGTGACTTTTGCTCCTTCATACTTACCGGTTGCGTAAACACGGACACAAGCTTCTCCCTTCGTCAGTTCCAGATTAACGGCGGCGTGTATTGTGGCATTTTTTACCGCACCAATTCCTTTATAAGGCATAAAATACTGCTTAAATGTCTTTTCTTCAAAGGGCTTCAGCCATGTAAAATCCGGCTGGTTATCCGTATAGACACCGGTCATGAGTTCGATATAAGGTCCGTCCTCATCCGTCAGATTCCTGTCCCATGCCTTGCCGAAATCACCGCATCCCCAGGTCCACTGTTTTTTACCGGGCGAGATATGATGGTCTGCAACATGCAGGATACCTGCTTTTAAATTATGGTCATATCCCCCTACGAAATCATACTTTGATTTTTCAGCCATATAGGAAGTCGGTACCGGTATATTTTTATACCGGGAAATATCCACTCCGGCACTGTAATCCATTTTATAGTAGATTCCGGTCGCTATAGGAAATCTGGATACGTCCCGTTTCCCGTGATCCATAACCGCATGGACATCCGGCGGAAAAATCGACTGGGTATGCTCATTGACCGCAACGGCAGGATTCGCCCACCAGAGAAAGGTCTGGGGTGTGGCGGTTCTGTTATATAACTGCCCCCGGATTTCGATATAAGCCTTATCCGGATATAAAGTAAAACCTGCAATGCCTTTTGTTCCATACATCTGATCCACATCATGTATAAATACCGTTTTGCTTCCGTCGGGATTGTCCTGTAAAAGATAATCCACCGGCATAAAGGTCGTCGGCCTGTGATGCTGGGGCCAGTTAAATTCAATCCCCCCGGAAATCCACGGGCCGACAAGCCCCACTAGAGCAGGCTTGATTACTTTATTATAATAAACAAAGTCATAATCATTGGTTTTATCATAAGCCCGCTGAATTCTTCCTCCAAGCTCCGGTAAAATCATAATCTTTATATACTGGTTTTCCATATATACCGCAGTGTATTCCTTATCCGTTTTCTCATCACTGATTTTTTCAATGATAGGATACGGATAAACCTTGCCGGAACTGCCCTGATATACCCTTTTATCCAGAAAGATTGGATTTTTTTCCGCTTTGCCGACTTCATATGTCGGTATTATGACCTTGGCTTCCCATATTTTAACTTCTTCATTCATATACTATACTCCTTTATGATACTTAGGGCGTGTCTGAAAACTGCTTGTGCCGACCTGGCCGTTCCAGATTGTGGGAGGCAAGGAGCGATTTTGGGAGCGTAGTGGTGCTACTCCCTCAAAATTGCGACGCAGTATACCGCAAAGTGGGGCGTACAGAACGGCGCAATGATTTTTCAAACACACTAGTAAACCGGATTGATTTTATAGCTTTGATACAGCTTTTTGACAAAATATTTTTCTCTGGCATATAATCATTTCTTACTGCATTTCTTATTTTATAGTATATCCTCTGTTTTTTCATTATTGAAATTTGTTAAGTCATTTTTAAAAATTGCCCTTTTAGCCTTTTACGGCCCCTGCGGTCAGGCCTTCTATAAATGTTTTGGAACCAAAGACAAATAATACTATTATGGGAATAATGGCAAATCCCACTGCCGTCATCTGCGCGGCAAAATCCGTTGTGAATTCCGAACCGAGGGTGGAGATTAACAGAGGTATGGTATATTTCGTATTATCATTAACGCTGACTAAAGGCAGCAGGTAATTATTCCAGGACCATAAGAATATCAGAATGGCCACCGTTGTGATACCCGGCTTGATTAAAGGCAATACTATCCTAGAATAGATGGCAGGTTCCGAGCATCCGTCAATCCTTGCACTTTCCAATATTTCGTCCGGCACGGAGCTTTTGATGAACTGTGTCATAAAGAAAGCGCAGAAGGGAGATGCGGCAAATGCAAAAATCAGAGGCCATAACGTATTAATCAACCGGAAGCTTTTCATTTCCAGGACATATCCGATTAGGGCCACCTGGGTGGGAATCATCATGGTTGCCAATACAAAGGCATACAGCACATTTTTCCCTTTGAAATTGTACTTAGCCAGTGCAAATCCGATTAAAGAGGAAGTAGCACAGCTTAAAAGCGTTGCCGTCACCGATACTATTATACTGTTGCCGTAGACCTGGATAAAATTTGTATTCAGTATGGTTTGTAAATTTGTCAGAAAATAATCGCTTGGCAATAAAGGCAGTCCTTTATATAAATCGTTGGTATAATAAGTTGACATAATAATGACCATATAAAAAGGAAACAGGGAAAGTACCGTTATAATTCCAAGATACAAAATTGTTAAAATTTTTCCGATTTTCTTCATCTTTATTTTCCCTCTTTTCTTGTCATGGCTTTAAGCTGTAGTAAAGACACGGCAAATATAATTAAAAATAAGGTAAAGGATACCGCCGCTCCATATCCCAGCATGGAATTGGATTTAAATGAGTCATCATAGAACTTCCAGATTACGGTAAGCACCGAATATTTCGGTCCTCCTACATTGACAACACCTGCCGTCCATCCGGAATATAGCTGGTACGGCTCATCAAATAACTGCAGGCCTCCGATTATGGATGTTAATACAAGGAATACC
The DNA here is from genome assembly GCA_002294045.1 of Lachnoclostridium sp. UBA903. Taxonomy (GTDB): domain Bacteria; phylum Bacillota; class Clostridia; order Lachnospirales; family Lachnospiraceae; genus Anaerocolumna. The sequence goes on along the minus strand of DBEP01000076.1, from coordinate 43,062 downwards.
GTTGTGTTTTTTAACAGAGGCACGGTTATTTTAAAAAATATCTGGAATTTGGAGGCACCGTCAATTTTAGCCGCTTCATATAATTCCGACGATATTGCGGTCATACCGGACAGATAAATAGTCATATAATAACCTAGATTTCTCCAGATAATCATTAATATGACAATGGTCCTTGCCGACCACACGTGCTCCAGCCAGTAATATTTCTCACTCAGAATGCCGGTGGTTGTAAGCAGCTGGTTTACATACCCTCCGCTGTAATCGAACAAATAAGAGAATATAAAACCGATTGCCACCGGTGTTGTTATATAGGGGAAGAAATTAATTGTCTGGAACAATCTTTTTCCTTTTTTCAAATTAAACAGCAAATATGCCAATACCAGGCCGCCGAATATTGCTGCCGGAGTTGCGATTGCCATAATTAAAGCCGTATTGCCCACTGATTTCCGAAACAGAATATCCCTCGTGAATATTTTTATGTAGTTGCCGAACCCGACAAATACTTTTTCACCGATCCCATTCCAGGAATGTAAACTTAAAACAAAGGAATAAACTACCGGATATAAATTAAATAATAGATAGGTAATTACAAAGGGTGCGGCAAATAGAAACGGCCAGACCTTATGTGATAATTTTCTTTTTCCTGTCATGCTTCCATCCTTCCTTATTTAGAACTAACCCCCGTGCATTTCGCAGGCTTGCCTGCGAAACTACTTAAACAGAAAGCGGGAAATTACCTTTTATTTCACGCTAACCCGATAAAAACGGCTGCCTATTGTACCGGCAGCCGGAATATATGGTCTATTTAACTTCGGCATCCATAGCCTTTAAACTGATTTCTTCTTTGTATAATTCAATGGCATCAGCCGCCGTGATACTCATATCCGTCGCCAGGGTAGGATTTAATTTATTAAATACCTCCGTTACAATTGTTTCATAACCTGTTTCCTGCTGAGTTCCGTTTATATTAGGAATGATTTCCTCCACAAAATATTTTGCAAGATTCTGTCCCCCAAAGAATTCATCGTATGCACCCGGCTCATTATAGATTGCGTTCTCGCCTTCATAGCATTCTTTTAAGGAAGAATACTGGCCAATTGCATCCCTGCTTACTATGCTTCCTTCTACGGAAAAATAAGTCCATTTCAAATAAGCAAATGCCGCTTCTTTATTGGGTGAATCCTTGTATATACTTACCGAGGTGCCTCCCTTTGTATATCCGCTTTCCGGTGCTTTGGTAAGTCCCCAGTTACCGGCTCCTTCCGGATCGTTGGCTGCTATATGCCATTCGCAGCTCCATGGCGCAGAGGGAAAGAATATGGTTTCATCTTCCGCAAATTCCGCGTTCCAGCTTGGCGTATCCAATTCATTATCGCCAAGAATTCCGGCATCTCTTACCTTAATAGCAGTCTCTAACGCTTCTGTCATCCTGCTTGTGATATCAATGGTGTTTCCGTCCACATACCGACGGCTTGTCTGGCCTTTGGTTGCATATAAAACGTCACCGAAGCCCGCAAGCAGCTTAACTTTACCATTGCTCTTTTCCGCCACCGTCTTGCCTGTTTCAATGAATTTGTCCCAGGTACCGATCATTTCATAGATTTCATCCGTATCATCCGTTCCCAGATATTGAATTGCCATATCTCTTTTATATGCAAAACCGGCCGGTGCAATGGATTGGTCAACACCAACTAATTTTCCGGCAGAATCCGTCATGGAATCAATTAAGTAATCAAACATTTCAAATCTTTGAATGTTATATGGCGCCGCCTCTAAGTCTTCCAGGATACCCATGTCGAATAATTTACCTCTCCAGGCGCCTTCTCCCAATATGATATCCGGCACTCCGGTTCCCGTTGCTATTGCACTCTGTAGTTTCTGCATGTAATCACCGTGTGCCACGGTTACATAATTCACTTTAATATTCGGATAAGCTTTTTGAAAATAAGGATACATCTTTTCTTCATAAGCCGAGTTCCAGTCCCAGATGGTTATTTCCCCCTTTGTATCTGCGCTGATATTAAATTCCCGGCTTTTCGTTTCCCCCGTCTGTTCCTGCGTTTCTTCCGCGTTTTGGGCTGCATCCTTCTTTTTTTCACAGCCGGCAAGGCTTGCGGTAACCAAAACAAATACCAGCAATATCCCCAATACATTCTTTAATTTCATAAATCTCCATCCCTTTCCTTTCATTTGATATCGTTATTCTAACGTACAATCTTATTTTCATCATTACAAAAAATCGGTTATTTTATATAAAAAACGGTTATTTTTAACTCCAATAACCGTTTTTTATAATAACACTCCTGCATATCGCAAGCTTGCTTGCGATACTGCCTAAATAATAAGTGTGAAATAAAAGACATTTCACACTACGCTTCATTTAATTATTTATCTTTAACAAATCCTTCTCTGGCAGAACTGCCGAAAAATCCCCTTCCTTGGTAATAATATAAAGATATCTTTATTCCTTAAGCTTTCTAAAAAGAACTTTCCTGGCAGACTAAAGACTTTCCTGAATCGGTACGGTAATCGTCACCTTCGTACCTTCATTTAATTTACTGTATACCTGAATAGTCTGTTCCGTACCATAAATAAAAGCAAGCCTTTCTTTAATATTGGCAAGCCCTATGCTTCTGGTCTGGTTGGAACCCTTCGCCGCTTTCTTCACATGAAAGCAATTCCTTAAGGCTTCTTCCTTCATTCCTATGCCGTTATCCATAACACAGATTTCGATACGCTCCGTTTTGTCCTGAACCATTACTTTTTTTACCGTCACTCGAATCTCGCAGATATGCTCACAAAGACATGCCCCATGGAATAATGCATTTTCAACCAGGGGCTGGATTACCATTTTAGGAATCACAAGCCTTAGTAAATTATCATCACATTCCGCCTGAAAATGAAAACGGTCCGGATAACGGTACTGTTGGATTTTCATATAATTCCGGATAATATCCAGTTCCACATGAATATAATCACAAATGGATTCTTTTCCGATTTTCACCGAGTCCTGTAAAACATTAATCAGGGAATAGGTAACATCCTCCACCGCTTGTGTCTTATTCGCATGGGCCATATAAATTACGGTGTTTAAGGTATTATAAATAAAGTGGGGATTAATCTGATTCATTAAAAGATCCAGCTGAAGTTTTCTTTTCGTTTTTTCATAACGTACGGATTCCGCTATGGACTGTTCAATCTTTGAAGTCATAATATTAAATCCATCGGCCAGTTCTTCAATCTCGTCCCTGCTATGAACGTGGATTCTTACCTTATAATCCCCTTTGGATACCTGTTTCATACCTTCGGACAGACTCTTAATGGGTTTAATAATTCCGCTCAATATTACAATCAGTATCAGGGTTAATACAAGAAAGCACAATACAAAGGCAATTACAAAGGCATACATAACCGGTGTAATGGCAGCAAAAAGCTTGGATTTTGATATGGATACAATGGTTTTCCAATTGCTGTTTTCCCCAATATTTAAAATATATATATTTTCTCCTTCCTCAAGCATCCCGGAAGTTTCACCGGTACTTAATTTTTCATAAACGCCTGTCGGCAAATCCGTTTTTCCGTAATACACTTCATTTTCCCTGTTAAGCAGAATAACCCTGTCAAATTCACTTTCCCCCTGTTCCATAATCTTTATAATCGTATCATAGGGAACGTCGAGAAAAAGATAATTTACTTCATCCGGATAATTTATGTTGTTATAACGGGCGATATAAGTGATTACATTCATGCTTTTCTCGATATTATTGGCGTATATCTTATGGTAATTGGTAAACCTCCTGTTATCCGTATTCTTTTCCTCTTTGGCTTTTAACAGGTTGGAAACATAATTAGAAACATAATCCCGGTCCAGATTAGCGTGATTGGTAAAAGCTACCCCGTCATCACGGAGCATGGATATTCCGGTCAGATATTGATTAATTACTACAAATCTGGTCAGTATGGATTTCATATTATAAACATCATCGTTTATTTCTGCCTGTGTTCTGCCGGACTCTGCATGGGTATATTCCGCTACCGAATGATCCGTTATAATATAATCCGCAATATAAGCCATCTGATTTTCGATAGAATCCAGTTGTTCCGTTATTTCTTCCAGTCTCTTCTGGTTATCTTTAATTGCATTATCCAGAAGAATATTGCTGAAATTCCGGTATACCACTATGCCAAGTACCAGTATAATACTTGCAATTATCACCATTGTGCTCAATATAATCTTGCCTTTTATGCCGGGCTTAAACCTGTTTTTCATCCGTTTCACCTTTATATTCCTGTGGATTGATTCCTGTGGTCTTTTTAAATACGGAGCTGAAATACGCACCGGAACTATAACCTACCAATGCCGCAATTTCATATAATTTATATTTTCCTTCTGCCAGCAGTTCCTTTGCTTTTTGCATTCTTAAGTCCGTCAGGTATTCACTGTATCCCCTGCCTGTTTCTTCCCGGAATAAATGCCTTAAATATTCACCGCTTACGTTTACGCTGTTTGCCACATCCTCTATTTTTATATCGGACTGGTAATGATTTAATATATACCTTATGGCTTCCCGCACTTTCGGAGAATACCGTTCCAGTTTCCGATCCGTAATTTTCTTCATAACCGTCTCAAACTGTAATGCAAACCATGCATGGAGTTGGGATGCGGAATAGATATTATCCAAATCTTTTTTAGCTTCCTGTTCATAATACTCTATCTGCACTCCTTTAACATAATTTACCAGGAGCTGGTACAGCTGGCCGCTGAAATAATAAAATGCTTTCACATCCAGATTCCGGATACAGATTCCAAAAAACATATCTATGTTTTTTAGTATGGATTCCAGCTCTCTCTGAACCAGTCCTTTTTGTATCCCTGACAGTATGACGTCGATTTTGCTTTTTTCCATTAGAGATTTCGGCGAAATATCCCTGCCAAAAAGAATTTTGTTCTTGTCATAGAAGGCCAGATACCTGGAAATATCCGTTAAGCTCCGGTAAACATGGGGTAATTCCTCAATACTATTAAATGCCGGGGAAGGAATGACGGATACGGTTCTTTCATACTGCTGGAATACATATCTTTGCAAACCATAAGCTGCCATATAGGTTTCATCCAGTATCCGCCTTTGGCTGATTACCGGTTCAAAAACATTTAATACCAGCCAGCGGCCGTTTTTTAAGCCGATTGTAATCATATTATTGTAATTCAGCTCCATATAGCTTACAATTGCATCTTCGTCTACCTGGCCGCTGTCATAGTGCTTATTTGTATCATACAGCCGGAAGGGAATATCCAGAATCACCAGGTAGGATATAAGATTCCTCTTATCGAGATGAAGTATTTTTTTCATTGTCTCTTTTTCTTCGGGTAAAATGATATCCGGTAAAGTAAGCAATTTATGGACTAATTGTCCTAGCACCGCTTTATCATTATGTTTCATCTCCGTAATTTCCGCTTTTAGATTCTCTAATTCTTTGATTAAGCTGTCCGCTTTTGTTTCATGCTTTAGAAGGTAATTTGATACCCCGATATTTAATGCCTTTTTTGCATAATCAAAGTCACCATAGGAAGTCAGAAGAATAATCTTTAACCTGCTGTTGAATTCCAATGCTTTTTCACTGAATTTCAGCCCGTCCATTCCCGGCATTCTGATATCTGCAAAAATCACGTCAACAATTTCTTTTTTTAAAATTGCAAGACCTTTTACCGCGTTGGTCTCCATTGCCGTTATTTCGAATCCGTAATCCTCCCAATTAATCAGGGATTTCATATAATTCAGCGCCATTATTTCATCGTCAATTAACATTACTTTAATCAATTTGATTCCTCATCTCACATATTTTGGTTAAAGGGGCTGCTGCAAAATAGTTAATTTGACTATTTTGCAGCAGCCCCTTAGGAGCCCGGACGGGCAGAAGGCTTTCATGAAAGCCTGTTTTTAAAATCTTCATAACCAAAACGCCGAATAATTTTTATTCCCTCTTCCGGGTTCCAGGCTGCTATGGCGGGCAGGCCGATTCCGTTGAAAGTGGTATTCTTAACCATGGTATAATGTGCCATGTCGCAGAATACCAGGATGTCTCCTGCCGCTAAAGGTTTCTTAAAGGAGTAATCCCCGATGATATCTCCCGCCAGACAGGTAGGGCCTCCAAGACGGTAAGTAAAGGGATATTCTCCGGGCCTGCCTGCACCGATTATCTCCGGACGGTAAGGCATCTCAAGAACATCCGGCATATGGCAGGCCGCAGAAGTATCCAGAATGGCTATATCCATGCCGTTTACGAAAGTATCCAGTACCTTCGCTGCCAGGTATCCCGTATTCAGTGCAACTGCCTCACCCGGTTCCAGGTATACGTCAACACCGTATTTTTCCTTTATAAACAGGATGGTATGAACCAGTGTCTCTATGTCATAATCCGGCCTGGTTATGTGGTGGCCGCCGCCGAAATTAATCCATTTCATTTTCGCGATAAACTTACCGAATTTCTCATCCACTACCTTTATGGTACGTTTAAGCACATCGGAATTCTGTTCACACATGGTATGAAAGTGTAAGCCGTCAATTCCCTCCAGCTCTTCCGTTTCAAACCTGGACAAAGTTACTCCGAACCTGGAACCCGGAATACAGGGGTTGTAAATATCTGTTTCAATCTCCGAATATTCCGGATTAATCCGGATTCCGCAGCCGGCTTCTTTCTTTAAAGCCTTTACCGCCGGCTTAAACCTTTTCCACTGGGCAAAGGAATTAAATACTATGTGGTCGCACAGGGAAAGGATTTCCTCTATTTCATCTTCCCGGTAAGCAGGTGAAAATATGTGTACTTCACCTTTCATCTCTTCCCTGCCAAGCCTGGCTTCATAAAGGCTGCTGGCTGTGGTTCCCTGAAGGTAGTTACCGATTAAGGGATATTCCGAAAACATGGAGAACGCCTTTTGCGCCAGCAGGATTTTACAGCCCGTCTGTACGGATACCTGTTTTAGTATTTCCAGGTTTTTCTTCAGCAGACTTTCGTCTACGATATAAGCGGGAGTCGGAAGGCTTTTTACATCAAAATTCATCTTAACTCCAATCATTCTAATCGACCTTCTAATCTACTAATACAGGATTAAAATCTTCCTTCCAAGGCAATCCCTGTTTATTTAATTGTTCCATAAAGGGGTCCGGATCAAACTCTTCCACATTAAAGACTCCGGGCCTTTTCCATTTGCCGGTTAATACCATCATGGCACCGATCATGGCCGGTACTCCCGTAGTATAGGAAATCGCCTGGGAACCGACCTCTTTATAACATTCCTCATGGTCACATACGTTATAGATATAATAATTCTCAGGCTGTCCGCCTTTTATACCCTGATAGATACATCCGATATTGGTTTTTCCCTTTGTTCTGGGCCCCAGGGAAGCAGGGTCCGGAAGAACCGCCTTTAAAAACTGAAGGGGAACAATTTTTTTACCTTCGAATTCGATGGGTTCTATGGAAGTCATTCCCACGTTCTCAAGGACCTTAAGATGGGTTAAATAACCCTCGGAAAAGGTCATCCAGAAGCGGATTTTTTGAATTCCCCTGATATTTTCCGCCAGGGATTCCATTTCCTCATGGTGCAGAAGGTACATGTCCTTAGAACCGATTTCAGGGAAATCATATACCCTCTTAACGGACATAGGCTCTGTCTCAATAAATTTCCCGTTTTCATAATAACTGCCCTTAGCCGTTACTTCGCGGATATTAATCTCCGGATTAAAATTGGTGGCAAAGGGGTAGCCGTGATCCCCCGCATTGGCATCCAGAATATCAATCTGGCGGATTTCATCAAAATGGTGCTTCATGGCGTAAGCCGAAAATACGCCTGTTACACCCGGGTCAAAACCGCAGCCAAGTACTGCCGTAATACCGGCCTCTTTAAATTTCTCCCGGTAAGCCCACTGCCACTTGTACTCAAATTTAGCCGTATCCGGCGGCTCATAATTAGCCGTATCCAGATAATCCACTTTGGTTGCAAGGCAGGCGTCCATAATGGTTAAATCCTGGTACGGCAGCGCCACATTAATAACAATATCCGGCTGAAACCGGTTAATTAAGGCAATGATTTCCGGCTTATTGTCCGCATCCAGACGTGCAGTGGAAATTTTTGTTTTTCCGCCCTGTAATTTTTCCTTTAATGCATCGCATTTTGACACGGTCCTGCTGGCTATTAATATTTCCTCAAATACATCGGGATTCTGGCAGCATTTATGCACTACAACACTGGCTACGCCCCCGGCGCCGATAATTAACGCTTTGCCCATGAGAATTCCTCCTTTAGGTTGTATTTTATTACTCTGTAGTAATTTTTTGACTTTCGTTACAGGTTCTATTCACTTTCCAGTTGCTCTTTTATATAATTGGGGACAGCAAAAGCTCCCACATGCAAATCCGTATTATAATACCTGGTTTTCAGCCCTAATTGGTTCCATTTATCCGCATTCAAATCCCGGATTGGGTCAAACTTTTTTGAAGCAAATCCAAACAGCCAGTGACCGGACGGATAGGTGGGTATATGGGCCTGATAAATTTTAGCAACGGGAAAGGTATCCTTTATTCTCTGATGGGCACGCTTCATGGAAGCCGCATAAGAAGAATAATACATACTTTCATGCTGATTTACCAATATTCCCGTCTCATTGAGGGCACGGTAACAATTGCCGTAAAATTCTTTGGTAAACAGCCCTTCTCCCGGACCGAAGGGATCCGTGGAATCTACGATAATCAGGTCGTATTGCCCTTCCTGCCTTCGTACATATTTCAAACCGTCCTCAAAATACAAATGCACCCTTTCATCCGTCAGGCCGCAGGCCGTTACGGGCAGATATTCCTTACATACCTTAACCACTTCTTCGTCAATTTCCACCATATCAATATGAGCAATGGTCTTATAACGGAGCAGTTCCCGGACCGTACCCCCGTCTCCGGCACCAATTACCAACACCATCCGAATATCTTGATTGGTCGCCATTGCAACATGGGTTATCATATCATGATAAATAAACTCATCCTTTTCCGTTACCATAAGATAACCGTCCAAAGTTAAAATCCTGCCGAATTCCCTGGATTCAAATACATCGATTCTTTGAAAATCGCTTTGTAGGCTGATTATCTGGCGGTCGATTTTAATCGAAAAACGTGCTTCTTCCGTATGATTTTCCGTATACCATAACTCCATTAATCCACCTCCACCACGTTAATATTATTAACTGCCATATCCTCGGTTCCCGTAAGAAGACAGCCTTTTTCTTTGGCATATAAAATATAATTAATAATCTCTCCGGTTACCCTCTCGCCCGGCGCAAGTATGGGTATGCCCGGCGGATAACACATAACAAACTCACCGCAGATTTTTCCGGCTGTTTTCCGGATAGGCAAAGATTTTTTCGGACTGTAGAAAGCCTGCTGGGGTGCATAAACCACATCGGGATTAATATATTCATGGTCAAACATATCCGATTTGTCTTCTTTCCCATACAGGCGCCGGATTTCCGAAAGGGAGGCAATTAACCTTTCAATTTCCAGAGCTCTGTCGCCGGCCGATATAATGGCAAGGAAATTGCTGATATCCCCGAATTCAATCTGAATACCGTACTCATCCCTTAACAGGTCATAAACCTCTATTCCGGCCAATCCCATATTTCTGGTATGAACCGACAATTTGGTCGGGTCAAAATCATAGACGGCATCTTTATCAATAAGTTCTTTCCCAAAGGCATAATACCCGCCCAGTTTATTAATTTCTCCTCTGGCATATTCCGTAATTTCCACTGTTTTTTGAAACAATTCCCTGCCGTTTAAGCTTAGGTTCTTCCTTGCAATATCCAGGGAAACCAACAGCAGGTAGGAGCCGCTGGTAGTCTGGGTCAAATTGATGACCTGTCTTACCTGATGGGGATTTATCCCTTCCCCGCATAGTAAAAAAGAACTCTGAGTAAGAGAGCCTCCGGTTTTATGCATACTTACGGCCGCCATATCTGCTCCTGCCTCCATAGCGGAAACCGGCATGTCCCCGCCAAAATAAAAATGGGTGCCATGGGCCTCATCTGCCAGTACTTTCACTCCGTGCTCATGTGCAAATTCCACAATTTCTCTCAAGTCAGAGCATATACCATAATAAGTGGGATTATTCACTAGAATTGCTTTTGCATCCGGGTTATTCCGAATTGTTTTTTTTACATCGGATAATGACATGCCTAAAGGTATCCCTAAATCCTTGCTGACTCCCGGATTTACATACACAGGAACAGCACCGCAGACTACTAAGGCGTTAATAGCACTCCGGTGCACATTTCTGGGCATAATAATTTTATCCCCCGCTTTACAGACGGACATAATCATCCCCTGTACAGAGGCAGTTGTTCCATTTACTATAAAAAATGCTGCTTTTGCATCAAAGGCATCTGCCGCAATCTGTTCCGCCTCACGGATGACGGAAGTAGGATGGCAAAGATTATCCAGAGGCTTCATGGAATTAACGTCGGCCTTCATGCAATTCTCACCTAAAAATTCCGTTAGTTCCTTGTTCCCCCTGCCTCCTTTGTGTCCCGGTACATCAAAAGGCACAACACGGTTTGATTTATGTCTTAAAAGCGCTTCGTGAATGGGCGCTTTCTGTTGCAGAAGTATATTCATATTTTACACCCATTGCATATCGTAAGCTTGCTTGCGATACTGCTTAGATAATAAGTGTGGGATATCTTTCATTTCACACTACACCCATTATAGCATCTTTCTTTACTTAAATTTTCGTTCAACCTTCCAGGCCTGATGCCGCTCCTCTGCATCTCAAACAATGTAGGCTAATATATATTCATGCCGCTAAATATTTCAATCATCTCTTTGCGCAGATTATTGGTTATTTCAAGCCTTTGCTTGGGTGGCAGCTCGTATACGTCAAGATTAAAAAGATAATTTTGCAGCTCTATTTCTTTTATCAGCATCTTGGTATGAAAGATATTGGATTGATATACATTCACATCAATTGCATCATATTTGGTTAATGTCACATCATCGATATAATCCTGTATGGATGTAATATCATGGTCGATATAATATTTTTTGCCCTCAACATCTCTGGTAAAGCCTCTGACTCTGTAATCAATGGTAATGATATCCGAATCAAAACTGCCTATCAGATAATCCAGCGCGTTAAGCGGTGATATTTCACCACAGGTAGATACATCAATATCTACACGAAAAGTGGAAATGGAGTTATCAGGATGATACTCCGGAAATGTATGCACCGTAACATGGCTTTTATCCAGATGGGCATGTACCGTATCCCTCATTTGTATGGAATATTTTCCCTGGTTGCAGGACTCGTCAATATGCTCCGAAGACAAATCGCCTTCTGCGATTAAAATATTAACGGAAGCCCCCTGAGGGTCATAATCCTGTTTTGATATATTCAGTACACGCGCTCCGATTGTTTGCGTTACGTCACACAAGATTTTAGTTAATCTTTCCGAATTATACTGTTCGTCGATATAAGCAATATAATCCTTTTGTTCTCTCTCACTTTTGGCATAGCAAACATCATAGATGTTGAAGCTAAGTGTTTTTGTGAGGTTGTTAAAGCCATACAACGTCAGCTTTTTTTCCAACCCTAACATCACAACCTTTCTAATCAGTAATCGGGTTAAATTGTAGCACGTTTGGCTTTGAAAATCAATGTATATTTTCTTGCATATTTTCTTTTCTTCTTAAAAGGTCATTCGCTTCCAGCTCAATCCCAAAGTCCGCGAAGATTTTTTGTTTGGGATGGGGACAGCTGTCCATTTCGTTACCGTCTTCATCCGTTATTCTTCTTATGGTTACCAGCAGGTTTCTGCCGTCGGGCTTCATTACTTCTATTTCTTCACCAACAGAAAATTTATTTCTCTGCTCCAGTTCATAAAATCCCGCTTTATTTTGGCCGCTTATTATACCGAGATAGGCATATTCCTTGATGTAGGTGTTATTATCATAAATCTGGGCTTCCTCATTGGGTTTGCCGAAGAAAAATCCTGTTGTGAATTGTCTGTAAGTACATTTGGATATTTCCTCCTTGTAATAAGGTATGTTTTTATTATACAAAAGCGGAGACTCATAGAAATCATCTATGGCCCTCCGGTAGGTTCTGGCTACGGATGCCACATACAGGGCGGTTTTCATTCTGCCTTCCACTTTAAAACTATTTATGCCGGCATTTATCAGCTCCGGTATATATTCAATCATGCATAGGTCCTTGGAGTTAAAGATATATGTCCCCCGTTCGTTTTCCTCAACCGGAAGATATTCACCCGGCCTTGTTTCTTCGGTAAGATAATATTTCCAGCGGCAGGGGTGGGTACAGGCCCCCCGGTTGGCATCCCTTCCGGTAAAATAGTTGCTTAGTAAGCATCTGCCGGAATAGGCGATACACATGGCACCATGGACAAAGGTTTCAATCTCTAAGTCATTCGGAATACGTTCCCGGATTCCTTTTATTTCATCCAGTGACAATTCACGAGCCGATACTACCCTTTTGGCACCCATCCTGTGCCAGAAACGGTAAGTCCCGTAATTTACATTATTGGCCTGGGTGCTGATATGGATATCTATTTCCGGTACGGCTTCCTTTGCTATATCAAATACACCCGGGTCCGATATGATAACGGCATCGGGTCCTATTTCCTTTAATTCATTAAAATAACGGGAAACTCCCGCCAGGTCTTCGTTATGCGCAGTGATATTGGCAGTTACATATACTTTTTTATTGCAGGAATGGGCAAATTCAATTCCTTCCCTCATATCTTCAAAACTGAAATTTTTGGCCTTTGCCCTGAGCCCGTACATTTCACCGCCGATATAAACCGCATCGGCTCCATATATGACTGCCGTTTTTAATACTTCCAGATTACTTGCCGGCAGTAATAATTCCGGTTTTTTCTTTCTGTCATACGCCCGCCCTAAGGTATCATTGTTATTACAAGATGCCTGTCCCGGGCAGACTGGGTTATACTCTTTCATACTTTTGCTCCCATCGCAGTTTTTATTTTCGTACTGACGGTTACTCCGTCTCCTACCGGTAACACCGCCGTTTCCAGTTCTTCCATATGGGTTATGGCATATAAGTATTCCCTCATCCTGGTATGAATGGTCCGGTCCCTTCTGGTTATAACATAACGGGATTGGGCAACTGACCCATCCTGCAGTACGTTATCTGTTACTAGCAGGCCTCCCTCAGGCAGCAGTTTCATTATGGCGGGAAGAAAATTCATGTACTGTGCTTTCGCTGCATCCAGAAAGATAAAATCATACAAGTTCTGTCCATCCGCAGCCAATTTCTTTAACAGCAGCCGCGCATCTCCCTCAAGGAGAGTAATCTTATCTCCCTTAGGAGCAGAAGCAATATTCTTCCTGGCTTTTATAAGTCGCATTTCAACCTTTTCAATCGTAGTTATACTGCAATTCTCAGGCATATATTCACTCATAAATACGGACGAAAAACCTACTGCCGCCCCGATTTCCAGAATCCGGCGGGGCTGCTTCACCGCCAGCAGAAAACGCAGGAAAGTCTGTGTTTCCTTTCTGATAATCGGGACTCCTTCCAGCAAGGCCGACTTTTCCAGTTCATATAAATGAGAAGGTAATTCTTTCTCCAATGAATTAATATATGCCGTTATTCTCTCATCTACTATCATATCATTCTAAACTCCTGCTGCATATTTATTGTCTGTTATTCTCATTTTGCAGCATACTGCCGTCAGGCTGCCGCAAATGGCGTATGAAATCAGGAGGATAAACGCCTTATGTTGATAAAGGGCGAACCTGGTGCGGTTTCCGCCAGGTTCGCCTCTAATGTATCAATTGTCATCTGCTGAATCCGTATCATCTATTTCATCAGAATTGCCGGATTCCGACGTATTGTCAGCCGTATTACTTTCATCTTCCGTGTCCGCCCCGCCGCTGGCACCGGAACCTCCCGTATCAGAATCCGCTTCTTCTTCCGAGGGTACGGTAATAACGGCAAATATTTCATCATAGGTCATAGAAGTATTCAGGGTATAGGTACCCGGCATTATGGTATGCTTCTTAAGCTTCGCTTTCACATAAAAAGAATACTTATTGACTATTATTCTTTTTAATTCCAGGTTACCAGCCACATTCATGGTTGATTCACCTTTGTCAATCCGAATCTCTATATCACGTCCGGGTTCCTGCGATGCGGTTACTTGTCCAAAAATCTGGTAACAAAAATCATAAGTTATTTTACTGGCTCTTGCTATCAATATTACAACAATAGTATAAAATAAAATATTCAGCAGCAGACGTAATATAAAGCTGGTTATTTTCAAAACAAGTTGCGTAGAAGTAGGCTTAGAAGTCATACTTACTATCTCCTTTTACAATCAATTTACTTCCATGATAATTGGGAGTATCATAGGATTTCTCTTTGTCTTCTTCCATAAATAGTCGCTTAAGGAATCCTTAATTTCATTTTTCATTTTTCCCCAATCCGTATTGTTTTTGCTAAGGCATTTTTCCAAGGCATCACTTACTACTATCCTTGCTTCATCCATCAGGTTTTCGGATTCCCTCACATATACAAAACCCCGGGAAACAATATCCGGTCCGGATAAAATCTGATTGGTATACTTCTCTAAGGTCACTACTACAATCAGCAATCCGTTTTCAGATAAATGCTGCCTGTCGCGAAGAACAATGTTTCCTACATCCCCAACGCCTAATCCATCTACAAATATTCCCTGTGCAGGAACTTTTCCAACTATATCGGCATGCTGGTCTGAAATCTCCAAAACATCGCCGGATGACATAATAAATGTATTTTCTTTCGGAACTCCCATAGACTGGGCCAATTCCGCATGTTTCATCAAATGCCTGTATTCACCGTGAACCGGTATTGCATACTTAGGCTTCGTTAAAGCATAAATAAGCTTGATTTCTTCCTGGCAGGCATGACCCGAAACATGGGTATCCTGGAAAACAACTTTTGCACCTTTCATGGACAGCTCATTAATTACTTTAAATACCTGCTTTTCATTGCCGGGAATCGGTGTGGAACTGAAAATTACCGTATCTCCCGGTTTTATGGATATCTTTTTATGGATGGATGCGGCCATCCTGGGCAGTGCTGCCATAGCCTCCCCCTGGCTGCCGGTTGTTATCAGTACGATTTTTTCATCCGGATAATTCTTCATCTGTTCAATATCTATCATCATGTTATTAGGCATATTAATATATCCCAGTTCAGATGCCGTAGTAATAATATTGACCATGCTTCTGCCTTCAATTACTACTTTTCTTCCATATTTTTCGGCGGAATTAATAATCTGCTGCACCCTGTCCACATTAGATGCAAAGGTTGCCACAATGATTCTGCTGCGGACACTCTCTGCAAATATATTGTCAAAAGTTTTTCCAACCGTTTTTTCCGAGGGCGTGAAACCGGGCCTCTCCACATTGGTGCTGTCACACATTAAGGCTAACACACCCTTTTTGCCAAGCTCTCCGAAACGCTGCAAATCTATGGTACTGCCGAATACGGGTGTATAATCAACCTTAAAATCCCCGGTATGGACAAGGATTCCGGCCGGCGTAAATATGGCTAAGGCGGCCGAATCTGCAATACTGTGGTTGGATCTTATAAATTCAATACGAAAACATCCTAAATTAATGGACTGTCCGTATTTTATCACTTTTCTTTTTGTAGTTTTCAACAAGTTATGCTCTTTCAATTTATTCTCAATAATACCGACTGTTAATTTGGTTGCATATATCGGCACATTAATATCTCTTAGGATATAGGGCAGAGAACCGATATGGTCTTCATGCCCGTGAGTAATAACAAAGCCCTTTACCTTGCTTATATTTTCTTTTAAATAGGTTACATCCGGTATCACCAAATCAATACCTAACATGTCATCTTCCGGAAAAGATAATCCGCAGTCTACGACAATGATACTGTCCTCGTATTCAAATGCGGTAATATTCATTCCGATTTGTTCTAAACCTCCCAAGGGTATTATTTTAACACCCTTTGTCTCTGTATTATTTTCTTTCAAACAATGCACCTCCAATAATTTGTTTATGTATGATTACCATTATAATTAAAGTGCATGTCTTATTTAATTAGATAGATTTCAAATTTTTAACGTCTTTCCTGCATCTCTTCTCGACAATTCCTGCAATATCCGAACATCTTTACTTCGTGGTCCACCACTTCAAAATCCATAGATTCCTGAATCTTTTGTTCCAGTGTTTCCAGTAAGTCACCCTGAAACGTAAGTACATTGCCGCAATTTAAGCATATTAAATGATGATGATGGTGTGCAGTGTCATCACATCCCTGATTACCAATCTCATAACGCACAAATCCGTCACCTAAGTTCAGCTTATCTATAAGGTTTAACTCTGTTAATAATTGAATCGTTCTATATACCGTAGCTAATCCGATATCCGGGTTTTTTATCCTAACACATTCATATATTTCTTCAGCAGTTAAATGCTTATCCGGTCTGTTTTCCAATGCTTCAAGAATATCAATTCTCTGAGTTGTTACCTTAAGCCCGTTTTGTTTTAATAACATTTTGAATCGCTCCTGTTTGTCAGGCATGCACATCACCTTCCCAATTTTATAACAATCAGCCGTTATAAAACAATGAAATCATTAAATCCAATTAAATAATCCGCACTTTTATATCTTTTATAAATTTACAAATAGTTTTACCTTTTCATGCACAGAAATTTTAGGTTTCAATTTCAACATCATCCAGTAATTCTTCAAATATTTTAGCAACTAATTGCAATTCCTTTTCATCTTCCACAAGGTCAAACAGGGCGGCTTCATCCGTGTCCCCCGACGTATCTTTAAGAATATAAGCCGTACCTTCTTCATCCAGCCCATCTGCATCCGTGACCAGAATATACGTACAGCCGTTTAATTTCGTCTGTTCCAGTACATAAAATTCCACCTGATTATTATCTTCCGTATTAAATACCACTTTATTTCCCATTTTTTTCATTCAATTTCTCCTGTCACATTCGCATTCTCATTCTCAAGTTCTTTCTGCATTTTTTCCCGATTGCTCAAGTAATCCAAATAACCCTGTAATATGAATACTGCAGCAAGTTTATCCACTACCAGGCTTCTGTTCTCCCGCCTGACATCTCCTGATATTAATGTCCGATGCGCCGCTTGTGTAGTCAGTCTCTCATCCCATAATATTACTTCCAGTCCGGTTCTTTTTCTTAACATATCTGCAAATTCTTCTGACTTTACAGCACGCTCGCCAATGGTATTGTTCATATTTTTCGGATATCCCAATACAATCCGTTCCACAGTATATTCTTTAACAAGTTCTTCAATTCTGGCCAGGGTCTGCCGTAATTTTGTCTCATGTTTCCTGCGTATTGTTTCTATTCCCTGCGCAGTTATTAATAATTCATCACTTATTGCTACGCCAACAGTGACTGAACCGTAATCCAGCCCCATAATCCTCATGTTTCCTCCTCATATATCTGAATTGAGAATAATAAAACAACGGGATTATTTTCATTCCGATATATTGCCTTTTTATATTTATATTTAACCGTTTTTCACCCTTTGCAACAAAGCTGCAGAAGACAGCCGTAAATAACACAGGAAAATCCGGAGTGTGAAAGACTCTCCTTTCACCAACATTTATCCTGATTTACTTTAAGTTGTGTTTAATATAATTTTTTAATAATTCTTCTAATATTTCGTCTCTTTCAACCTTCATAATCATACTTCTGGCACCTTTATGGTTCGTTATGTAGGTTGGATCTCCCGACATGACGTATCCAACGATTTGATTTACCGGATTATATCCTTTTTCAGTCATCGCTATAAAAACAGCAGAAATAATTTCTTTTACTGAAATTTCATTCTCCTTCTGCACTTTAAAATATTGAGTATTGTTAAAATCCTGCATAACATCACGTCCTTTTTTATCTTTCTATCCCAATCTTCATAAATTTTCCGCTTTTCCCCGGAATGAATCCGAATCACAACCGTATATTATATATATATTAATATAAATCGCCGGAAATATCAATCCATTATTTCACAGAACATAATTTCTTTATTAAGAAATCCGGCTACCCTTCCCCGGATAACCCGGTTATTCAGGTTATCATGAGCCTTAACTGCCAATTTTAAATACCTTTCATTGTGTCCCACCTGATAATTCCTGCCATCCAGGTTCATAGATTCTTCAATCAGAATTTTTTCCGTATTGCCTAAAAATCCGGTACGGTATTCCTTTGCCATCTGGTTTTCCAATTCCATCAAAGTATTGCTTCTTGCCGTTTTTATTTCTTCCCTGACCTGCCCCGGCAGCTTTTCCGCCCTGGTTCCTTTTCTTACAGAATATTTAAATATATGCATCTGTGCAAATGATATTTTTTTCAAAAATTTTTTTGTTTCCTCAAATTCTTCTTCCGTTTCCCCAGGAAATCCTACTATTATGTCCGTGGTTATGGCCGGATTGTTAAAGTATCTGCGGAGCAGCACACATTTCTCATAATATTCCCGGGTGGAATATTTTCTGTTCATTCGTTTCAGGGTAGCATC
This sequence comes from Lachnoclostridium sp. UBA903, assembly GCA_002294045.1. GTDB lineage: Bacteria > Bacillota > Clostridia > Lachnospirales > Lachnospiraceae > Anaerocolumna. Next base: position 24,458 of record DBEP01000076.1, on the reverse strand, counting down.
ACAGCCGCTTTGTAAGGAAAGATGAAAATGAGGGCAGAGTTTTGTGTTACCAGATAGAGTTTGGGCAAATTCTTCCGTAATTATACCTGGTTCCAGTGAGCCTAAGCGAATTCTTTTCAATCCTTCAATCCGGCTTAACTTAACGATTAACCCCAGCAGGTGGTTTTGTTCCGGCTGCGGGGAAACCCCTGGGTTAACATTCCTGTCCGTTTCATCCGGAATAAACGTCTTCTCTTTGGCACCGTCTTTATTAAAATCGGTACCATAGGAAGAAAGATGTATTCCCGTTAATACAATCTCTTTATAGCCTTTTGAAACTAAATGGAAGGCTTCGGAAAGGATTGATTCTTCCGCCCTGCTGCGGACCCTTCCCCTGGCATAGGGAATGATGCAGTAGGAGCAGAATTGATTGCAGCCATCCTGTATTTTAATATATGCTCTTGTTTTTTCCGCCAGGGATGCAACAGACAAATCCTCATATTCCGTTTCCTCTCCGATATCTATAATATTATCACTCAGGCCGCATCCCATATTGTGTGCAGGATACCGGTTTAACGCCGTATCCGGTTCTGCCGTATTGATAAAATCCGGTATATTCTTTCTGTTCCTTTCATAATATTCATTTAAAACCCGTATTATATCTTTCTTCTTATTATTGCCTATTATAATATCTATTGCTTCATCCTGTTTCAGTACCTCCCCCGCTGTCTGTACATAACAGCCGACTGCAACCACGACTGCCTCTTCATTCATCTTTCTCGCTTTATGAAGCATCTGGCGGGATTTACGGTCCGCTATATTGGTTACGGTACAGGTATTGACAACATATACATCCGAACGCCGGTTAAAATCAACAACCTCAAAACCTGCATCTTCAAACAGCTTCTGCATTGCTTCCGTCTCATAGGAATTTACCTTGCAGCCCAGTGTAAGGAAAGCAACTGTTTTGCAATTTAATTCCCTCTGCTTATTGATACCCATTTGTTTCCTTTCTTAATTTACTACTTCTTTTTATACGGCAAAAACTTAATTTTCGTGAAATGTGTGCTGGTTGGCCGCTTTTTTTATTTACTTTGTATATTGACTTTTAAATTGCTAAAATGTAGTATATACTTGTAGTAAAGATAGTATAGTAATTACGGCTTTACTAAAATATATATATAAGGAGGAGTCGCAATGAAAACCGTTAAAATCTCTCTCAATTCAATTGATAAGGTTAAATCCTTCGTAAATGACGTAACTAAATTTGATTCCGATTTTGATTTAGTTTCCGGCAGATATGTTATTGATGCCAAATCAATCATGGGCATTTTCAGTTTGGATTTATCTAAACCTATTGATTTAAATATCCATAGTGAAGATAACGTTGATAAAATTCTTAGTGTTTTAAAACCTTATATTGTTGAATAACAGGTTTCAAGTTACTTAGCGGGGGATACTTTGGTATCCTCTTTTTTTTATCTCATAGGAAGGTTTGTCCTTCGTCCTATTGCACATTTAGAATTTCTCTGGTTTCTATTGCTGTTTTAAGCATTTCATCTATTTTTTCTTCCAGGCACCTTTCCGAATTACGTATTACCTTTAAGTTAGGCTTTGTTACCGGATGCTTGGCAACAAATATGGTACAGCAATCCTCGTAAGGCAGTATGGAAGTTTCATACGTATTAATCTTTTCTGCTACGTCAACTATGTCCTGCTTATCAAAGGCTATTAACGGACGGTAAACCGGCATAGTGCAGACTTCATTGGTGGAAGCCAGGCTGTGCAGTGTCTGGCTGGCCACCTGTCCGATACTCTCGCCGGTAATCAGTCCGAGACAGTCTGACTCCCCGGCAATTCTTTCGGCAATACGCATCATGTATCGGCGCATAATAATGGTTAATTCATCGTGAGGGCATTTTTCATAAATATAAAGCTGTATGTCCGTAAAATTAACTACATGAAGCCTGATAGGACCCGTATATCTGGATATCAGACCGGCCAGATCAACTACCTTTTGTTTCGCTCTTTCACTGGTATAAGGAGGTGCATGAAAATATACCGCCTCAATGGTAACACCTCTTTTGGCTGTCATATATCCCGCTACCGGGCTGTCAATTCCGCCCGATAATAACAGCATGGCCTTTCCGCTGGTTCCTACCGGCATTCCGCCTGGCCCCGGGATAATCTCCGAATACACATAGGATTTGTTTCTGACTTCCACCATGATCCGTACGGAAGGATTATGGACATCCACTTTCATTTCCGGAAAACGGCGAAGTAAATAGGCCCCCATTTCCACACATATCTCAGGAGAAGTCATGGGATAATTTTTATCGCTTCGTTTTGCTCCCATCTTAAAAGTAAAACTTCTGTCAGGATATCTGTCCTCCACATAATCTCCGACTGCTTTTTCCAGGGGTTCCCATTCTATGGTGTCAATAATCATGACCGGGCATATCTGGGCAATTCCAAAAACACATTGAAGAGCCTTTACCGTCTCTTCATAATCATATCCTTCCCCGCATTCGATATAAATTCTTCCCTGTTCTTTGGTTACAATATAATCCCCCAGATTCCGAAGGGAATTTTTAATTTGGTCCCTCAGGGCATTTTCAAATAGATATCTGTTTTTCCCTTTAATACCGATTTCCGCATATTTTATTAAAAAAGCTTTATACATGCTCTGTCCTTTCCTTAAGCAGCCACTACGCACCCAAAATCGCTCCCTGCCTCCCACAAAGTGGAGCATCCAGCCCGGCACAAGCATTTTTCAAACACACTCTAACGCTTGCTGTATTTTCTCAGCACAGGCACCAGCTCTTTCAGAATAGTAATGGTATATTCAATTTCTTCCATAGTTGTAAAAAAAGAAAAACTAAACCGTATGGTAGAATCCAGCAAATCTTTCCTCAGGCCGATGGCTTTCAGTGTCCCGCTTACCTGAGGATGATTGGAAGCACATGCCGAACCGGAGGAAACATAGATTCCTTTCTCTTCCAGTGCGTGCAGTAATACTTCACTCCGGATTTTGTCAAAACTTACGCTGACAATATGGGGAGCAGTCTCCTCCGGTGCGTTACCCACACAGTTAACGGTTACCCCTTCCATCTGATTTAAACCCTCAATAAATGATTTTTTTAAGCGGAACAGAAAATCTCTTTTTTGTTCATGGTTTTCATAAATATCATGAACCGCTTGTCCGATTCCCGCGATTGCCGGTACATTCTCCGTACCGGAGCGTATCCCCCTCTGCTGGCCTCCGCCAAACAGAATAGGTTTTATCTTAACTTTATCCCGGATAAATAAAACGCCGCTGCCCTTAGGCCCATGTATCTTATGCCCGCTTATGGACAATAAGTCTATCCCTTCCCGTTTCGGGTAAATCCTGTATTTTCCAAATGCCTGAATGGCATCAACATGGAATAAAAGTCCGGGCTTTTTCTCTTTTATACGTCTGGAGATATCACTAATGTTCTGTACCGAACCAATTTCGTTATTCACATACATTACGGATACTAAGACGGTATCCTCTCCTACTGCGTCTAACAGCTCCTCCATTACAACGTTGCCGTTGTTATCCACCGGTATATAAGATACCCGGAAGCCATTATCCTTAAGAAATAACAGCGGATTATGTACGGACGGATGTTCGATTGCGGTGGTAATAATATGGTTGCCCATCCGCTTATTCCCGTAAGCAGCCCCGATAACAGCCATATTATTGGACTCCGTTCCGCCTGATGTAAATATAATCTCTTTTGGCTCCGCTTTCAGGGCTTTCGAAATTATATCCTTTGCATTTTTAACATACTGTTCCGCAGCGAATCCTTTTTTATGCATGGAAGAGGGATTCCCATAATCCATGCATAAGGTTTCCGTCATTATATTTTTAACTGAATCAAATACCCTTGTGGTAGCGGCATTGTCCAAATATACTTCCATTTTAACTCCTATTATCTCCTATCGATTCTTTCCGGCATTTTTATTTTTCCATTTGCATCATTATCAAAGATAAAATAGCAAGGCCGGCTGTTTCCGTACGCAGAATCCTTCTGCCTAAGGTGATTGGTAAAAATCCGGCTTCTTTGGCCTGATTTATTTCCTCTTCTTCAAATCCGCCTTCCGGCCCGATGAATATACCTGCACTGGCGCCGGTTTTTATATTATTTATCAGATTTTTTGTTTCTGTTATATTTTCTGCATTTTCATAAGGTATTATTTTATGGTCCAAATTTCCTGCATAAATCAGCGCTTCCTTAAAGGACCTGGTTTCTGCAACCGCCGGAATTATTCCGCGGCCGGACTGTTTTGCCGCGCTGGCTGCAATTGTCTGCCATCGTTCTATTTTTTTCAGCTCTCTTTTCTTATCTTCCAGTTTCACTACGGTTCTTTTCGTCATTACGGGAATAATTTCATAAACACCTAATTCCACTGCTTTCTGGATTATCCATTCCATCTTATCTTTTTTGGGAATTCCCTGAAACAGATACAGCTTCCCTTCCAGTTCCGTATCCGTATCCTGCGTTTTAAGAATTTCGGCCGTAATTTGTCCGTCCGATTCATTCTTTATTATACAATAAAAATCTTTTCCTTGTCCATTGCAAATAATTATTTTCTCCCCGGGCTTCATCCGCAGTACATTTTTTATGTGATTAACATCTGACCCGTTAATTTTTATAACTCCTTCACCAATCTGATCCGGTTTTACATAGAAACGGTACATGACGGCACCATACCTTTCTCATGTGTGAAATGCATTTTATTTCACACTATACCCATGCATATCGCAAGCTTGCTTGCGATACTGCCTAAATAATAAGTGTGAAATGTGTTTTATTTCATAGTATACTGCATCCGCTATTTTTGTGCAACAATCAGGAGCCAGTCTCCCATTTCATTTATTTCAAGGATTTTAAATCCGCTGTTTATAATTGCTTCTTTTACGGTTTCTTTTTGGGTGTTAAGAATTCCTGAACTGATAAAAATTCCGCCCGGCTTTATATGCTGCCCGATTACCGCAGATAACGGTATGATAATATCGGCTAAAATATTGGCTACCGCCATGTCATAGCATTCAAGACCTATCTTTTTCCGGAAATCCTCATCCGTAACAATATCGCCGCTTAAAATATTTAACGTTTCAGGGCTGATATGATTTACTTCTGCATTTTCATATGCTGCTTTTGCCGCATAAGGGTCAATATCGATACCCAGTACCTTACAAGCCCCTAATTTAGCGCCGATGATGGATAAGATTCCGCTTCCGCAGCCAACATCCAATAGCTTCATTCCATCTTTCCCATATTTTTTAATGCCCAGAATACACAATTTTGTAGTTTCGTGGGAGCCCGTTCCAAAAGCAGCGCCAGGATCGATTTCAATTATAAGGTCAGTATCTTTTGTATCCTCCAGTTTTTCCCATGTCGGTTTTATTACTATGGTTTCATCAATACGGAACGGTTTAAAATATGCTTTCCAGTTATTAATCCAATCCGAGTCCTCTGTTTCCGATATTTCAATCAAACCGCTGCCTATATCCGTAAATTCCGACAATTCCTTAAGGCCGGCCCGGATTTTGTCCATGGTCCTTTGTAAATTATCGCCCTCTTCCAGATAAAAATTTACAAAAGCAGTCTTATCCTCCGTATTTAATTCGGGAAGAATATCAATAAACATCGCTTTCTTTTCTTTTTCCGTAATCGGTACATTGTCAATAATTTCAATGCTTTCTATCCCTGATTCACTCAGCATATTGCTTATCAGATCTACAGCTTCCGCCACAGTTGATAAGGTCAATTTAGTCCATTTCATCTTTATACCGTCTGCCGCAGGACTTTCCTGCAATACTTCCATTCATATAGCTGAAGGATTCCGTATATGGCGTTCCCTTCCCTGATTATTTTTCTTTCAACATGGTATAATGTCTTCGACATTATACCCGCGCCGAACATAGTGAGTGCGCATCAACGCCGCAAAGCGGCGCATACCATGGGAGCTTGCGGCCATGGTATAATGTCAACAGACATTATACCCGCGCCGAACGTAGTGAGTGCGCATCAACGCCACGAAGTGGCGCATACCATGGGAGCTTGCGGACATGGTATAATGTCAACAGACATTATACTGCGCCGAACGTAGTGAGTGCGCATCAACGCCGCCGCAAAGCGGCGCATACCATGGGAGCTTGCGGCCATGGTATATTAAATTCATTTCCAGAATTTTTTCTTTCCTTTTTCTTTCTCTTTTTCTTTTTCAGGTTCCGGCGAATCAGATTCACTTCTTTTATTCATTGCGTTATCAAATTTTTCCAGCAGTTCTTTTTGTTCGTTAGTTAATTTGGCAGGCACCTGAACGACTAAAGTAACATAATGGTCGCCTCTGACCTGCTTATTACGCAGGGTAGGCACACCTTTTCCCTTTAATCTTACCTTGGTATCCGTCTGGGTTCCCGGTTTTACGGTATAAATAACCTCCCCGTCTACCGTACTGATTCTTACATCTCCGCCCAAGGCTGCCTGGGCAAAACTAATCGGTGCCGTGGAATAAATATCATAATCCTGTCTCTGAAAAATAGGATGTCTGCTTACGGTTACCTCAACCAGGAGATCTCCTCTTTCCCCGCCGTTGATTCCGGGTTCCCCCTTTTCACGGATACGGATGCTCTGACCGTTATCTATCCCTGCCGGAATTGATACCTGTATTTTCTTCTTTCTGCTTACATAGCCGGAGCCATAGCAGTTCGTGCATTTTTCCTTTATTACCTTGCCGGTGCCATTACAATCCGGGCAGGTCTGAACATTGCGGACCATCCCGAATAAAGACTGCTGGGTATATACAACCTGGCCTTTACCGCCGCATTTTTTACAGGTTTCCGGACTGGTACCCGGTTTGGCCCCTGTTCCGTGACAGGTAGAACATTCTTCTTTTAAATTCAGTTCCAGTTCTTTATCAACGCCGGTTACCGCTTCCTGGAAAGTAATTCTCACACCGGTACGGACATTAGGTCCCTTCATAGGACCGCTGCTGGTTCTTCTGGTCCTTCCGCCGCCGAATAAATCCCCGAAAATATCTCCAAAGATATCACCCATATCCATACTGTTAAAATCAAATCCGCCGGCACCGCCAGCGCCGTCAAATGCGGAATGTCCGAACTGGTCATACTGTCTTCTCTTATCCTGGTCACTTAACACCGCATATGCTTCTGAAGCCTCTTTAAATTTTATCTCCGCATTTTTATCGCCGGGATTGGCATCCGGGTGATACTTTTTTGCCAATTGTCTGTATGCTTTCTTTATATCATCCTCTGTCGCTGAGCGGGATACCCCCAAGACCTCGTAATAATCACGTTTATCTGCCATGCTCTAATCCATCCTCCTTATGAATTCTAAAATGAATCATACAATTTAAAAAATATTGACAAATAGGCAGTCGTTAGACCGCCTATTTGTTACTGTTACGGGACGACCCATAACCCTTATACTGATTCTTAGATTCGACAAGTCAAATCCTATTGTAATGAATTATTATAAAATCGTCAAGCTAAAACTAAATTTAAAGTTTAACCTGTTTTTACACTTCCTTGTAATCTCCGTCCACGACATCATCGGCAGCACCGGCTGTTCCCTGTGCCTCCGACATATCAGGAGCCGGACCGGAGCCTGCTGCCTGGGCCTGTTCATAAACCTTGGCAAACAGAGCTTGCGCACTTTCCATCAAGGTTTCTTTTGCAGCTTTAATGTCGGCTACTTCGCCTTCGGACATAACTTCTGGATTGGATTTTTCAATTAATTCTTTTAAACGCTGTAAATCGGCTTCTACTTTGGTCTTATCGGAAGGACTGATATTATCTCCCACTTCCTTCAATGCCTTCTCTGTCTGGAATACCATGGAATCCGCATCATTTCTGGTTTCCACCGCTTCCTTACGTTTCTTATCCTGTGCCTCGTATTCCGCAGCTTCTTTTACCGCTTTTTCAACATCCGTATCGGATAAATTGGAGCCGCCGGTTATGGTAATATGCTGTTCTCTTCCCGTACCCAAATCTTTGGCGGATACATTTAAAATTCCGTTGGCATCGATATCAAAGGTAACTTCAATCTGAGGAACCCCTCTTCTTGCCGGCGGAATTCCGTCCAGCCTGAATTGTCCAAGACTTTTGTTGTCTTTGGCGAACTGTCTTTCACCCTGAACTACATTTATATCAACTGCGCTCTGGTTATCAGCGGCCGTTGAGAAAATCTGACTCTTTTTGGTAGGAATAGTTGTATTTCTTTCAATTAATCTGGTTGCCACACCGCCCATGGTCTCAATACTTAAGGACAATGGAGTAACGTCAAGAAGGAGAATATCCCCCGCACCGGCATCGCCGGCTAATTTACCTCCCTGGATAGAAGCACCGAGAGCTACGCATTCATCCGGATTTAAAGATTTGGATGGTTCATGGCCGGTTAATTGTTTTACTTTATCCTGAACCGAAGGTATACGGGTGGAACCGCCTACCAGTAATACTTTCTTTAAATCGGACGCAGTAATTCCCGCATCCCTCAATGCATTCTGAACCGGAGCAGTTGTTCTTTCCACTAAGTCGCTGGTTAATTCGTCAAATTTTGCTCTCGTTAAGTTCATATCAAAATGTTTCGGTCCTTCTGCCGTAGCAGTAATGAAAGGAAGATTAATGTTGGTGGTGGTGGCAGAGGATAATTCTTTCTTCGCCTTTTCCGCTGCTTCCTTTAATCTTTGAAGAGCCATCTTATCAAGGGATAAGTCAACACCATCGGTTTTCTTGAATTCATCAATCATGTATCTCGTAATTCTTTCATCAAAGTCATCACCGCCAAGCCTGTTATCACCGGAGGTAGCCAAAACTTCAATAACGCCGTCACCTATTTCAATAATGGATACATCGAAAGTACCGCCGCCTAAGTCGTATACCATGATTTTCTGCTCATGTTCATTATCAAGACCATAAGCTAAGGCTGCCGCCGTAGGCTCGTTAATAATTCTCTTTACATCCAGACCGGCAATTTTACCCGCATCTTTTGTAGCCTGTCTCTGGGCATCGTTAAAATAAGCAGGAACGGTAATTACCGCTTCCGTAACCTTTTCGCCCAGGTAGCTTTCCGCGTCTGCCTTCATCTTCTGTAATATCATTGCGGAGATTTCCTGCGGTGAATATTTTTTGTCATCGATATTTACCCTGTAATCAGTTCCCATATGTCTCTTAATAGAAGATATGGTTTTATCTGAATTGGTAACTGCCTGACGTTTTGCAGGTTCACCAACTAATCTCTCTCCTGTTTTTGTAAAGGCAACAACGGACGGGGTGGTTCTGGCACCTTCCGTATTGGCTATAACTACAGGCTTTCCGCCTTCCATAACTGCAACACATGAGTTTGTTGTACCTAAGTCAATTCCTATGATTTTACCCATAATATATTCCTCCTATAAAAAATTCAATTATTTATTGTTAATATGTTAAAAGTGAATATTTTAAAAACACCTGATAAATGTTCACTTCAGATTGCTGTAAATAAAATTACTAACCAATGCAGATTATCTTTAAATTTCTTTTCGTATATTAATTTACTACTTTAACCATACTGTGGCGTACCACGGTATCCTTGTACATATAACCCTTCTGGAATTCTTCCGCTACCACATTTTCCTCTTGTTCCTGGTCTTCTGCATGCATTACCGCATTATGATAATTAGGATCAAATGTTTTACCTACCGCTTCAATAGGCTGCAAACCTGCTTCGGTTAATGTGGTTACCAGCTGTCTGTAGATTTTCTCTATTCCCTGAGCAAAGGCGCCTTCCTTTTCTTCCTCGGTAATAGCACCTAACCCTCTTTCGAAATTATCAATAACAGGAAGAATTTTTTCAATAATATCCCTGGCTCCTATTTCAAACATCTGGGTTTTTTCTTTCTCCGAACGTTTGCGGTAATTATCAAACTCAGCCATGGTTCTCATCAGCCTGTCGTTTAATTCTTCAATTAATAAGTCTTTCTTATCTTTTTTCTCTTTTTTTTCTTTCCTGAAAAAAGATTTACCGGCTTTTTCTTCTTCAACGGTTGCTTCACCTTCTGATTCCGTGCTGCTGTTATCACTGCCGGCATTCCGGGCATCCGTAATACCAGAATGACATTCGGTATTTTCCTCTGCCTCCGTTTCTCTTCCGGCCTCTGCTTCCTTAATATCCGGCATTTCCTTTTTGTCCGCCGATTCCTTAATATCCGCTGCTTTGTCTGTATTTACAATCCCTTCCTCGGATCCTGCATCCCTGTTAATAACATCTTCTATTATTTCTTCTTTAGAATTCTTTATGTCTTCCACTCTTGTACCACCTTTCCTTAAGCTAGTGTGCCGATAAGCTGATATCCATACCAATTGCTTGCCTGAATTTCCATCTGCTGCGTTGTCGTCAGTCAACGTAGCCACCGCTGCGTCTCTTTCCCCCGCCTTGCAGACTGGAAATCCATTCCGCGCAATTAATATAGACATCAACTTGTCGGTACACTAGGTTTTTTTCTTAAATATATCATCCAGCTGCACCATAAGTGTATGCAGTGTACCGACTACTTTTTCGTAATCCATTCTTTTGGGACCGATAATACCAATCTTGCCATAAACACCATCTTCAATTTCATAAGTGGCAGTAACCACAGAGCAGTCTTTCATTGCTTCAACCGGGGTTTCGCTGCCGATATATACCTGAATGCCTCCGTTATCCGGGGTTTCTGTTTTATTAATGAAGTCCGTAAGCAGCTTCTGTTCTTCAAAGGTCCCCATTAACTCGGTTATCTTACTCATATCGTTTAATTCCGGATATTTTAATATATTGGTGGCACCGCTGGTATAAACTTCGACTTCTTCTTCTTCGCTGATGGCCTGTGCGATGGTATCCAGAATACTGCTTACCAGATTACCGTAAGCACCTGCCTGCTCTTTCATTTTTTGAATTACAGTCATATTAATCTCTGCTAAATCCAGCCCCTGAAGGAAAGTATTAAAAACGATATTCAGCTTTAACAGGACCTCTTTTTCCAACACTTCCGTAACAGCAATCATTTTATTTTTTACAATGTTTCCTTCCAGGACAATAATGGCAAGCAACTTATCTGCCTCCACTTCCGTTAACTGTATGAATTTGACTTTTTTGCTTCTGTACTGGGGTTTTGTTACCAAAGAAGCATAGTTGGTATTCACCGCCAGCAGCTTGGCAATCTGCTTCAGCAGCAGATCAATCTTATCCGCCTTCTCGATTAAAAGCTCTCTCATGTTTTCAACTTCCTGAACTTTATCTTCCAGCATGGTATCTACATATAAACGGTAGCCCTTGTCGGACGGAATACGGCCTGCAGAAGTATGGGGCTGAATAATGTAACCAAGTTCCTCTAAATCTGCCATTTCATTTCTTATGGTAGCGGAGCTTAGATTTAAATCGGTATATTTTGAAATTGTCCGTGAACCGACAGGTTCACCGGTTTCCAGATAATTACGGATGATAGCCTGTAATATCTTCAATTTTCTTTCATCCAATTCCATCTAATCTCCTCCTGTTTTTCGATTGTTAGCACTCACTCGAATAGAGTGCTAATATCTTTATACATAAAATAGCACTATCAATTTACTTTGTCAAGTGCTATTTTCGATTTTTTAAATTTTAATATTCATATTATAAATGGTTGCACCGGCAATTATTCTGTTTTCCATAACAGGATATTTTTTATTCAATACAGGATATTTTTTATTCAATAGGAAATTGCGTCCTATTGAATAAAAACGCTCCGCGGGATGCACATGACGCTTGAAAGGAATTATGCCGCTGCCGCGTAATAAAACCGCCATAGATTTTTTATAATCATGACGGTTTTATTTTATTCTATATTTACCCAATTTGCAGATTGAACCACTAGTTATCGGTAATAATCCTTTTCACTATCTATTCGAAATCCGAAATTTTCCTTATTTCTTTCTTAACTTTTCAGGCATTTCAGGTTCATAAAAGAACCACTTACTTACGCTTAAATTCGTTATCATTGCAACATTCAATACAACTGTAGCTAGAATATTAAATACTCTTTTCATTCAGAACTTCCTCCTTTTTTCTTTCGTAATAACCGACAACTAATGAACCTGCAGTGGTTATACCTGCTAATTCAATATAAACGGCATAAGACACTTTTCCCGTCAGATAAAAAAATGCAATTGCAGTTGAAAATATTAAGCATAATCCTATTACAATCAGTTTAAATTTAGGCATGTCCCTTCCTGCTATCGGTTTGTTTTTATTCTCAAGCGGAGAAAAAAGCAATATGATAAGTATGGATACCAGATATAAAACAAATAACCGGTTGGAAGTACCAATATTTTTTGCTATAAGCATGTTTAATATATAACAACTCAAAGTCACCAGACAGCAGCTCCAATATTTTTTTGCATGATACCCGCCGGTATAGCTTCTCATAAGGACCAGGCACGCTAAAAATAATAAAGTTTCTGTTACCATACTCTTTATAACAGCCAGCATTAAAATTAAAGATAACGAAAAAACGGAAGACAATATTGTCTGAAGTCCGTATATATATAAATCTTCATCCTCTTCCCTGGCGACCCCGGATTTTACAAAAAAGGATGCTATACTTTTTGAAAAAAATAAAAGCATAATCTTTCCTCCTTTTTCAAAGTATAGCATCCCTTTATGTTTCATTGTCCGAATTGTAAAAATCACGGCATAAAATGTAATTTTTGCCAATATTTTCAGCTATACTGTCATTTTTTTACTTTTTCAAAGGAATCTTTGCAACAAAAGTAAAGGCATTATTCTCAAATCCGTAGGTGGAACAGCCATTCATCTTCTTCACAACATATTCCATATTTTTCAAGCCAAATCCATGATTCCTGGTATCTGCCTTACTGGTTATTATTTTTCCGTTTTCATACTGAGGTTCACGGCTGCTGTTGGTAATTGAAAAAATCAAGTCCATTTTTTTGTATATTTTTATATTTATGTATACATTACTACAGCCTGCCGCAATCAATCGCTCGCATTCTTCAATAGCATTGTCGAATGCATTTCCTACCAGGGTGCATAAATTCAGCGGATTCAGTATTCCGTCTTCGAAGTTTTCTGCCATAATGGACACGGGAATATTTTTTTTCCTGGCTATGTACTGCTTCTCATGCAGAATTGCATCAACAACGGGATTATTGGTTTTTGATACGACTACGTTTTCGTTTAATTCGACTTCCAACAGCTGCAGATACTGCTTCAGGTCTTTAATCTTGTTTTGTTCCGTCAAAGAGGACAGTACCAATAAATGATTCTTAAAGTCATGGTATAATTTATTTGCTCTGGTATAAGATTGTTTTAATTCACTAAAGTACTGTCCCTGCAGTTTTATTTGCTGCTCCATCAATAAAACCTTATATTTCACCTGTTCGCTTTCATCCAGCTTATTATAAATAAAAAGCAGGAATATATTAATAACCAGCAATCCAAGTACGGTACAATACAGCAATAACATTCTTTGAAAATCCAAGACAACATTTAGTGAATAATCGAATAAAAAAAGCAGCAGACAAACACTTACGGCCGGCATAGCATATAACAGAAGCATGTTTTTTAACGGTATTTTCTCCCTGTCCTTTTTCCAGAATGCAGATAAAGAGAAAATGACGATACACAAAAAGGTTTTGGAGATTACTGTCAGTATCGTATTAATTATGTTCATATCATAAATTACGGAAAAATCAATATTCAAAATGCCTAAGGTTAATAAATATACCATATTATCAATGATTACCAACAGGATATTGTACAGAACGGCCAGAAATACTTTGTTCCTGGTTTTACCTGCAAAAATAAAACTGCATACCGTTATTTCGTAAACCATCGAAATAAGAAAAGATAATCCGATTACCTCCACCCAGCTGCCTACGATTACCACTATTAGAAAATCTACAAATATTGCGCCATAATAAATGTATCTCGGGCGGTCCTGCTTTCCGATACAAACTTCCAAAAAAAGAAACAACAACCAGATTTCTATTAATGTTGCTATGTAACTGACTATTTCATACAGCATGCCATCACCTCAAGAACCACAAAAAAGCCCTCTTAACTTCGCTTTTTCGGCTTTCACTGATAGGAATCTTTTCTCCCGTTGTAAGTAACAAATAATTACCTTCTAAACCGGCAATATATTTCAGATTCACAATATAACTTTGATGACACCTTAAAAAATCTTCTTTCAGTGTTTCTTCAATCGCATTAATTTTACCATAAAAGAATTCAACGCTTCTTACGGTATGAATATCAATTACTCTTGCCCTGCTTTCAAAATACATAATATTGGAATAAAAAATCTTCATTGTCTTGCCCTTGGAAGAATACTGAAAATATTTTTTATCATCCTCCAGTTCCTTAAGGGCATCCTCAATGGCTGTCGATAATTCCCTGTTCATATTCTCTTTCAAAATATACCGAAACGCTCTGACTTTATATCCTTCAAAAATACTGTCCATATAATTTGTAACAAATATTATTATGACCTGCTGGTTCATTTCGCGTATTTTTCCGGCAACCTCTATACCGTTCATGGGATTCATCTGTACATCCAGTATAATAATGTCTACCTGGTTCTCCATCATTACGCAGTAATTAAGAAGCGTCCTTCCGTCCAGGAATATTTCTTTACTAATATAATTCTTTGTTCTTGCACTCCACTCATCTAAAATTGACACAATAATATCTAATTCATATTTCTGATCATCACATATTGCAATATTTATCATGTTTTCATCTCCCCTCGCATGATTTAACAAGTCACGTCGGTATAAATGCAAATTTGTTTAAAACAGGAATCTGCTTTTTTCCGGCGAAGTGATTATCCGGCGCATTTATTAAATTAAACCTAAACCTGCGCTTCCGGAAACTAAAAGTCCCGGAAAACGATATTACTTTATCGTCTGTAATTCAACTAATAACCCCCTTTTTTTTAAATTATGACATTTTATGTCGATTTTTAAATTACTTTTTTATGCTACTATTTGGTAGCATTTTATTACTTATTATGCCACCATTTGGTAGTATTATCAAGAGGTGATTTGATGTATTTTGAGCAATTAAAGAATTTGCGGACGGATTTTGATAAAACCCAGCAGGAAATTGCAGATATTTTGAATTGTAAACGGGAAGTTTACCGCAGATATGAAAAAGGGGAGCGGGAAATTCCTGTATGGGCCTTAATCAAATTAGCGCAGTATTACAATGTTTCCATCGATTACTTATTAGGCCTCACCTCTAGGAAAGAAAAATTTCCAACAGAATAATTAGATTTTATAGTGAATAATGGGATTTTATAGGATTTCATGAACTTAAAGATTTTTTTGTTGGACAAAGGGAGTTTCGATAATTATTTAAAGTCAGAGGGCTTTGAATAAGTCCTCTTATTTTAAAGGGGTTAATTTAATAAAAATCTTGCCATAACCATATTGCTTAAATCAATACCTTTATCTGTTAAATATATATTTCCCCCCTTTTCTTTTATAAGTCCCTCCAATTGGGAGCGTTTTAAAACAGCGCCATAAACCTCCTGCATACTACGGCCAAATTTTCCGGCAAATACTTTCTTATTTACACCCTGGGTCATTCTAAGCCCTAAAAACATAAATTCTTCCATCTGTTCCATTTCAGTCATCTTTTTTACGTCCCTGCGTGTATTCAGATAATTTTCTGAATATTTCAGGTAAGTTAATAAATCCTCCTCATTATGGAATCTTTCATTTCCAAGAAGGGAGGCGGCTCCCAAACCAAGCCCTAAATATTCCTTGCAGGTCCAATAAACGGTATTATGCTCACACACAAAGCCCTGTTTTGCATAATTTGATATTTCATAGCGATAATATCCGGCACCTTCCAGATACTCCTTCGTTCTTGCGTAAATCTGCCGGTCCAGCTCCTCATCCGGCTCTTCTTCCCCATAGCTGTCAAAGAAGGGAGTCCCTTCTTCAATAATCAGTCCGTATGCAGAAATATGCTCCGGCTCAAGTGCAGCTGCTTTTTCTAAAGTTTGTAACCAGTTATTAAGGGTCTGTCCGGGCAGGGCCGATATCAAATCTATGTTTATGTTCCGAAAACCTAATTCTCTTGCGGCCCTGTAATTATCCCGAAACTCTTCAAAGGTGTGAATTCTTCCTAAAAGCCGCAGCTCTTTATTATCTGCAGACTGGAGTCCGAAACTTAAACGGTTGATTCCCGCCTTCCTGTATACACGCAGCTTATCCCTGGTTACCGTTCCCGGATTTATTTCTATTGTGATTTCCGGCCCGGCCTCTTTCTCTCTGCCAAGGTCAAAGTTCTCCCTGACCGCGTCCAGTATCATTGCAATTGATTGTCCTTCCAAAGAAGAGGGAGTACCTCCGCCGATAAAAATCGTCTTCACAAGATACTCCGCAGCTAATTGCCGGCAGCTTTTAATTTCGGAAATCAAAGCTTTCACATATTTATTTTTTGTCCCCTCATCTGCCGGTGCAGAAAGGAAATCGCAATAGCTGCACTTTCTGACGCAAAAGGGAATGTGTATATAGATACTTAAATCCTTTTTCTGTCCGTCTAACATCCCTGCTCCTTTTGTTTGATGCTTTTTCAGACGGCACCCTCCCATTTCCAAACCGTGCCGCCTTACTCCGTTTTCACTTATATTTAATCTGTCTTTCTCTATTTGTCATCCAGTTTCAGCACGCTCATGAAAGCCTTCTGAGGTATTTCCACGTTACCAATCTGGCGCATACGTTTCTTGCCTTCTTTCTGCTTCTCCAAAAGCTTTCTCTTACGGCTGATATCACCGCCGTAACATTTGGCAAGAACGTCCTTGCGCATGGCTTTAACGGTTTCCCTGGCTATAATCTTGCTTCCGATTGCGGCCTGGATAGGAACCTCAAAGAGCTGTCTTGGGATTTCTTCTTTTAATTTTTCACACATTTTCCTGCCCCGTTCATAGGCAGATTCTCCATGCACAATAAAGGACAGGGCATCCACCTCCTCCTTGTTAATGAGAATATCCAGTTTCACCAGCTCTGACTGCACATAGCCTTTTATTTCATAATCAAAAGATGCATAACCCCGTGACCTGGATTTTAAGGCATCAAAAAAATCATATATAATTTCATTTAAGGGAAGCTCATATTTTAATAATGCCCTGGTAGTTTCCATATATTCCATTCCCAGATAAATTCCGCGGCGTTCCTGGCACAGGTTCATAATGGCACCGACAAATTCCGTAGTTACCATAATCTCCGCACTTACCACAGGCTCCTCCATAGATTCAATCTCCGAAGGGTCCGGCAGATTGGAAGGATTGGTGATTTCAATTACCTGGCCGTCGGTTTTGTGAACCTTATAAACAACACCCGGAGCCGTGGTTACGATATCCAGATTATATTCTCTTTCCAATCTTTCCTGAACAATTTCCAGATGCAGCAGCCCCAGGAAACCGCAGCGGAATCCAAAACCTAAGGCTATGGAGGTCTCCGGTTCAAACTGGAGGGCAGCATCGTTTAGCTGGAGCTTCTCTAAGGCATCCCGTAAATCCGGATATTTTGCCCCATCTGCCGGATACATGCCGCAATATACCATGGGATTGACTTTCTTATAGCCCGGCAGTGCCTGTTTGCAAGGATTTTTGGCATCCGTCACCGTATCGCCTACCCGGGTATCCCTGACATTCTTTAAGCTGGCCGTAATATAGCCTACCATGCCCGCAGATAGTTCCTCACAGGGAATGAACTGGCCGGGTCCGAAGGTGCCGATTTCAACTACCTCCGCAACTGCGCCGGTAGCCATCATTTTTATTTCCGTCCCTTTTAAAACCCTGCCTTCCATAATGCGGCAGAATATGATTACTCCCTTATACGAGTCATATTTGGAGTCAAATATCAGTGCCTGGAGGGGAGCATTGCTATCCCCTTTCGGCGGGGAAATTTTATCTACGATCTGCTCCAATACCTCTTCTATATTAATGCCGGCCTTCGCAGAGATTAGGGGAGCATTCTCCGCTTCCAGACCGATTACGTCTTCAATCTCAGCCTTAACCCGTTCCGGGTCCGCACTTGGAAGGTCTATTTTGTTAATGACCGGCAGAATGTCCAGGTCGTGATCCAGCGCCAGATATACGTTGGCCAGGGTCTGGGCCTCAATTCCCTGGGCCGCATCCACTACCAGAATGGCCCCTTCGCAGGCAGCAAGGCTTCTGGATACTTCATAATTAAAGTCAACATGGCCGGGAGTATCAATAAGATTGAAGATATATTCTTCCCCGTCCTTTGCCCTGTAAACGGTACGTACCGTCTGTGCCTTTATGGTAATGCCCCGTTCCCGTTCCAGTTCCATATTATCAAGAACCTGGGACTGCATTTCCCTGCTGGTTAATAAGCCGGTTTTCTCGATGATACGGTCGGCTAAGGTTGACTTTCCGTGATCTATATGGGCAATTATACAAAAATTACGTATTTTGCTTTGGTTTATCATTTATAATTCCTCCTGCACCGGTGCGCTATTTTCTGTTGTATTATAGCATAGACCTTGACCGGATACAAGAAAAAGCGTAGAGTCCGCTTATTACAGGAAAACCGCAGGCAGGGGAATACTCCGAAGGCTGCCGGACCCTTGGGAGTATTCCCCTGCCTGCGGTTTTCCTGCCACAGCCGGAACTTCAAAAAATGAGGCTGTATCAACAGCCCCATTTTCACTCTTTTTATTTTACCGGCAGTTTATTAAATAAACGAGATACTGTTTACATATCTTCTTGTAATTTCCCTCGGTCTCGTTATGGCAGAACCGATGACGGTTGCGTGGACCTTTTCTTTCATGATTAGCCGCAAATCCGCCGGCTCCCAAATGCCTCCTTCCGCTATGAGCGGAATCTTTAAGTCCTCCGCCAGACGTTTGATTAAATTATGGCTGGGCAGACTTATCCCCTGTGTTTCCCGGGTATAACCGCACAGTGTGGTTCCCACCATATCAAAGCCTATCTCCTGGGCATGGATTCCCTCTTCATAGGTTGCACAATCGGCCATAAATAACTGTTTCGGATACTTTTTTCTTACCGTTTCAAAAAATTCATCCAGGGTTAATCCGCCGGGCCTGGACCGGTCAGTGGCATCCAGGGCAATGATTTCCGGATTTTCTTCCATTAATAAGTCCACTTCCCTCACTGTCGGCGTAATATAGACGGCAGAACCTTCGTAATCCTGCTTATATAAAGCTATCACCGGCAGGTCCACATATTTTTTGATTTCCCTTATATCTTCCGGCGTATTTGCACGGATTCCCACGGCGCCGCCTTCCTTGGCCGCCACCGCCATCCTTGCCATAATATAAGAACTATGCAGAGGTTCCTCATTTAATGCCTGGCAGGATACTATGAGACCGCCTTTAATTTGTTTTAATACCTGTTCGTTACTGCACCTGTTTACCGCCTGGTTTTTTTTACCAATACCGGCTTCTTTCCCATCCCTTCTTCCGGTTTTTTTATAGGAAGCCCTTAACCCCACTTCAAACATTCTCCGCCAGGGCATCCATACCTTATCCAGGGAAATATTATTTTTGACGGAGGACAGATAGAATTCCACAAACTGCTGCAGCTCTTTTCTTACCCTTTTGCATATCACACCGTCCTGTTCTTTTATATTAAAATAGTTCATTCCGTATTTGCTTAAATCTTTTGTAATATTTTTTCTTACGACGGAACAATAGCCTGCATCTTCAATATACCGTTCCATCAAAAAGTCCATATGACCATTTGTCCTGCCATAATGAAAACAGTCCACTCCTTCCGCAATGGCGGTTCCCAGCGTATTGGCGGAAGTATTCCAGCCGGCATAACCGGATACCTGTTCCAGTAACTGATTCTGATTTAACAGCTGTATGAATAGAAGTTCCCCGCCGTTCCCGTAGGCGTTATCCCCTATGGTAACAATCCTGCCTTCCCGGGTCCTTAACTTTATAAAATCAATTAATTCCGGAAGATTGCGTTCCACACAATACCCTTTTGACTTACAGGGCTGTTCGGCTGACTCTACTATTCTATCGGCAGGCGCCGTAATTGCCAGTATTATATCTGCATATTCATAGGAATCCGTCAGCTGGCATCCTGCGGACAATATCTGGTACCGGACGGTGGTTTCCAGGGTATTTCCTTCATAGATAGGAAAGACCGCTTTGGAGCCTTCACTTGCATACTTTACATAAATTTTGGGTTTCTTCTCCTTCAGTTTATTAATCATTCTGGAAACCAGGGTAAGACCGACTTCATCAGCTCCCGGATACATAAGAATCCGGTCAGACAAGCCTTCTTTGGCAATTTTAGCCCTTACCTCCTCCTGGTCCATGGAGGCATATCCGTAGGGTGCTGAATCATCCTGAGGAATAACAAGGGCATCAATAAAGCCCTGCTTTACATAATTAATCATGGTATAGTTTAATTCCCGGTTGCATTCCCTTCTGGCAACATAATCATTTAGCTTATCACAATCAATTTGTCTCAGCAGATACTCCAGTTCTGCTCCGTCACTGATTCCAAGACGGCTTTTGTGAACCGCTTCTCCAGCCATATGGATCATCGTTCCGTATTGTTCATAATAATCCGGCTCTTCATCGTCACTGGAGTAATCCGGGCAGCGCATTATGACCTGGAATGCATAAATGATTAAAGAAGGATTTTCTTCTTTTAATAACTTTACCGTCACAGCCAGTTCTTTTAACTTATCCGCACCGGTATTGTGAATCCTTGACGGTACCAGACCGCCGTAAAGCATCATATCCACCGACAGCACCAGGCCGTATGCATCCTTACATTCTTTTTTCAGAAATTCGGCAACTTCATATACATCCGCCGGTTCCTTTTTATTACCCAGCTTTTCTGGCCTGACAATTTCGATGTCTTCATGTGCAAACAACCGGCAGGGAAAATTATAATTACATGGTCTCTCATCTAATGGGAGTAAAACTATTTTCTTTTTCATATCCTTTACCTTTATCCTAATCATTTATTTCCTTATAGGCTCCTCTGTATTTTCTTACCGGAATAAAACCAAATTTGCCATAGAAATCATTTAATATGGTCCAATCGATGCAGACATTCCCTGCACCAAGTTTCCTCAGATGGAGCAGTGACTGCTGTAACAGAAACTCCCCGTATCTTTGTCCCCTAAGGGAGCCGGCTATTCCAATTGGTCCAAGTCCCCCATAACCGCCGTCATGAACCGCTACCATACAAAAACCCGTTATCTGTTCCTTTCTATCTTTCAGGATAATTATATTTTCCGGGTTTTCGCCCCGCTCTAAATATTCCTTTACAGTGACATACCACCTGCCCGGAAACTCTTTTGACAGAAAACGGTACAATTCCTTCTCTTCGCTTCTTTTTAAGGTCTCCGCCTTAATACGGTCTTTAAAAATTTCCGTATTAAAACGGTCAATTTTATCATTATGGATAATATCTGCTTCCAGGTCATAATGTTCATCGGGATTCAGAATAAATCCCAGACTTTGGAAAAATTCAGCGTTCCTGTCCGGGTCCGGAATTCCGGAAAACAGGTTCTTAATATCCTGGCCTGCAAACAGTTTCCTGACAGAATGTTTTTCCAAAGCCCGGTATGCCGCCCGGAATAATTTCTTCCCATAACCCTGTCCCTGATATTCCGGTTTTACAAACAGGGCAGTCAGCCAGGCACAGCCGGGGTAAAGGCCGTTGTCCTCTTCCGAAGCCTTTGTTATCACCGCACCAATCAGCCGGTTGTCCCGCTTCCTTCTTAAAGCCAGAGTTCCCTCTTTCCACAGGCTTTCATCCTGAAAGATGCTCTCCATCATTTTTTTACCGGATACCTGGTAATCCGGGGTAAAGCATTCCTTCCACAAGCCCGTTAGCTCATTAAGGTCGCTTTCTTTCAGTCTGTTTATAACTATGTCATGCGGTCGGTCCACAGTTATGTAATCCCACCAGTTATGATTGACCAGATAGGATAAGTCAAAAAGCATACAGCCCTCCGATTTTTGGAAACACATGCGGACAGCCTCTGTCATGGCCTCCAAATTATCCCTGTACTGTTCTAAAAATAAACTTCCTATTACCGGTACGGCATTTTCCGTAACCTGATAAGCAATTCTTGCGGAGCCCTCCACGCTGTACCAGTAAGCAGGCTGATTCGCTTCCCTTGCATCGGCTTCCGTCACATAAGCATAATAAAAACCGGATAATAAACCATCCAGGCTTTCGGCATAACCGGTCTTTTTATATGTTTCTTTGTCCACCCAGGGATATTCCGAAACTCTGTAATGCTTTGAAGCCCAGTTAGCCCCCACCTGGTAATACAGAGGATACCAGGAGCCGGTATAATCCAGAAAATGAATTTGTTTTTCCAAACCATTTACCAGTTCCCTTACCTTTTCGATAAAGCTTTTTATCATACCTGCCCGAAAGGCAATAAACTCACCGAAATATTTGCCGTATCGGATATCCGGTTCTTCCTTTTCAGGATTAACCAGTGTATATATGTCCTCCGGCCAGTTACAGGTATTGCCCGTATACTGCTCCCATTTTTCTTTTGTCACGGGGCCAAAATCAGAACTTAGGCCTACATAACGGACCCTGTCTAATACAATGCCGTCAATGGAATACTCCGTCATAATTTCTTTAAGGAGGGACAGTTCATAGGCACAAGCCTCCTCATTGGCCGGATTTATAAATATTTCGCCAAAATCATCTATACTGCCTGCCGTTTTTAACGGCATTTCACAGGTCACCGGCATGATAACCCCTTTTCCTGTTTCGTCCAGTCCATAACAGCAGGTCTGCCAATCCCTGTTACGGATACCCGGCATTTTAGGATGGGGTTTTCTTTTGTTTCCCTCCGCAAATACATCTATGGAAGCATAGAATAACATTCCCAGCTCATGGACAATATCAAGGCATTGTAAAAGATAATCCTTTTCTTTAAAAGTGCTGTCATATTCACTGTAATGAGGTGCTATTCTGCTGTTATAAACGGCGAAACCCGAAGTGTCTTTTACGCTTAGAATAACCGCTCCGATTCCGGCTTTTTTGCAATTCTCCATTTCCTTACGGAAACGCTCCGTATTTACAAGGGTTTTTCTATTTGCCTGTATTTCAATCCATATATAATAATTTCTATTCATACCAAAACTCCCGTCTGTATACTTTCCGTTAATAACCTGATTGGCCGCAATGGTGCATGAAAAACCACGAGGGGAATATAAGAATGAATTTTCAATAAAATTCATTCTTATATTCCCATAGAAATTGGCATAGCCAATTTCTATTTCACCCCTTTACGGCACCGCTGACCGCTTCGATATAGTTTTTCTGGCAAAGCAGGAAAACGATAATGATAGGTACAATGGATATTACGGTTCCGGCTGCAATGTATCCGAACTTATAATTAAAGGAACCGTTTAGATATTGCAGCGCTGTAGCCAGAGGATACTTTTCCGGGTCCTGTAATACGATAATGGGCCACAGGAATTCATTCCATCTGCTGATAAAGTCAAAGATAATGACGGTGCTGACTGAGGGCAGAATTCCCGGCATCATAATTTTTTGCCAGATTTTCCATTCCCCCGCCCCATCTATCCTTGCAGCCTCCACCAATTCCTTTGGTATGCCCAGATAAGACTGGCGCAGCAGTATAATACTGAATACTTTTACGGAACCGGGCAGTATAACACCCACCAGGCTATTCAGCAAATGTAATTTTGAAATAATAAGGTAATTAATTATCATCCCTGCCGCCGCAGGTATAATCATGGAGGAAATCAAGGCACCCATGATTATCTTCTTCCCTTTGAATTCCATGCAGGCCAGGGGATAGGCACACATGGCGGAGAATATTACATCCAATGCAATGGAGCTTATGGTTATGATAAGGGTATTGGCTATATACCTGGGAACGGAGAGAAATTCCATAACTCCGGTATAGTTATCAAAGGTGGGCTTAAAATTAAAAAATTTTAAGTCATAGATATTCGTCCCGGTTTTAAGGGAAGTAGAGACCATCCACAGGAACGGTCCTGCACACAAAACGGCAATCAAGATTAATATCAGATAGGTATAAATGATATTGATTGCCTTCTTACCTAATTTTGTATATTTATATGTAGTAGCACTCTTATTCACTGTAGGTCATACCTCCTCCCCTCTTGCCGTATACAAATATAACAATGCTTAAAATGGAAGTAATAACTGCCTGAACAGCACCGATGGCGGCGGAATAACCGAATTCAAAATCGGAAAAAGCTTTTACATAGGAGTAATAATTTATTACTAGTGTGGCATCATCCGGACCACCTTTCGTCAGCACATATACCACATCAAAAACTCCTACCGCCGATATGACGGAATTCAGGGAACAGAACCAGATATACGGTTTTAATAAAGGCATTTTAATTTTGAAC
>DBEP01000102.1:57758-76183 GCA_002294045.1 Lachnoclostridium sp. UBA903 | reverse complement strand
AAATCGCTCCTTGTCTCCCACAAAGTGGAGCATCCAGCCCGGCACAAGCATTTTTCAAACACACTCTAGAAGCAAAGGGGAAGGGAATAAAAAGTGGCAAACATAAAAGATGTGGCAAAATTAGCAAATGTATCGGTAACAACCGTATCGAGAGTATTAAATAACCGGGGGTATATCAGCCAGGAGACTAAAAAATCGGTGCAGGATGCAATGAACCGGCTGCAGTACCAGCCGAATGAAGTTGCAAGAAGTTTATTCCGCAGGCAGTCTTATATGATTGGACTCATTATTCCTGCGGTGTCCCACCCTTTTTTTGCAAAGTTGACTCATTTTATTGAATTTTATGCTCATCTGCAGGGGTATAAGATTGTTTTGTGTAATTCCTTAATGGAATCAAACAAAGAAAAAGATTATATTGAGATGTTAAAACGGCATCAGGTAGACGGCATTATCATGGGCAGCCATACCCTTGAAGTAGAAGATTATAAAGAAGTGCGCCTTCCCGTCGTATCTTTTGACAGACAGATTGCACCGAAGATTCCTTATATTTCTTCCGACAACTTTACCGGGGGTATTATAGCAGCGGAGCATTTGATAGAAAAGGGCTGCAAAAAAATAGCCCATATCAGCGGAAGCCTGGCTTTGAATGTTTTGGCCAACAAACGAAACGACGGATTCATAAACACCTGCCGGAAAAAAGGGTTGGAATACTGTGTATATGAAACGGATATTAATGTTCTGGAGAATGACAATTACGAAGACGTGATAAACAGGCTTTTCCGGGAAATTCCCGATGTGGACGGCATATTTGCCAGCAGTGATATCATTGCTGCCAAAGTGATGAAAAAATGTTCCGAACTTGGGAAAAGGGTTCCGGATGAGATAAAGATAGTTGGTTATGACGATACGGATATAGCAAAGTATATGGTGCCCGGTATTACTACCATTACTCAGCCCATTGAAGCAATGGCAAAATATGCGGTAGACTATGTTGTGAAGCAGTTAGATGAAGAGCTGGTTCCGAATGAAACGGTTTTACCGGTATCCCTTACTGCCAGAGGAACGACCTGACCAAGCGGTAAATAGAGGCAGGAGATGCGGCTTTGCGGCATCCTGCCTGAAAGGCCGGAAGAAAATATGAATATAGAAAGGTTGCCACAAATTGATTCTTTCAATCTGTTCTATTTGTGGCGGGGGCAGGCAGCCCCTGCAATGGGTGTAAAAATGAGATTAGAAAATAAAGCTATGATTATCACTTATGCGGACAGCATGGGCAAAGATTTAAAGGATTTAAAAAAGGTAATGGACACATTTTTCCATAGAGCAATCAGAGGAATTCATATCCTTCCGTTTTTTCCGTCTTCTGCGGACAGAGGATTTGCACCCATGACTTATCTGGAAGTGTCTCCGGAATTCGGAACATGGCAGGATATAGATGTTTTAGCGGATGATTATTATCTGGTATATGATTATATGATTAATCATATTTCCAGAAGCAGCGCATATTTGAAGAATTTTCTGGAGAAAAAGGAGGATTCCCGGTATAAAGATTTATTTATCCGCTATAAAGATTTCTGGCCGGGCGGAGATGCGTCACAAGAAGACATTGATTTAATATATAAAAGAAAGCCGAGAGCTCCTTACATTGATGTGGAATTCAGAGACGGCAGCCGGGAAAAGCTGTGGTGTACATTTGATGAAGAACAGATTGATTTAAATGTAAAATCCGATACGACGAAACAGTTTAATAAGGAGAACCTGGAATTTTTAGCAGGCCACGGCGCTTCGGTGATACGCCTGGACGCCTTTGCCTATGCAACGAAAAAAGCGGGAACCAGCTGCTTTTTTATTGAACCGGACGTATGGGAAATCCTGGAGGAGTGTCAGGAGGTATTGAGAAAGAATAATGTGATTATTCTTCCTGAAATTCATGAGCATTACAGCATTCAGATAAAACTGGCAGAAAAAGGATATTGGGTATATGATTTTGCCCTTCCGATGCTGGTATTATATTCCCTCTATTCCGGAAAAAAACACCGTCTGGTACAATGGCTTAAAATCTGTCCGAGAAAACAGTTTACGACTTTGGATACGCATGACGGAATTGGCATCGTGGATGTCAGAGACCTTCTGACGGATGAAGAGACCGAATTTACGAAGGAGTATTTGTTTGCAAACGGTGCAAATGTAAAAAAGGTATATAATACGGCGGCATACAATAACCTGGATATCTATCAGTTAAACTGCACTTATTATTCCGCTCTGGGAGATAATGACAAGGCATACCTTCTGGCAAGAGCCATTCAGGTATTCACGCCGGGAATTCCTCAGATTTATTACGTAGGCCTGCTGGCCGGGAAAAATGATCTTGTACTGTTGGAAGCAACCAAGACAGGCCGTAATATTAACCGCCATTATTATTCCATGGAAGAAATCGAAAGAGAAGTCCAACGGGATGTTGTACAGAAACTGGTTCATTTGTTGGAATTCCGCAATTCCTATGATGTTTTTGACGGCACCATGACGGTGGAAGAAGGCGGTATGGAAAATATGCTCACGGTTATATGGCAGAAGGGTGACAGAAAGGCGGTTTTACGGGCAGATTTAAAAACCTGTAATTTTACGATTACTTATGTGGATACCGAAACGCAGGAAGAATATATCCTGTCTCTGTAATCTAATAGCTGCTGTAAATCCGAAATTATTGCAACTGAACATGGAATGGAAAAAAGAGGCAAGCTGCGGATAAAAAATGGCTGAAATAATCATTGGGGTAATTAAGGTTTTTGATTTGCTCTTATAGCATATTTATAAAAATAGTACTATATAATATTGTATAATAATGTAAAATTACTCTAAACAATTAGGATAATATTTATCAAGGAGATTTTAGTATGAAAAAAAAGTTTAAAGTATTATTATGCTTAATATTAAGTTTAGTACTTGTTTTCGGTTTTTCAAATTCAGTATTTGCAGCAACATGGTCATCATCAGAACAATGGGCTTCGTGGACAAACGGAGGATATACAATATATAATAACATATGGGGGAGCGGAGCAGGATATCAGGGGATTTGGGCAAACAGCTACAGTAACTGGGGAGTATGGGCACAGCACCCGGATACGGGCGGAATAAAATCTTATCCAAACGTATCAAGGCCTATAGGTAAAACCATATCTTCCTTGGCAAACTTAAAAAGCAGTTTTAATGTTACCCGGCCAAGCAGCGGCTCTTATGTAACGGCTTATGATATTTGGACAAATGGTTATTCTTATGAAATAATGTTGTGGATGAATTATTATGGTGACGTTAATCCCATATCCTATAATTGGGATCAATACGGCAATCCGGTAGCCGTCTTTACAAATGTTACGGCAGGCGGCCATACATGGAATGTTTATCAGGGCTCAAATAATTCCAATCCGGTATATTCATTTGTAAGAACAGGCAATACCAATTCCGGTACGGTAGATATATTGGCCATACTGAAATGGATAGAAAGCAAAGGATGGTTTAGTGGCACTCAAACCGTAAACACGGTACAATTTGGCTTTGAAATTACTTCTTCCAGTGCAGGATTGGACTTTATTTGCAACAGTTATTCTGTAACCAGTAATTAAGCAATAAGAATAATTTATCCTATAAACAGAGTGTTCACATTATTATATGAATCAGAGTAAAAAGTTTGGATTATTAAAAGTAACCGTAAGACCGGCTGTCGTGGATATAAGGACAAGTAATAGATAATAGGGATTATACCGAGATTGTACGATGAATACTGTAATAAAGAATAGGTTTAAAGAGTCAGAGAAAGAACTCAAAATACAAAAACATATAAATGCAAATAGCAGTTATGGCACTTTACAAGAAACCTATATACTGCTAATATAGGTAACAGGAAACATAAGTTAAAAACTTATGCTTGCCCTTAGGTAGAAAAAATGATTATCCTAAACCTTTAAAATGGACCCTATAAAAGGACGATTATTTTTTAATTGTCCATTTTATAGGGTCCATTTTAGTTTGGCGGATAATCATTTTTTTGTACATTTTTATTGTTGTAACAATAAATGTGAGTAACGCTATAATTTAGTTGTTATTGTTAAACAGAGGTTCGAGCACATCAGCATAAGTTTCAAAGATGTCTAACAGGAAGGCATTCCAATGACGGGCATCGACTTCCGTATTTCCAAAAACGTAATCTTCCTGACCATAGTCGATTACATCGAAGCCGGGAATTGCCTTGCTGGCTCCGGCAGTTCTGTATGCTGCCACATCTGCAAGACGGAAGGACACATTTGACGTATCACTATAATTAATCCAGCTGCTGATATCTTTTCCTGAGGCTTCGGTAGCAGTTCCGTTTGTAATCTGTTTGGTTGATTCGGCTTTTGTGATTGTTACCGCGCCATCAACATATTTGCCGTACATCTGATCTATATATAAGGAAAAAGAATCACCGAGTATTTCGGAAGGAACGTGTCCGCCGTCCCACTGCCATTCAATCACGGCATCAACGCCTGCATTGAGCCATGCAATCTGCAGATTAAGAGAAGAAAACATGGAGATATCACCTTCTGCGGCACCCATGAGAATCTTTGCCCATGCGGGATTTTCGGTACTATCCGCATTAATGTAGTTCAGGGGATTGTATAAGGAAACAATGTTATTGCCGTATTTATCGCCGGCATAGACTTCTTCTATATCTGCTTTATATGCAGCGACCATATCCTCATAGGTTTCATAATTGGAAGAATCGGTTTTGCTGGCAGATGATTGGGTAGTACCCTGGTCAGGAGTTCCCACCACAGGTTCATTGCTGTTGCCGGATGCCTGTTCTCCATTGCCGGAGCCTGGCATTTGCCCCATGGTATCGCCTGTATTTCCGCTGGAGGAATCTCCGGCCGTTCCTTCAGCTCCCGGTGCACTGCCACTGGGAGGACCGGACATTTCACCGTTACCGAAGCCGCCCATTCCGCCTCCGGGACCGCCTATTCCACCTGCGGAACTTCCTTTGTCATAACTGCCCTCAATAAAGGCCGCCGCCTTATCTTCAGAGGTCATAGCGGCAACAGCTTCGTCACTGAGAGCATTACCGTTCTCATCGAACCATGTCCAACCGGATGCATAATCCAGACTATCCAGATACCACTGAAGATTTTGTGTAAACTCGGCCAGGTACAGATCAAGGTAGGTACCATAGTATCCATTTGTTTCGGGATGTGCCTCAAGGTCATATTCGATTATCAGTTCAACAGTATCATCCATATCCCCGTCTCCGTTTAGATCAAATCCCACAGCTGACTCGGCAACAGACAAATTCTGGTCATTCATATAGTTCATATAGGCAGCGGAGAGATACTCGGCAAGCTGTGTCTGGAATGGTGTATTAAAATCATAGGTTGTGTCCATATAATACTCAAAAGCCATAGCCATATCAGCCTCATAAAGAGAAGTGATTGCACTATATGCAATGCAGCCCCATGCTCCGTCGGAGATATCATAGTCTTTGCCATCAACTGTAACGGTGGTGGAATAGCTTCCATCCGCATTCTTGTACACGCCGACAGCGCCGGCTTCGATTTCATAATCATAGTAATCAGAATTGTTAGATGTTGCGGCAAACATTGCGGCATGGGCACCGCCGCCTGACCCGCCGGTAGATACAAAGTAATCTGCGCTGCCGGGCAGATTGCCCAGTATAATATTATATTTTACAAAACGGGTTGCATTTTTCTGATCCACGAGACAAGAAGGCGCATCACCGGTATAGTAGGTATTGCCATCTTCATCCGTAGCCGTATCCTGCTTGCCGCGGTTGCCGCAGGAAACATTGATGTAACCCTCGGCTGCGTAGGTTATGGAAGCTGCCGAATTGTTGGAA
Source organism: Lachnoclostridium sp. UBA903 (assembly GCA_002294045.1). Classification (GTDB taxonomy): domain Bacteria; phylum Bacillota; class Clostridia; order Lachnospirales; family Lachnospiraceae; genus Anaerocolumna. The sequence goes on along the minus strand of DBEP01000102.1, from coordinate 70,299 downwards.
GAACCGTAACCTGCTGCACCTGTGTTCAGAATAACCGGTGCTGTTGCAGCTGTGTATACCTGTCCGTTCGTACTGGTAATTTTCGCATCATAATTGATAACCAGGGAGCCTTTAACGGCATCCTCATAAGTATCGGCTTTTACATCTGCTTCCTTGTCGCCATTGGTATCAATTCCGGTTACGTACGCACCTGGAACGCTAACGGATACACCCTGCTGATCCGGAAGTTCAGGATAAGCAACTGCAGATACGACTGACAGTACCCAGGCATCCGAATCTTTTTCATAGGTCCATTCCTGGTCGGAATTGTTGGAAAGGTTCAGTGTCTGTTCAATATAATCCTTATCGGAATCAGTGGTTTCGGTAGTATCATCCGCCGCCGCGCTGTCGGAAATGCTGTCTGAAGTGTTTTCGGATTTTTCACTGGAATTTCCACTACAGGCTGTCAGACTCAGCACGAGTGTCAGCACAAGCAGTAAAGAAAACAATTTCTTCATTTAATAATCCTCCTTTTAAATATACGATGTATGATAAAGCCGCTTATAAAAAGCTTTTCAACATCTTGGAAAAAGGCTATCATAGAAAGATTGAACATAGATTGAAAAACTGAATCTTATTTCTGAACTTTTTGTGAACTCACAGGAATGGATGCTGTAAATATAACTTGGTTTTGCTTGCAGGTAACTGCTATTTTTCCATTGTGTGCAGACATAATTGCATTTACGATTGCAAGACCTAAACCATAGTGTCCGTTATTTATGCTTCTGGCCGCATCAGCCCTGTAGAACCGGTCAAATAGAGCTTTTCTCTGACTCTCCGGTATTGCCTCCCCTTCATTTATAACGGTTAATGCTGCTATATGATGCTCTGATTCCAAAGAAACAGAAATGGTTTTCTGTTTGGGAGAATACTCCAATGCGTTATCCAGCAGGATGGATACAAGATTGCTAAGCTGTTCCTCATTTCCCAAAACATAAACATCGTCCTGTACCGAGAGCTGCAGTGTTTGTTCCTTCTCAAATGCCATACTCTCAAAAGGAAGGACACTACCCGTTACGATACGGCTGAAATTCAGACGAGTCATTTGGGGAATGGTGTTCTCTGCGCGTGCAAGCTCTAGCAATAGACGAACCAGCTCGCCCATGTGCCGGGTTTCATATCGAATATTGTCCAGCCATTTGCTTTCTCCGAATTCTCTCTCCAGCATTTCCGCATTTGTACCGATTACTGCAATGGGGGTCTTTAATTCATGGCTTGCATCGGAAATAAACTGCTTCTGTTTATGATAATTTTCTTCCAAAGGTTTTACGATGTTGTGGGCGAGATAGATGGAGGGCAGTAACAGCAGCAGGATAGCGGCACCGCCGAACAGAACGGTATTTTGAAACAGAGTGGATATGTTGTCGCTCATAACCATATTGTTCATTAAGACGACCAGGGTACGATTTTGATTGTGTTCCATGTAGTAAACCCAAGTATCCCTGACACCATTATTTTTGCCATCATTGGCCAACGACCGGCACAAATCAATCAAATATTCATCAGTCACCACGGTTTCTGTGTTATTGTCTACGCTAATTACCTCTCCTTTATCCGAAAATGCCACGGAATAAAAAGTTGACAGGTTGTAAATGCGATCGTCGGGCATATTTTTTGCTGCATCGGGCAAAGGTGGTTCCTGAAGCTTACCTTCCGGATTACCGTTCTGCCAGTATAATTCTGCATATACACCGAGCATATCCATATTTTTATGATAAACCTCCATATAGCTTGTATAATAAATAACAAAAAGAGTTCCTGTGAATAAGACAGCTAAAACAAGCATAATCAACGCAACAATTTTAATTTTAGATTTTCTGAACATGTCCATACCTCAATTCATAACCAATGCCTCGCAGGGCCTTGATTTCTACTGCCGAACCAATAAATGCCAGTTTTTTTCGTACAAAGGAGAGATAGACTTCCACATTGTTGTATTCTGCCTCACTGTCATAGCCCCATATTTTCATAACTAGCTGCTCCCGAGTTAGAATCTGGTGCCGGTTAGCCAAGAAAAGCTCCAGGATGCGGTATTCCTTTTTGCTCAGGCGGACTGACTGGCTGTTTACGGTACAGCAGAGCTGAAATGTATTCGTATTTAATGTAATATCTCCAAAGGAGAGAGTTTCGGTTATTAGACTTTTGTTCCGCCTGCCTAACGCTCTCAGCCTTGCCAGAAGTTCCTTTGTCTCAAAAGGTTTTGTTAAGTAATCATCTGCACCGCTGTCAAGACCAATGACCTTATCATCTACCTCGCTTTTTGCAGTCAGCATCAATATAGATGTCTTTTCATCCAATGAGCGGGCATTTCTGGCAATCTCATATCCGGATACTCCCGGTAGCATCACATCAAGAACAATGATATCATACTCGCCGGTGCAGACTGCTTCCATACCGGAAATACCATCTGTACATATATTCACTTCATAGCCTTCAAGGCGCAGCAATTCCGATAGTGCCTCTGCCATTCTAACTTCATCTTCAACTAATAATATTTTCAATTTATTCATCGAGCAGTTTAACCCTCGCTTTCCTCCAATTCCTGCTGATTTTAACCTGCAAGTAAATAAATTCTTATAATAGATATATTCACCTGCTGATAGTTCATTATACCAGAGAGCTTATTTATATAATAGCAGCTATTTTAGTTAGAACAATATTTATTAGTTTAAATGGGATTGACTTCCCGCATTTATAGGATTATAATGGTTGCTGTTACAATTATTGCATATACATTAATTGTAACAGCAACTATTAGGAGAATTCAATATGAAGAAATTTTTAGCTTATACAAAAGACTATAAAAAAGAAATGCTTTTAGCCATTATTTGTATTGAAGCGGAGACGGTATTAGAATTGATAATTCCTATAATCATGGCTGATATCATTGATGTGGGTATCGTAAATCAGGACAGATCCTATATTCTGCTGAAAGGCTTTCAGATGGCAGTCTGTGCGGTCATCTCATTATTGCTGGGAAACTTATGTGCCAGGTTTACCGCGGCCTGCGGCAATGGAATAGGAGCGGCTATCCGGGCGGCAGAGTTTCAGAAAATGCAGACTTATTCTTTTTCCAATACGGATAAATTCACCACCCCATCCCTTGTCACCAGACTTACCAGTGATGTTACAACCATTCAGAATTCCATTACAAACGGTATGAGACCGGGGTTCCGCGCACCGGTGATGCTGTTTATTGCAATTTTTTTGTCCTTTCGGCTCAATGGAACTCTTGCAGTGGTTTTTTTGATTGCGGCGCCGGTTCTTGGAATTGTTTTATTTTTCATTGTAAAAAAAGTCCGTCCGCTGTATACAAAAATGCAGAGTGCAATTGACTATGTAAACTGTATTATTCAGGAGAACCTGGCAGCAATCCGGGTGGTTAAGGCCTATGTCAGAGAAGACTATGAAATAGCCAAATTTGAAGAAGTAAACCAGAACCTGAAAAATACTTCGGAAAGAGCATTTTCCCTGGCGGTGCTGAACATGCCGGCCTTCCAATTCGTTATGTACGGTACGATTTTAAGCATTCTTATATTCGGCGGACACCTTGTGGCAATTGGAAATATGAAGGTAGGAAGCCTTACCAGTTTTTTAAGCTATGTCCTGCAGGTATTAAATTCCCTTATGATGTTTTCCAATGTATTCCTGTTATTCACACGTTCCCTAACCTCCTGGAAGCGGATCACGGAAGTACTGGAAGAGGAACCGGACATAACCGACGACCGGGCCGTAACCGATGATAAGGCCATTTGTTATGGCCTGGCTAAAGAGATTGAAATAAAAAGCGGCAGCATCTCCTTTGAACATGTATTCTTTAAATACAAGGAAACTGCCAAAGAGTATGTATTATCCGATATTACCTTTGATATCCAATCCGGGCAGACAATTGGTATTATGGGACCCACCGGTTCCGCCAAAAGCACTCTGGTTCAGTTGATTCCCAGGCTTTATGAGGCAACCTCCGGAAATATTTTCATTGACGGACGCCCGATTTATGAATTTACCCAGAAGCATTTAAGGGATTCCATTGCTATGGTGCTTCAAAAGAACACACTTTTTTCCGGTACGGTAAAGGAAAATCTTTTATGGGGCAAAGAAGATGCCACTATGGAGGAAATTGAACGGGCGTGCCGTATTGCATGTGTTAATGAATTTATTGACCGGCTGGATAAGGGATATGATACGGAACTTGGACAGGGGGGAGTTAACGTATCCGGCGGCCAGAAGCAGCGCCTGTGTATTGCAAGAGCTATCCTGAAAGCACCCAGAGTATTAATCCTTGATGATTCCACCAGCGCCGTGGATACGGCAACGGAAGCAAAGATTAAAGAAGGGCTGGCAAAGGGACTGCCTGGCATGACAAAAATCATTGTCGCCCAGCGGATTACCTCCATTCTGGATGCGGACCGGATATTGATTCTGGATGACGGGAAAATAAATGCCGCAGGTACCCATAAGACCCTGCTGAAAGATAATGAAATCTACCAGGATATCTATTATTCCCAGCAGCAAGGAGGAAATTTATAATGGCAAAAAATACATCCCATGCAAAACCGAAAAATGCGAAAAAGACCTTGCTTCAATTACTGCGCTATTTAGGGTGTCATAAAATATCCTTATTTCTTATTACGGTATTTGTATGCATAAATGCTGCTTCCGGTATTATAGGCACTTATCTTTTAAAAGCGGTAGTAAACAATTACATAATTCCCGGAGATGTACCGGGACTGATAAAAATTATTATAATTATGGGTATTATATACGCAGCTGGGGTTATAGCATGTTTTTTCTATAATAAAATCATGGTTCGTACTTCACAAAAGGTAGTATCGGAAATCAGAAGCGATTTGTTTGAACATACGGAGAAACTCCCGTTAAACTATTTTGATACCCATACCCACGGTGAGCTGATGAGTCATTTTACGAATGATGTGGACACCATATCGGAAGCCCTGAATAATAGTTTTACCATGTTGATTCAAAGCTTTATAACCGCTGTCGGAACAATCCTCATGCTGCTTGTTTTAAGCTGGCAGTTATCTATTATCGTAATTGTATTTCTGGCTATTATGCTTTTGTACATCCGGCATAACGGGAAATTGAGTAAAAAGTACTTCACAGTCCAGCAAAAGAATCTGGGGGCTATTAATGGTTATGTTGAGGAAATGGTTGCAGGACAGAAGGTGGAGAAAATCTTTAACCATGAGGCACAGGACTTTAAAAAGTTCTGCGAGCTGAATGAAAATTTAAGAGCAGCATCCACTAAAGCTACTACCTATACGGCAATGACCATTCCCACCATTGTATCCTTATCCTATATTAATTATGCACTTTCTGCCTGTATCGGGGGTTTATTTGCCCTGGCAGGCCTGACGGATATCGGTACTCTGACTTCTTATCTGGTTTATGTCAGACAAAGTGCAATGCCCATGAACCAGTTTACCATACAGATTAATTTCTTAATGGTGGCTCTGGCCAGTGCGGAGAAGATATTTGCCATGATGGAGGAGGAGCATGAAATTGACGAAGGTGAAATCACTTTGAGTAAAGTCCAGAAAGAGGCCGACGGCACCCTATCTGAAAGCGACGTCTATACGGGAGATTTTGCCTGGAAAATACCAAAGGGCAGGGACGGCTTTACCTATGTGCCCTTAAGAGGAGATGTACGGTTCCATGATGTTGTATTCGGATACAAGAAAGAACATACTATCTTAAACGGTATCAACCTGTATGCAAAACCCGGTCAGAAAATTGCCTTTGTAGGTTCCACCGGTGCGGGGAAAACTACGATTATCAATCTGATTAACCGTTTTTATGAAATAACGGAAGGTCGGATCACCTATGACGGAATTGATATCAGAGATATTAAAAAAGCGGACTTAAGGCGCTCCATTTCCCTTATCATCCAGGATACCCATTTGTTTACCGGAACCATAGCCGATAATATACGTTACGGAAGGCTTCAGGCAAGCGGGGAAGATATTGTGAAAGCTGCCAAACTGGCCAATGCCCACTCCTTTATTAAAAGGCTGCCAAATGGTTATGACACTATTTTGGAAAGTGACGGAGCTAATTTATCCCAGGGGCAGAGACAGCTTTTAGCCATTGCAAGGGCGGCCATTTCCCGACCTCCCGTACTTGTAATGGATGAAGCCACAAGTTCTGTTGATACCCGAACGGAGAGATTAATCGAAAAGGGCATGGACACTTTAATGGAAAACCGTACGGTATTTGTGATTGCTCACCGGCTTTCCACCGTCCGCAACTCCAAGGCAATTTTAGTTTTGGAAAAGGGAAAAATAATTGAGCGTGGCGATCACGAAGAATTATTGACACAAAAGGGTCTTTACTATAAACTTTACACAGGACAATTTGAACTGGATTAAACGGGCTATTATAAGAAAAGGAGTAAATACAATGAAAAGTAATATAAGGGAACTTTTTATCCGTATGGAAAGGGCAAGAAAACAGCTGCTTTCACCAAAGCTGTCGGCCAATGGGCTGACGCCCGGACAGGGACAGGCCGGAATCTTATATACTCTTTTAAAAGAAGACCGCTTAAACCAGAAAGAGCTTTCCTGCCGCTGCCATATGGATACCACCACTATGTCACGAAACATTGATAACCTGGAAAAAATGGAACTGCTGAAACGGGAAATGAACCCGGAAAGCAGACGTTCCGTAATCATTTGCCTGACGGAAAAAGGCAGGCAGAAAGCTTCCGATATTCGTGAAATGTTTATTCAATTTGAAAACGTTATAAGAAAGGATATTTCAGAGGAAGATATGGAATTCTTCCAATCTGTCCTTATTAAAATATGTGAAAATCTCGAAGAAAACATTCCGGAGGAGAACAATCTGTAATTATTAACTTTGAAGACGGCTGCACGGCTTACCTATTTAACGAATTGGGATAATAAGCATAAAAAATAACTGCCGCCCCTGACTTGGCCGGGTAGTCCTTGTGCCATAAATGGTTTAAAACGCTGAAAGCCTTGATTCATAAAGGTTTCATAAAAAATCCCCCATAACATGGTTATGGAGGAAAAAGTAAGCCTGCTACGCCTTTGCAGCGGACTTACTCTTAAAAAAGCGGGGGGTGAGCATTTTTGCTGGAGTATGGTTTCATCCTGTGTTATATGGTGTACCAGAAGGGGATATATGGGGTTTTGCAATTCGTCTTGTTTCATTTTATGATATAAAAATTGCGTAGAAAGTTGCGTATAATTATAAAAAGGAAATTGACATAGAAAAATTGCAAACTTGTTTTAGTATGAAGGGCAGCTACGCTGTTGGGAGGAGCTGCTTTTTACATTAAGGAAGTTTTATATGATTAGGAAGATTTAAAAGTAGGTTTATCTGCTAAAAATAAAAAGTTGCTATAAGTTGCGCATAAACTATTTTTATGTTAAAATAGTCCTTGTGTCATAAATGGTTTAAAACGCTGAAAGCCTTGATTCATAAAGGTTTCATAAAAATACCCCATAACATGGCTATGGGGAAAAAAGTAAGCCTGCTACGCCTTTGCAGCAGACTTACTTTTAAAAAAAGGGGAGGATAAGTATTTAACTTTTCTTTGGTGTTGGCTGCGCTTTTATAATGCGCAAAGCGTTTTTCCTATTGTTGGAGGGGGGATCCAACGTCTGCATAAGATTACGCTCCTTGTGCAATCTAATTTATATTCACAATAGAATACCCAAATAATAAGCTATTGTTAACATAAAGTCGTCTGTAAATTGCAGGCGGCATTGTTTATAAATTAGATTAACTATAGTATGATACTGTTTTTGGTGTATTATACATAAATTTTAATTTTTTACGAAAGTTTAGTATTGTTTTTGTAAATACTAAATGTCAGAAAGGATGAATGGAATGAGTTTATTACAGGAATGGAGAGATTATGCATATTCTCTTGATACCAATCAAAAAGAAGGGAAGCTTTTTTGGAATAATTATTTTGATATAGAAAAAGGTATATATGAGAAGCTTCTGGCAGAGCCGGATACCGTAGTGGAAGGTACCGTAGAAGAACTGGCAGCCCAATATGGCACCAGCATATCTATTATGGTTGGTTTCCTGGATGGAATTAATGAAAGCTTAAAGAAGGAAAATCCCATTGAAGAAATGGATGAAAAGACAGTTGTAAATCTGGAATTCGACAAGGAAAAATTATATTGCAATATGGTTGAAGCCAAAGCGGACTGGTTGTACCAGCTGCCGGTCTGGGATAATCTTTTATCGGAAGAAAGAAGAAAAGAATTATACTGGCAGCAAAAGAAATCCAATACCATAGTGAAAGAAAAAAAGATTAGCAGAAATGACCCATGTCCATGCGGAAGCGGTAAAAAATATAAGAAGTGTTGCGGAGTAAATAAAACAGAATGAGTAATCGCAAATTGCAGGCCTGCTTACCGGTTCCGGCCGGAGAACAAGGGCATGAGCATGACTTTCGTTTATGATAGAATAAAACCGGGTGGATAAATTGCAAACCTGCCCTCCGGTTCCGGCCGGAACAAATAAAATCATGAACATAGTTTTAGCTCATAATGTATGGAAATAAGATGATAGAAACGGTACTGCCTCATGTGAAAGATTGAGAGAAATATTAATAACATGAAGGCAGTTCTAATTCTTTCCGACAGAATTACGGTAAGCCCCATATATATTTTGATCAGTAAGGACGTAAATCTTTTAAACTTTCTGCTAATTTTTCCTGCTTATAAAGTAAGTATCTGGCATAGTTTTTAATTTCATTGGTATTTGCTTTGTTTAACCGTTTATATAACATAAAGAAATCAGCTGTGTCATTATCCAAATCTTCGCTTCCTATCCGTAAAGTATTATCAGTAATCCCCAGCATATAATCACATGAAACATTAAAATATTCAGATAATGATATTAACTTATCAAAAGATGGCTCATTGCGTTTGGATTCATAGTTAGAAATAGCGGTTGATTTTAATCCGATAACGGCGGCCAATTCGCCTTGGGTTAATTTATATTTTTGTCTTAAATGCTTTAACCGATTGCTAAAATCCATGAATACTCCTCCTAATAGTTATCTTAACATACCAATTAGAAATTACGAAATAATTATATAACAGTCTTAAATATAGTGTCAATAAAAAAGTATATTTTAGAACCATTTATAAGAAATTACTTGTACTATGTGAATAAATATGTTCTGATGTTTTATATTATAGGAACAAAAATCATGTTCCTATAATCGGATGCACGGCGGTAAAAACACCGCCTTTTATCAGAAGCTTGGAAAACAGCTTCCGATAAGTTATATTATAGGAACAAAAATCATGTTCCTATAATCGGATGCACGGCGCGAAAGCAGCGCCTTTTATCGGAAGATAAAAAGCATCTTCCGATAAGTTATACAATAGGAAATTACGTCCTATTGTATAAAAGCATTCCGGGCGGGATGCGCATGACGCTTGAGAGGAATTATGCCGCAGAGCGGCCAAGCGTCAACGCAGAGTTTGCTTTGCAAACTCTTTCTTATAGGATTATAATGAGCTTGACAAAATATAAAATCAGAAATACCATAATAATGAAATGTGTAATAAATGCAAATGAGTAAGAACAGGAGTATACAATGAGAGATAAGAGGGATATGTATATTGACAGAAAAAATTCGAATAACAGGAAACATAAAAAAACCGGGAAACACGGCAGAGACGGCCGAAGAAACGGGCTGGCGGCAGTTATAGTTATTATTGCAGCCCTTATTTTCGGATTCGGCACCTTTTACATTACCAGGGAGAAATTAAGAGTGCAGGACGGAACCCGTAAATCACAGATAAATTTAAGAAGCAGAACGGAACCGAAAGGCGAAACAGATAAGGATGCGCCGAATAACTCCGGTATAGAAGGGGATACCGGTGACTCGGCTGCGGAGGATACAAAAGGGGATACGGCTGACCGGACAGAAGGTAATACCGCAGGTACGACAGATAATACACAGGAAAGCAGTACGCAGAAAGATACTGCAACAAAAGACAGCGGGCAGGAAGCCAATACCGGTGAAGGAAGTATCGGGGAGAAGAATACCGGGGATGCCGCCCGGGAAAGTGATGTAACGGAGGGGAATACGGAAGAGGATTTGAAAGAAACTTTTATGCCGGGATTTGTAGATCAGAGAATGCCAATAAAAGTAAAAGGAATCTATGTTACCGGGCCAAGGGCAGGTAGAGAAAGCTATATGAAGGAACTAATCGAGCTGGTGGATTCCACGGAATTAAATGCCATGGTCATCGATATTAAAAATGACAGCGGTGAAATAACATATAAAATGGACCTTCCGGAAGTAAAGGAAATACATGCGGATGTTAATTATATCAGTGATATCAAACAATTAATCAAAGAATTAAAGCAGAAAGATATTTATCTTATAGCCAGAATCGTTGCCTTTAAAGATCCCATCCTGGCCAAAGGCAGGCCGGATTTATGCATAAAGAAAAAAGATGGAGATATTTTTTACGATAAGGATGGTCTTAGCTGGGTAAATCCCTATAAAAAAGAAGTATGGGAATATCTGATTTCCGTTGCCAGGGAAGCCGCCTATCTAGGATTTGACGAAATACAATTTGACTACATCCGTTTCTCAACCGATTCCGGTATGAAAAATGTGGACTTCGGCAAGGAAGCAAAAGGAACGAGTAAAATGGATGTCATTACGGAATTCACAAAATATGCCTGTGAGAATTTGAAACCGCTGGGCGTATTTGTTTCCGCCGATGTATACGGCACCATAATCGACAGTAAGATAGACGCTGAAATTGTGGGCCAGAATTATAAAGAAATGGCGAAATACCTGGATTATATCTGTCCCATGATTTATCCTTCCCATTACCAGGACGGTGCCTACGGCATTAAGCATCCCGATCTGAAACCTTATAATTTAATTTTAAGTGCGCTAAATAAGTCCCGTACGGCTTTAGAAGAGGAAGATATAGATGAGAAAAAACCGGCAGTTGTCCGTTCCTGGCTTCAGGATTTTACCGCAACCTGGCTGAAAAACCACAAAACCTACGGCCCTGAGGAAATACGTGACCAGATACAAGCCGTATATGATGCGGGATATGAGGAATGGATTTTATGGAACGGCAATAACAATTATACGAAAGATGGTTTAATGAAAGAATAATACGAAGTTTGGTTATTGTTATTGAAAATATACCTGTTTAAATAAATACAATTCGATATAAATATAACAGCCTGATTCCAAACTCATTTAAGCGGTTATTCAAATAGGAATAATGAGCATTGGGACAGGCTTGGCTTTATTTGGGGGCAAACCAATGTTCAACCGGAACTTTGATTTATAAACAATCTGGGAAATAAAAATATTTTTGCTGCAAGATTTTAATTTTTTTGGTGTATTAGTAATCGAGCATATAGGAAGGAGGCTTATAACTTGAAAGATGAGGCAATAATAAACCTGATATATGAAAAAAACGAATTAGGTTTATTGAAATTAGCTGAGAAGTACGAGAAGCTGCTGTTCCATATAGCTGCCGGCATTCTGGGCAGCCGTTCACGGGATATCGAAGAATGTGTTAATGACACTTACTTAAAACTGTGGAATCATATTGAAAGATACGATATGGAAAAAGCATCTTTGAAAACTTATCTGAAAGTTATCGTTAGAAATACGGCAATCAATAAACTTCGTGATTTAAGCAAAAGAGAAGAATGCGAGCTTCCTGAAGATATATCGGAAATTGCAAAATTTTATGTAGATCATAGACAAAGTGTGGAAGGGCAGGTGTTTCGGAATGAAAATATTCAGTTGTTAAATGAAATAATTAACCGCTTAAATAAAAAAGATCATGAATTGGTGATACGGAGATATTTTTATCTGCAATCCTCAAAAGACATAGCAGCAGCTATGAAAATGACAGTTACTGCCGTTGACAGCAGGCTGTCCAGGCTTAGAAACAAAATGAAACAGGATTTTGAAAAGGAATTACCTTTACACACAGAAGGGAGCAAGTTATGAACGAATTGTTATTAATAGATATGATGAGTGAGCTGAATCCGGAATTGCTTCAAGATGATTATATGGAAAAGGATATGAAACGAGGAAGCGTACCATTTTTTAAGTTGTTATTTTCATTTAGGAAAACCTCGAAACAGCGTACCTCGTTCCCTGTGGTAAATCCTATTTCTGAAGAGCTTTCCGAATCGGATAATAACGAACTTGAAATGGCGGAAGATTTAAAGACAGCTGAGGTTATGGATGATGCCGAAGAATCGGAAGAGCAGGATAATAAGCGGGGATTCAGTATAAGCATATTTGAAAAAAAATTCTTTAGTCTGTTTAAAATTATCTCGGGCATCACAGCTACCGTTATAGTAGTAATCAGTATTGTGGTGATTATTTTGAGACGTCATAAAAGCGGAATTAAAATGCACTCCAAAAAGATACAAATAATATATTAAACAATATATATAAAATGAGAATTATACTATAGAAACAAAAACC
>DBEP01000102.1:25171-57658 GCA_002294045.1 Lachnoclostridium sp. UBA903 | reverse complement strand
CATGTTTCTATAGTCGGATGCAGGTTGCAAAAGCAGCGCCTTTTATCAGAAGTTAGGAAAGCAACTTCGGATAAGTTATATTATAGGAACAAAATCATGTTCCTATAATCAGATGCAGGTTGCAAAAGCAGCGCCTTTTATCGGAAGATAGAAAGCATCTTCCGATAAGTTATACTATATTCCGATTCTATGGAAAAAATACGTAAACTAAAAGGAGATATATCATGTTGAATGACTTAAAGGAAATTATTGTGGAACAATTAAATGTGGATGAAAGTGAAATTACGGAAAGCGCATCATTTAAAGAGGATTTGGGGGCAGATTCCCTGGATTTATTTGAGCTTGTTATGGCTATAGAGGAAAAATATGATATAGAGATACCCTCAGAGGAATTGAACAATCTTGTGACTGTGGATGATGTCATTAATTATTTAAAGGGAAAAGGTATTGAATAAATAGAAATCGAGGATATATTCATGAAAACGAGAATATGTGATTTATTGAAAATAGAACATCCTATTGTACAAGGGGGAATGGCATGGGTTGCGGAACATCATCTTGCGGCGGCAGTATCAAACGCAGGAGGACTTGGCATTATTGCGGCCGGAAATGCTCCGGCTGAAGCAGTTCGTGAAGAAATCAGGAAAGCAAAAGCTTTAACGGATAAACCTTTTGGAGTTAACATTATGTTATTGAGCCCCCATGCGGGTGAAGTTGCACAAATTGTAGTTCAGGAAAAAGTCTCTGTTGTAACTACAGGGGCGGGTAATCCGGAAAGCTACATACCAAGGTGGAAAGAGGCGGGAATCGTTGTAATACCAGTTGTTGCTTCGGTTGCTCTGGCCAAGAGAATGGAAAAGTACGGTGCGGATGCGGTAGTGGCGGAAGGCTGTGAAGCAGGCGGACATATAGGAGAGCTGACAACCATGACTCTGATTCCGCAGATTGTGGATGCGGTAAAAATTCCTGTAATAGCGGCCGGAGGAATCGGGGACGGAAGAGGGCTGGCAGCCGTTTTTATGCTGGGCGCAGAAGCCGGACAGATTGGAACCAGGTTTGTGGTATCCCATGAATCCATAGTCCACAGTAATTATAAAAAGAGAATCATCTCATCAAAAGACATTGATTCTGCGGTAACAGGCCGTTCTACGGGGCACCCGGTGCGGTCCATCAGAAACAATATGACCAGAAATTATCAGAAGCTGGAACAGGAAGGAAAAAGCTTTGAAGAATTGGAACTGCTTACCTTAGGTTCTCTCAAAAAAGCCGTTGCAGAGGGTGATATTGTAAATGGTTCTGTTATGGCAGGACAGATAGCGGGACTTATAACAAAGGAACAGTCCTGTAAGGAAATTATAGAGGAAGTTGTAAAGGAAGCGGAAGATTTAATTAAGAATTTTCACTTCTAAGGAATTTCTAAAAGAAGAGGATGATTATTAAGAATGGGAAAAGTGGCATTTATATTCCCGGGGCAGGGTGCACAGTATATCGGCATGGGTAAGGATTTTTATGATAAATTTGAAACCTCCAAAGATATTTACCGGAAAGCCGGCCATATACTTGGCATTAATATGGAAGAACTCTGCTTTGAGGAAAATGATAGAATTAATATTACCGAATTTACACAGATTGCAATGGTTACCACCTGTATGGCTATATTAGCCCAGGTTAAGAAGTCCGGTATCAAGCCGGAGGTATGTGCCGGTTTAAGCCTGGGAGAATATCCGGCCTTAATGGCCGGAGGAGTCATGAGCTTTGAGGAAGGAATCCAGGTTGTACGCCAAAGAGGAATCTTAATGCAGGAGGCAGCAGAACCGGGTGCCGGCGCTATGTCGGCTGTTTTAGGTATGGAGAATGCTTTCATTGAAAAAATATGCAGGGATGTGGAAGGCATTGTTGCCGTTGCCAACTATAACTGCCCGGGCCAGGCTGTAATTTCAGGAGAAAAAAAGGCGGTGGAGGAAGCCGGTAAAGAGCTTATGAAAAACGGGGCCAGGAGAGTAGTCACCCTAAATGTAAGCGGTCCTTTTCATTCACCCCTGCTGAAAGAAGCAGGAGAAAAACTTTATGAGGCATTGAAAGAAACAGAAATACATGAACCGGAAATTCCCTACGTTGCCAATGTAAATGCGGAAATAATCCGCAGAAAAGAGGAAATCCGTAACCTTTTGGCAGAACAGGTGTATTCCTCCGTTAAATGGCAGCAAAGTGTGGAAAACATCATAGCAGCCGGCGTGGATACTTTTGTGGAAATCGGACCCGGTAAAACACTGTCCGCATTTGTTAAAAAAATTGACCGGTCATGTAAAGTACTGAATGTTGAAAAAATAGAAGATCTGGATAAGTTACAGGAGGTTATGTAATGCTGGAGAATAAAATTGCAATCGTAACCGGTGCCAGCAGAGGAATCGGGAGAGCCATTGCCGTTACTTTTGCACGCTATGGTGCTGCAGTGGCAGTGAATTACTGCGGGTCCAAAGAAAAGGCTGACGAAGTTGTCGAGAAAATTAGAAAAGAAGGCGGAACAGCCATTGCTTATCAGGCGGATGTGTCTGATTATGAAGCGGTACAGCAGATGTTTTCCGAGGTAACAAAACAATTCGGAAAAGTTGATATATTAGTAAATAATGCAGGAATTACAAAGGATAATTTAATTCTTAAGATGACAAAAGAGGAATTTAACACGGTAATTGATACCAATTTAAACGGAGTATTTAATTGCATGAAGCAGGCTTCCAGGCTTATGTTAAAACAAAAAAGCGGAAGAATTATTAATATTTCCTCCATATCCGGGATAATCGGCAATGCGGGTCAGGTAAATTACAGTGCTGCAAAAGCAGGAGTAATCGGAATGACCAAATCCCTGGCCAAAGAATTGGGCTCAAGGGGAATTACGGTGAATGCCATAGCGCCAGGTTATATCAATACGGATATGACATCGGTACTAAAAGATGAGCTGAAAGAGAAAGTAACCGGATTAATTCCGTTAAGAAGATTAGGTGAAGCGGAGGATATCGCTGAAACAGCCGCGTTTCTGGCCTCGGATAAAGCCGCGTATATTACCGGTCAGACCATCCAGGTGGACGGCGGGCTGGGCATCTGAAAATGAGTTACTCAAGAGGATTATTGCAAGGCTGTACTAGCTTAAAGGAGGATTACAAAAATGAAGAGAGTAGTAGTTACCGGCATGGGTGTTATTTCACCTATCGGAAATGATATAGATACTTTTTGGAACAGCATTAAGGAAAAAAGAAACATATTTAAACCGATTGATTATTTTGATACGTCGGATTACAAAGTGAAGCTGGCGGCTCAGGTTGAGGGTTTTCAGCCTGAAAAGTATATGGATCCCAAGTCGGCGAAAAGAATGGAAAACTTCTGCCAGTTTGCCGTAGCGGCAGCCGCCCAAGCGATTGAAGATGCCGGGCTGGATTTGGCGAAAGAGGATTTAACAAGAATCGGTGTATCCGTAGGCTCCGGAATCGGCAGCCTTCAGGTAATTGAAAGAGAACACCGGAAGTTATTGGAGAAAGGACCAAAAAGAATTGCGCCTTTATTGGTTCCTCTGATGATATCCAATATGGCGGCAGGTAATGTGGCTATTAATTTTGGCTTAAAAGGAAAATGTACCAATATTGTAACCGCATGTGCAACGGGAACTCATTCCATCGGCGATGCCTGCCGTTATATCCAGTGCAATGAAGCGGATGTTATGGTTGCCGGGGGAACCGAAGCGGCAATTACCCCCATCGGAGTGGCCGGTTTTTCTGCTTTGACGGCCATGACTACGGAAACCAATCCCTACAGGGCATCTATTCCGTTTGATAAAGAGAGAAGCGGATTTGTCATGGGGGAAGGTGCCGGCGTTGTAGTACTGGAAGCTTATGAACATGCAGTTGCAAGAGGAGCGCATATTTTGGCTGAAATAGCCGGTTACGGCGCAACCTGTGACGCATTCCATATTACTTCACCAAGTGATGACGGAGAAGGAGCCGCAAGAGCTATGCTGCAGGCCGTGAAGGAGGCAGACATTAAACCGGAGGAAGTGGATTATATCAATGCCCACGGAACCAGCACCCATCATAACGACTTATTTGAGACCCGTTCCATTAAAATGGCATTCGGGGATCATGCATATAAACTGAATGTCAATTCCACGAAATCAATGACCGGCCATATGCTGGGAGCGGCGGGGGCGGTAGAATTCATTACCTGTGTCAAATCTGTTATGGAAAATTATATCCATGCCACGGCCGGTTATGAGATGCCGGATGAGGAACTGGATTTAAATTATACGAAAGAACCGATGGCCGATAAAACCGTAAATTATGCAATCAGCAATTCTATGGGATTCGGCGGTCATAACGGCAGTTTGTTAGTTAAGAAATTCGTAGGTTAGGAGAAATTAGCTATGGAAATGAAAAACATTATTAAGCTTATTCAGACAGTATCTGAGTCTTCTTTAACTTCTTTTAAGTATACGGAAGGTGACAGCAGCCTGTCACTTGAAATTAACCGGAATACGGTTTACGGCCAGGCTCCAGAAATCCAGGTTACACCTGCTTTTCCGGGGACCCAAACGGATAATGACGAAGCGGATTCCGAAAGGTTTACCATTACTTCGCCTATGGTAGGTACTTTCTATGCGGCGAAATCAGAAAACAGTGATCCTTATATCGCAGTGGGCGATGTAATTAAAAAGGGTCAGATAATAGGTATTGTTGAAGCCATGAAATTAATGAATGAAATAGAATCTGCATATGATGGAGTTGTTGAGGCCATTTTAGTTAAAAATAAAGATATGGTAGAGTATGGTCAGGCATTAGTCAGAATAAGGCCCTTATAAGTCACATAATCGGAGAACCGAAAGCCCTTACGGGCAGAACGGATGCCTTGGCATCCTGAGCATATTATCACAGTGCCCGGAGATAAAGCTGCAGATTCTTATTAAGTTAGGAGCAGGAAAATGTTAAATATAAATGATATAAAAAAAATTATACCGCAGAGAAGTCCTTTTTTATTAATAGACCGAATTGATGAATTGGAACCGGGTAAACGTGCCGTCGGGCGTAAATGTGTAACTTATAATGAACCCTTTTTTATCGGGCATTTTCCGGATGAACCCGTTATGCCGGGTGTTCTGGTGATTGAAGCCCTGGCGCAGGTGGGAGCCGTCATA
Source organism: Lachnoclostridium sp. UBA903 (assembly GCA_002294045.1). Lineage (GTDB taxonomy): Bacteria > Bacillota > Clostridia > Lachnospirales > Lachnospiraceae > Anaerocolumna. Next base: position 52,479 of record DBEP01000102.1, on the reverse strand, counting down.
TGTTTATCCCTTGAAGAAAATAAAGGTAAAAATTCCTATTTCGGGGGAATCAACAGGGCAAGATTCCGGAATAAAATCGTACCTGGGGATGTCCTGACCCTGGAAGTCGAATTGGTAAAAAGAAAAGGCAATGTGGGGGTAGCTAACGCCAAGGCATATGACGGAGATAAGATTTTTGCCGAAGCGGAATTAACCTTTGCCATAGGTTAATAAATGAATCATTGTTTAAGATGGGAGCACCAGCTATGATAAGAAAAGTATTAATAGCCAATCGCGGAGAGATTGCAGTCCGTATTATTCGTGCATGCAGGGAAATGGGAATCGGCACGGTTGCCGTATGTTCTGATATAGATAAAGACGCACTGCACGCCCAGCTTGCCGATGAAACCGTATGTATTGGTCCGATGCCCGCAAAAGACAGTTATTTAAGAATGGACCGGATTTTAAGTGCCACGCTTGCAACCGGAGCGGATGCCATCCACCCCGGCTTTGGTTTTTTATCGGAAAACAGTAAATTTGCCGATTTGTGCCGTAAATGTAATATTACCTTTATCGGACCATCTCCCGAAGTCATCGATAGAATGGGAAACAAATCGGAAGCCAGAAAAACCATGATGGAAGCCGGTGTACCGGTGGTACCGGGTACTAAGGAGGCAGTATATACCGCAAAGGACGGGAAAAAAATTGCCGATGAGATGGGTTATCCGGTGATGATTAAAGCCTCCGCAGGAGGCGGCGGTAAAGGTATGCGTATTGTCCGGTCGGAAAGTGAATTCCTGCAGCATTTTGAAACAGCCGGCCAGGAAGCAAGGAATTCCTTTGGTGACGATACCATGTACATTGAAAAATACATTCCGGCGGCAAGACATATAGAATTTCAGATACTGGCTGATAATTACGGGAATGTGGTACATTTAGGAGAAAGAGACTGCTCCATCCAGAGAAGGCATCAGAAAATGATTGAAGAGGCTCCTTCCTCAGCAATCGATAGAAAGCTGAGAAAGGTTATGGGGAATATGGCGGTGAAAGCTGCCAGGGCAGCAGGCTACTCTAATGCGGGAACCATAGAATTTATTCTGGATGAAGAGAATCATTTTTATTTTATAGAAATGAACACCAGGATACAGGTTGAACACGGTGTAACCGAAATGGTTACCGGTATTGATTTAATAAGGGAACAAATTAAAATTGCAGGCGGGGAAAAGCTTTCCTTTACCCAGGAGGATATAAAAATTCGCGGACATTCTATTGAATGCAGGATTAATGCGGAAAATCCGGGAAAAAACTTTATGCCTTCTCCGGGCCTGATAACCAGCCTGCATATGCCGGGCGGAAATGGTGTACGCATTGATTCGGCCCTCTATGCGGGTTACCGGATACCGACCGCATATGATTCCCTGATTGTAAAGCTTATGGTACATGATGCCAACCGTGAACTTGCCATACAGAAAATGCGCGGAGTTCTGGGTGAGCTGGTAATTGAAGGAATTGATACGAACATTGATTTCCAGTACCAAATTATCAATCATGAGGATTATATAAAAGGTAAAACAGATACCGGATTTGTAGAAAGGCTGCTGTCCGGAGAAGGAGGCCTGAATGCTGAAGGAAATGTTTAAAAAATATCCCAGTAATGCGGCGGGGCTTAAACAGGTTCAACTGGGTGAAAAGATAAAAGACTCGTTGGATGAGGCCCAGATTCCCGACGGTTTATTTGAAAAATGTGAGAAATGTAATGAAATCATATACACCGAAGATGTGGTTGCCAATTATTATATCTGTCCGAACTGCGGAAATTATTTCCGTATCAGCCCCCGTACCAGAATCAGCATGATACTGGATAAAGGCAGTTTTACCGAATGGGATACGGAGCTTCCTGTAAGTGACCCTCTCAACTTTCCGGGGTATAAATCCAAACTGGAGCTGATGAAAGTCGTAACCAATCTGGATGAAGCCGTTATTACGGGGGAGGGCAGAATTGATGATACGAAAGTAGCAATCGGTGTTATGGCATCCAATTTTTTAATGGGCAGCATGGGGAAAGTAGTGGGTGAAAAAATCACCAGGATGATAGAGAAAGCCACGGAACAGAGACTTCCCGTAATTCTCTTCTGCTGCTCCGGAGGAGCCAGAATGCAGGAAGGTATCGTTTCGCTGATGCAGATGGCAAAAACCTCACAGGCATTAAAAAAACACGACGATGCCGGCCTGTTATATGTCCCGGTATTAACGGACCCGACTACCGGCGGTGTTATGGCCAGTTTCGCCATGCTTGGCGACGTTATTTTAGCAGAACCCGGAGCCCTGATTGGTTTTGCAGGACCCAGGGTAATTGAGCAGACCATCGGCCAGCGGCTGCCGGAAGGCTTCCAGAGGGCGGAGTTTTTGCTGGAACATGGGTTTATTGATAAAATCGTAAAGCGCAACAAGTTAAAACAAACTCTTTCCATGCTTGTGAAAAGTTAAATTTAAAGGTTGGGAGATGATACTATGTCAGCAGAATTAACTGCCTGGGACCGGGTTTTAATTGCAAGGAGTACGGTAAGACCAACCAGTTTGGATTTTATCAGTGCCATATTTAATAAGTTTATGGAACTTCACGGGGACCGTGTTTCCCGGGATGACGGTGCCATTGTGGCGGGCCTTGCTACCATCGATGATATTACCGTTACCGTTATCGGACAGCAGAAAGGCCGCAGTATAAAACAGAACGTAAAGCGCAATTATGGTATGCCCAATCCTGACGGCTACCGGAAAGCTCTCCGGTTAATGAAACAGGCTGAGAAATTCGGGCGCCCTATTATCTGTTTTATTGATACTCCCGGCGCTTTTTGCGGAATTGAGGCGGAAGAACGGGGACAGGGAGAAGCCATTGCCAGAAATCTCTATGAAATGTCCGGAATTAAGGTGCCCATCCTTTCCATCGTCATCGGAGAAGGCGGAAGCGGCGGTGCCCTTGCTTTAGGTGTGGCAAACGAAGTGTGGATGCTTGAAAATGCCACTTATTCCGTATTGTCGCCGGAGGGATTTGCTTCCATACTCTGGAAAGACAGCAAGAGAGCAGGGGAAGCGGCTGAGGTCATGAAAATAACCGCAGCGGATTTAAAAGAATTAAAAATTGTGGAACGTATCATAGAAGAAAATGAAGCCTTATGCGTTGATAATATGGAAAGTGTTGCCTGCCAGATTAGAACAGGCATTGTAGATTTTATAAACCGCTATAAAGAAAAATCCGAGGAAGAAATTGCAGCAGTTCGTTATGACAGATTCCGTAATATGTAAAAGCAAGCCTATCTTTTTAATTTTCCCGGCTAAGAAAACCACGGGTAATTTTTTGGGTACCAAACGTTTTCCGGAATATTTTTGGATTGTATCCCGAATAATGCTTAAAAAAGTTAGAAAAGGAACTTAAATCCTCAAAGCCGACCTGGAGCATGATTTCGGAAACAGGAAGACTTGTATTTTCAAGCAGGGATTTGGCACGCTCCATACGCAGTTTGTTGATATAGTTCAAGGGTGTGGTGCCCATCCTGCTTTTGAATAACCGGATAAAATAATTGGGATGCATATGCATCCGGCGGGATAAATCATCTATGGTCAGTCTGATATGCAGATTATCGCTGATATAAGAAATAACCGAATAAAACTCGGGATGATTTTCTTCATAAATGGTAACCTGGTTTTGGTCTGCCAGGGCTATGTAATCGGATAAAAGGGACAATATTCCCGCTTTTAAACGAAAAACAGAAGCCAGAGTATTCTCTTTTGCCTGCCTGAAAATAGCTTCAAAATGACCTGCGATTTCGGAACCGTCTTTTATATCAATAAAATAGGGCAGATTAAGATTTTTAAACAACTGGTCATCCCAAGCTTTTATTTCGAAGTGCATCCAGTATTTCGTAATATAATTGTCGTTGATATGATAAAAGGAATGCCTGGTCTGGGACGGAATGAAAAACATCCTTCCTTTATACCCGTGATAAGCGGTATCTTCTACTTTAATCTCACATTCTCCGTCCGTAATATAATATAGTTTGCAAAAAGGACAAAGGATATTGTTTTCCTTCCAGGTTTCGGTACAATGAGTATAGCTCCCGTAATAGTAATCAATATAGAGGTTGGAAAAATATTTGGCATAATTATTATCCATATTCGGCTCCTTTCAGAAAACCAGGTTAATTTTTTTCAACTTTTTGTTTGGATTTCTTATTACAAACCCATTATAAAGATGATAAACTATCCTTGTCAACAATAGTTTATGCGGCAGGGAAAGAACTGTTTAAACAAAAAGGAGAGGATATTATGTCATTATACCAGGAAAGAGAGAAAAGAACAGAGTGGTTCAGAAATGCCCGTTTCGGCATGTTTATTCATTGGGGACTGTATGCAATTCCGGCCAGAGGTGAGTGGGTTAAGAGTACGGAAAAAATATCCACGCAAGATTATGACCACTATTTCAGGGAATTTAACCCGGTCCGGTACAATCCGAAAGAATGGGCAAAGCACGCAAAGGAAGCAGGTATGAAATATGCGGTGCTGACAACAAAACATCATGACGGATTCTGTCTGTTTGATTCCGGGTACACGGATTATAAAAGCACCAATACAAAATGCGGCAGGGACCTGGTAAAGGAATACGTGGAAGCGTTCCGGGAGGAAGGCATTAAAGTAGGATTTTACTATTCCCTGCTGGACTGGCACCATCCGGATTATCCCCACTATGGTGACAGGCAGCATCCCATGAGGGACAACGGGGAATTTAAAGAGGTAAAACATAACTGGGATAGTTATATCGAATATTTTCATAATCAGGTGAGGGAATTACTTACCAACTATGGGAAAATAGATTTGATGTGGTTTGATTTTTCCTATGATAATGAAAAGCTGTCCGGTACGGAATTTGAACATATGTCAGGTGAAACCTGGAGAGCATCGGAATTGGTAAAAATGATGAGAGCCCTTCAGCCGGATATTATTATCGATAACCGTCTGGGCGGGGATGCCAGAAAAGAAGAACCGGATCTGCATTCCGGGGATTTTGTTTCGCCGGAATGTATGATGCCGGCATCGGGTGAAGTGGATGTTCTGGGACGTCCGGTACCCTGGGAATTATGCCTGACATTAAATGAAAACTGGGGCTATGCAAAGAACAAGCCCTGGGACTATAAAACTACGGAAAATGTCCTTCATATGCTGGTGGAATGTGTCAGCAAGAGCGGAAACATGCTCATCAACGTGGGACCCAATGCCAAAGGGGAATTTCCGAAAGACAGTATTAGAATATTAAAAGAAATCGGTGAATGGATGAGGGTAAATGGTGACAGTATTTACGGCTGCGGCAAAAGTGACATAAATAAACCGGAATGGGGACGGTACACTCAGAACGGGAAAATGCTGTATGCCCACATCTTTGACAGACGTGTAGGAGCCTTTCGTCTGGAAGGGCTGGAAGGAAAAATTAAAAAAGCCCGTATTTTAGAAGACGGTGCGGAACTAAAGCTGGTACGTCCGTGGAACGGCGAGGACTATCCGGAGGATGCCTATGTAGAGTTGGATATCGCCGGACTTTATGATGAAAGGGATACCGTCCTGGAACTGGAGCTTATCTAAGTACGGGAATAGAGCTTACGTTTAAACCGGCCGTATGTTCCCTCTGCGGGAGCATACGGCCGGTTTGTTGTCAGCAGCCCGTTTCATGGTCTGCTTGCAGTTGCTTATAAACTCATTTAAGCTGATTAATAAATTTCATAAACTCATCCGCCCCTTGTTCAAATCCGTCTCTTTTAAGATAGAATGCTTTATCCGGGCCGATATAAATATAGATATAATTTTTATGTTCTTTGATTTCGGTTATTTGCGTATAAGGGTATTTGGAAATATATTGTATACCGGATAATGTGAAATAATTCTCATAAAACGTAAATAACGCCTCCATACTTTTATTTTTTTCATAAACTTTCATCATCCGGCCGACTAATTTTTCAATCCGGATACCCTGATAGTATATAAATACAAATAATAAAATAACTGCTATACTACAACCTAAAAAGGCGGAAGAAGAATTATATAAAAGGATGAATATGGCAAGAAAGAGCACTGCCATAGTAATCCAGAACTTTAATTTATTTAAAATTTCATTATAGTAACAGAAATCTTTAATAACTTCTTCCGAGTACTGTGTCCGGTTTACAAATAAAACGGGATCTTTTATGTTTTGCTCTTCTTTTTGTTTCTGTTCCATATAAAACCTTGTCAGTGCTTCTGTTTTTCTTTCCTTTAGAGCTTTTTGTTTCTTGCTTTTATTTTTATTTATGAGAATCAAAATAATAATGGCTGCAACCAGAACGATAAACCCGGCGGCTAACTGGAAGAGAGACTCCCGTTCCTGCTTTTCTACTTCTGCTTCATCCAGAAATTCGGTAAAACGGGTTCCTGCAACCAGTTCCTTCATGAAACTTTCATCCAGCGGCTCCGTACTGTTTTCCCTGTAGGTATCAAATGAGACTGTTAATCCGTTTACGATGGTTCCGTAGATTATTTCGGTAATAGGCTTTCCATCCTGGGTTATTTCAATGCTGTAGCGGAAAAAAATTACCTCCTGTACCGGATACTTTTGAACGGATATTTTGGCATTTTCATCCTCTGAAGCAGCAAGAGAATCCAAAAACTCAGTCAGTTCTTCCTCCGGCAGCTGTGATAAATTGAAGAGCCTTCTGGTTTCACTGGATTGTTTCTTAAGCAGCCTTACGGTTGTCTTTGTATCCGGGTCATACAGGATAGCCGTAACGCCCATATTATCAAAAGCATCCTTTTCACTTTTAGGGTCCGAGATTCCGGCCTTTTTCCACCGCTCGTCCGTATCCGGCGTGTCTTTCGTTAAAATAACGGTATCCTCCGGTACGTTTAATTCCATATACAGCTCGGGAAAATTCTGTACTCCGGCCTGTACCTTAAACGACGGATAAACAGCCAATATAAAAACTACTGTTATAAGCAGCCGGTTAACTATTTTATTCTTCATAAACTTCGTATCTCCTTGTTATAGATGTCCATTGTAATTATCTTACCACGATTCTATATAAAGTTCCATGTTTTTTACTCCCAGAATATAAAAAAAGGATAAAGAAAGTATGAAATAAAAGGGAAAGTAAAAGACAAAGCAGAATACAACTATAGAATATTAGTTACTACAAAAATCGTATCAGTTATTACATTTTGCAGAATAACAGCAAATTTTGTGATATATTGAAAGCGGAGAAACCGGAGCAACAAGATAGTTATCATTACATTTGCAGAACATCATCCATTACAGAATATTTGCATTAATTGGAAATCAATGCTACAATAAAACTAACCGGCTCAACCCGGACAGGCAGGGGGAATATATGCTTTTACTTTATGGAAAGAGGGATGTGGGGATGTTCCGTATTGCTATTTGTGATGATGAAAATATCATTTGCTCGGAGATTGAACAAGCGATAATGAATTACTGTAAAGTCAGCTTGATTGAAATTGATGTTGAAGTATTTACTTCAGGAGAAGAACTCTGTCAATTTATGAATAAAGAGGAAGAATTTGACTTAATATTTCTGGATATTGAATTAAAACATATGAATGGGGTGGAAGTCGGAAGAATAATACGGGATGAAATGAAAAACGAAACTGTACAGATTGTCTATATCTCGGGAAAAGATAATTATTTTCTGGAATTGTTCGAAGTTCGGCCCATGCATTTTTTACAGAAACCGATTACTCCGGAAAAAATAATTAAGGACATAGAAAAAGCCATGGAACTGGCAGGCCGGCTGAATCATGTTTTTTCGTTTAAGCAAAGTCATAATACATATAAAGTAGCTGTTAAAGATATTTTGTATTTTGAAGCGGAAAACAGACAGGTTAAAATGATAACGGCCCAATCCCAAATTAACTTTTACGGAAGTATGGAAGAAGTTTTTCGGGAAGTTGAGAAATATCGTTTTCTGTATATTCATAAATCTTACCTGGTAAACTATGCCCATGTCATTGTATTCGGACATAAGGAATTGACCATGTCAAACGGTACGGTTCTGCCAATCAGTCAGCAAAGGCGAAGGCAGGTTTTGGAATTGCAGATAAAATATGAGAAAGAAGGAAAATAAATTGGAATACATTATGTATAATGCAGTTTATATAATAATGAACTTATTCCGGACATATATAATATTTAAATTTATGAATGTCTTTTTTAACAGGGAGGAAATAAATCATTCCAGGGAAAAATTAAGCTATATCATATATTACCTATGGATTACAGGAATATATCTTTTGGTAAACATACCTGTTGTAATGCTGGTAAGCAATCTTATTACCCTAACTCTCCTGTCTTTTAATTATAGAGCCACTTTGAAACAGAGAATACTGTCGGTATCATTAATTTATCTTATACTACTCTGTACGGAAAGTATTGTGGTATTGCTGACAGGGCATATTAATTCTCCTATTTTTGCTAAAAATAACTATTCTTCAGTTATTGGCATGATTAGCATACAGTTATTTACCTATATGGTGGTATTAATTATTGAAAACTATAAGAATATCAGGAAAGGTGCCATTATACCTATATTCTATTGGTTTGCTATTTTTTTGATACCGTCGGCCTCCTTATTTATTATAATAATCCTGCTGATTGCAACCAGCCTTACTATCTGGCAGGTACTTTTTTGTATTGTTTTATTATTGCTGGTCAATATTGCAACCTTTTATTTATATGATTCCATTATAGCTGAAATGGACGAAAAGATGACAAATAAAATGCTGGTGCAGCAAAATAATTATTATGAACGTCAGTTCCAGTTAATGAAGACGGCATTGACAACCACCAAATCCCTCCATCATGATTTAATGAATCACTTGTCAATTATATATTCGTTATTTGAGAATAATGACAAAAAGAGGTTAAAGGAATACCTGTCGGAATTAATGGAAGAAAAGGGGATAAAGAAAGAATATGCCCATTCGGGAAATGTGGTAATTGACAGCATCCTGAATTTTAAATTACAGGAAGCGGATAGAAAGGGAATCCGAGTAATATTGGAATTAAACGTACCGGAACAGTTATCCGTCAAATCCTTTGATATGACTGTTATCTTGGGTAATCTGCTGGATAATGCCATATCTGCCTGTAGTAAATTAAGTGAAGACAAACGAAAGATAAAGGCTGTTATACGGTACGATAAAGGTAGATTAATTATAGATATTAAAAATCAGTATGATAATGTGATACTATATGAAAAAGGTAATATTATAACTACAAATGATGATAAAAATAACCACGGTATAGGGCTTTCCAACGTAAAACAGGCTGTAGAAAAATACCAGGGTTTACTTGCTATAGAGCATTCGGATGACATATTCAGCGTTACGGCCCTCCTGTTTGTTTAATGCCATAGGCTGTCTGCATCCTTCCTAAAAATGGAAATTATTATCGTAATAATCTGTTAATTTCACGATAATGTGCCAGGAAATAACATTTACTACAAAAATCGTACTAGTTACTACATGTAACGGCACGTATCTAAATTTTATGATAATATACAATCACCAAGAGAAATCAAAGTGAAAGGAGGGTAAGCTTTGAAGAATTCGGTCATGAAAATAAGCAAGATAGCTGCTAAACTGGCTTTGGTGTCAACAACCAAAGAGGCGAATAGTTGCTGTACTTTTATAGCCTATCAGCCCAAACTTCCGAGTGATACGAAAAAGCTCAGGAAGTTTTAATGCATTTTTTTTTAGTAACCATGATAACCGTCGGTTCTATTTACAGAATAGTTATGGCAAAGTATCCTTTTTTTAGTAATTTGTATAATAATCAGAGTTTATGCAGGAGGGTATCATGCAGGAACTCCAACAAACTGTTACCCTGTTTTTTATAGTAGCGATAACGGCAGTACTTTTGGGAATAAAACGGGTGCAATGAACAAGTTTTATTTGTCTTATTGTTACGGTGCTAGCAGTTAGATTTTGTTTTGGCTTGCAATGGGAAGAAAGTAACAATCTTCTGAACAGATAAAAATTAAGGATATAGAGATAAGGGAGAGTATAATTTTACTTATTGTAATTTGTAGATTATTTATGCAGTTAATCCCGAACCAATTAAAATTTCAATCTGCGTATTCCGGCTTTTGGTATGGATGAAGTCCATCAGTTCCTTAAAAGTAACATAAGGGGGAGACAATGTTAGTTTGGGAACTTATATCAAATACCTGAGAACATAATTGTTAAATAAACAATTTTATTTATAATATCACCGCCTTTCGTGCAGGCATTAGGAGGAGAGGAAAAGGTATCCTAATCCGGAAATGCAGACTGACAACCTCGCGTAATCAGCATTAACCCAGGGGAAAGGTTTTGCTGGAGGTAATTCATGGGGATGTAGCACTAGTGTTATTAGAATTTGACGTTCTGGTATTGGTGCAGGCATTTGGTGCAATAGTAAGTGTGCTGTCAGGACTATAGTCATAGTCCGGTTCCAATAGGAATCATTGCAGCCTTATGAGGTCAAATAAAGGGTAAGAGAAAAGGTATACATGTGAAAAGGAAAGAACCAGCGATAATAAAATGGTTCGGGATTATAAACTATTACAGTAGAATATAGATTATATTTGCTATAAATCAGATTGAAATGATTTATAGCAAATATGTATTTTTAAAAGTAGATTTTATTAGCCGGAGATAGCCGATTGTTGCAAGTCAACATCAGAAAGGAAATAAATAGATGAAATCAAAAATAGTCGTCTGTATTCTTAGTTTTCTAAGCATAATAATCAATTTAGCCATTATGTATATGACCATAAATATATTTAAAGCAACACGGATTATCTTAAGTTCGACAAATAATAATACGGATACTGCAAAGGATCTTTGTGCTAATAGCATTAACCCGTCAACCATAACCATAAATGTACTAGTGGTTATTTCTACAAGTGTATTAATCTTATTATTACTGTTTATCATTAAGAATTTTGTGAAAGAAGAAGATAATATGATAGTAAAATTTTAGAAGCCGTTTTATCAATAATCAACCTGGCGATTTGCCTTAAAAGCATTACTTTGCAGGCAGTCGGCTATTATCAAAATAGGTATCCTGATATCCCATAATATGATAAAATATTATAACGAGTTCATTTCGTATGCAGATTAATAGCAGAGATAAAGGAGTCATTATGCTAAGAGACAGTTATTTTGATAATTACAAGGGAATATTGATTTTACTGGTGGTAATCGGCCATTTAACCGGTGCTTTTATGGAAGAAAATCATTTCATGAATTTTCTGGTTAAAACCATCTATAGCTTTCATATGCCGGCTTTTGTATTTATATCCGCATATTTTTCAAAAAGAAATAATCCGATAAAATTAGTGAAAACACTATTAATTCCATATATCCTGTTTCAAACCGCATATTTTATATTTTTATTTTTAGACGGCAGGGAAAACCAATTCCGTATATTACAGCCATATTTTGCCTTATGGTTTCTGCTGTCTTTATTTTGCTGGAGAATCTTAATCGATAAAATAATAAAAATCAGGGGGATACTCTCGATTTCTTTTGTTTTGGGGATACTGGCCGGCTTTGTTACAATATTAGGAGCTAACGGCTCTTTAGGGAGAACCATTACGTTTATGCCTTTTTTTATTTTGGGATATACTTTTGATAAAGAAAAATTTATGGAATTTGCCGGCAGGAGTGCCGTAAAAGCCGGAGCGTTCCTGCTGTTTATTATTGTTCTTATATTTATGTATTTCCGTTGCAGGTACATCGATTTTGATATTCTGATTATGAAGCATTCTTATGAAAAATCAGGTTTATTACAATGGGGATGGCTGTACCGGACCTTAATTTATATTTTTTCAACATTTTTGATATATCTGATTGGGGTGATGATACCCAGGAAAAAACATTGGTTTACATATCTCGGGCAAAGAACCATGAGCATTTATTTACTGCATGGAATAATTTATAAGTTTATAGAATACCGGACGGATTTATATGAGAATATAAATACGGATGCTGAAATGGTTCTTGTCCTGTTTGGGGCAATACTCTTAACTTTTATTCTTTCTGCCAAACCCTTTGATATCTTAATAAAGAAGCTAATGTCCATACCAATTGAAAAATTATTTAAATTCGGATAGAAAAGGCCCCCCTTTGCGGTATCTGCGCTGCGATTATGGAGCGTAGCACCACTACGCGCCCGAATCGCTCCCTGCCTCCGCAAAGTGGAGCATCCAGCCCGGCATAAGCATTTCCAAATACACTTTGGTTTCTGCCTTATATCAAGGCTATGTTATGCAGGTTATGTTCTTCTGTATTTATATATTACATCAACAAGTCTAAAATCTTTGATGAAATATTCTATCTTTGAGATAATTTCTATCTTTCATGAATCGGAACGTATTCCTTTTGTTTTGCGACGCTTTTATAGGCAGGACGTATAATTTTGCCTGCGTTAATCAGTTCCTCAATGCGGTGAGCGCTCCATCCGGAGATTCTGGCAATGGCAAAAATCGGTGTATAAAGCTCCAAAGGAAGGTCCAGCATACTGTATACAAAGCCGCTGTAAAAGTCTACATTAGCACTGACACCTTTATAAATCTGCCGTTCTTTGGCTATCACTTCCGGTGCAAGATTCTCCACCAGGTTATATAACTTAAATTCTTCCATTCTTCCCTTTTCTTCCGACAGCTTTTTAACGAAACTCTTGAAGATATTGGCCCTTGGATCGGAAATGGAATATACGGCATGGCCCATACCATAGATAAGACCTGCTTTGTCGAAGGCTTCCTTATGCAGCAGAGCTGCCAGATAAGTACGGACTTCCTCTTCGTCCCCCCAATCTTTTAAGCTTGTCTTCATATCCTCAAACATTTGGACAACCTTAATATTGGCACCGCCGTGTTTCGGACCTTTTAAGGAGCCTAAGGAAGCGGCTACGGAAGAATAAGTATCGGTTCCCGTAGAGGTTACCACATGGGTTGTAAAGGTGGAGTTATTACCGCCGCCGTGTTCCGCATGTAAAACTAAAGCCAAGTCCAGAATCCTGGCTTCCAGCGGGGTATATTTACTGTCAGGCCTTAAAAGATGAAGAATTAATTCCGCTGTTGACAGGGAAGGGTCCGGAGTATGGATAAACAGGCTCTGGCCGTCATGATAATGCCTGTAGGCCTGATATCCGTATACGGACAGCAGAGGGAACAATGAGATGAGTTGCAGTGACTGTCTCATTACATTGGGAAGGGTAATGTCATCAGCCAGATTATCATAGGAATATAAGGTTAATACGCTTCTTGCCAGAGTATTCATCATATCCCGGCTGGGTGCTTTCATGATAATGTCCCGTACAAAAGAAGTTGGAAGAGAGCGGTATTCACCCAACAATTTATTAAAATTTAAAAGATCTTCCTGAGTCGGCAGTTCGCCGAATAAAAGAAGATAAGTAGTTTCTTCAAAACCATATCTGTTTTCTTTAATAAAACCATCTACAATTTGTTCCACGTCAATACCCCGATAGTATAATTTACCGTCACAGGGAACATATTCGGAATCCACTATAATATGAGAACGCACTTCAGCAATTTCAGTCAGACCGGTTAATACGCCTTTGCCACTTACATCACGTAACCCCCGTTTTACATTATATTTCGTATAAAGGGCAGGATCAATTGCACTATTTTTAGCACACAGATTTGTCAGAGCCAGAATTTCCGGCGTAATTTTTGAAAAAGTGTTGTTGTTCATAGTAACCTCCTGTTTATAAAATTGTAAAATTACAACTTCAGGGTCTCTGATAAAGACATATAAATAAATATGTAGAAATTTGAAAAAACTGATTATGTAAGTTTCTGACATGAAACGAAAAACGTCAAAGTAAATTTGAAGTTGCATTTTGAAAATTAGTGTATACAAGTATATTATACCATAAAACTGATGCAATAACAAGAAAAATAATATTTTATTCAAATTATGGAAAATTATATTTATTCATTTACTGCCTGCATGCGCGAAATTATGCGGAATGCATAATTTCTGTGCATCATTTGTTGCAGTTCAGCCGTAAGGCTGAACTGCAACAAATTTGTCGGTTTTCTCTGTGAAAACAGCAGATTAGGATTGCATTTTATCAGGAAAACAATTATGATAGAATTATCAGGAATAAAGTTGAAGGCTAAAAGGAGGCAGTATGTTACTAGACGATTTTATTTATTTTAAGATAGGCAAGAAAAAAAGTATTGCATTAATAGCCCATGATGGTAAGAAACAGGAATTGGTAAAATGGGCGGATAAGAATAAAGATATACTAAAAAATCATTTTTTATGTGGAACCGGCACCACTGCCCGTATTATTTCGGAACAGACCGGCCTTCCGGTAAAAGGTTATAACAGCGGTCCATTAGGCGGTGACCAGCAGATTGGTTCTAGAATTGTAGAAGGAAATATTGATTTTGTGGTGTTTTTTTGGGATCCTTTGGAATCACAGCCCCATGACCCGGATATAAAAGCGCTGCTTAGAATTGCGGTTGTATACGATATCCCTATTGCCAATAATGCGGCAACCGCTGACTTTTTGCTTGCTTCCAAATATATGGATGAGGAATATGACAGGAAAGTTGAAAATTTCAATAAGACCATGCTGCCAAGAATAGAAAAATTTTCCCAGCCTGAATAAACTTAAAACAAATCTGTTAAGCTATAATAGTATCCTCTTTCTGTCTTTATCTGTTCTACCAATAACGACTAATAATGAAAAGGCAAGGTATTATTATGAGAAGAATTTGTTTTTATGATACAAAGCAATATGATAAATTATATTTTGATTATTATAAGGAAAAATTCGGATTTGAAATAGATTATTTTGAATCCAAATTAAATTCCAATACGGCCGTTATGGCCAGAGGCTACGAGGCAGTTGTAGCCTTTGTGAATGACACCATTGATGCGCAAACCATAGATACCTTATATGATAACGGAATCAGGATAATTGCCATGCGCTGTGCCGGTTATAATAATATTGATTTTAAGGCGGCTTTTGATAAAATACACGTTGTAAGAGTACCGGATTATTCCCCTTATGCTGTAGCAGAGCATGCCATGGCCCTTTTATTAACCTTAAACAGAAAGATACACCGTGCCTATAACCGGACAAAAGAACATAATTTCAGTCTGAACGGGCTGATAGGGTTTGATTTGCACGGTAAAACCATGGGTGTAGTCGGAACAGGTAAAATCGGACGTGTTTTTGTTGATATCTCCAAAGGGTTTGGGTTAAATGTAATTGCTTATGACCCCTATCCTGCTGAAATAGCAGATATTAAATATGTTTCCTTCGATGAGTTATGCGAAGAATCAGATATCATCTCCCTGCATTGTCCCCTGACAAAAGAAACACGTTATTTGATTGATAAGAAACACATTGAGAGAATGAAAAATGGAGTTATTATCATCAATACCTCCAGGGGGGCCCTGATTAACAGTGAAGCTTTGCTGAGTGCCATTAAGGAAGAAAAAGTGGGCGGTGCCGGCCTGGATGTATATGAGGAAGAAACCGAATTTTTTTATGAAGATAAATCCTATTCAATCATTCAGGATGATATTTTATCCGGTTTAATTTCAATGCCAAATGTTATTGTAACATCCCATCAGGCATTTTTAACAAAGGAAGCACTGAATAATATAGCAGAAATTACTCTTTGGAATTTAAAGGATTATTTTGATGAGAATTTCCTTGTAAATGAAATCTGCTATCAATGCGTAAGGCCTAATGCCAACAGACATTAGACCCCGCGCCGAACAAAGTGAGTGCGCATCAACGCCGCAAAGCGGCGCATACCATGGGAGCCTGCGAACATGGTATACCAGTTGCAATAAAGATAAAGATAAAAGATGTTTTTAATTATGAAAACATTATAAAATTTGTTTATTTAATGAAGGGATAGTTGCGGACAATTCCTTTTTATGCTATAATTTTACTATCTTTACAGCAGATAAATGTAAAGAATTGGACTATTTGGCCGAATCGTGTAAATTATCGGAACTTTAAGCGGGTTGTTATCGAAAATGCGGTTTTGGTATTTTTGGTGCGCCGTTTGCAGTGACTCTTCGACCGAACAGTTACAACAAAATTAAATTATGGAGGGTTTTGCTATGAAGAAATATGAGTGTCCTTGTGGGTATGTATATGACCCTGAATTGGGAGATCCGGATAACGGAATTGAACCCGGTACGGCATGGGAAGATTTGCCGGATGACTGGTGCTGCCCGGTATGTGGCCTTGAGAAAGATGCTTTTACAGAAATATAATATTCCTGTTACATAATGAAAGGAGAGCGGGTGCTTTATGTTGGTACAGGCTCTCTTTTCAAAGCGGAGCTGCTTTCAAAAGGAGATTTAAAACCAGGGTAACCTTTGTAAAAAGTTTTTTCGTAATACATTATAACATAACTAATTCAGGAAGGGACAAAATTTATGAAAGAATTAAAAGGTACTAAGACGGAAACCAATTTAAGGGCTGCTTTTGCCGGTGAATCAGAAGCCAGGAACAAGTATACATATTATGCTTCAAAAGCCAAAAAAGAAGGATACGAACAGATTGCGGAATTATTTTTAGAAACTGCAAACAATGAAAAAGAACATGCTAAAATATGGTTTAAACTTCTGCATGACGGTATGCCGGATACCCAGGCGAATTTATTGGATGCGGCATCCGGAGAAAATTATGAATGGACGGATATGTATGCAAAGTTTGCCAAAGAGGCCAAGGAAGAAGGCTTTGACAGAATCGCTTGGCTCTTTGAGGCCGTAGCCAAAATTGAGAAGGAGCATGAGATAAGATACCGTAAACTATTATCCAATATAGAAGAAGGGCTTGTATTTTCAAAAGATGGTGATACCATCTGGCAGTGCAGTAACTGCGGTCATATCCATATAGGGAAAAAGGCTCCTGAGAAATGTCCGGTATGTGACCATCCTAAAGCCTATTTTCAGGTTTTGGCAAAAAACTACTAATTATAGAATACTGGAGGACAGCGATATGAAAAAAACATCTAAATTTTTTATTTGTAAACATTGCGGTAATTTTGTAACATTCCTTCACGAATCCGGTGCACCCCTTACCTGCTGCGGTGACCAAATGACCGAAGTGACTGCCAATACTACGGAAGCGGCTACGGAAAAACATTTGCCGGTTGTTAGCGTAGACGGTGATACGGTTTCCGTTGTGGTAGGCAGTGTAGAACATCCGATGGTGCCGGAACATTTTATACAGTGGATTTATTTAGAGACGGATAAGGGATTTCAAACAAAATACCTGACCCCGGGAGATAAACCGAAGGCAGTTTTTGAATTGAATGCGGATAAACCCATTGCAGCTTATGAATACTGTAATCTGCACGGTTTATGGAAGACTGTAATATAAAAAACTGTTTTTAAAATATAGTAACAGAGAGTCTGTCCTATACATAAAATGATGTCTTTTAATAGTTTTGGGTAAAAAGGCATATATTATAAGTACGGGACGGATTCTCTTTTTACGCAACAGGAAATTTTAAGTGACGGCGCGTCGGCGTTAGAGTCTGGCAAGCCAGGTTCCCCCAAAATTCATAACTTGATTTATAATCCTGGTGTTGTAAATAATATCAGGCATGTTATAATTATGATAACAGTCAAGATAGGAGGATTGATATGCTGTCTGCTTATGATTTGGAATATATACCCCGGGTATTAACCTTTTGGGATAAATTAAATGAATCACAGAAAAACCTTATTTTAAATAATAGTTCACCGGTTCATTATGACAAAGGAAGCAGGATTCACAGCGGAGAGAAAGACTGTATCGGTGTTCTGTTAATTAAAAAAGGGGAACTGAGAATCTACATATTATCTGAGGAAGGGAAAGAAGTCACCCTTTACCGTTTAAGAGACGGTGAAATATGCATTTTGACTGCCTCCTGCATTCTGGATAATATCACCTTTGATGTTCATGTGGATGCGGAAGTTGACAGTGAGGTATTGCTTATTGATTCTTATTATTATCAGCAGCTGTGTAAACAGAATATCTATGCGGATAACTTCACGCATAAGCTGGTGATTGATTCCTTTTCCGATGTTATGTGGGCTATGGAACAGATTTTATTTATGAGCTTTGATAAACGGCTGGCTATCTTTTTGTCGGACGAAATTACCAGAAACCAATCCGACACCATTGGATTAACTCATGAACAGATTGCCAAATATATCGGAAGCGCGAGGGAAGTTGTATCCAGAATGTTGAAATACTTCGCACAGGAAGGTATCGTGGAGCTCTCAAGAGGCGGTGTCAGGGTAGTGGATAAGAAAAAGCTGAAGGAATTAATTTTATAAAACTTAGAGTGTTTTTTTGGTTTTGCAAAATCAGCAAATGCACTATGAAATAATGCGGATAACAGCTGCCTGCCGATTTTCCGGCTGTTATCCGCATTTTACCTTATTCAGTAAAGTGAATAATATTCAGCATAATGAATAAGAGGATATCTTATCATTCAATAACGGGAATGGTTTATTTTAATAAACCAAGAATATTTTGTTTGGATTGTACTCCCACGGAAGAATTATATACTTTGCCGTCTTTTATAACCATGAGGGTGGGAATGGACATTACCTTATAATTTTGGGCAAGTTCCGCTTCTTCGTCCACATTAATCTTTCCCACTTTAATGTCTGAATTTTCTTTGGCAATTTCATCCACGACAGGAGAAATCATCTTGCATGGGCCGCACCAGGAAGCCCAAAAATCGAGCAATACAGGCTTGTCGGAATTTATAACCTCCGAATCGAAATTTTTTTTGGTTATAGTTAGTATATTCATAAATTCATCTCCTTTGTATTATGTTACCTTATCATAATCCGGCGATTTAAACTTTTCCGTGATTAAGTTACTGAGAAAGTGCAGTCTCAAAAAGTGTATGGATTACTTCTTTATTCGGAACTCCCTCGTGAATTTTCTCTGAATCCAGGTAATAAGTCGGAACATAATAATAGTTATATTGATTTGCAATATCCGCTTCTTTTTCTTCATCAATTACGCGGATTTTTAATTCCTTATATTTAGGATTCTCATGCATTAATTCATCCATTAATCTATGGGCCCGCCTGCAGTGGGGGCACCAGCTTGTTTCAAACATTGTGATAGACTTCATTTTATGCATTCCTTCTTTCGTTCTTATATAATTGAGTTATCCCAAACCGTACATTAAAAATCATATCACCAGGTCTTATGCCGTCTTATGGTGGTGTGTGTCGAATGGTGCTACTCTATTACTATAACATCCTTTGATTATTCTGTAAATATATTTCCCGTTTTCGCTTATTTGATTCACATAGTTTAAATTTTATACAGATTGGGACTTAATATTCAACCGATTAATAACAATTATTCTTTCATATGCCAAACACATGGGGCCATAAAATTATTTATATATTTTCTGTAAATTCCGAATAATTTTATTCATGGTATCCATGCATTTTGTACGAGTTTTCTTAAATCCGGTTGACTAAGTACTTAATTATGGATAAAATGAGGTTATTAAAATATTACAAGGAGGATTTGCTATGCAGGTTACCAATATCGCTGATGGAACCTATCAACTTTCTATCAATGTAGAAAATATATTATTTGAAGGCTTTTGGGAAATACCGAATGGTGTATCTTTGAATTCTTACATTATAAAAGGTGAAAAAACAGCCATTGTGGATGGCGTATGCGGATGGGATGGTGTTCCGGATACCCTTTTTGCCCTGATTGAACAATTAAAAATTTCACCTGAATCCATAGAATATCTAATAATAAGCCATATGGAACCGGATCATTCCGGATGGATTGAGGCTTTTAAACGGCTTAATCCCGATTTGAAGATTTTATGCAGTAATAAAGCCAAGGATTTACTGGATGCTTTTTACGGTATAACGGAAAATATCAGAGTAGTGGGAGATAATGATACCCTGGATCTGGGTAAAGGACATATATTAAATTTTGTGGAAATACCTAACGTACACTGGCCGGATACCATTGCAACCCTGGATACCCTAACGGGAACTTTATTTTCCTGTGATGCCTTTGGTTCCTTCGGCAAGATTACCTCTTCCGTCTATGCGGATATGTTAAGCAAAGAAGAACTGGATTTATTTGAGAAGGAAACGGTGCGTTATTACTCCAATGTATTGGGATTTTTCTCCATGCAGGTTAAAAAAGCGGTGGCGAAATGCCAGGCTCTGCCTGTTACCATGATAGCACCGGGACACGGGCTCATATATAGAAATCCAGGTGAGATAATGGATGCTTATTCGAGATATGCGGATTACCAAAAGGGGCCTGCCAGGGAAGAAATTACCCTGATATGGGGCTCTATGTATGGAATGACGGAAAATGCGGTGAATTACGCAGTACGTTTACTTCAAGAGGAAGATATGGTGGTTCATGTACATCAGGTTCCGGAGGATTCTTGGGGAACAGTTCTGTCATCTGCTTGGACCTCTACGGGGATTATTCTGGCAATGCCGACCTATGAATTTAAGATGTTTCCTCCGATGGCAGCAACTTTAGAAGAATTAGGTAGGAAAAAAGTGAATAACCGCAAGGCTTTCCGGTTTGGTTCTTACGGATGGTCAGGCGGTGCAGGGAGAGAATTGGATGAAATTATGACAAGACTTGCTATGGGCTGGGAGTTTATAGAACCGGTTGAATTTGCCGGCAATCCCAGGACGGAGGACCTGGAAAGGATAGGAAGCCAGGTTAAAAAGCTTGTGGAGGAAGTGAAAGCAGTACTTCGCAGCTGATTTCCCCTGAGAAAATAAGTTTATTAATCTTTATTATATTAATTTCACTGTTAGTATGGCTTGAATGCGGCTGTCTGCGGGCTGTAAAGTAAAATCTGTTGCTTTACAGCCCGCAGGCAGCTTTATTATTGCCTGATTGTGTCCTTTTCTTTAGTCTGATTGTACCAATTCTCAAGTCTGAATGTTCTATTCTTTCTATTCATAGAATTCTGATTTTTAGAGATACTTTTTATATGGTTTTAAATTATTTATTATGGAAAGGAAATTGTTTTGGATACTAATTTTATAATAAAGGAAGCAACTATATCAGGCATACAGAAAGCATTTATGAAAAACCAGATTAATTCGGAGGAATTAGTATTGAAATACCTGGACAGAATAGCCCGGTATGACCAGGAAGGGCCTAAAGTAAATTCTGTTCTGGAAATCAATCCGGATGCAATCCATATAGCAAGGGCACTGGACTATGAAAGATATACAAGAGGGGTTCGAAGCAGTCTCCACGGTATTCCGGTTCTGGTCAAGGACAATATTGAAACCGCAGATAGGATGCATACAAGTGCTGGTTCCCTGGCGTTAAAAGATGCATATGCCAAAAGAGATGCTTATATTATTGAAAAACTGAGAAAAGCAGGTGCACTGATATTGGGGAAAACCAATATGACCGAATGGGCCAACTACATGTCTGACCGGATGCCGGCCGGATATAGTTCGAGAGGGGGACAGGTTTTAAATCCATTTGGGTTAAAATCCATAAGTCCCGGCGGCTCCAGTTCGGGTTCCGGGGCAGCAGTAACCTGTAATTTCTGTTGTGCCGCCATAGGAACGGAAACCTCCGGTTCCATTACGGAGCCTTCCGGTAATCTTGGAATTGCAGGTATCAAGCCGACGGTGGGATTAGTAAGCCGGAGGGGAATTATACCTGCCTCCCATATGCAGGATACTGCTGGTCCCATGGCAAGAACAGTTGAAGACGCGGCGCTTCTCCTTGGTTTTATTGCAGGCTGCGACGGTGAAGATCCTGTTACCATTACAGGGAAGGATAAGGCATATTCCAACTATACCCAGTTTTTGGACCGGGATGGCTTAAGGGGCAGCAGGCTTGGTGTACCGCGGGAATTTTTCTTTGACGGTTTAACGGAAGAAGAAACAAATATTATGGAAAACGCCCTTGAAATAATGAAACAAAACGGAGCAGTAATAATAGACGGCCTTACAATTCCCCAGGCACAAGAACTTAATTCCAAAAAAGTTAATTTATATGAATTTAAAGCAGATATAAATTTCTATTTATCAAAACTGGACAGTCATATACCGGTTCATTCCCTGTCTGAATTAATCCGTTTTCATGAAGCACATTCCGAAATCATGCTGCGATACGGCCAGTCTTTTTTCGAGTTTGCCGACAGTACGTCAGGCTCTTTAACGGAAGCGGAATATATATCAGGAAGAATAAAACATATGTCCTTAAGCAAAGAAGTAATAGACAGAACTTTATCAGAATATAAAGCGGATGCACTGGTTTTTCCGGGAAATAAAGCCGCACAGCTGGTTAATAAAGCAGGGTATCCGTTAATAACCGTTCCGGCAGGAATGCAAAAAGACGGCAAATGCCTTGGGATTACCTTTGCCGCGGAAGCTTTCAGTGAGCCCAGGCTTATCAGGCTGGCTTATTCTTTCGAACAATATGCTGATAAGAGGATTCCGCCGCCTATTTAAATAATATTAAATAAATTGTAAAAAATACTAAAAATATTATATTATAAAAGAATAAATTTATATAAAGTAGCTATCATAACAATTTTATAAAAACGTTTTTATTAAATTTTGGGGACTTTAAAATGTATAATAGATATTTAGTAAAAGTCTATACTGATAATTATAAATTTATAAAGACATAATATATAAGTATATTATTTTTATAAGAAAAATAATATACAATTTATATAAATTATAAAAGAAAAATTACTATAATAATCCAATAAAAATGTTTTTATCTATTGTATTTCCGGTTGTTTCGATATATAATCCAACTATAGCGGCAGAGGGACGGAAGTACAGGAAACAGATTGGAGAGTAAAAGATGGTAACAATCAAGGATGTGGCTAATGAATCCGGTGTAGCAATATCAACGGTTTCTAATGTATTGAATCATGTGGAGGTGGTAAGTGAAGAAACCAGAAAAAAGGTTCTGGAAGCGGTGGAAAAATTAAACTATGTTCCAAATGTGAATGCCAGATTGCTGAAATCCTGCAAGAAAAATACCATCGGTTTGTTTTTGCCGAGTATACAGGGAGACTTCTATAAAATGCTGATGCAGGCAATTCACCTGCAATGCAAAGGTCGGGGATATTTATTAAATATATATGTCAGCAATGAGAATACCAGCGAGGAAATATACGGAATGATTCTTTCTTCCGGTGTAGAAGGGGCAATTGTATTGAATGAGCGGCTGTCCGAGCAACATATTGAAAGAATCCTTCAGAAAAAAATGCCAGTTGTATTTATTGACCGTGAAATTTCAGGTGATAATATATCCAGCGTAATCATTGACAACGGGGAGGGTGCCCTGCTGGGAATGGAATATCTGATTAAACTGGGACACAGGCGTATAGGATATATCCACGGCATTAAAAATTATGATGATGAAGCCAGATTTAAGGCATATGTCAGCGTTATGGAGAAATATGGGCTTCCTATTGACGATTCCATAATCCTGCGGGGATATTTTGAGGAAGCGGTAGCTTACAGTGAAATGCGGGTACTGCTGTTAAAAGGAATTGAACTGCCCGATGCTTTTTTCTGTGCCAACGACGAAATGGCATGGGGCTGTATCCGTGCTCTTACGGAGGCCGGAATAAAAGTTCCGGAACAAATCAGTATTATGGGTTTTGACGATAACACGCTGGCTCCTTATTATACTCCGTCTGTCACAACCATACACAGTCCGGTAACGGAACTTGGCAATACCGGCGCTTCGGAATTGCTCCGGCTTTTACAGACGTCCGAACCCGTGAAGGGTGAAATACGACGCCTGTCTCCCAGTCTGGTTATCCGGGAATCCTGTAAACTGAGAATTTAGGTGTTATGGTTAAGAAAATCAGTCCGGGGATTACAAAACCGATTATAACCAGAAAAAATTAATACAAATATAATTTATTTTACTAATTAAGAAATGAGGTTGTTATGGGTCAATTTTATTTAGAGGGTAATACTTATGTAATCAAAAATTATGACAGACTGCCGCCCTTCTCCAGCTTCCTGCCGGGTTTGGCCGGAATTAAGGGGATTCCCCTATGGGTTTATTATACGAACCGGGGACAGGGGATTAACAGCTTCGGCATACATAATAAAAACAATGCTATTATGGAATTCAATCCTGCCAATACGGCATATGAGAATACGGCTATTAAGGGTTTCAGGACTTTTATAAAATGTAACGGAAAGTTTTTGGAACCCTTTTTCAGCTATGACAAAACGGCCGCCCGCAATTTATACATCCGCAGGAACAGTTTTAAGATAGAAGAAGTAAACACGGCGTATGGTCTGAAAGTAACGGTTAAATATTATGTTCTGCCGAATTACAGTATCGGCGGCCTGGTTAGAAAGGTATGTATTGAAAATATAACTAAGGACAGCAAAAAACTCAGCATACTGGACGGCATGCCCAAGATAATTCCCTATGGTATCGGGAACGGGGAATTTAAAGAAATGTCCAATCTTTTAAAAAGCTGGACGGAGATCAAAAATATTGAAAATAACATACCTTACTATACTCTTCGTGCTTCCAGCGATGACTCTGCAGAGGTGTCCCGTATTGAAGGCGGATATTATTATATGGCGGTAAACAATGGTAAGATTCTGCCGGTTATTTATGATGCCCAGGTTATTTTTGGCTGCGAAACCTCTTTGGTATACCCGGTTGAATTTTTAGAAAAAAATCTGGAATCGGTTTTAGAAAAACCGCAGTGCTTTGCTAATAAGGTTCCCTGCGGATTTACACCGGCCGAATTTGAACTGGGGGCCGGAAAAGTCTATGAATGGAATACTGTGGTGGGATTTGCAGGCTCACCGGAGCAGGTTAATGAAAAGCTGGGAGATTTCTGTGACGGCGGTTTTTTTAAAGAGAAAGAAGATGAGGCGGAAGAAGTTGCCGATATTCTGACTAAGGATGTAAAGACTTATACCGCAGTTCCCTTATTTGACCAATATGTGGAGCAGTGCTATCTGGACAACTTCCTGCGGGGAGGCTATCCCTATGTTTTTAATAAGGATAACAATAAAGCGGTGGTTCATCTGTTCAGCCGCAAACACGGAGACCCTGAAAGAGATTACAATTTTTTCTCCATAGCAGGAGAATATTATTCCCAGGGAAACGGCAATTTCCGTGATGTCAGCCAGAACAGAAGAAATGATGTGTTCTTTCATAAAGATGTCGGCAATTTTAATATCAAAACCTTTTTTGACTTAATCCAGATTGACGGTTATAATCCTCTGGAAGTCAGGCCTTCCGCCTTTCTGATAAAAGATAAGTACAGGGAGGAGGCGGACAGGTTCATACAGGAGAATGCCGCCGGCAATATAAACCGGCTAAAGGCGATTATTGGTAAGGCCTTTACTCCCGGACAGGTCGCCAACTGTATTGCCAGCTGCCATATAAAGATAAAAGGGGATGAGGATGCCTTTCTGGAAAATCTGCTGAGGCTTTCGGTTCAGAATACCGAAGCGGGTTTTGGGGATGGATATTGGAGCGACCATTGGGACTACAATCTGGATTTGATTGAAAATTATCTTAACATTTATCCGGATAAAACAGAAGAGCTGCTGTTTGAGGATAACGGCTACCGGTTCTATGACAGCCCGGCCCGTGTAGTTCCGAGAAGTGAAAAATACGTTATACAAAAAAATGAAGTGCGGCAATACGGAGCGCTGGTGGAAGATGAAGAAAAATACGGCCGGAAGGATTTTGATAAAAACGGTACAAACTGGCTAAAAATGAAACCGGCCGGCGCGAAAGAGTATGATTATAAAACCGCTCCTGTTGTAAAAACAACTCTGATTGTAAAATTGATTTCCTTAGCCCTCAATAAGTTTGCGTCCCTGGATCCTTATGGCATGGGTGTGGAGATGGAGGGCGGCAAGCCTGGCTGGAATGATGCCATGAACGGCCTGCCCGGATTGTTTGGCAGCGGGATGCCGGAGACTTTTGAATTAAAGCGGCTGGTTACTTTTATCTGTAATACCGTTATTATAAAACCGGACCTGTTAATTCCCGAAGAGATATATGATTTTTTAATGGAGGTATCCGCCGCATTATCCCAATCCCAAAGAGAGGAGTGGAGTGATTTTGCCTATTGGGATAAAGTAAGCACCTTAAGGGAGCGGTACAGGGAAACTACCAGATTCCATTTAAGCGGCAGGCTCCGGCAGATGGATACGGGGAATGTGTTTTCCATATTCAGGGAGTTTGACGAAAAGCTGGATGCCGGAATCCAAAAAGCCTTAAGCTACGGCAGCGGAATCGTACCGACTTATTTTACATACCGTGCTTCGGAATTCTCACCGGTATGGGGAGAAGTAGGAGAGCCGGTTATCAGCCGTTATGGTTTACAAAAGGCAGTTGTAAAGGCGTTTGTAATCAGCCCCTTGCCTTCCTTTCTGGAAGGGCCGGCGAGAATGCTGGGAATTCTTAAGGATAAAAAGACAGCGGAGAATCTCTGTACCAATATCAGGAACAGCAGGCTTTATGACACAAAGCTGAAAATGTATAAGACCTCCGTTCCGATTGAAGATATATCCATGGAAAACGGGAGAATAAGAGCATTTACTCCGGGATGGCTTGAAAGGGAAAGTATTTTTCTGCATATGGAGTATAAGTATCTGCTGGGGATGCTGAAAGCCGGGTTATATGAGAGGTTTTTTGAGGAAATTCAAAATACGCTTATAGCTTTTCTGCCGCCGGAAGTCTATGGCAGGAGCATATTGGAGAATTCCTCTTTCTTGGCTTCCAGTGAGAATCCGGATTCTCAGGTTCACGGCAGGGGGTATGTGGCCAGATTGAGCGGTTCCACCACGGAGCTGCTTACCATGTGGATACGAATGTTTATGGGCGGCAGGATATTCACTTATGAAACAGGGATATTAAAGCTGCATTTTGAACCGAAACTTCCGGGGTGGTTTTTTACCGAAAAGGGAGAAGTTACTTTTCAGCTTTTTTCCCGGTGTAAGGTAACCTATTGTAATCCGGGAAGAAAATCCACTTACGGGGAAACTGCCGGTAAAATAACAAAGATTGTGATAGAGGATACAAAAGAAGAATATGAAGGAGATTATTTAGCCGGCGACGCAGCAAAAAGAATACGTGACGGCATAATCAGGGCCATCCGTGTCAGGATAGATTAAGGATTTAATGCAGCCCGAACTCACGGCGGCAGAATGAGGAAAGTGTGAAGAAAAAAACATCT
>DBEP01000102.1:1008-25083 GCA_002294045.1 Lachnoclostridium sp. UBA903 | reverse complement strand
GAAACTTGTTTCACATTTTATTTTGTGGCAGTATCGCAAGCCTGCTTGCGATATGCAATGGGTGTAAATATGAAATTAATTACCACGACTTATGAAAATAACCGTAGAGAGACCACAAGCAGGGAATATGAATTATGTACGGATAAGGGGGCGGCCATGAATGTTGTCAATATTTATCCGGACATTGAATACCAGGTGTTTCACGGCTTCGGCGGAGCGGTTACGGAAGCATCCGGCTATGCTTTTTCTAAGTTAAGTAAGGAAAATCAGGAAAAGGTATTGGATAAATATTTTGGTACGGAAGGAAACCGGTACCGGATGATCCGTACTCATATTGACAGCTGTGACTTTTCACTGAATAATTACGAGGCAATGTCTGATCCGAAAGATACGGAAATGAAGTCATTTCAACTGAAAAGGGATGAAAAGTACATATTTCCCTTGTTAAGAGCGGGTCAGGCAAAAAGAGGAGAACCTTTTGATTTAATGTTAACTCCCTGGTCTCCGCCGGCTTTTATGAAAACCAACGGTGACAGGAACCATGGAGGTAAACTGAAGCCGGAATACAGGGGGTTCTGGGCGGAATATATATGCCGTTATATAAGAGAATACGAAGCGGAGGGTTTTCCGGTTTCCCGCATAACCGTGCAGAATGAGCCGGAAGCGGTTCAGACCTGGGATTCCTGCATTTTTACCGGGGAAGAAGAAAAGGTGTTTTTAAGGGATTTCCTGTATCCGGCATTGGTAAAAAACGATTTAACCCATGTTAAAGTTAATATATGGGACCACAATAAAGAAAGGCTGTATGAACGTGCAAAGGCTTCCATTGATGCGGATACGGATAAAATGGTGGATGGAATTGCATTTCACTGGTATACGGGAGATCATTTTGAAGCAATCGGGCTGGCTAAGGATGCCTTTCCGGGCAAAGAACTTATCTTTACGGAAGGCTGTGTGGAATACAGCAGGTTTAATGCCAATCAATTATACAATGCCCAGATGTATGCCCACGATATTATCGGCAATCTGAATGCCGGAATGACCGGATTCATTGACTGGAATATCCTGCTGGACGAAAAAGGCGGGCCCAACCATGTAAATAATTATTGTGATGCGCCGGTTATGGTTGATACGCAAAACGGCAGCTTTGAACAGAAGCTTTCCTTTGATTATATCGGACATTTCAGCAGATATATAGAAAAAGATGCCAGACGAATAGCCTTTACGAAATATACGGATAAGCTGGAAATAACGGCACTTAAAAATCCCGGCGGCTCCCTTGTAATGGTTGCATTAAACCGGACAGAACAGGATTTACCGGCAGCTGTCCGTCTGAAAGGCCAAACGGTTGATTTTTTGGTACGGAAGAATGCAATTGTAACCGGAATCTTTGAAAAATAAATAAAATAAATATTTGAAATCCGATAATTAATAATCAGGAAAAGGAGCCGGGACGCAATTGTTCCGGTTTCTTTTTATGGCTTTGATTCTTATATCCTGGTTGACATACCATTAAATGGTATATATTATATTAAATAAATGAATATAATTACGGACATAACAGCGGTATCATGACGGGAAAGTTGAAAGAAAATATAAAAAGTGAAAGGACGCCACATTTGATTCTTTCAACCAATTTATCTGTGGCAGTATTGCAAACCGGTTTGGAATATGCAATTGCAGGTTTCAATTGCAGTTTGCAGTGGGTATCAACATGAAAAAAGAATCTTTATATGAAAAGATTTATAACGATATTGCCGAGGGCATCAGGACCAACAAATATCCGCCGGGAAGCAGGCTGCCTTCGGAGAAAGAGCTTTCCGAGTTGTATAAGGTCAGCAGGATAACCAGCAAGAAAGCTTTGGAAATGCTGGCAGACCGGAATATTATCCTGAGGATGCCCGGGAAAGGTTCCTATGTAATGGAAAAAGCGAAAGATTCCGCTTACCTGCAGGTATTGGGAAAGAAACGGGATGATGGGGCGGGAACAATTGGGGTAATTATGGATGCCTTCGGAGCAAGTTATGGTTATCAGCTTTTATTGGGAATTGAACGGGAATGCAAAAAACATCATCTCGGTTTTATGCTGAAATGCACCTATGGCAGTAAAAAATCCGAAACTGAGGCCATTGACGAACTTTTAAATCTTGGGGTTTCCGGAATTATTATTATGTGTGTCCATGATGAAACTTATAATGAAGAGGTTTTAAAGCTTACGGTAGAAAATTTTCCGGTTGTACTGATTGACAGAAATTTAAAAGGGATTCCCATTCCGTATGTAGGCACCGACAATTATAAAGCTGCCAAAGAGCTGACGGGATGGCTTTTTGACCATGGATATGCCAATATTGGTTTCGTTACTCATGCATCCGTGCAGACGCCTACGATTCTGGAACGCAAGAATGGTTTTGTGGACAGCCATTTAGAACATAATGTGGTAACCAATGAGACTACGTGGCTTACAAATCTGAGGTCCATGCTTCCGGTTGATTCGGATAAGGAAACCGCAAGTGAATTGTCGGACTTAAAGCTGATTATAGATTATATAAAGAATAACCCCGGACTCAATGCTTTTTTTGCGGTAGAATATACCATCGGGATTCTTGTATATAAAGCTCTTAAAATACTGGAAATAGATAAGGATAAGAAAGTTGTTTTTTTTGACGGGATAGATGAAATTTATGACCCGCAGCCGGTTTTTACGAGAGTAAAGCAGGACGAATTCCGGATAGGGACCAATAGCGTAGATTTGATTGTTGAAAAAATAAACGGCAAACCCGGTGCTGACACCAGACTGATCCCATATGAAATCATAGAAGGTAAAAGCTTACAGGTAACTTAGGACGTGTCTGAAAACTCATTGCACTAGAGTGTGTTTGAAAAATGCTTGTGCCGGGCCGGACGCTCCAATGATTTTTCAAACACACTCTAAAATAATTGTATAATAAAAACCCTTAATCCGGTCGTATCATGCCGGTTAAGGGTTTCTATTTTCGAATTTTAAAATTTAATAAAATAATATAAATGGTATAATAGGTATAATTTATAAGTTTTTAGTTGACAAATGATATATAAAATGATAATATATGTCTATAATTTACAAGCATACATTAGTTAAAGAATAATATATATACAATATATATAAAAATAAAACTTACCAAAATTGAGGCCTTGATAAATTTGATAAAATCAGAGCAGATTTGCGGCAACAATTAATGGTATAAATAGTATATATAATATGTTTAATCCCAAATGTATGTATATTCTTTGCACTGCTTGTAGGCTTCCAGAAAGGAGATGGGGTTTTGAAAAGAAAGAGCCGTGGAGCCGTAAAACAAAATGTAGTTGGAAAATTGTTTGTCGCACCGCCGGTAATTTTATTTTTTGTATTCACCTTTTTTCCGATGATTATGGCGATTGCATTAAGTTTTACGGATTATGACATTATAAATATGCCCAGATTCGTCGGATTAAAGAATTTTAAAAAAATTATAGGAGATGAATTCTTTTGGATTTCTTTAAAGAACACATGTTATTATACGGTTTTATATGTGCCTGCCGGTTTGTTCTTATCTCTGGGTGCGGCATTGTTTTTAAATTCCGATAAAAGAATGGTTGGTTTATTCAGGACTCTGTTTTATTTACCCGTTCTTTCTTCCAGTGTAGCGACGGCCACGTTATGGTTCTGGATTTTAAATCCCCAGTTAGGCCTGCTAAATGGTATATTGGGATTTTTTCATATTGACGGTCCGGCCTGGCTGTATGATTCCAAGCTTGCCATGATTGCTATTGTAATGATGAGTCTATGGGCAGGCTTTGGCGGCAACATGATGATATTCCTGTCCGGTTTAAAAGGTATTCCGCAGATTTATTATGAAGCGGCAAGAGTGGAGGGAGCCGGCAGGTGGCAGATGTTCCGGATGATTACCGTACCCTCTTTGGCCAAGACCACCTTTCTTGTATCAACGATGCTGATTATCGGTACGTTCCAGGTATTTGACCAGGCTTTTGTTTTAACGAAGGGAGGACCCGGAAATGCCACCATAACCTTGGTGTACTACATATATAACAACGGTTTTAATAATTTGAATATGGGTTACGCATCCAGTATTTCGCTTATTTTGTTCTTAATTATTTTATTTATGACAATCATTAACCAGAAAATTAATAAGGCAGAAATATAGGGGCGGCCCGAGCCTGAAGAATCGGAAGAAATATATAAAAAAGGAGTGGGGTTGCAGCTGCCGCCGTCTTCCGGCCCCTGTTATTTGCGGCAGTGCCGCAGAGAGGTCTGCGGTATGCAATAGGTGTAGAGATGAAAATAAAGAAAAAATTACGTGATATTTTATGGTACACGGGTGCGGTTTGCATCGCCCTTATAACGGTCTTTCCTTTTTTATGGATGATTTCCACATCCTTAAAACCGGAAGGTGAAATTTACTCCAATTCCCTGTCTTTATTTTCCGGGAATTTTTCATTAAAGAATTATGTAAAGGTATTTGAAACCATACCATTTTTTCGCTATTTTATAAACTCGTTAATCCTGGCGGTTTCCGGTGTAATTACGAATGTATTTTTAGGGGCTTTGGCAGGCTATTCCTTTGCCAAATTAAAGTTCAACGGGAGAAAAGCATCCTTTTCCCTGCTCCTGTCATCTATGATGATTCCCGGAATTGTTACAATGATTCCTCAATTCTTAGTGTTAAAATATTTCCCGCTGGTTGGAGGAAATAATATCTTCGGGCAGGGAGGAACAGGATTTATCAACCATTATTCGGCAATTATTCTTCCGGGTGCGGTAGGAGCCTTTGCGGTATTCTTTATGAAACAGTTTTTTGAGACGCTTCCGGATGAGCTGGCTGAAGCGGCAAGGGTTGACGGATGCAATGAGTTCCGTATTTTCTGGCAGATTTACCTGCCGCTTATTAAACCTGCTGCAATGACTTTAGGCATTATGACTTTCCAGTCAGGCTGGAATTCCTTTATGTGGCCCATGATTGTCCTTAATTCAAAGGAAATGATGACGATTCAGGTTGGATTGGCCACTTTCCAGTACCAGTATAATACCAGTTACGGACCGCTGATGGCAGGAACAGTCATTGCAACTTTGCCAACTATTCTGGTTTTTGTTTTTGCACAAAAATATTATATTCAGGGTATTGCTTTTACCGGCAATAAATAGTAACCGCCAATCCGTGTGTCAAACATCTGCCCTGGGTTTGGCACCGAAAATTAAAGGAGGAAGATATATGAAAAATGTAGTAAAAATCAATTACAAAAAAGCGGGAGCAGTTTTACTCGCGGCGTTTCTGGTTATGGCTGCAGCGGCCGGATGCTCAGGCGGCCGCAATGCCGTAAATGGTACGCCTGCAACAGATTCCGGGAACAATGGGGCAGATGATTCGGGAAAAAACGAATCAAATGGTAAAGCGGAAGAAATAACCATGTGGGGTTCCTGGAGCGGAGATCAGGTAGGTCAGCTTGAGAACCAATTGAAAAGCTATAATGAATCCCAGGATAAATATCATGTTACCTATACGGTACAGGACAGTATGGAAGAAAAATTATTGACGGCCATTGTAAGCAACCAGGCGCCCGACGTGGTTTTATGGGACCGCTTTAATACCAGCGTATATGCACCTAAGGGTGCTTTCACGCAGCTGGACGATATGGCGGCGAAGGACAGTGTTGATTTATCTGAGTTTTATGAGCCTGCCGTCGATGAGCTGACTTATGACGGCAAATTATATGGGATTCCTTTAACGGTAGATACCAGAGTTCTTTTTTACAATAAAACCATGTTTCAGGAAGCAGGGGTTAACCCGGCCTCAATTACCGACTGGGAAAGCCTGAGGCAGGCTGCCGTAACACTGACGAAAAGGGATGGGAACAAATTAATTCAGGCGGGATTTTCCTTAAAGGATGTGGGCTTGTTTAATAACTGGATTCAGCAGGCCGGGGGAAAAATGATCGATGATTCGGTCAGTCCCTCAAAAACTGCATTTAATTCTCAGGCCGGATTAGAAGTTCTTAGCTACTGGAACCAATTATTGAATGAAGATAAGGTTTATGATTTGGGATTTGAGGATGCTTTTGGCGGAGACGGATTTAAAGCAGGTAAAGTTGCCATTACCTTTAACGGCCCATGGACCTTGCAGAGCTATAAAGAAGCGGGGATTGATTTCGGCGTAATCGGACAGCCGGCCGGACCGACAGGTGTCAAATCAGCCATGATGGGCGGTTTTGGACTGATTATCCCCAATAAGACCAAAAATGTTGAGGGAGCCTGGGATTTTGTTAAATGGTGGACTACACAGCCGGCAAACGGAGTGGAATTTGCCAAAATCAGCGGCAATCTTCCTGCTAATAAAAATGCGGCGGCCGATTCTTATTTTATGGATGATGAAGTGCTGAAAGTGTTTTCCGATACTATGCTGTATGCAAGTATCCGCTCTAAAGTCCCGGGATATTCTGATGTGGAAGGTCTGGCCTTAATTCCTCAATTACAAAAATATGTTGCGGGTGAAATCGGTGCGGAGGAAGCGCTTAAGAATGCGCAGGCACAAGGGGACACGATTTTAGCTGATGCGTCAGAATAGAAATCGGC
Organism: Lachnoclostridium sp. UBA903; assembly: GCA_002294045.1. GTDB lineage: Bacteria > Bacillota > Clostridia > Lachnospirales > Lachnospiraceae > Anaerocolumna. The sequence goes on along the minus strand of DBEP01000102.1, from coordinate 18,476 downwards.
ATTTGCAGCAACAGCCGGGCGCTTTGTATCCGGTACGGAGCCTGCTGAAGAAGTCCATTTTAGATAGCCAAATGAATCTATATACGCCTTTATTCATGCCATATTTGCGAGTGGGACTTTTTCAGCGGCCTACCGTAACGGGCCGGGACAATTAATATAATACGGTGGGAGAGAAACAATGAGTGAAAACATATCGGAAATTTGTGAAAAAGTACAGGAAAGCCTGATAAAATTTTTTTGGAGTGATAAGGAAAAAACCTTTGTAAATCATTATCCGGAAAGGGAATCTGAGAACTGGATTTATTGGTGGCATGCCCATTCCCTTGACGCTCTTCTGGATGGCTACCATCGTACGAAGGATGAGAAATATTTATTCCGTATCCAAGAAGAATATAACGGGACCTTTGTTAAAAACGGAAATACGTTTCTTCATAATTGGTATGATGACATGGAATGGATGGCTCTGGCCCTGCTCAGGCTTTGGGATGTGACGGAAGAACCCTCCTGTAAAAAACAGGTGCTTTTAATATGGGAGGACATAAAAACGGCCTGGAATGATTGTATGGGCGGGGGTATGGCCTGGAAAAAGGACCAGATTGACTATAAAAATACCCCTGCCAACGCTCCGGCCGCCATATTGGCTTTCCGCCTTTACCAGAGGTTTTATGAGGAAGAGGATTTAAAATGGGGAGAAAAAATACTGAACTGGAACATGGAAAATCTTATGGATGAGGACACCGGATTTATCTGGGACGGCATAAACCGTCTGGGAGACAAAAGAATAGATTACGAATGGAAATTTACTTATAATCAGGGGGTTGTAATCGGAGCCCTGGTTGAACTGTATAAAATAAACCATTCCCATGAATGTCTGGATAAGGCTGTAAAAATAGCAAAAACCGCCAAAGAACTTTTAATAGATACCAACGGAGGAATTATCCCTTATGAGGGAAAAGATGACTGCGGTTTATTTAAAGGCATCTTGGTCAGATATCTTTATAATTTGCTCGAAGTATACCCGAAACCGGCTGAAATCAAGGACATGATTTTGTATAATGCCCGGTTCGTAACAGAACACGGAATCAATGACAAAGGGTTAATCGGGGGAAACTGGGCGGTGAAAGAAACAGGGTGTGTTGACCTGGCACAGCATTTGAGCGGAATTATGCTGTTAGAAGCAGCAGCCGGGCTTATGGGAAACAAGTAACATTGTATGGGGAAGGAGCGGGAGATGAAAGAAAACAATAAAGGGAAAGGCAATAAGAAATGGATAGCTGCGGCCTGTTTATTTATTACTTTTGGGGTGCTTGTGATATATTATTTTATATCAGACGGCCGGAACAGTTCAGGAAAGAGGGAAGAGAACATGATAAAAGAAACGAACGGAATCTTAAACGGTACAACAGACGATGAAATCCCGGTTATGGCACAGGATGAGCCGACTGTGGATATGGCAAAAGCCGCCTTGGATCAATTCCTTCTAAGCTTTTATGTAGAAGAGGAAAAAGGCGGTTATATTGCGGGAGAAGATTTTTGGCAGCAGGCAGAAATCCTTGAGATTGTCATTGATGCCTATGAACAGACCGGAGATGAAAAATATCTTGCCGTAATGGAGGATATGTACCGGGGTTTTATTTCAAACCGTGGAAAAGATTGGGCTTATAATGAATACAACGATGATATCATGTGGATGACCATAGCCTGTTCAAGGGCATATTTAATAACACAGGATAAAAAATTCCTGGAACAGGCGGAAAAACATTTCAATCTTGTTTTTGAACGGGGATGGAGCGAAGACCTGGGCGGCGGACTATTCTGGAGAACAGACAACCAGACGAAAAATTCCTGTATTAATTGTCCGGCGGTAATTGCCGCATGTCTTCTTGGGGAGGCAACAGGAAAAGAGGAATATATGGATAAGGCCTTAATGATATATAATTGGGAAAAGGAGAACCTGTTTGGAGAAACCGGAGCCGTTTTTGATGCATATGACCTGAAAACGGGTATAAATCAGTGGAGTTCCACCTATAATCAGGGCACCTTCATAGGGGCGGCCATGAAGCTGTATCAGTATTCCGGAGACAGGGTTTATCTGGAGGATGCAAAAAAGGCTGCCGATTATACCGTTAATACTATGTTTTCCGGCGGGGTAATGAATACGGAAGGGGATGGCAACGACCTTCCCGGTTTTAAAGGAATCCTGGCCAGATGGATGGGGAAATTTGTCCGGGAATGCCGTCAGCATCAATATAAGGAATGGCTGAATCTGAATGCAATGGCGGCCTGGAATAATCGGAACAGCAACGGTATTATGTGGACCTTATTTGATACAAAAACAGAAGATACCTTCTATACTGCCTGGGGCTGTTCGGCAGCAGTATCCATGCTGATAAATTGTCTTAGTGTGCCGACAGGCTGATGTCTGTATCAATTGCATAGAATGAATCTGATTGCCCAGCTGCTGCGTACAAAGCAAAGATTAAGGAGTTACAGGGTACTCGTGTTTGAAGAACATCGCACCGTTCTGAACTCACCGCTTTGCTGTTACTGCGTCACGATTTCGGGAGAGCAGTCCAGGAATATGGAAGAACAGAGTAATGCTGTGGTTTACCGGCATATTGGAAGAAAGGGTGTCTGTCCCTGTATTAATAAAATTGACCGTTGACAAATAATTCTCCTCCGTTTATTCTAGATATCAGAACTCTATTATATGAAAATAAAAACAGTTCAAATACAGTATTATATTCGGGAGAAAATTTGTGAATAAATCTTGGAAAAGAAACATAATAATTTTTTTGCTAAGCCAGACGCTATCCCTGTTTGGCTCATCCCTGGTCCAATATGCCATAACCTGGTACATTACGTTAGAAACCCAATCCGGCGTAATGATGACATTATCCATTATCTGCGGGTTTTTGCCCACCTTTTTTCTTTCTCCCTTTGCGGGGGTATGGGCAGACCGTTTTAACCGTAAAATTTTGATAATCCTTTCCGACTCCCTTATAGCGGTGTCTACCCTGATACTTGCCATATTATTTTTGACGGGTCATAATTCCATATGGCTGCTGTTTGCGGTATCAGCCATCCGTGCGGTGGGCTCCGGCATACAGTCTCCGGCCATTAATGCATTCCTTCCCCAAATAGTTCCTGAGGACAGGCTTACAAAGGTGAATGCTGCAAATGGTACAATACAGGCCTTAATTATGCTGGTATCCCCTATGTTAAGCGGAGCACTTCTCACTTATACAAGGCTTGAGGCCATATTTTTCATTGATGTCATAACAGCTGCCATAGGCGTATTTATTTTATTATTCTTTTTGCATGCAGGAGTCCATCATAAAGCTTCGGCAAAACAGGTAGTCAGTTACAAGGAGGATATGCTCAAAGGTATTAATTATGTAAAAAATCATCCCTTTGTGAAAGAATACTTTCTGTTTTGTGCCTTTTTCTTTTTTCTGGCTGCTCCGGTAGCATTTTTAACACCTTTGCAGGTTGCCCGGAGTTTCGGTGATGATGTCTGGAGGCTGACGGCCATTGAAATTACCTTTTCCATCGGTATGATGGCCGGAGGTATTATAATGACGGCCTGGAACGGTTTCCGAAACAAGATACACACCATGACCTTTGCCAGCTTGGTTATGGGCATGTGTACCGTTGCCTTTGGATATGTTACAATATTCTGGTTCTATCTATTATTAATGGGTGTTTTTGGACTTGTTATGCCGTTTTTTAATACAACCTCCACGGTAATGCTGCAGGAGAAGGTGGAGGAGGATTATTTAGGCAGGGTTTTTGGGGTATTCGGGATGATTTCCAGTGCAATGATGCCCCTTGGAATGCTTCTTTTTGGTCCTTTATCCGATATAATTAAAATCGAATGGATATTGATTGGCACCGGTATTTTGTTGTTTGCCGAGGGACTGGTTATGTCAGGCAGTAAAGTTTTGCTGGAAGCCGGAAAACCCAGGCAATCCTGAGAAGGCTGCCGAAAAAGGACTGTCTTAATATAATGCAGAATAAAAATAGGAAAATAGCCCGTATTCCCAAATACCGCTTGCTTTCCCGTTACCGGTTCAGTATAATATAATCAGACTTAAAATAACAAAATACAACATATATTAAACTTAGATTTATTGTAACCGGCCGGATACAAATGGCGCTAAGGAGAAAACTATGTCAGAAGTCTATAGAATTACTAATGCAGAAAATAACAATGTTTATGGAGTTACTCCCGATAAAAAGGCCGTTTCCGGCAATGATACTTTTGCTTCCTTTTTAGGGGAGACAAAAACTCTGGATTCTATTTTTGAAGAGGCAGCCAAAAAGTATAACGTATCGGTAGATTTATTAAAGGCAATTGGAAAAGCCGAATCTAATTTTGATTCAAAAGCGGTTTCAAGAAGCGGTGCCCAGGGCATTATGCAGCTTATGCCCGCTACGGCGGCTTCTCTTGGAGTTACGGACTCTTTTGATGCCAGGCAGAATATTATGGGCGGAGCTAAATATATTTCCGGCTTATTGAATAAATATGAAGGGAATACCGGTTTAGCCTTGGCAGCCTATAATGCGGGAAGCGGTAATGTTGCCAAATACGGCGGCATACCTCCCTTTAAAGAAACCCAGAATTATGTAAAAAAGGTCCTGAACTATATGAACCAGGGTGTTGACACCGGCAATGGGGCTTTTTATGTAAATTCTCAGGCGGCTTCGGCGGATATGTCCTTATCGGTTAATATTGCCCAAATTAAAAATAATATTATCAACAGGGATGAAACAGAAGACGGCTCATTGACGGCCCAGGATTTAGAGTCCGTTTTTTCCTACGAGGATTATTTAAAGTTTTTGGATACTTTTTTTGAGGATGATAAAGAAAAGGATGCCAGGGAAGATTCAGGTTATTTTACGGCTAACACGATTAACTTTAACGTACCGGTTCTGAACTTGTTAAAAAGCATAAACTAGAGTGTGTTTGAAAAATGCTTGTGCCGGGCTGAACGCCCCAATGATTTTTCAAACACGCTCTAGGCTGCTGTCAAAAGGTTTAATTGATTTCAGAGAGTTTATCAAGTAAGGAAGTAGTGTGAAATAAAAGACATTTCACACTTATTATTAGACAACGACATCCAAAAAGCAGATGTCTTATGTCGGCAGTATCGCAAGCAGACTTGCGATATGCATGGGTGGTATTATGAAAAGTATAGGTTCTGTAATAAATGCAATGATAAGGTATTACTCCGGCGACATAAAGAGAATTAACCATTTTATCAAGGTATATGGTTATGCAAAATCCATCGGTGAGATGGAAAAGCTGGACGGTAAAACCATGGAAATCCTGGAAGTTACGGCAGTGGTGCATGATATAGGCATTAAGGTCAGTGAAGAAAAATACCACAGCAGTGCCGGACATTATCAGCAGATTGAAGGGCCTTCCATTGCTGCGGATATGCTGACCGGCCTCGGGTATGACAAAGAATTTATAGAGCGGGTATGCTATTTAATTGCCCATCATCATACATATACCAACATAGAGGGAACAGATTACCAGATATTGGTGGAAGCTGATTTCCTGGTGAACCTGGATGAAGACAATGCTTCCGCAGACAGTATTAAAAATGTAAAAGAGAATATTTTTAAAACGGAAACAGGTATCTCGTTTTTATATGATTGTTTTGGGATATAGCCTTATGCTTAGAGGGCTGTTGCAAAATTCAATATTTTGCAACAGCCCTTTTGTGCGGATATAAATATTTATTTTACCTTCTTTTCAATATACTTAACTACCTGGGACATGGGAAGGCTTATGATTAAATAAGCGCCTGCCAGGATAGTATAGGACTCAATAGTTAAAAAGGTCTGGGAAGCATAAGTCTGTGTCCTTAATAATAATTCAAATACACTGATATAAGCAAGCAGGGATGTATCTTTTATCATCATAATCAGATAGTTGCCGAATACGGGTATGACATTCCTTATGGCCTGAGGCAGTACAATCCGGAATAAAGCTTCCGTTTTTCCAAAACCTAATGCCAGGCCGGCCTCCATCTGGCCGGAATCTATGGACTCTATGGCACCGCGGATGACCTCGGACAGATAACAGCTGTAGTTAATACCCAATGCTAAAATACCCGCGACAATAGGACTTAACTCAAATCTATAATTCGAACCTACGAGCTGCAGCAGGATTTCTACCAATAAAGGCATAACATAGTACATATAAACAATCTGCACAAGCAGAGGAGTGCCTCTGATAAACTCAATTATTACAACCAGTATGGTCTTTAATACCTTATATTTGCTGATACGCCCGATTGCTATAAACAGACCCAGGATAATTCCAACCAGGAATGCAATCAAAGTTACTTGAATTACCAAACCCAAGCCTTTCCACAAGGAAGGTACCAAATACTCTGCTGCCTTTGTAAAATTCAGCCTTTTAATTATCTCCATAATAACCTCCATGCCCGTATCACTTAAGATGTGATACCGCTATTGAACAGTTTTACCTTCTTCCACTCCTACAAAGGAGCTTTCATCCATTCCGTATTGCTCGAGATATTTCATTAAAGAGCCGTCTTCTTTCATTTCATCCAGAACGGTATTTATTTCCTCACAGAAGTCTTTGTCTTCAAATCTAAGGGCTGCACCGATATTACCTGTGGAATCAGGTACGTAGTCCTCCGCTAATTTTAAGTCAAGGCTGGAATCCTGGGTTAAGGTATATCCTGCTATAATAGAGTCGGTAATACATGCGTCGACTTTGCCCGTATTAACCGACAGCATTAATTCGGATTGGGAACCCATAATAATCAGCTCCTTAATCAGTCCTTCCGATTCCCAAGACTGGGCAATTTCAAGAAATGCGGTTCCTTTCTGGGCTCCGACGGTCTTATCCTTTAAATCTGCAAGACTTCTAATGTCGGAATCGGATTTTACGAGAAGGCAGTCACCTTCGGAATACCATACGTTAGTAAATAGGGCAATTTCCTGCCTTTCCGGTTTTATATACATGGCATCTACAACTATGTCCACCGATTTATTGTTTAACTCGATTAAAAGGTTTTCAAATGCAACGGTTTTCATACGGACTTCCGGGACTCCCAGGCGCCTCATTATTTCTTTGAAAATTTCACCATCCACACCGGTGTACTCATTGGTTTCCACATCGATGTAAGAAAGGGGGGCATCGTTGCTGGATGCAATAGTAATGTACCCCTGTTCCCGTAATCTGGTTAACGTATCGCTTGCTTCTCCCGTATCTGCCCCACCTGTTTCAGGGGAAGTTTCTTCGGTAACCGAAGCACCGTTACCTCCTGCTGCATCTGCATCGGTATCAGCGGTTTTACTGCCGCAGCCCGCAAGCAGTACAGTGAATACAACTAAAACTGCAAATAATCCGGTATACTTTTTCATAATATTTTCCTCCTCTTCCGGTTAAAATAAAATCCATTTTCAGGTTCCGTTTTTCATAAACAATTATTATTTATTTACAAAGAAATTTGTCATAAAACTCTGGCTAAGAAATCCCTGGTTCTGTCATTCCGGGGATTCCCGAAGATATCCTCCGGAGGGCCTTCTTCCACGATATACCCCTTATCCATAAAGATTACACGGTCCGAAACGTCTCTTGCAAAGGCCATTTCGTGGGTTACGATTACCATGGTCATGCCTTCCAGTGCCAATCCTTTCATGACACCTAAAACATCGCCCACCAGTTCGGGATCAAGGGCCGAGGTCGGTTCATCAAAGAGCAGCATTTCGGGCTGCATAGCCAGAGCCCTTGCAATGGCAACTCTTTGCTGCTGACCTCCGGATAAGGTTTTGGGATAATCCTCCGCCTTATCCTCTAAACCGACTTTTTTGAGAAGATTCATTGCCAATTCAGCTGCTTCCGTTTTACTTTTTTTCTGGATCCGCATTGGTGCCATTGTAATATTCTGCAGAACTGTTTTCGTGGGAAACAGGTTAAATTTCTGGAATACCATACCGACATTTCTTCTGAGGATTCTGCTGTCTGTGGATAAATCCAGCATGTCTTTGTCCTTGTAATACATTTTTCCGCCGCTTGGTATTTCAAGCAAATTCATACAGCGTAAAAAGGTACTTTTGCCTGAGCCGGAAGGGCCGATAATGGTTACAACCTCTCCGCGTTTTACATGCAGACTGATATTTTTCAGTACTTCCAGATTACCGAAACTTTTTGACAACTGGTAAATCCGGATAATATACTCTTTTGCCTTCTCAGCCATATCGTTACCTCCTTTTTTATTCACCTGCCGTCCGTAAAAGACGGAAAAAGAGGCACTATCAGCTTATTAGTGCCCCTTTACATCCCATGGTTTCAAACCTATATGATAATAAAATAAATAAATAAAAAAGTGTATTAAGACATGGATTAATCTTAATACACCTTCGTATCAATTCTTGATGTTGCATATATTATCATTCTTTTTTTGGTCTGTCAATTAAAATTTTTTATTTTTTTCTAAATCACATTTAATTTTCTGAATCTTCCAGTATGTCACGAATGTAAAATGCTAATTGAAAACGGAAGCGGTCTTCCATGGTGTTTAAATCGGAGGAGAGGAGTTCTTTTATTTTTTTAATTCTGTAATTTATGGTGTTCCGGTGGGTAAAAGTCTGTTCTGCCACAGCCTGTACACTGGAATTACAGGACAGATACAGCCTTAAAATAGTCAGATAATCCGTATTGTGCTGTTTATCATACTCTTCCAGGCTCCCCAGATTGTCCCTGTACATATCGGTTAATACCTGACGGTCTTCGACTGCCAGAATAACTTTATTGATGCCGATGTCATCATAAAACATAATATCCGTATTCTGTTTTTTTCCGATCCGTAATACTGCCTGACCTCTCTGAAAGCTTTTATATATATTATCTGCACCCGTAACCACAGGACCCACTCCAAACAGGGTTCTTAACGAAGCATATTCCTTTTTGAATCCAAGTCTCAGCTTTTCGGAATATTTTCTAATCTTTTCAATTGTACTGCCGTGAAAAATCAGAATAACTTCCTGGTTGAAATTTAATACAGCAAATTGTATGGGAAGACGGTTTAATATGTTAATTGCCGTAATCCGTAACTTTTTAAGCAGTAATTCTTTTTCCTGGGGAATTATTTCCCTGTCCGGGTGTATAACCAGGATGCAGTAAGAGCCTTTCAGTTTATAACCGTTTTGTTCCAGATAGGGCTGATAGGATGCTTTATTTTCCGGATTCAATATAGCATTTAAGAATGCGGCGGATTCGTTTATTTCTATTTGTTCGGCTTGTATAATCCGGTTGCAGAAATCCTGCATAATATCAACCAGATGTATTTCCCATGGCATAATAAACAGGGAAAATTTGATTTTTTCACAGTATTTAAGAGTATGGGCAGGAATTTCTTTGATATAAGCCCCCACATTTACAATCAGGCCTACCGCCCGCTGCGTGGACAGACTTTCAATAAAGTGTTCCAGCCAGTATTCATCCTTTACGCCTAATCCGGTTGTTATAATCAGTTCGCTGCCCCGGATAAAGTCGGTGGTAGTAACATCTTCAATTAAGTGAACCCAGCTTACGGTATTTTCCAGGCCTTCCTTACCGGCAAGGAGCTCCAGCTTAAATTTCTGCTTCGTATCGGTATAGAGATCTTTCAGACTGACAGCCATTTTTTTCTCCTTTCTGTAATAACCCAATTTAAAGCTACGGATATAGTTTGTATATATATTCATTATACCATGTTCGCAGGTATAATGTCTATCGAAGACATTATACCATATATCGGGTTTCATCAAGAGATAAAAATTTTCCTCAGAACAAATTTGATTTTTACTCCTGGCGTAATTTCCTGAGTTTAAGTGTCATAGGGACCTTTTACATTCGGAATCCGCCTTTCTCCTGGAAATATACTCATTCCTGCGTTTATCTGAAATTTAGTACCCGGTGCATTTTAATAATAATGGACATGGGTTTGGTTGTTCAGCACAGAAATTCCGATCTTTTTTATGCTCATTAACGTTGCTGATATGTTTTTTTTGTGTTACGATATTCCCCAATTAAAACACATGAAACACAAGAAAATCCAGAGAAAAAGCATGGTTAGTACAACGTAATGGTCCAGTTAATTTAAGAACGTTGTACGAGGAGGCTTGAGGTTCATTAAGCAAGTGTACTGAGGTCTTCAAACATGCGGACGGGAGCCGGCCATGAAGCAGTTCAGAATAAAAACAACCATATGGCAGTTTGATAACTGCAAAGAATTTTGTGATACCTTTCATATTGGCAGAAATGATTTAATTATAACCAGTGAACATACCTTTAAAGATTATTTTGAGGAATTGTCTTTAGAGGCAGCTGTTGTTTATTTCAGAAAATACGGTTCGGGGGAGCCAAACGATAAGATGGTGGAAGCAATTTATGCAGATGTGAAAAACATCCCGTACAACAGGGTTATTGCCATAGGCGGTGGAACCATACTGGATGTGGCAAAATTGTTTGCCTTGAAAAATGTTCTGCCGGTTCCGGATTTATTTGATAAAAAGCTGGAGTTAGTGAAAGATAAAGAATTAATTTTAGTTCCTACCACCTGCGGTACGGGCAGCGAGGTCACCAACATATCCATCCTGGAGCTGGTTTCCCGCCGTACGAAGCTTGGCCTTGCGGTGGATGAGCTTTTTGCGGATTCTGCCATATTGATACCCAAGCTTCTGGAAAAACTGCCGTTTCCCTATTTTGCAACCAGTTCCATTGATGCTTTTATTCACGCAATAGAATCCTTTCTTTCTCCTAAAGCAAATCCATTTACCGAGATGTATTCCATTCGGGCCATGGAAATGATTTTAAAGGGATACCAGATAATTGTTAAGGACGGGGAAGCCGCAAGGATTCCGCTGCTTCCCGATTTCCTGCTGGCCAGTACATATGCCGGTCTTGCTTTTGGCAATGCCGGCACGGCGGCGGTACACGCTATGAGCTATCCTCTGGGAGCGGCATATCATATACCTCACGGCGAATCCAATTATGCAATTTTTACCGGAGTATTTAAAACCTATCAAAAGCTTTTGCCCAACGGGAAAATAAGCCAGTTAAGCAGGTTCTTATCAGGCATATTGGAGTGCGGTGAGGACAGGGTTTATGACGAACTGGAAGCACTGCTGAATCATATAATTCCTAAAAAAGCCTTAAGCCGGTACGGTGTTACCAGGGAGCAGCTGGAGGAATTTACCGTATCCGTAATGGAAAAACAGGGACGGCTTATGGCTAATAATTATGCAGAATTAGATAAAGATACGGTATATGAAATCTACCTATCGCTTTATTAATATCAGGAGGAATTCGTATGTTAAAAAATGCATTGCCTAAAATAGTTACAGATACCTTGCCCGGACCCAAGGCAAAAGCTGTTCTTGACCGGAGAATGAAGGCCGTTCCCGCGGCAATCCGCAGCAATTATCCCTGTGTGATTAAGCGGGGGGAGGGTGCCATGCTGGAAGATGTGGACGGAAATATATTTTTAGACTGGGTCGGAGGCGTCGGTGTTTTAAATGTGGGATACAGCCAGCCGGAAATGATAGAAGCCGTTAAAAACCAGGCGGAGAATTATTTCCATGCCATGATGAATATTGTTACCCACGAAGGTTATATCGCTTTAGCGGAGAAAATGAATGAGATTGTTCCGGTTAAGGGCAGAACGAAAAAGACCATGTTTGTCAACAGCGGAGCGGAGGCGGATGAAAATGCGGTAAAGATTGCCAAGGCCTACACCGGGAGACCGAATATTATCGTATTTTCCGGTGCATTTCACGGAAGGACTGCCCTTACCATGACTATGACCGCAAAAAAAGCGTATGCAAAGGGTATGGGACCCTTTCCGGATGGGGTATACCGTGCGGAATTCCCTTATCTATACCGTAAGCCCAAAGGCTTTAGTGATGCGCAGGCAGTTAATTATTATATTGACAGATTAAACGGCGTGTTTGAAGAAGGTTCCCCGGCGGAGTATGTGGCTGCCGTAGTAGTGGAACCGGTACAGGGGGAGGGCGGCTTTGTTCCTGCACCGATTGATTGGGTAAAGGCTGTCCGCAGGATTTGTGATGAAAAAGGTATTCTTTTGATTGCAGATGAAGTCCAATGCGGTTTCGGGCGTTCCGGCAAACTATTTGTTTCCGACTACTGGGCGGAAGAAGGCTGTGCTCCGGATATAATAGCGACTGCCAAATCCATTGCAGGCGGTGTTCCCTTATCGGCCGTAACCGCAAGGTCCGAGATTATGGATGCCGTTATACCGGGTACCATCGGAGGTACTTACGGCGGCAATGCCCTTGCCTGTGCTTCCGCCCTTAAGGTGATTGAAATTATTGAAAGGGATAAGCTTTGCGGCAGGGCCTTAAGCATATCTGAAAAATGCCGGACTACATTCGGAAGCTGGAAGGAGAAATACCCGGTGGTAGGAGATGTCCGGGGGCTTGGTGTCATGTTGGGCATTGAATTTGTAAAGAATCAGGAAACCAAAGAACCGAACAAAGAGCTGGTTGCCGAACTGGTGCAGGAATGTGTAAAGAACGGTTTAATCATAGAGAGCGCAGGTACTTATGATAATGTTGTCCGTTTCTTAAGTCCGCTGGTAGTTACCGATGAGCAGCTGGAAGCAGGTTTTGATATATTGGAAAGTGCAATTATCAAACTTACCGTGAAATAGAAAAGAGGCGATAAGTCAATTAACCGGTGTTATTAATTGGCTTATCGTTTTTTGTCTTAAAGGCGAACTCCATCACCATTTGATTTAAAAACATATTATATTATAGAAGAAATACATTAAAAAAATGCAGGGGTTTATGCGTGGAAAACGCAGGAAGGGAAAGAATCCCGGGATGAAGGCACTTCTTCCCGGGATTCTTTCCCTTCCTGCGTTTCCCTGATACTTTGTATAAAAAGGTTTTCATAAGGGCGTTTATATGATAAATTAAGATTAGGCAAGATGTCTGCTGAAATTACTGTGCAACGTCAAGAGGTGAATCTTATGGAAAACATAATAATAAATGCTATGAAAGCTATCATTTTATATAACAGAAGAGTACTTATCGTAAAGCGGACACAGAACAATAAAATCGGAGCCGGTATATGGGAGTTTGTCGGTGGGAAATTGGAATTCGGAGAAGATTTGGTGAGCGGTCTGAAAAGAGAAATCATGGAAGAAACCGGTTTAGAGGTAACGGTGGAAAAATTGCTCTTTGCCACATCCTTTAAAACCCATGATTACAGACAGGTAGTAATCATTAACTATTTGTGCACCAGCAATACGGACCGGGTGGTATTATCCGAAGAACATACGGACTATCTCTGGGCAGATAAAGCTGCCTTGCTTAAAAATCTGGGCAGGAGAACCCTTAAGGATTTGGAAGAGAACCACATACTGGAACAGCTGGACATTGAATAAGGGAGATTTCGAACCGGACCTGTATTCTGTAACCGGTTCCGGACCGTGGGCTGTTGCAAAATAGTCCGTTTACCGAACTTGTCTGGAATATGATTTATATTTTGCAGCAGCCCCTTTTATTTACTTACCAAATATGTGAAATATGACTAAATTAAATCAGTATTTAGTCATGTCATTATTGAATAGCGACAAATTGACGTTTGTTCAAGTTGAAATGACATAAGGTCAGCTATTATAATTAAACTATCTTAAGAAGATGATTGGCCAATCAATTCTTCGGAAATATAATAACTGTTCATTAATTTCAGAAGAGAGGGTAAGAGATGAAGGAAAAAGTTCAGGTATTTGGAAGGTTCTTAAGCGGTATGGTGATGCCGAATATAGGGGCATTTATAGCTTGGGGGATTATTACGGCATTATTTATACCGACGGGATGGCTGCCAAATGAAAGTCTTGCGGTTCTGGTAGGCCCTATGTCAACAACCTTACTGACCTTATTAATCGCTTTCACCGGAGGAAACGCGGTTGCCGGCCACAGGGGCGGGGTTATTGGCGCAATCGCAACGATGGGTGTTATTGTTGGAGCGGATGTTCCTATGTTTATTGGGGCAATGGTTTTAGGGCCATTAAGCGGCTGGATTATTAAAAAATTTGATAAATTGGTGGAAGGAAAAGTAAAAGCAGGCTTTGAAATGCTTGTAAATAATTTTTCACTTGGTATTATTGGTGCCGTACTTGCATTACTGGCATTAAAAGGCATTCAGCCTGTTGTAACACAATTAAATATCATTATGGAAGCCGGCGTGGGCTTTTTCGTAAACCGGGGTTTGCTTCCCTTAGCCAGTATATTTATAGAACCGGCCAAAGTTTTATTTTTAAACAATGCAATTAACCACGGTATTCTGTCACCAATGGGTATGGAACAGGCAAAACAGTTAGGAAAGTCCATATTCTTTTTATTGGAAGCTAATCCGGGACCCGGATTGGGAATTTTACTGGCGTACTGTATTGCCGGCAAAGGTTCTGCCAAAAGTTCCGCGCCCGGAGCGGTTATTATTCACTTTTTAGGCGGCATCCATGAAATATATTTTCCGTATATTTTAATGAATCCGGCTTTATTATTGGCGGTTATATCCGGCGGAGCAAGCGGTATATTTGTCCTTAATCTGTTAGACGGCGGATTGGTATCACCGGCTTCTCCGGGCAGTATTCTGGCAGTACTTGCAATGACACCAAGATCCGGATATCTGCCGGTTATTTTGGGAGTATTGGTAGCAACAGCCGTTTCCTGTGTCGTTGCGGTACCTTTGTTGAAGATTTTTGGAAAAGAGGAAGACCTGGATTCCGCAAGAGATAAAGTTAAGGAAATGAAACGGGCGTCCAAAGGTTTAACCAAAGAAACCGTCAAAGAAACCGTAAATATAGATGGTGCCAAGGTTAAAAATATCGTATTTGCCTGTGACGCAGGTATGGGGTCCAGTGCCATGGGTGCGACGGTGCTTCGTAAGAAGCTGGAAGCGGCGGGATTAGGACATATTAAAGTAATTCATGCTTCCGTGTCCTCCATACCGCAGGATGCCGAAATTGTAGTGACTCATGCGGAATTAGGAGAACGTGCAGCACGCAGCAATCCAAATGCCAAGCTGGTTTTAATTAATAATTTTCTCGCTGCGCCGGAATATGACATTTTAGTTGAGGAATTAAAACAGACGGAATAAGAACTGCTTAGATTGTGCAAAAGGGGTTATTGCAAAAAAGTCAATTTACTGAACTTGTGTTTCCTGCAAGTAAGTTATATTTTGAATTTTGCAATACCCCTATTCGCATGTAACTGCAATTGAAGATGAAAGATACCCCGTAAAAGGAGAGAGCTTTTAGTCCGGTGTATGTTTTTGTCTGCCGGCATCCATAATGTATATAGAATATCTATAAAACAGGTTATGAAACTTTCAGGAACATGGATGGAAAAGGAGGGATGGGGTTATGAATTTTTCACCGCGTCTTCGGCAAATATTACTTATCTTATTGCAGGAAGAACAGACAATACCGGTTAAGAAGCTGGCGGACGAAATAAAAGTCAGCAAAAGGACAGTCCAGAGAGAACTGGAATATATTGATGCTTCTCTGAAAAAATACAACATTACTCTGCAGACAAAAACAGGAATCGGTATTTGGCTGGACGGAGAAGAAGCGGATAAAAGGAACTTACTTTCCATATTAAAGGAACAGGATGTAATGGATTCCGGTGACAAGGAGGAAAGAAGAAAAAGACTGATTCTGGAGATTCTAAAGGACAGAACTCCCAAGAAGTTATATTATTACGGAAATATTTTCGGAGTCAGTGAGGCAACCATCAGCAATGATATGGAAGCCGTAGAGGGCTGGTTCCGCCAGTTTGATTTAAAGATTATAAGAAAACAGGGGTACGGAGTAGCCCTGGAAGGAAGTGAAAAGAACTACCGGCTGGCAGTCAGGAAATTTATCGATGAAAACATGGACAGTAAAATCATGAAAAATCTCACTGACGGTAAGGAATGGACCATACTGGATGTAATAAGGGACAAAAAAGGAAGAAATATTTATAATCTGATTAACAACGATGTATTAAAGCAGGTTATTACCTGTTTTAACAGTATACGGGATAAAAGGCTGCTGCGGTTAACGGAGAATTCCTATATCGGGCTGATTCTTCATGTAACCATTGCGGTGAACCGGATACTGCAGGAGGAAATTATTGAGCCCAATAAGGAATTACTGGAAAAATTAAGTAAAGATGAAGATTATGATTTAGCATTGCATATAGCAAATTCTTTGGAGGAGGAATTTCAGATTGAGATTCCTGATATTGAGATTGCGTATGTACTACTGCATATCAAAGGCTCCAAATTACAATATATCGATGAGGGAATTGAAATAGAAAATCTGGCGGAACGGGAGGAGCTCCTGAATTTTATTAATGACATGATAGATATCTATGATAAGGACCTGGCATATGAACTGAAGCAGGACGAAGAGTTTATCGCAGGTTTGCTGGCGCATCTGCAGCCTACCTTTATCCGCCTTAAGAATCATTTGGCCATTTCCAATCCCCTTTTGCAGGAAATAAAGGATACGTATCCCGACATTTTTAAAAAATGCCTGAAGGTTGGAGCTTTTATCACCGGAAGATATGGCTACGGAGTGCCGGAAGAGGAAATCGGCTTTTTAACCATGCATTTTGGTGCCGCAGGCGTACGCCTGGAAAACCAGAAAGAAAGCAAACGCAAGGTGGATATTGGGATTGTGTGTGCCAGCGGAATCGGTATCTCCAGATTAATGCATACGAAATTGAAACGTTTTTTAAAAGAAAGAGCGGAAATTATTACCTACGGAAAGGAAGATTTAACACCGGAGGTATTAAAGAAAATGGATTTTTTAATATCCAGCATCAACTTAGATGATATAAATGCGGACATTGTCCGGGTCAGTCCGCTGCTAATTGATCCGGACTTAGAACAGATTGAAGCCAAAGTGCGGTTATATGCCACAAGCCCTAAAAGCATCAGGGCGGAGAGGGATTTTTCATTGCAGCTGGAGCAGGTTAATTTTACTGCGACACAGATTAAGGCGATTATTAAAGAATTCATGGTTATAAAGGTCAGCAGCTTTATTACCTTTGAAGAATTGCTGGTGGCGGTGACCGAAAAATTGTCCCAGTACAATGACAAGCGGCTCTTAATACAGGAGGATATCAGGAGGAGGGAGAAGATTGCCTCCCAGATTATACCGGAATATGATTTTGCTCTGCTGCATACCCGTACCAAAGGTGTGGTAAAGCCCAGCTTCTCAGTTTTCGTAACCAGAGAGCTGACAAGATTTGAAGATCCGTTTTTTAAGAATATCCGTGCCGTAATCATCATGCTGATACCGGAGGATGCCCATACCGATGAAAACAGCAGCATTATGGGTTATTTAAGCAGTAAATTAATTGAAGAAGACAAATTTTTAAATATTATATTTATGGGTGATAAGGAAAAAATCCGGAATTAT
>DBEP01000102.1:0-987 GCA_002294045.1 Lachnoclostridium sp. UBA903 | reverse complement strand
GTATTCATTGAAATACCGGGTCCGGTAAGAGTATAATAAAAGCACAACAAGGAGCAATATTAATTTCTATATGTACAGAAGTTATAAACGGATATGTTATTATAGAAAGGAACAGGAAAAAGTGAATCTATTGCAAAAAAACAATATAATACTAAATTGTAAAGCAAAGCCCAAAGAAGATGTAATTCGTGAAATCGGACGGTTATTGTATGAAAGCGGCTATGTGGACGAAAGCTATATTGACGGAATGCTAAAGCGGGAGCTGACCTTTTCCACCAATATCGGAAACGGAATCGCCTTGCCCCATGGAGTGGAAGAGGCTAAAAAAGATATTAGGAAAACCGGTATTGCGGTTATGATATTTCCGGAAGGCACCATGTGGAAGGATGAGTTGGTATATGTGGTCATCGGTATCGCAGGTGTCGGGGAAGAACATCTGGACGTGCTGGCTAATATCGCGGAGAAATTATCCACGCCGGAAGCCGTGAAAAGTCTGATAAAAAGCAGTGCGGATGAGATATATAATATTTTTACGGGTAAGGAGTGATTTGATTCCATGATTATAACAGTAACCATGAATCCCGCTATTGATAAGACCGTGGAAGTGGAACAACTGGAACGGGGAAGTTTGAACCGGCTTAATAATGTTATTACGGATGTGGGAGGAAAGGGCATTAACGTCTCTAAAACCATCAGGGAATTAGGCGGTGAAACCATTGCAGCGGGCTTTATAGGGGGCAGCGGGGGAAGTCTTATAAAAAAAGTATTGCAGGAACATGGGATTAAGTCTGATTTTGTTGAAATAAAGAATGAAATAAGGACTAATATGAAAGTACTGGAAGCCAACGGTTTTGTTACGGAATTAAATGAACCGGGTCCCCTGGTCAGTGAGGAGGAGCTGGAACAGTTAACTCAGAAATTAACCGGGTATGCAAGTGAGGATGTTCTGTTTATATTGGCAGGAAGTATACCGAATGGAATTGGTAA
>DBEP01000081.1 GCA_002294045.1 Lachnoclostridium sp. UBA903 | reverse complement strand
ACTTTCTGTGTGGCAAATGATGTATTTAATTTTTCAATTTCATTGATATTGGCGCTGGACAATACAACCTCGTTAGTTACGGTTCCGTCTGCCTGGGTTACGGTCTCAATTGAGCCGATTTCCCCACGTAATGTTTCGCCGTTGTTTCCATCCCTTACTTCAATTAAGGCTTTGAGATATCCTCCTAAAGTTGTACTCTGGGTATTGAAAGAATTTCCGTTTTCCCACATTATATCATAAAGACCGTCAATATCATTCAGATTCGCTTTTTCCGTTCTCGGGACCACTTTTAAGGTATTGTAATTATTGGTATCAACCAATGTCTGTCCGTTTATTTTAACGGTAAAGCTGGTGACTCCTACGTTATCCCCAACCACATTTTCGGTGTAGGTAACGTTGACGATTTCAGATAAATCATCCAACAGCAGCTGCCTTTGGTCCCTTAGGTCATTTGCAGTTCCGCCGCTGGATTCCAACGTATTAATCTGCTTGGTCAGCGTTGCAATCTGTGCCGCAAAGGAATTAATCCGGTCAACCTGATTTTTCACCTCAAAATTACATTCTTCCTGTATACTCTGTAAACTGGTAGCCATACTGTTAAAATATTCCGTCAGGCTCTTGGCATAGTTCGTTAACTCTGTTCTTTTTGTTAAATTAGCGGAATCCGACGATAAGCCCTGTAAACTTGAATAAAAGGTATCAAAAGAAGTGGTAAAGCCCTCCAGGCTTACTTCGTTAAAATAATTTTCAATTTCTGTCATAAAATAATACTTGGCAGAATATTCACCATATATTGTATTATTAGTTCTGAATTTTAAATCATAATAAGCGTTCCTGGCCTGGGTAATTCCCGTAACATCAACACCGGTACCGGCCATACCGTAAGAGCTGTTGACTCTCAGGGCAACACCTGCCTTTTGGTTTAATATTTGTCTGGTATAACCTTCCGTTTCCGTGTTGGCAATATTGTGGGCTGTTGTATTTAACGCTGCCTGATAGGTATACAGTCCGGTGGTACCTATACTTAATCCAAAAAAAGTTGACGGCATGTTTTTCACCTCTGCATTCTTAATATTTATCTTCCTAATGTGGAAATAATATGCTCCAGCATTTCATCTATTACGGTAATATACCTGGATGATGCATTATAGGCATGCTGATATTTAATCAGGTTGGTTAATTCTTCATCCGAAGACACTCCCGCAACCTGCTGTCTCTGGTTGTCAATATTACTGGTAAGAGTTGCCTGGTTGGAGCTGATATTTCCAAGCTGCTCACCGCGGTTAGCCAGTTCACCGATAAAAGCCGTGTAATAATCGTTGAAGCTATACACTGTTAATGAGTT
Organism: Lachnoclostridium sp. UBA903; assembly: GCA_002294045.1. Taxonomy (GTDB): domain Bacteria; phylum Bacillota; class Clostridia; order Lachnospirales; family Lachnospiraceae; genus Anaerocolumna. The sequence continues at coordinate 25,389 of DBEP01000081.1, read as the reverse complement.
GGGTGAAAGGACTGCAAAACCTTCCTGCCACTTTGAAACCAAAGCTTCTGCCGTTTTAACATCCACTTCTCCGGTACGGCTGTTAGAACTTAATGGTATTAAAGAATAATTATTACTAATCTCCGGATTAATTTCAATCTCACCCAAGGTAAAGAGGGAATAATAGTCATCCGGGTCTTCTTCGTTATATTTCCTTACGGTTATGGTCTGAAGGTTGCCGTCTTCATCCAGTACTTCTACATCGACGGCCTCGTACCGGTCCATGGATTTACGGTTAAACAACGCCTGTCCCATGGTGTAGTCGCTGTCCATGCCTACCGGCGCATTTTCTTCGTCCAGCACGGTTATTGTAGTTCCGTCTGCTAAAGTAATTTCCTTATTGGGACATAAAATATCATTAATGGCGGTAACCACGCCATGGATTAACTGGTCGAACTGAGCCTGAACCGTCATTATAACCGAGGTATTAATCGTATTGTTATATTCATCCAGGGCCAGAAACATATCCGTATAATTGGCCGTATCGTCTCCTCTGGATACCAAAAGCCCCTTTAAGGAACCAATATCCGTATTATTTTCAGAGGAAGTGGCCCGGTCCAGATTGAATACATCCACATTGCCATAGCTGACCCACACCGGCTTTAAAAGATTGGAGGACTCACTGACCTTGGCCGTACCCATTTTATAGACATTCGTTTCGCCGACTAATTGTACCCCTTCCGCATTGACCGTTACAACACCGTTGGAATTCTCTTTATAAGTAATACTGATGATTTGCCCCAATTCATCGAGAAGGTTGTTTCGTTCATCGCGCAAATCATTTGCATTTTCCAGCCCGTTGCTTTCGTAACGGCTTATTTTATCATTTAAATCTTTAATACCCTCCGCAATTTCATTAATACGGCTTACTTTATCCTGAATCTGGGTATTCAGGTTAACCTGGTACGCCTTTAACTGGTTGTATATAATTTCGGCACGCTCCAGAAAGGATTCCGCATTCTGCACCAAGGTAGCACGAACCTCAATAAGGTCCGGTGTTTTAGACAATTCCTCCAGGGATTTCCATAGTTCTTCCAGAGAATCCTGAAAAGCAACTCCTTCCAATTCTCCGAACATGCTTTCCACTTCCTGTACTGCTTCGTACTGTACCTCGTAAAAACCCTGTCTGCCTATCTCCTGCCGGTATGCCTTATCCAAAAACATATCCCTTACCTGTCTTACGGTAGCAATATTAACACCCATCCCGGACTGAAGCGTAGATAAGTGGGTAACACCCCATTTCAAATAGGCACGGTCCGCCTGTACCACCTGCTGCCTGACATAACCCTTGGTATCAATATTGGCTAAATTGTGGGCCGTTGTATTTAAAGAGTTCTGGCTGGCACTCAGACCGGATACGCCTACATATAAACTGCTCATTAAACTCAAAGAATTTCACCTGCCTTATAATTTTCTGCTTCACTACTGCTTTGCATCAAACATCCCTGTCTGCGAAGCGGGCATATCCAATTGGGTAGCGCCCTTATTGTAGCTTAAATTCCCCGGTGACATCCTTGTACTTTGAATAAAATTCATATTGAATTCTATCATCTCTAGGGATTGCTGTATTAGCGATTTGTTATGATTGTTGATTTCAACAAGTCTTTGAATAGTCTTCTTCAGATTATCATGAACTTTGGAAAGCCGTTTCTGCTCCACCGGTTGTTTATCCAGTATTTGGATGATTGTTTTAATGTTGATTTTTTTAGGATCCCTGCTGACTACGGTACCAATATTGACGATTACTTCCTCCCGTTTTCTTTCCAATGCGGTAATCTCTTCAAGCATTGCCTGCTCCTGATCGGTCATGGCCTGCAAAGCCTCAAGATCATTATTTATAATGATCCCGGTTTTTTTCTCCGCTACCGGGATCATCTGCCTGTAAATATCATGTTCTTTCTGTAAGGTATCAACTAATTCTTCAATTAAGCTTGCCACTGACAGCCCTCTTTTCCCATGAAGTTACTATATTCCTAAGATATGAGATAAATTATATTAGTTTTTCAAAATAACTCTCCACTAATTTATCAGCAACCTCTTCCATACTGATATTATAGGTTCCCGATTCCATACGGCCCTTGATATCGTTTATTTTATCCGTTCTGACATCCTGTAAATTGGCAACAGACTGTCTGGCAACCTGATAATCCTTTGCGGCCCTTGATATTTCCACTTGGTCCGCAGCCACAGCCCCTGCAGTCTTCGTCGTTTTCTTCACCGCATTTGTCTGATATATCTGTGAAATTTTGTTATATGCATCGATACGCATTGTTTTCACCACCTGTTTTAACCTTTTAATTTTTCTTATATTTTATTTATCGGACGTTTTATACTTTACATTATAGTTTAATTTCGTTTTTTTAAAAAATATTGGGAATTATTTACTTAAATGTACGGATGAATTTTCCTATCAGATAGAAAAGGACTGCCTAATTGCAGGAAGTCACAAGTATAAGTTGTAAACCCACACGAAGGACAAACTGAATACGGAAAAAACACCTCATTCCCAAAGTGTTCTTTTGGGAATGAAGTGTTCTTAGTCTACCGTCATACAAGTATTGAGCTGATTGGATTTAGTTATTATATCCTCATCTGCTCACACAAAAGCATGTTAATTTCAAACATCCTCAAATCACGTCAACTTTTTTCTCTCTGCGTACAATATAGAGAGATACCGCTAATCCTGCTATAAATACAAGACTGCAAACAATAGGTTCTATCCCGATAACGCTTGTCCCCATATATAAATTGTTCGTCGAGCTAAAAGTGTAGTGAAAGACGCTGAAACAAAGCGCCCCAAACACGGCAAACGCGGGAATAAGTTTGAATATTAAGGTTATTAGATTTTGGCTGAACCTTGAAAGCATAAACGCAACAGCCGCCGCACTCAAACACAGGATGTAAAGCAATACAATACAGGCGGTGATGTATTGGCCGTAAGTTATATCAAACCAAAAGAAGTCAGTAGGGGTGTTAAGAAAAGAGAGCAGGCCGTTATTCCAAAATAGCCATGTACCATGCGCGCTGTAAACAGCCCCGAAAATCAAAAGCAGGGTGGTGGCCAGCAAAAAGGCCGAAAGGACAACGGCAATAAGCTGCTGATTCAAAATTCTCCTGCCATGCTTCGCTGTATACTGCAAAAGATGTACGTTCCTTGCGCGGTCGGTAACTATGAGCGGCGAAATCAATACCAGCACCGCCAAGATTGCCAATATAGCTAAATAAATAGTATAAGTGACGGTGTCCTCAAATACATATCCGTCCATGATGTTTCTGTATTCTTTCGTTTCTTGAATCTCCATAAGACGGGCAAGCTCTTTTTCACTTGTGGCTTCTGAAATCAAGCCTTCCAATTTGTATTCAGGGTAATTGTAATAACACTCCTCTATTCTATCGAGAGTTTGCAGCTTAAACTGCACAAAGCCGCATTCTTCTTTCAACAATATCCATTCTGCATTATATTCCGCTTCTGTCTGATCTCTTTTTTGGGACATTTCCTGATAATCAGCATAAGTATATATTCCGACTTCGGAAAAGATCGGATTGGTTTTAATATACATCTCCGCTTCGGAAATTAATTCTTCACGGGTTTTCATAAATTCAGAAAACTCGTCGTCTTCCAGTGTCGGGCCGTACCGCTGCGTCATTTCGATGCTGTAATCAACTTCTTCGGTTGCCGGGTGCCCATTTGGGAAATACTCAATATTAAACTCCATGAATATCGCATAAAACAGGCCGCAAAGCAAAGTAACAATTAAAAGCAGCTTGACGCTCCAAATCTTTTTCATCTCATAAAAAACAATCCTCATGTCAAATTCCTCTTTCTAAAATAAATCGTGGCGAATGTGCAAAGTACGGTTAAAAGCAGAATTGATACGCAAAATCCCAAGGTTTCAAAATGGGGCCAAAGTATGTTAGCATCTCCATCCGTAAACCATATACTATGCTTCAGCCATAGCCAAACAGGCGAAAGCATGGAATAATAAATGGCATAAAGGCGCGTCATCGGCAGCGTATTTGGTATTTGTAACGGGAATACGACAAGAAACGCATTTATGGCGACCAATACCAAAAAGCCTATATAGTTGTTGCGTATCAATACACCTATACTGAAAGCCATAAGTGAAAAGCATAAAATCACCCCCGCACTCATTCCAAGCGTTGCCAGAAAATAGGTCAGAACACTGAAACTGCACCATGTCACAAACGGCCTGTATCCGGCAATAAAATCATATCTGTAATTAAACACGCTTGATACGCTGCTGCCCCAAATGCTCCCGTATTCATTGACGCTGAAATAAAAGAGAAAAGTGAACAAAGCTAAAAGGGCATAGGCGCCAAGTCCCGCCGATATGGATGCTGTAATTTTTGTACACAGGATATGGCGGCCTGTTTTTGTCGAATACACAATATCTTCTGTCCTGTGATTGTTCTCGTAACCCACCGAAAGCAAGACCAAAAGTACCGCAACGAGAATCCCTTCAATAAGCAGGCATCCCATCAAGCCATTGAAAAGCTGTTGATGCTGGTTATAAGTAGCCCCCGCAAAGTAAAGCGTCAGGCTTTCATCGTTCGCGGCTTTTTCATCAACGACTTTTTGTAACGCCGAATACTTATCCCGCATATTCTCGGCAAAGTGGCCCGTCGCCCCTATTGCGGCAATATAGCTTTCCCCTATGTCCTTTGTTTCGTAATCGTCAAACACATCGGTCACATCATAAGTTTGAGATTTAAGTTGCTCCAAATACTCCACTTGTTCACCGCTTGCCGTAAATCGTGAGAGCTTTTCATGAAAGGATTGCCCTAAAATATACCCTATATCATTGGAGGCAACACCGACAAAATCCGCGTACTTGTCACCGGGATTGCTTATAACCAAATAGATGTTAAACAATAGGCAGACGGCTATAAACCCCCATACAGCCACGGAGGAAAGCTGCTTTTTCAGTTCAAGCCAATAAAGAAGCATCAGTGCACCTCGTCCTGGTAGACATATAAAAATACGTCCTCCAGATTCGGCGTGACCTGCCGTGCCGCGCCTGTATATTCCGTATCGCAGGCAAACCGAACGAGTGTGCGCCCGTCCTCCTGCCGCTGTGTCAATGGAAGATGCGGCTGCGTGACAGTTTCAATCTCCCATGTTTCATAAACCTTGCCGCTTAATGTATTGCAGATGCTGGATGGAGAATCGTTGCAGAGCAGCTTGTGATCTTTGAACATAATGGCATGGTTCGCAATCGTTTCTATATCGGAAACGATATGCGTTGACAAGATGACAATCCGATCTTTAGAGAGCTCGGAAATTAAATTGCGGAAGCGTACCCGCTCCTTTGGGTCAAGCCCCGCTGTCGGCTCGTCAAGTATCAATATTTGCGGGTCGTTCAACATAGCTTGTGCGATACCCACACGCTGAATCATACCGCCTGAAAACTTTCGCATTTTTTTATCCATCACGTCGCCAAGCGAAACAAGCTCCAACAACTCCGTTATTTTGCGGTTTGCCGCTGTCCGGTCAATACCCTTTAGAGCGGCCAGATAGTTCAGAAACTGGCGGGGAGACTGATTTTTGTAATAGCCAAACTCCTGCGGCAAATATCCGATAACGCCGCGATATTCACCGTCCAGTTTTGTAATTTCGCTCCCGCCCCAAAGTATTTCACCGCGTGTCGGGAAAAGCAGGGTAGTCAGCATTTTTATCAAGGTAGTTTTCCCCGCGCCGTTTGGAGCAAGCAAACCGTAAACACCGCCGGTAAACTCAAGCGTTATATCCTCAAGGGCGGTAAATTTTCCGTAATTTTTTGTAACGTGATTAACAGCCAACATAATATGCAACCTTTCTTTTACGAATTTTCATAAGATTTTTGATTTCCATAAAGAACAGAGCGCACGCAATAACGGCGACAAATACGGTTACGGTAACAGGTATTTGGGAGAAGAACAATTCCCACCATTGACCGAAAACCCGAACTGGTAAAAAGCCAATCGCCATCCAAAGCAGCATGGCTGTAAAATAAATCCAGTTTTGGCTGAAACGCCGAATGATAAATATGGTAAGGAACGAGCAAAGGAACAAGGCGCAAAGAGAAAGCGAAAATGCCCTGAAGAAGTCATAGGCAACCGGCAACCGACTGAAATACAGGCTTGTGAAGGCACAAAACACAGCGCCCATCAGTGAAAAGCATAGTACACGGAAAGCGGTTATCTGCTGTACGGTATATTTGCAGGTCATTTTTAATTCATACAAACCACTAACCCGTTCTATCGTTTCGGCAAAGAGAACAACAAAGAGAAAAAATACCGGAGCCAACGCGAACAGCATAGCGTATGGGTACTGCTCCAGCGACAATGGATATAGCCTAATAAATCCAATGGTGGCAATGATGGTCATAATGATTGCCAGCCCTGTATCCAAAAAGATATATCGAATCCCAAGCGCGCGGTATATCTCGCAAAGATATCCCCAAAGGCTTTTGGGGGTTGACAGTCCTTTCGATAAGATGTTTTCAATCGCTCTGTCCTTTTCGTTTTGGGAAGGCTCAATCATATTCATCCTGAAACTCCTCTCTAAGTATTTTTAATAAACGGTAATACTTTGTTTTCACCGTTGATTCCGGCAATGACAGAAGAGCCGCAATCTGCACAAAAGTATATTCACCGAAAAACTTTAATCTGAAAATCTGTTGTAAGTCCATTTCCAATGAATTTACATAGTCTTGCAGCCGCGATAATAAATCCTTGATTTCTATTTGGTGTGTAAATTCCGCTTCGTCGGGAATGTCTATATCCTCAATATCAAGAACACGCTTTCTTTCTGCCGTGCGGCCGCGAAGATAGTCAATGGTTTTGTTTGTCGCAATCCGATATAGCCAAGTACGAAAGCCTGCTTGCTTCCCGTTATAGTTTGCAATGGATTGTAGCATGGCTATAAAAATATTCTGTGTCAAGTCCATAGCGATGTGCTTGTCGGAGGTTTGCTTATAGACATATCGGTAAATTTCATCATAGTATTCTCGTATCAGCGTATCGGCAGCCGCTTTGTTGCCTGTTGTTTGTATCTTGCGTATCAGCCGCATTTCCCCATCCAAAATCACACCTCCTCTGCTTGTCCTCACACTATATATTCGTTTTAGGCAGGCAAATAGTTTCAAAAATTATTGATTTAAATTTACACCTTTAATAACTCGCCACAGATATGCCACATCAGAGAGTTACTCGCTCGGACATGATTTTGCCCGGGCGGTTATCTCTGTCCATGCATATATCGACCGCTTCCCGGAAAACCTCACGCAGCTTAATGACGCGTTCCAATTCCTCCGGGCAAACGAAAAGTTGTTTGAGCTGCTCGTAGCGGGCAAACAAAGCAGGGCGGACAGCCGAAACTGCCCGCCCCATCACAGGGATTTATACCCGGTTCACTTTTGTTCCTATAATACCCGCCTAATTACAGCAGTCCTTTTTTACAATCTTTCTAGTTATTTCATTTTATATTTCCCTTTATTCATATTTCATATCTTTTAAAATATCACAAAAATCAAAAGTAGCAAAATAATCTTCCGGTTTTTCCGCCCGGCGTATCAACTGAACGGAACCGTCTTCCATTAACAGCAGTTCGGCGGATTTTAATTTGCCGTTATAATTATAACCCATTGCGGATCCATGTGCCCCTGTATCATGAATGACAATTAAATCTCCTATGTTAATTTTAGGAAGCACACGGTCAATGGCAAACTTGTCATTATTTTCACACAGGGAACCGGTTATATCATATTTATGGTCGCAGGGTTCATTTTCTTTTCCCATTACGGTAATATGGTGATATGCACCGTACATGGCAGGTCTCATAAGATTGACGGCACAGGCATCCAAGCCGATGTATTCCTTATATATATGTTTTTCATGAAGAGCCGTTGCAACCAAATGACCGTAAGGTGCAAGCATATAACGTCCCAGTTCCGTATAGATTTCAATATCTCCCATACCTGCCGGGATCAGTACCTCTTCAAAGGCCTTACGGACTCCTTCCCCGATTTCCATGATATCATTGGCAGGCTCGTCCGGCTTATAAGGTATTCCGATACCGCCGGACAAATTAATAAACTTAATATGGGCACCTGTTTTTTCCTTTAATTCAACTGCCAGTTCAAACAGTATTTTTGCAAGAACCGGATAATATTCATTGGTAACGGTATTGCTTGCCAGAAAGGAATGGATACCAAAATTCTTTGCCCCTAATTTTAGTAATTTCTTATAACCATCAATCATTTGTTCCTTGGTAAAGCCGTACTTGGCATCGCCGGGATTATCCATTATACTGTTGCTTATTTTAAACAGCCCGCCCGGATTGAATCTGCAGCAGATAGTTTCCGGTATTCCCACAGTCTCTTTAAGAAAATCTATATGAGTAAAATCATCCAGATTAATGATTGCATTTAATTTGCTTGCCTTAATAAACTCTTCTGCCGGGGTTGCATTGGAAGAAAACATAATATCCTCCCCCTTAATGCCAAGGGCTTCGGAAAGCATTAATTCCGTCAGGGAAGAACAGTCCGTACCGCAGCCTTCCTCTTTTAATATCTTAATAATAAACGGATTAGGGGTGGCCTTTACTGCAAAATATTCTCTAAACCCTTTATTCCATGAAAATGCTTCTTTTAATTTTCTTGCATTTTCACGTATCCCTTTTTCATCATAAATATGAAACGGTGTCGGGTATTGTGCCGTTATGTTTTTTAACTGTTCCAGTGTTACAAATGGTCTCTTCATCCTTAGCTCCAATCTGCCCGTCTGCCAGGCGTAAAATAACAAAGTCCGGTAAATATCTTATATTAAAAAGAATGAAGGTTTTCAAAGACCTTCATTGGTTTTTTGTATATTTATAATATATAATGTAAAAGTTGTCAATTGTTTTTCCTGTAAATTTTTTAATAATTATAAATATTTTATATTAATTGAGAATTTTTATTCAATAATTGCACCTGCAATTGTACCGCTTTTTCATATGCCAGATTAATGCCTCAGACCGGAATAACCGTTATATCTTCCTTAAGATGCACACAATGGATAAAATCCCGGATATCATTTAACGGACGGTTAAAAATCATACCCGCATGAACCGAATAGGCATGATGGGCATCGGAGCCGCCGGTTACCGGTTTATTATGCATTTGGGCATATTCCACTGCCTTCTGATTATATAAAGGATTCTGATTGCCTCCATTTACAATTTCAACCGCATCCACATATTCCGGAAATAACCGGATTTCAGAAATATAGTCCGCCTGGCGAAAAGGATGGGCGTGTACGACATATCCTCCCTCCGCATGTATCCTGGCATAGTGTTCCCCTATATCCCAGCTTAGGATTTCCGGATGTTTTAAAAGCCACTCCTTATCTAGTCCATATATTAAAAAATCCGTTCCCCGAAAGCTTTCTTCCCATCCGAAAAAAACGGAGAGTCCAATCTTTATTCCTTGATCACGTGCATTTTCATAGCCCAAGGCAAACCTTTCCACTTTCTCTTCCCAGGGCAGATAGTAGGGCACGGTAGTATTACCGTTAAAAAAATGGTCGGTGACAATGATTCCTGAATATCCCAGAGCTTTATATATTATGGCCTGCTCTGCCCCGCTTACGGAAGCACAAGCACTGGATTCTTTGGTATGCAGATGGGTATCGTATTTATACATAATTATGGCTTTCTACTTTCTGTTTTTATTTCCTAATATACCACTTTACCGGAATAAGTTTAACATAACCGGACCATTAATTCAATCCATGAAAATATTATTTTCCGGATAAAAGCAGGCCGGATAATAACTTCTGGAAGAAAACCCCAGACCCACATGCGCAAAATTATGCAGAATGCATAATTTCTGTCCATCATTTGTTGCAGTTCAGCCGTAAGGCTGAACTTTAACGAGTGCGAACATATGATTGTTTAAAAAACTGGATTTCGCCTATAAAATATGTTACAATATTCCTAATTGCTTAATTTATTACAGGACATCTGCCAGGCAGTGTCACAAGATTTAGGAGAGGATTCAAATAATGGAACAATATACAGGAAGTCAAATCGTAGTTTTGGAAGGATTGGAGGCCGTCAGAAAACGTCCCGGAATGTATATAGGAAGCACCGGCTCAAGAGGTTTGCATCATCTGATTTGGGAGATTATAGACAATGCCATCGATGAACATCTGGCAGGCTTCTGTACACGAATTAATATCATTCTGCAAAAAGACGGAGGTATTACTGTTCAGGATAACGGCAGAGGTGTTCCGGTAGACATTCACCCCACAAAAAAAATACCTACGGCCCGGGTCGTATACACCATACTGCATGCCGGCGGCAAATTCGGAGGTTCTGTCTATAAAGTATCCGGCGGGCTCCATGGTGTGGGAGCTTCCGTCGTAAATGCCCTTGCAAGCCGGATGATTATTGAAATCAGAAGGGACGGAAAGATATACCGGGACGAGTACCAAAACGGAGGACATGCTGTTACAAAACTGGAAAACGGCCTTCTCCCGGTAGTGGGCAAATGCAATAAAAGCGATACGGGAACCAAGGTGACTTTTTATCCCGACGATACCATTTTTGAAACAGTTGAGTTTAAAGCTGATACCATAAAGAAAAAATTAAAGGAAATTGCATTTCTAAATAAAAATCTGCTGATTGTTTTTACTGATTTAAATACCGGTGAAGAATTCTCTTATCAGGAAGAATTCGGAATTAAAAGTTTTGTTTCATATCTTAACCGCGAAGCCGCACCTTTGCACCCGGAGCCTATCTATGTGGAAGGTACAAGCGGCAAAATTGAAGTGGAGATTGCATTTCAGTATGTAGATACTTATACCGAACAGATTAATGCCTATTGCAACCGTATCAATGTAGTTGACGGAGGTACTCTGGTTACCGGCTTTAAAACCGCCCTTACCAGGGTAATGAATCAATACGCCAGAGAATTAGGCATTTTAAAAGACAAAGATGAAAATTTTGACGGGAAAGACATCCGTAACGGGCTGGTCGCTATTATTTCCATAAAGCACCCGGACCCCCAGTTTGAAGGACAGACCAAAACAAAACTCGGCAATACGGACGCCAAAAGTGCGGTAGACGAAGTTTTTGCCGCTGAAGTACAGCGTTATTTTGATAAAAATGTGGAAGTACTGAAAAATATTCTGGATAATTCCATGAAATCCTATGCGGCAAGAAAAGCCGGGGATAAAGCCCGTACTGCCGTCTTGAAGCAGCTTTCCGATGTGGATACCAGGAGCAAGCTTGCTTCCTGTTCTTCCAAAAAGTCGGAAGAATGTGAAGTATATATCGTGGAGGGTGATTCCGCCGGCGGTACCGTAAAAACCGCAAGGAACCGCAGGATCCAGGCGGTTCTTCCTCTGAGAGGAAAAATATTGAACGTGGAAAAATCCACTCTGGAAAAAATATTATTAAATAATGAAATCAAATCTATGATTGCTTCTTTTGGCTGCGGCATTGGGGATGAATTTGACCTTAACAAGCTCCGCTACGGCAAGATTATTATCTTAACGGATGCCGACGTGGACGGGGCTCATATCAGTACCCTTTTGCTTACTTTCTTCTACCGCTTTATGCCGGAGCTCATATTGGAAGGCAAGGTATTTCGCGGCCTCCCCCCTTTATACAAGGTAGAGTATGAAACTACGGTGAGGGGCAAAAAGAAAAAGCAGTCGGAATATCTATTTAACGATTTTGAATTGGAGAAATTCCGGAAAAGACCGGAAAATAAGATTTTAAACCTGCAGCGTTACAAAGGTCTCGGAGAAATGGATGCAGGCCAGTTATGGGAAACCACACTGAATCCGGAGACCAGAATACTTGCGCAGATTACCATAAGTGATACCGTGGAAGCCGATGAGATAACCACTACCTTAATGAGCAGCAACGTTCCTCCAAGAAGGGATTTCATACTGGAAGAAGCGAGATATGCCAATCTGGATATATAACGCTTCGTCAGGGCGTGTCTGAAACTGCCTGTGCCGGGCTGGGCTCCACTTTGTGGGAGGCAAGGAGCTATTTTGGGTACGTAGTGGGGCTACGTTTCTAAAATTGCGACGTAGAATACCGCAAAGTGTGGTGGTCAGAACGGCGCAATGAATTTTCAGACATGTCCTAGGTAAATAAAGCAGTATTCATATTTAAAAGGAGAAAGTTATGATTAAAAATACGGAAAATATTATACAGATGGATTTTTCGGAGGAAATGAAAAATTCTTACAGGGATTATGCCATGAGTGTTATAATTGCCAGGGCACTGCCTGACGTACGTGACGGTTTGAAACCGGTACAAAGACGTATTCTGTATGCCATGAGAGAGCTGGGTCTGGACCCGAAAAAACCCCACAGAAAAAGCGCACGTATTGTCGGGGATACCATGGGTAAATTTCATCCCCACGGTGACAGTTCCATTTACGAAGCACTGGTAAGGATGACAGAGGAATATTCCATGTCCATTCCTTTGGTAGACGGACACGGTAATTTCGGTTCCATAGACGGGGACGGAGCCGCCGCCATGCGTTATACGGAGGCCCGTTTATCCGAAGGTGCCATGACTATGTTAGACCATCTGGATAAAGGCCTGGTAGAATTTACTCCTAATTTTGACAACAGCGAAAAGGAACCGGCGGTGCTCCCTGCCATGATTCCCAATCTGTTAATTAACGGTACCACCGGTATCGCCGTAGGCATGGCTACCAATATACCGCCCCATAACCCGGGTGAAGTAATAGACGGTGCAATCGCTTATATAGATAATCCCGACATATCCATAGAAAAACTGATGAAGTATATACCGGCACCGGATTTTCCTACCGGCGGTTCCATAATAAACCAATATGACATGCGCCATATTTATGAAACCGGTGAAGGGAAGGTCCGCCTCCGTTCCAAGGTAGAAATCGAAAATGGTGAAAATGGCCGGAAAAACATTGTAATCACCGAGATTCCCTATACCATAGCCGGTAATAAAATGAAACTGGTGGAAAGCCTGGTTTCCATGATGAAGGACAAGGTATTCGACGAAATTTTCGACGTCAGGGATGAATCTTCGAAAGAAGGTATCCGTATTGTCATTGAAGTTAAAAAAGACAGGGATATAGATAATTTACTTAACGGCTTATACAAAAAGACTCCCATGGAAGACACCTACAGCGTAAACCTTCTGGCCGTAAAGGAGCAGCAGCCCATTGTTTTCAACCTGAAGAATGTATTGGAAGAATTCATTCGTTTTCAGGAAGAACTTTATACCAGGGAATATAAGCATCTTCTGGAAAAGGCAGAAAACCGGCTGGAAATCGTAAACGGCTTAATCCGTGCTACGGACGTAATTGATTTAATTATTGAAATCCTCCGCGGAAGTTCTTCTGTTAAGCAGGCAAAAGCATGTTTAATAAACGGAGATATTACGGATATTAAATTTAAAACCAAACAATCCGAGAAAGAGGCTTCCGAGCTTAATTTTACGGAACGGCAGGCGGAAGCCATTCTTGCCATGCCCTTAAGCAAATTAATCGGTCTGGAAATATTAAAGCTGCATGAGGAAAACGATTCTTTAATCAACAGCATCAAAGAATATAAAATGATTCTGGGGGATGTGAATGAGCTGTATAAAGTAATTAAAGGCCGTTTGAGAGAATATAAAAAGGCATTTAATATTCCAAGAAGAACTCATCTGGATAACGTGGAAAACACGACCGGCTATATTGAAGAAGTTAAAATAGAGGATATCTATGTATTAATCGACCGTTTCGGATATACCAAATCCATAGATGCCTCCAGCTACTCCCGTGCTTCGGAAGAGAACCTGAAGGATTTTGCCCATATCATCTTTATGAAAAATACGGATAAATTATGCTTATTCACCGCTGAAGGGAATATGCACCAGGTAAAAGCCGCATCTGTTCCCAAGTGCAAGATAAAGGATAAAGGTGTCCTAATCCATACCCTCTGTAAAGTGGATAAGGAGACCATATTAATGTACACTTCTTTTGAACAGTTATTTGAATCCCAACTGGTTTTTTCTACAAAATCAGGCTATATAAAGCAGGTATCCGGTGTGGAATTTGAAACAAACCGTTCTATGATTGCGGCTACGAAATTGGAAGAGGGGGACCAGTTAGTAAGTATTACGATGCTTAGTGCAGGAGAAATTTTATCGGGAGACCGGAAGGTTATCCTGCTAACCGAAAAAGGCTTATCCCTCGGATTTTCCCTGGAAGAAGTCAGTGAAATGAAGAAAACGGGCCGCGGTGTGAAATCCATAGCCCTGGATAAGAACGACGCCGTTGCCTTTACTACGATTGTAAAGCCTGCGGATGAAACCTTCCTGTATAACGGAAAGGAATTAAGTGCCAGAAAGGTACGTAACCGGAAGCGGGGTCAAAAAGGGCAGAAAGCCCAGCTATAACAGTTACGGGATAAGGCTTTGCGGCAGGACAAATGCATTCATCAGATGGGGCAAATACGGGAAATCAAGCGATTTCCAGGGCTATCTTCATCATATTATGGAAACTGTTCTGCCGTTCTTCCGCCGTGGTCGCCTCACCGGTTACCAGAGAGTCGGAAATAGTACAGATAGCCAATGCATTCTTTCCTGCCCTGGCAGCATTCATATAAAGGGCAGCCGCTTCCATTTCCACACAAAGAACACCCATCCCGGCCCATTTCATGGTACCCTTGGAATCATCATAAAAAGTATCGGTGGATAAGAAGTTGCCGGTCTTATAAGAAATCCCCATTCTTTCCGTTACTTCAATGGCTTTTTTCAGCAATTCATAGGAAGCTATGGGAGCAAAGGTCCCCGGCAGCTCAAACTGAGCTGCATAATTGGAATTCGTACAGGCACCTATGGCAAATGCAACTTCTCTCACCTTTAAATCATCCTGGAGCGAACCTGCCGTACCAATCCGGATAATATTATCTACATTATAAAATTGGAATAATTCATAGGAATAAATGCCGATAGAGGGCATCCCCATACCGCTGGCCATGACGGAAACGGATTTTCCCTTATATTTTCCCGTATACCCGTTTATTCCCCGGACGGAATTCACCAATACGGCATCTTCCAGATAATTATCCGCTACAAATTTGGCCCTGAGGGGGTCTCCCGGCATTAATACGGTCCTTGCAAAATCTCCTTCTTTTGCAGCTATATGTGGTGTTGGTATGCTCATTATTTTCCTCCTGCTGTAGTTTTATATTTCTGCATGTATTCTGTTGATTCCCGATTTTCCTCTCGCGAATCCTGTTTTCAAATACGCTCTAATATTCCTTCGCCATTCTTCCTTTTATCAGATTAACGGCGGAACTGGTTCCGATTCTTGCGCAGCCTTCCTTAATAAATGCTTCCAGGTCCTCAATACTCTTAATGCCGCCGGCTGCTTTGATTTTAACCTTGGGTCCTATGTTTTCCTTAAACAGCTTAATGTCCTTAAGAGTAGCGCCGCCTGTACCAAAGCCGGTCGAGGTCTTGATAAAGTCGGCACCCGCACTGGTTACCGCCCGGCACATGGCAATCTTTTCCTCATGGGTAAGATAACAGGTTTCAATGATGACTTTTAAAATTTTTTCGCCTGCCGTATTTTTTAATAAAGCTATTTCTTCCTCTACTTTTTTATAGTTCCCATTTTTCACATCGGTTATGTTGATAACCATATCAATTTCATTGGCACCATCCTCCAGGGCCTGTTTACATTCCGCCGCTTTTGCCGCGGCGGTGCCGTATCCCAGCGGAAAGCCTATTACCGTACAGATATTTAGTGTATCACCATATTTATCATGGACTCTTTTCACATAACACGGCGGAATACATACGGATGCCGTATGATATTCCAATGCTTCCTCACACAGCTCCTGAATGTCTTCCCAGGAGGCAACGGCTTTCAGCAGTGTATGGTCAACATATTGCAGCATTTCTGATTCTTTCATTTGCTTATCCTTTCATTTCATGAGGGCTTGCTAAAACCTCTTTATGACCCGCTTTCCAGATTATTTAGATATTCATCAAATTCTTTTTCCTTCTCATCATAGAAAACATCAATAGACGGCAGATTAAGTGCAAAAAACAAGCCTAATAATGTCTTTGCATCAAAATCAAATGTACCGCTGGCAGTTTTTACTCTTATTTCCGTTTTGCATTTGGATGCTTCCCTGTTAAAGTCATATAGGTCATTTGCTGTCTTGAATACGATTGTTTTGCTCTTCATGCATATCCCTCTCCTTCTGTTAAAAATACCGGTTACCGTGCTGTGTAACATTACATGTTAAAATACAATATTCCGTGATATTATATTAACCAATATATTAAAAAACCGCTTAAACATACCATGTTATTGTTTTTTCTATTTGGAAACAAGGTTATGTTCCATAAGTCCTGTTTCATAATCGGAGGCAGTCCGGAGAAATATCGTCTTCTATCGGAAGATATGGATATCTTGTGCTAGTGTGCTGACACGCTCTAAGTGATACCATACACCTATATATCTTCTTCCATATATTTCAGTATATTGTATATATTCACAGTATAATATCGTTCCCGATATAAGTCAATCACTTAAACACCTGTTTTATTATTGCTGTAAATTGTGAGTATTTCGTAAACATCATCAGATAGTTATTGTATCTGGCAAAAGAAGAACACCACAACTCGGATATAATGAATACCATCTTTTGAAATGAAAATTTTACTTTTCTTAATCATTACGAAATAAAGAGCTTTTATTGAAAAACTAAATAATATGATGATAAATATGGAATTTTTTACTATAGTGTAATATAATAGATACAATCAAGATAGAAAACAGAGGATAGTTGTTGATTCCCTTTTCAGTAGTACAGAAGAAAAGGGGGTGATACCATATGTCAGTATTTGAAACCATAACATTAATGTTACAGTTTGGTTTATTTATCATTGGTCTTATCACCTTGATTATAGCTATAATCAAATCAAATATAAAAAAATAGCTATCCTCTTCCTGGCAGTCGACGGATAGCTATTCAACACTGATTGGGTAATCAATGGCCCGCAAGGTCCTTTGATTATTTCTATCTTGATTATAAAACATCTTTAGAAATAATGCAAGATATTTTGAGTAACAGTTATATATTATTACTCTTATTTATTTTAACCATATAATTTTTTTATATTAGTTATTAAAATTATTTTATCAAATTCTTTCTACTTAGTGAAGCAAACGGTATATTTTCTATATCAATATTATTTGTTAATCTAGGATTCTTTAATAATACTCCAGGTCATCACCCCGCATATAATTCCAATCAATGGAATCTTTAAAAATAACGTGTTTATAGGTCCGCTCCATATCCCATTTCAATTCAAATAAAAATTTTCCCCCTGTCTTAACCGTTCTTCCTGAATTATATTAATCCGCTTAACCCTTAATGCCTGTCGCCGCTATTCCCTCCACAAAATATTTCTGAAGTGCCAGAAATACGATTACCACGGGGATTAATGAAATAACTGATGCTGCCATAATCAGGCCATAATCCGATGAATATTGCCCTATAAACATCCTTAAGCCAATCTGAATTGTCTTTTTGCTTTGGGTTGTCAGATAGATACTTGGTCCCAGGAAATCATTCCAGGTAGAGACAAAGGTAAATATCACCAATGTGGACAGGGCCGGTTTAGACAGAGGAAGCATAATCTTACCGTAAATCCTGTATTCGTTCATTCCGTCGATTCTGGCCGCCTCACAAAGGGAATCCGGAATGCCCTGATAGAACTGTCTCATCATAAATACCCCGAAGGCCGAGAAAGCCTGAAGTATTATAATAGCCAGATGCGTATCATTAAGCCCCAGCGAACGCATCATCATAAACTGGGGCACCATATATACCTGCCAGGGAACCGCAATGGTTGATATGTAAGCCATAAACAGGATATTCTTATACTTAAAGTCCAGCTTGGATAATGCATAAGCCGCGAAACTGCTTGTTAACAATTGCAGTACCGTTACAATAAGGGTCAGTTTTGTCGTGTTGAGTACAAATTGCAGCAGCGGTATCTTATTCCATATCTCTATATAGTTCTGCCATCTCGGTTCTTTGGGAATCCATTGAATGGGCACCGTAAATACATCCTTGTCATACTTCAGCGATGCGGAAAGCATCCATGCAAAAGGAATCAGCATGATAAATGCAATCATGAGCAGTGTTATATAAAGTAATACTTTTCTTACTGCAGGTTTTATGTTTGTATGTTTCATGGTTATACCCTCCTATCTTTTAATTGCATAAGTCATGCATTCTCATAGTTTTTTTCACCTCGGAACTGTATTAAGGTTACCAAAAGCACCATGGCAAAAAGAACCATTGAAATTGCACTGGCATAACCATAATTTGAAGAGGTAACAAAAGCCGTCTGATAGATATGATATACCATAACTAAGGTGGAGGTACCCGGTCCGCCCTGGGTTATCATGTAGACCTGGTCATACACTTTAAAGCTGTTAATCACTAAAATTATAATAACGAAAAAGGTAGTCGGTTTCAATTGAGGCCAGGTTATAAACCTGAATTTCTGCCACATATTTGCGCCGTCCAGACCGGAGGCTTCATATAATTCCCCGGGAATACCCTGAAGTCCGGCCAGATAGATTACCATATAATATCCCATGGATTTCCATACACTGAATAAAACGACGGTCAGCATTGCCCATTTTGCATCTGCCGCCCATCTGGGCAGATTCTCCTTAGCCACTCCCAAATAATTTAAGGCGACATTTACTATACCGGCACCCGGACTGAATATCATATTCCACACCGCCGCAACAGCTACCAGAGAGGCTACATACGGAAAAAAGCTTATGGTACGGAAGAAATTTCTCCCGATTATTTTCTGATTTAATACTATGGCAAGCAGAAGTGCCGCTGACAAGGTCAATGGCACCGTTACGGCACAATAAACAATTGTGTTGATAAAGGCAACTTTAAATCTGGAATCTTCCCCAAGCTTAATAAAATTGCCCAAACCCACAAAATGAATGGGATTATTGCCGTCCCATGACATAAATGCCAATACAAAGGCAAATAAAATCGGTCCCAAAGTAAATACCGCAAATCCGATAAAGTTGGGGGCAATAAAAGAGTAGGCAATTAAATTCCTCTTGGTTTCACGGCCGAAAAAGGCCCCCGATTTCATATTCTTTTGACGCTCCTTTTCAGGAGAATTTTTATTCTTCCTCATCTTTTATAAGCCGGAAAATGGCTTTCCTCCTTTTCCTCTAAATAGACAGGGGCTGTTGCAAAATTTAATGTTTACCCGGCTTCCGCCCGGAATATGCAACAACCCCTATATTCAAAACCCCTCTTTTTTTCTTACATTACGAAGCTCTGCCTACTTAAGTATCTTGGATACTTCTTCGTTCATGTAGGTTATACCTTCCTCAATCGTCTTTGTCTCGGTCATAATATAATCATGTCCGTCATTTAACACGGTTTCAATCTCAGCACTCTTTTCATGAAGCGGCATTTCCAGATAAGTTTTAACCGTCTTCAATGCTTCCAGGCTTTCTGCGTCCGACGGGAACCCTTCCAGGCCGGATATGGCAGTTAAGACTGCATCCGTCTTAATTGCAGGGAAAGTACCGGTTTCAGCAATCACTTCCGCCCCTTCCGGACCGCCTACAAATTTCATGAAATCTGCTGCAATCTCTTTATTTTTAGAAGCTGCCGTAACGGCGATTGTGGTAATTGTTCCTAATGTAGTGCCTGCTTCAACCCCTTCGGGATGAGGATACTTAACCAGTCCCCAATTCTTAATATCTGAGAACTCTCCTGACTTTATCTTGTCTATTAACGTAGGAATAAACCATGTACCCATATTCAGCATGGCAACGTTGCCCTGGGCAAAAGCAGCGGAATAATGCAGATTGCTGGTCTTTAATGTGGCATAATCCTGGCATGTACCGTCTTTTTGCTCTGCCAGAACCATTTCATAATATGGTTTTAAGAAATCATAATTACCGTCAACAATGGTATTCTTTCCATCCAATACGCCAAATAATTGGACGGTTGAACGCCAGACATGGTAATGGGAACCATATATTTCATTACCCAGGTCCGTTTTCGTTACTGCCCTGGCAAGCTGGTCATATTGTTCCAGAGTCATATCATTAGCAGGATAAGCAACACCGGCTGCGTCAAAAATATCTTTGTTATAAAACAATACCCAGAAATCACTCCGGAAGGGTAGTGCATACAGCTTATCATTTACCAGAATCTGTTCCGCAACACCGCTGTATACGGATAAATCCATACTGCTTGTATCCACCGTTTCCAGAACATTTTTAGAGACCAGATTAGAATATCCCGGCATATCTTTCACAAGCACTACGTCAAAATCGGTGTCTTTACCTGCCAGCTGAGTTGCCAAAGCAGTCATATAATCCTGTGAACCAAGGTCCACCATTTCAATTTCAACATCAGGGTTTTTGGCTGTATAAGCATCAATCAGCGGCTGGTAATATGTAGTTAACGCAATATCCCAGACCGCCCATTTTATTTTAGTCGATTTCTCCGATACCCCTCCGGAATCTTTATCCGTATTTGCTTCTGTCCCGGCGGCTTCCTTTGCCGTATCGCCGTCTCCTTTGGAGCCGCATCCGGAAACCATGGTTAATACCACTGACAGCAGTAACACCAGGCTTAAAACTTTTTTCAGATTTTTCATAAAATACCTCCCAATATTTTTCCTGGTAAATTCCTTTATACAATGTTTGGAACCAACTTATGTATTCTTCCGATTTACCGTACTCAAATTATAATACATATAGGAATCCGGCAACATGGAATATTTATTGAAAATAATTCACTTTTTATTCTGCATAAATACGCCCTGTCTGATAAACATGTAATTTTTCTTCCATACCGGTAATATTTTCAACAAAGGTTCCCCAGACATAACGAATCCCGCCTCCGGGAGTGAAAGCCGGAGTTGTCCGGTTTTCATTCCGTTATAAATAATTTTTGGAGTTTTACAATATTATATGGGTTCTTGCCCTGCAAAATCAGGCAACTGCATCCGAACCTGCCTTTCCTCCTGCCGGATTATTTTCTGACTGCTTCTGTCCCGGATTCGCAATTGTTATAGATTGACAATTATTATTTTAGTGTTTACAATCTTTATTAAGCAGCGGTAAGCTTATCCTTAACAGGAGGTAATTATGAAAAAATATGTATTCCATGGCATTAAGTTCAAAATTATACGGATTTCAACCGTTTTCACATTAGTGATTACCATTTTAATTGCTTCCATCTGTCTTGGTACCTTTCAGCACCTGTTACTGCAAAGTTTAAGCCAGTCAACCAAGTATAACCTGCAATTAATCATGAATACCATTTCCAGTGATATGGCACCCGTTATAACCTTATCCAAGTGGTGTTCCTCCAATTTTCAGATATCAAAGTATCTGGAATCGACCCTGCAGAATCCTGCCCCGAAATATTACGATAAAAATACATACTACAAGGAAGTGAACCTTGCCTGGAACCGCTTAAGGGAAGAATACCGCAACAACCGTTCCAGCATATATATAGACCGCGTAATAATCAGTAACTTTAATAAAAATTATCTGCAGTTTGCTTCCGTAACGTCTTTTAAAACTTCAGTTGTTGATACCATTGAAGCCCAGCCATATTTTGACTCTTTGTACCACAGTTCCACGGATACATGGGCCGGACTGGTAACCGATCCTTTCAGTGAGGATTCCGAAGCCCAGATTATTCCCATCATCGGTCCGGTTTATTATCCCTATGCTTCCAAAGAAATCGGCTGGTGTTTTATATCCGTATCCAGCAATTTGCTGACAAGATCCATTGAGAATTATAAACTCCCAAATGACAGCAGCCTGTATTTAACCATACAGGATAAAACTTATCACATCAAAAACGGCAAATATATCCGGATATATCCCTCCCATCCTATATTGGACTCCGGGGCCATTCAGTCAGATAAATATTCCGTGGTGGATGTAAAAGACGAAAACGGAGTCAAACATACCATGGTAACCGTAGGCTCCTCCCTGGATGGCTGGTATTTAACCCAAAGCTTATCCGAAATCCAATTTGCACAGCAGAAAAAGGTTTATATTCTCCTTATCGCCCTTACCAGTTTCATTGTAATCGGATTAGGTTTTTCCCTTACCTATTACCTCAATAAGTTAATCAGCGTTCCCCTGCGAAAGATAAACCATAAAATAAAGCTCATTGCACAGGGCGATTTTTCCCATGATTCCGGCATTGAATGGGACAATGAATTAGGCGAGATAGGCAAAGGAATAAACACTTTGTCAACGGATATCGTGGATTTAATGGATACCCGGATTGAATCGGAAAAAGAAAAACAGGAATTGGAATATCAGATACTGCAAAGTCAGATTAATCCGCATTTTTTATATAATACCTTAAATTCCATTAAATGGATGGCCACCATTCAAAATGCAACGGGTATTGCCGAAATGACAACCTCCCTTTCCAGATTGATGCGTGCTATATCCAAAGACATGCAGCAGATTTATACCATACGGGAAGAAATCGCCCTGCTGGATAATTACTTTCTGATACAAAAGTACCGTTACGGAGGCACCATATCTCTGGAATATAATATAGAGTGTGATGATTTATATCGTTGCCGGATATTAAAATTTACCCTGCAGCCCATGGTGGAAAATGCTATTTTCCATGGAATCGAGCCTAAAGGTGAATCCGGTTTCATATCAATAAACATCCGGCGTCATGAAGAGGATAAAATCAGGATTGAAATAAAGGATAACGGAATCGGAATGAACGAGGAACAAATTAAAGAAACTCTTGAAGGTAATTCCAAAAATAAATCGGAATTCTTTAAAAAATTAGGTATTAATAATGTAAAACACCGTATTCAATATACTTTTGGACCTGAATATGGATTAACCATTTCAAGTGAGCCCGGCAGGTATACCATTATAACGATTACAATTCCCTATATTATTACGGAGCCTGATATGAAAGCGGATTAGCCGTACAAAGCCACATGAAGTCGTAAAACTTGCGCAGAATGGAGATTAGTATGATAAAATTATTAATTGTAGATGATGAGCCTTTAGTTCAGGTAGGTATTAAGTCCATGCTGAACTGGAAAGATTACGGCCTTGAAGTCTGCGCCGCCGCATTTAACGGAAAGCAGGCTTTAGAGCTCATTAAACAGCACTCTCCCCAGATTGTCATAACGGATATTAAAATGCCTACTATGGACGGTCTTAAGCTGATTAAAACCTGTCAGGAAATATACGGGAAATTTCCTCTGTTTATTATATTAACCAGCTATGAGGAATTCCCCTTTATTAAAGAGGCCGTAAAATACGGTATCATTGATTATCTGATAAAGCTTGAATTAACCGCCGATATTTTGGAACAAACCATAAAAAAGGCGCTAAACATAGTCCGGGAGTATGAGCATACGGTGCCTGCGGATGCAAAGACTCATATTCATAACTTCTATGAAAAATTCTTTATTTCCCTGCTGCATAACCTTTTCGAAAGCGAGAGCCAATTTTGGCTGCAGGCCAAAGATTTGAAATTAAACTTTACCGCAAAATCCTATATTGTTTCCTTTTGCAGCATAACCATATCGGATTCCGAATCCATGGAACAGGCCAGGCTGATAAAGCTGTATTACAGCACCATTCAGATGCTTCGGGAAATTATTGCAAAATATATTCCCTGCTACCTGTCTTCCCTGGATTTAAAGCATTTCTGCATAATTTTCTGCATTGATAATGACAATAATAAATGCAGCAGACAGAGAATTACCGAAGCCTTGCAATCCGCTTTTTCCATGGTACATAATTATTTTAATGTAACGATTCGTTCCTGTGTCGGGAATATTTGTTTTACTCCTCTTGCAATTTCCGATTCGTATCAGGAGGCACGGCAGCTTAAGTCCTATTGCAGAGAAGATAATCCCATTGTGTTTTATGAAGATTTTTGTTCCTCCAATGGAAATTTCGGTAAAAATACATTTCATATGGGACTCTTTAAGGAGGCTTTGCTGAAAGCCTTCGAAGAGTTTGACCCTGAGATTCTTATGAATACTTTAACGGAAATTATCCATTTATTTAAGATGCATCCGGCCAAATACCTGCAAGCCATTGACGCTACCTCAAATATATTGCATCTTGCCATCTCCCTGCTGCCCGAAGGAGAGAAAACAGTCGCTGAAATATTTAAGGGTTACCCGGACGGTTATCAGTCAATCTATAAGCAGGTTAATACGGAACAGGTAATCAAATGGATGGAACTATTACGGGACGGTTTATACGAAACACTGAAATCCAAACATAAGACTTATAAAAACCTTATCCTTACTAATGTAAAATCCTATATTGACCAGCATATTGAAGAGAAGCTGCCGTTAAACGATACGGCCGCCCTGTTCGGAATTAATCCCAATTATCTAAGCTTACAGTTTAAAAAAACCTTTGATATCGGCTTTACCGATTACATAACTCAAAAGAAAATTTCCCGGGCAAAAATGCTGATGATTTCCGAGGATTTAAAAATATATGAAATAGCGGACCGGCTGGGTTTTGAAAGCGCTTTCTACTTCAGCAAGGTATTCAAAAAGATTGAAGGATGTTCCCCCAGGGAATATCTCCAGTCAAAATTATAAGGGAGGGAAACCATATGTTTTATGAACTTGCGAAACAGTATACGGGGCAATTAAAGGATTTTGACTATTATTCCCGCATACCGGACGGCAATGTCCGGGATGAGTCCCGCAAAACGTTAAAAAAAGAACTCATTAGAAACGGGGAAAAATACCTGGATTATCAATATCCCCCCATTCCTGCCACCTTATTTATGTCTTTTATAAGAACAGGAAACCGGGTAAATTATGAAAATGTATACTTTGCCAGAAGGAATGCGCTGAATAATCTGGTTCTGGCGGAATGGGCCGAGAAGAAAGAGCGTTTTACGGATGATATTATTAACGGAGTATTTGCCATCTGTGAGGAAACTGCCTGGCAGCTTCCTCCCCATAACAGTTATGAGCGTAACACTCCCAATCATATCCTGGCTGATTCCACAAAGCCGGTTCTGGATTTGTTTGCCTGTGAAACCGGCGCACAGTTAGCCATGATACGGTATTTATTAAAATCTTCCTTAGATAAGGTCAGTCCGGTCGTTGTAAAGAGAATCGACCATGAGCTGGAATCCCGCATCATCACTCCTTATCTGGAACAGCATTTCTGGTGGATGGGCAGGGAGCGGGAGCCAATGAACAATTGGACCATATGGTGCACTCAAAATATATTA
>DBEP01000122.1 GCA_002294045.1 Lachnoclostridium sp. UBA903 | reverse complement strand
GTATATTCTGCCAATACTTTTTCCTCCGTTACGATTGCAACGGAAGCAACTAATCCTGAACTGTCTATTGCTAATATCTTCATACTTTTTTTCCATACTCCAATGTAATTTTCCTATAATCAAATCCCCTATCCGGCTCCTTTTCAATGGTAATAACCGTTGGAGCCGGAGGGAGTATTTCTTCAATAAGATTGGACCATTCTATTAAACAGACACCGCCGCCATAAAAATAATCCTCATATCCAAGTTCATACATCTCTTCCACATCTTCAATCCGGTAGACATCAAAATGGTAAAAGGGAAGCCTTCCGTCCTCATATTCCTGTATAATGGTAAAGGTTGGGCTGTTTACGGCTTCCTCAATCCCGAGTCCTTTGGCAAAGCCCTGGGTAAATACCGTCTTGCCGGTTCCCAGGTCGCCTAAAAGGCAGTATACTTCTCCGGCTTCTGCCTGCTCACCCAATTTTCTTCCTAAGTTAAAAGTATCTTCCGTCTTAAAACTCTCTATAATCATAACACATCTCACTTTATTTTTGCGGATTTATTTATCTATGTGCCATTATAACAGATTGGCTCCAAATTACAAGTAGTCCGAACTTTCCTATTGCACAAGACAAAAGAGCACATATGTGCTCTTTTACCCATTTATTTTATTTAAGATTGGAAGAAACGAATTACAAACGGTTCTTTAAGAAACGGTAGGTATGATGCCCGATTATACCCATGAATACACCTTTAAAGAGATTAAAGGGTGTAATTCCATAAAGAATTAATGTATATTTGTCCTTAATTCCGGGAATTACGGTAGCTGCGGCCAGTACCTGTTCCATTCCCCCGTATAGGGTTGCATATAAAGGAATCGTAACAAAGTAATTTACTAAAAATCCTGTGATTGCCATACAGATGGTAGCAGCTCCAAAGGAAAAGAAAGATTTATATTTTCCTTTTATCTTCCTATATATAACGGCCGCAGGAACAACATAGGCAACGCTTACTATAAAGTTGGCCAGTTCACCGACACCTGCCGTTTTAGTTGCCGTAATGCCTTTTATTAAATTCTTTATTAGTTCAATTACCAGACCTGCGGCAGGTCCAAATTGAAATGCTCCTACAATGGCAGGTATATCACTGAGTTCAAGTCTCAGAAAGCCGATGTAAGCAGGTGACTCCAATAGCATCAGGACATAGGACAGTGCGGATAGCAGGCTTACTGTTACCATGGTTCTTGTGGTAAAAACTTTACCCTTTGTTTTATTTGAGCCAGGTGATTTAAATTTTGTTTCATGTGTCATTGATTCCATGCTGTAATCTCTCCTTTTATAATATTATCAAAAGGAAAATTCCCGGTTAATTGTACGAACCTTATATCAGAAGGTTCTTATCTCATAGAACAAACTTCCTATAAGATAAAACAGACTCTGGCGCTGATGCGCTGTCACTTCAGTGACAGACTACCTCCGGCGCCTTCATGCGCATCCAGCGGAACGTTTTTGTCTCATAGGACAAACTTTCCTATAAGACAAAAAAGCCCCGATCCAAAGGATTCGAGGCTGCTGTTTCACAATTCATTGCTTAAGTTTACAATTTTTCTTCTCACATCCAGACTTTACTGTCGGTTTTGGAATCTCACCAAATCGGCTGATAAACCGTGGCATCAATCGTTAAAGATAACTTCTTGATACGCCAGGCCACCAGTTCGCGGACTATACCGCCGGTCGGGAATTACACCCTGCCCCGAAGAATTTCCCTATTTAAATTTTACTATTTTATTTTACAACCATACGTAATGATTGTCAATCATTATTTTCCTATATGATATCCCAGCACATTTCCATAGGCTGCAGCGTATAAGCTCTGGCCTTGGCGCCGCCGAGGTATACCTGAGTATGCTGCACTTCCTCACTGTTGTTTACCAGGCAGAATTTGCCCGCTTGTAAAAATAAGCTGCACTCGGTATAAAGATTGGAGGAAAAACACTGATACATGTGCTGTTCTTTTCCGGCCGCCCAGTAAAGCGCACGCAGGATAATTCTTGCATTTACGTCGTTATAAGGCATTCCTGCTATATAGACGGCCCTTCCTTCCCCATAGGTGTTCGCCGCCAGATTACAGCTTCCGTTTACCATATCCAGTACTTTTGTACCGGCCGATACCGGGTAAATCATAGTCATGCCTTCCCCGTAATCAATTGCCCCGGTACAGTCTTCCGTTATAAAATGCTCCGTTTTTACCGCCTTGCATTTATTTGTACTGGCTGTAAACCCGATTTCTTTCTGGACGCCCAGTACGTCTTCCAGCTGAAAATACTTTCCTTCCCTCAGGTATGCGGCAGGCTCTCCGATACCAACAAAGCCGCCGCCTTCGCTGACAAAACGGCGGATCGCCGTTACCACCGCCATGTCGCTCCAGTACTCTGCCCCGCTCCAGGAGGTTCCCCCGTCTCCGGCATTGATAATAACACCTGTATTATCAGGAATACCCTTCTTTATTATATCCTCAAAGCTGATAAATTCCACATCAAAGGGCAGCCCTGCCAAAGCCTCCATTACTCCGAGATAAGAATAACACCTCTGGTTCCACAAAGAATGAGCCACCTGATGGGTCTGCCAGGAACGTAAACTGCCCCAGGCATTTAACACGGCTACTTTAAAGGGTGCCGTATGAGCTTTGGTGCCGTTTGTTTCCTTGTGAATGGCTCTGAACTGCCCGGCAATATCCGTTACATGTTCGATAAAATCAGGAAACCGGCTGGCAAGGCTTAAATATCCGCCATACCCCATTCTAGCCATGGGCTTACGCAGAAGGGCACGTCTGCATTTTTTCCAGATTGGCCTGGATTCTCCTACCGGATTACCGCCTTCATGGAAAATATCAGGGAAAAAGTAAGGATAGAACCTGGCTTCCGTTTCCTTTACGGGAATGTCCGCTATCATTCTGGTGGTGACTCCGTCTCCGGCCGCACCTACCACCGCATCCAATCCGATTTCTTTAAAATACCTGCCGTAGGGCTCGGTCCCTGCCCAGTGGTCGCCTAAAAACATAATTGCTTTTTTCCCGTAGGAATGAACCAAATCCACACATTCTTTTGCAAAGGAGGCAACGAATTTCTGGTTAAATTCCATCCAGTCCAAATAATGCTTATCCGGATTTTTAAACGGGGTATGATAATATCCCTGGTCCACGAAATCCTCCGGCGTCAGTTCATAGCCGTATTCCTCCTTAAACTGCTCCATAGCCAGCTGGCTGACACAGCTTACGTAGCCGAACCAGTTAACCTGTTTTTCTTTGCCGTATTGATTATAGAACAAATCAAAGTTATAGAAAAATGTGGTAAACCGTACCACATCCGTTCCGGGATGGTCTTCGAGCCATTGTTCCAATACCTTAAGTATATGTTCCCGTGCCTCCGGATAACGGATATCCACCGGTATTTTATGTTCCTTGGTCCAATGGTTGGTTAAATGGTTATACATGGATACGGGTTCCCATATCTGCCAGGCCGGAAAAGAAACGGTATATTGGTGAAAAGGCACCGCTTCTTTTATAATTACCTTTCCGTCTTTATATTCCCAGGAATCTACCGGCTCCCCTTTTGTCCGATCTGATACCTGCCAGTATTTTTTAATATCCGTATCCGTATTCGGTTCAAACTGCTCCGAAAAATAATGTTCCATTATTATAATTTCCAGTTCCTTATCAAAGGCAGTCTTGGCCTCTGTCAGAAGGTAGGTCTGCTGGCGGCATTCCGGGTGCGCCTTTGCCCATTCATTATCCATTCTAATCAGGCAGAGGGTCGAATAAACCAAAAGGCCCATGCCGGTAATTTCATCCGTCAGTTTTGTGCCGTCACTGTCCCTTACCGCATCGGCTCCCCATTTTTCTGCCAGTTCCCGGATTACGGCTTCCATGCCGGCTTCACCGGGTAAAGTAAATCTTCCTTTTTCCATCTTGCTACCACCATTCTTACTTATTTCAAAGCGGATTATTCGCGGGTCCGCTTGCGTTTTATTCTTTCAGATTTTATGTCTCATATACTCCCAAAAATAATATGGCCGGACACACCCTGGAATCCGTTATCCTGATTTTTAGCACTTCGGTGCTTATTTCACCGAACCGGGCGATTTTCTTATATCCGACGGTAGTACCCTCATAAATGGTACGGTACTCATTTTCTTCTTTTATTAAAAGAGAAAATTCCTCGATTCTCTGACCGAGCCGTATCTGTTCCATAAGCACAATCCTGGAAAATCTCCGCTTCTTCTCCCAGGTAACCGTAATTTCCGCCGTATACTGCCCGTCGCCGGGTTTATAATAGGTCTCATCCGGTATTTTTAGCGAAGAAACCGGATGATTCTTCTCTTCATCGGATGCTTCTATAACGGCGGTTTCAGCCAGGTTTGTTTGATACGTGGCTCTCAGGTAATCTCCCAGTTCCTGAAGCCGTTTTATATCCTTTTCATGCAGCAGTCCGGCCGGTGTGGGAGGAATATTTAACAAAAAAGTTGCATTTCCCCCCACGGACTTTTCGTAGACGGATACCAGTTCCTCCAGTGATTTTACTTTCTCATCTTCTTCCCTGTGATAAAACCAGCCGGGCCTTATGGAGGTATTCACTTCTGCCGGATACCAGATTAACTCCGATTCATTCATAAGAATTTTTCTGCTTCCCAAATCCAGATCACTGCTGTTTATTTTCTTTTCCCTGAATTCGGTATCATCACTTTGCTGGCTTGCTTTCTGTATGGTTTCTGCCTCGGACAGGCGTTTGGGTACCACACTCCATTCCGAAGGCCTGGTATCTCCGGCTTCATTTCCGCACCATCTCACATCAGGACCGCAGACCGCAATACATGCCTCCGGCTGAAGTTTCCTGATAGTATCGTAATAACGTTTCCAATCGTATACCTGCTTCTTTCCGTTGCTGCCTTCCCCGCAGGCTCCGTCCAGCCAGACGGTAAAAATCCTGCCGTACCCGGTCAGCAATTCCTCAAGCTGGTTTACGAAATAATCGTCATAAGCCTTACCATATCCATAGGTTTTCTGGTTTCTGTCCCAAGGTGAAAGATAAATTCCAAACTCTAATCCTTCCTTCTGCAAAGCTTTTGAAACTTCCTTTACAATATCCCCATTTCCATCTTTATAAGGGCTTGACTTTATGGTATGGTCCGTATATTTGCTGGGCCACAGGCAAAAACCGTCATGGTGCTTGCAGGTTAATATGGCTCCCCTCATCCCTGCCGCCTTTATGGCCTTTGTCCATTGTCCGGCATCCATGTGTTCCGGTTTAAAAATCCCCGGATTTTCCGTTCCGTCCCCCCATTCCCTTCCGGTAAAGGTATTCACCGTAAAGTGGAAGAAAGCATAAAACTCCAGTCTCTGATGTGCAAGCTGCCGTGTGCTTGGAGAAATTTTAATATATTCCTGATCCCTCTGTCTCATTTTTGTTCCTTATCCTTTCAGGCCGCCCAGGCTGATACCCTGGAGCAGTTGTTTCTGGCCAATCAGATAAATCCCCACGGTTGGTATTAATACCAGTATAAGGCCTGCAAACAGTGCTCCCCAATCCGTTGCGTATTTCTGTACCTCAAACAGATTGGCAAGCCCTATGGGCAGTGTCTTTTTGGTATCATCGGTCATGATTACCAGCGCCAGCGGATATTCGTTCCAGAATCCCATGGCCGTCAGCATGGTTATGGTGGCAATGCCCGGCTTACACAGGGGGATGACTACATTGACTAATATTTTAAAATTACTGCCGCCGTCAATTCTGGCCGCTTCTTCATAGTCGGTGGGCAAGGCGGTAATAAATCCATGCAGGGTGAAAATTGCAAAGGGAAATTGCATGACCGCATAAACTAAGGCCAGCATGGTACGGTTATTTAATCCGTTTATAGCCTGCAATTCCAGGAATAACGGTATCATAATATAGGTAGCCTGTAAAAATATACATGCCATATAGATATTCAGGATTATTCTGGAACCAAAAAAACGGTATCTTGCCAAACAATAAGAAACAGGAACAACAAACAGCAAAAGAAATATCGTTGCCAGAACCACCACATAAACGGAGTTCAGAAAGTAAGCCGCCATATTTGCTTTTTTGATAGCATTTATATAATTTTCAAAATTCAGTCCGGTGGGAAGGGCGTAGGGGTTTGTCAGGTATTCCGTATTTGTTTTAAAAGAAGACAGCAGGTTCCAGACAAACGGATATAGGAAAATTAATGTAGCAAGCATCAAAAACAGCCTCAAAACCCAATTTGTCACCTGTCTCTTCACAGTATTCGTATTGATTTGCATGTCTTTACTCCTCCTAATCCGTTCTGCCGGTCATACGTCTGGACAGGAGAGAAAGCAGAATGGCAGCCGCCAGGGTAAACATGGCAATCGCCATTGCATATCCGAAATTGGCATTTCTCATACCCTGGGTATACATGTATTGAAGCAGTACGGAAGAGGCCCCGTTAGGTCCTCCCGCTGTCATGACGTTTGACAAGGTAAAGCTTAAATTAATTGTTCCGGAAAGTGACAGTACATAGGTAATCCCAATTACATTCCGAAGCAGGGGAACCGTAATAAAGAAAAACTTCTGAACACCACTTGCCCCATCCACATCGGCGGCTTCATATACTTCCTGGGAAATCCCGTCGATGGATGCGATATACATTACCATATAGTAACCAACTGCCTGCCAGATAAGGGCCACCGCCACACACCACAAAGCGGTTTTGCTTTCTCCCAGCCAGGCATGCTGGAGATTTTCCAAATTCAATAATTCCAGTAAATGATTTAATATTCCCTTGGTAGGATTGAATACAAAGGACCATACTATACCTACTATGGTGAGGGAAATAATACTCGGGAAGAAAAATACGGTTCTATAGAAAGCCTTTTCCTTCAGTTTGCTCTGTGTCAATACAAATGCAAAAATCAAACTGAAAAATAAAGTCAGAATCGGCACAACGGCCATTAGCTTAATTGTATTTTGTAATGCCTGAAGAAAGGATTTGTCCTGAAACATGTATTTATAATTATCAAATCCGATAAACCGGCTGTTAATTCCCACATTCAAAGCGGTGGAATCCGTAAATGACAGATAAATTGCGTTAAACATGGGAATAATCATAAACACCAGAGTTAAAAGGATAACCGGCAACGTGCAGACGGTAATAAATAATTTAGGTTTTTTAGCCAAGCTTTTCACTCCTTCTTTAAACATGGGGCTGCTGCAAAAACATATACACTGTTTTGCAACAGCCCCATAAATTTATATAAAATTAATATTTGGGGGGTCTTATTTATTCACCCGCTGCCGCTTTGTCCGAACGTATCTGTGCAAAGGCAGCTTCTACGCTTTCTGCCCACTGTTCTACGGTCATTTCGCCATTCATTACGGAGGTAATCGGATTAAATACTTCATCCGATACATTAATTTTACAGCCTGACGGCAGGGATTCAAAATTCATGACCAGAGAAGCCGTATTGGCTTCATCATAAATTCCGTACATATTGTAAGTGGCTTCCGAAACATAATCCTTGGCCAATTCCCTTCCCGCTTTCACCGCATAAATGGAGCCGGCCTTTTCAGCAAACAGTTTTACGGATTCATCACTGTATAAAAATCTCAAGAATTCTTTCCCAAGTTCAGGATTTCTTGCACCCACGGGAATAGAAAATTGTTCGCAGCTGTCTAAAACATAATGTACATCATCGGCATTAAGGGTCGGTATGGGCGCCATGGCGAACTCAAAGCCCTCTTCCCTGGGTGCGTCTGCCATTTCACTTTCCATCCAGGTACCGTTTACAATAAATACGGATTTTCCCAGCATCATTTCAGACTGGGCTTCCGTATGGTTCATACCTACGGTTCCTTTCAGCAGATAACCCTTTGCCGAAATATCTGCAATTTTCTGCAATACATTTAATACGGTTTCATTATTAAAAGAGCCTTCTCTATAAGAACAGATTGCTTCAATTGCTTCCATTCCGCCTGCCGATGCGATAGCCGGCCACAGTATTTCTTCCAGGTAACCCGGATAGATTCCCTGATAGGTAAACAAAGCCTTTCCGCCGTCTTTTGCCGTTTCGCCCAGGGCATAAAATTCATCCCAGGTTACAGGCACCTTCCAGCCTTTTTCATCAAATAATGTCTTATTGTAGATTAAACCTTGCGGACCCGTATTAAAAGGAGCCAGGAAAATCCTCTCATCTCCGGTATAAGGAGCACATTTTGAGCTTTCCAGAAGGCCGTCTTTCATGTCGTCCCTTAGAATGCCGGTTCCCGCATAATTTTGCCCGTCGAATACATCTGTCAGCTCCATAAGTCCGTTATCTTTGATTAATGACAGGATTAATCCATCTTCCGACGAATCATTCAGCGCCATAAAATCCGGTGCATTTCCTGCTACAATCTGAGGCCTGATAATATCTGCAATGGTAGGGCTGATAGTCATATTGACCGTAACGCCGGGATGGTCCTGTTTAAACAGTTCCACTACTCCGTTCCAGTATTCATCACCAAATCCTCCCTGAAAAACCGCAATATTCAGTTCTTGTTCTTCTGCATCACCTGTCTGGTCAGCCGCATTTGTATTCTCTGCGTCTGAATTGCCCACAGGGGTACTGTCTTTCTTGGAATTCGTTAAGGAGCAGCCTGTCAGACCGACAAAGGTCATTGCAGTTATCAAAAGCACCGCGAGAAATCTTTTCTTCATAATATTATTCCTCCCTGAAATTTAATTCCACAACTCGCCAAATTCAATTACCGATCGGTTTATAGCAACTTGATGGTATCATTATAAGGGTTTCCTCTCATTCTGTATATTCATAATTCTGCCCGCTATATGGATAATTTGGATTTCTTATGTGATTGCCGCAAAGCAGCCAGGCACCGGTGCCGGGGGCTGTTGCAAAATAATCAGATTTACTGAACCGCCTTCTTTCCTGCCCCGGAATGCCGTATGGATTATTTTAATATTATTATAGAAAATTTTATACAGTCTTCATTTTGTATCTACTATTTTTTACAAACTTTCGTTATAATAAGTAGAGGGGCAAGATTATTTTTCGGGGGAGGAGGCGTAAGATTATGAAAAAGAAAAACCATATGAAAGAATTGTTGCGGAATATAGATATCAAATACCGTTTAATCATTACATTTCTTCTGGTATCCATTATTCCGCTTCTTTTTATCAGTATCTATTCCTTTCGTTTAAATTCTGAGGCTATTAAAAATAAAATAGCGACTTCTACTACCCAGCTTTTGGCCTTGGTAAATACAAACATGGTAACTGAGATTGAAAAATATCAATATCTCTGCGGTTCCATCTGCGTCAATGCCAGAATACAGGACGCACTTTTAAGGGAAAATCTGACCAGCGGTGAAAAAAACAGAATCATACTTGATATTCAGAATATTGTAAGAACCCAGATTATTTATCCGGCCCAGGCAAAAAATATAACAATATTAGATAAATACGGCAATAATTTTTATGACCTGGGTTTTGACAGGTTCTATGAGGATGATAAAAAAACAATATTGGAAGGCATTCAAACCAATGCTCCCAATGACAGCTGGACCTATGTGAAAACCTACCGCTCCCGGAACATTCTTGTCCTGGGCCGGAGAATATTCAGGCAGTACGATACCTCTGAAGTCCTGGGATATTCCCTGATTTCCATAGATGAAAAGCTTTTTTCCGAAACCGTCCTTTCTCCGGTGAATTTAAGCGAGGGCTCCAATATCCTTTTTATGGACGGGGACGGGGTCGTACTGTCTTCCTGGGACAGATCGATTCCTCTTGGAAATGCCTTCTCGGACCCCCAGCTTATCGATACAATAAAGAAACAGAACAAAAAAACCGGCTCCTTTGAATTAAAGCTGGATGGAAACAATCAGCTTGTTACTTATTTTTATAATAAGAATATAGATAAATATTTTGTTTCCTTTATACCGTTTTCCTATCTCAATTCAGAAACCAATACAATTACGAAGGATTTGAATATAACCGCAGCTGTCCTTATCCTGGTCTGCCTTGTTATTATTTTCCTTATTTATTTCAGTATTTCCACTCCAATTAAAAGAATGGTAGTAACCTGCCAGAAAATATCGGGTGGTAGCCTGAATGAACGGATTCGGGATAACAGCCGGGATGAACTGGCATATCTCTCAAATAATATCGATAATATGGTAGAAAGAATCAAGGAACTTTTAGAACATCAGCAGGGGCAGGAAAAGAAAAAAAGGGAGCTGGAGCTTCAGATGCTGCAATACCAGATTAATCCCCACTTTCTGTTTAATACCTTAAATACCCTGCGGCTTGTTGCTTCCATGAACCAGGATATGGTAGTAAGCAACGGCATCCAGTCCTTAAGTGAACTTTTAAAAAATACCTTGATAAATAAAAACGAATTCATACCCATCGGAGAAGAAATCGCGAACCTGAAGCATTATTTTTCCATCCAGAATATCCGGTATGCCGGTAATTTTCATGTATATTATGAGATTAAGGAGGAATTGCTGTCCTTCCTTACACCAAAGCTGATATTGCAGCCCTTGGCCGAAAATGCAGTAATGCACGGTAATTACAACGACGGGACAGTCTTGGAAATATGGGTGCGCTGCTACGAAGTATCTGGCGGAATTATCCTGGAGCTTGCCGATAACGGAAAAGGGTTCGATTCTTCCATGGAATATAAACCAAAAGGCCTTGGAGGTATTGGTAATCAGAATGTAAATGACCGCATCCGGCTGTATTTCGGGGAGGAGTACGGTTTACATATTGAAAGCCGGCCGGGACATGGAACCATATGCAGAGTGGTAATTGCAAAGATAGAGTAACGTATTCAGAAAGGAGTCTGTTATGTATAATGTGCTTATTGTTGATGATGAACCAATTGTAAAAATTGCCCTTCGTTCTATCCTTTCCTGGGAAGAGTACGGCTTTTTCATATGCGGAACCGCTTCTGACGGTATGGAAGCCCTGACACTCATTGATAAGTACCGGCCGGACCTTATTATTACGGACTTGAAAATGCCCAATATGGACGGCCTTACTCTAATCCGTAAGCTGAAGGAGCAGAACTATTCCGGAGAAATCCTGGTTATCAGTAATTATGAGGATTTTGATTACGTACGGTCCGCCCTTGTTATGGGAGCAACTGACTACATACTAAAAATCAGTATTAAGGAGGACGACTTAATACAGCATCTAAAAAAGATTTCTAATAAACTGGATTCCTCGCGGACCCAGAAAAATATAACCCAGGAATATACCTTGGTTTTACAGGAACAGCAGCACAGCCAGATGCAGGAGGCATTAAAAGAATACCTGGAAAGCCCGGATTATTCCCTTTCCCAGCTATTTGAAAACAGCCCTGTCATAAGCGAAAAGCACAAGGACACGTTTACTCTTTGCTATTTTAATTTCGACAGGTACATCCAGGAACAATCCAGGCTTATTTCCAGAGAACTGATCCAGAATACCATTTTAGAATCTTTTAAAGGCATTCCTGACTGCGAAATACTGTATTTAAACCGGAATAATATACTGGTATTTGTCCCCGTATTTTCCCTGAAAAAGCAGAATATACAGCTTACGTCCTTTATGAGCAGGCTTCCCTCCCTGTTTCAGCTATATCTTTCTGTTTCACCCGTCATTATTTATGAAGATCAGATTACCGGTTTCGATGAATTAAAAGAATGGTACCGGATTTTCCAGCATATCCTGGATTTGAACTTTTATGGAGAATTGGCGGTTGTCCACGCAAAAGAATGTCTTCCGGTCCATTATATAAACTTCATATATTATAAGGATATGGCGCAGACTGTCTGGAATAACAATGCTTCCGGAATGGAAAAAAGCCTGACATTAATCCAGTCGGTCATAAAAAAATGCTCTAAGCTTCATATTTATCCTGAAATTATAAAAACTTTTTTTGAAAAAACCATCGAATTGCTGGAGTACTTAAACCATGACATCTCCCTTGAGACCCATGAGTTCCTTATGGAAGCCAAAGAAAATATCCGAAGCTGTTCCTCTTCGGAAGAACTGCTTCTCCTGGTTACCCTGTCCATACAGGCAATTTTCCAGCCGGTTATTACGACGGAAACGGACCAGGCAGTATACAAAGAAGAAATCCTGCAGGCCATCCAGTATATTAACCGGAACTATCACCGCAAAATAAGTCTGGCCGCTATTGCAAAACATGTAAATTTAAGTTCCGGCTATCTGTGCCGCCTGTTTAAGGCGGAAGTCGGCACAAGCCTGACCAGCTATATCAATGACCTCCGCATGAAAAAAGCAGGAGAGCTTATCAAAAAGCAGGATACCTATCTGAAAGAAGTTGCCATTTCCGTAGGAATTGAAGACCAGCTCTACTTCAGCCGGTTATTCAAAAAACATTACGGAATGGCTCCTTCTGAATACAAGGCTGCAAATTAACTACTTTACCAAAGCCTCTATCACAGAAACCGTTTTACCCTCGGAGGGTCCGCTGGGAGTCATGGTATAATTCCCCACGCTTGCAGGAATAATAAATGTTTCCGCATAATGGACGTCAAAGGGCTTGAATTCTCCCGCCAAACCGGATATGGTCACCTGTGCTCCTTCCACTAAATTCAGCATATTCACGCTGTCTTTACAGTTACAGGTTATGGTTTTATTAAAAGTGTATCGATAGGTATCTATGAATTCACGGTTATGTAATCCGGTATGTTCTACCGTCAGGCCATCCTCCTGACGGCAGATACGGTTCTGTCCGATAAGATTTTGGCTGACCCAGGCCGTATCCCTGTCCCAGTCAATATTTTTTAATCCATGTTCAATGTGTATGGGGCGGGGTCTGCCGTCTAAGCCGGTTCTTCCCCAGTCCCATAGTTTAAAGGTAAAAATATAAGGTGTGGCACTGATTTCCAGTACCATGGTGTTTTTCCCCGAACAGTGGATTGTCCCTGCCGGAATCAGAATATGGTCGTGTTTTTTCACGGGAAATTTATTAATGTATTTTTCAGCGGGAAATTGGTAATTCCCATCTCTGGCCCGCTTTAAGTCTTCCTCCATCTGCTTCTTGTCGATACCTTCTTTGGTTCCCAGATATACATAGGCTTCTTCCTCTTCTGAAACCTCCAATATGTAATAGCTTTCATCCTGGGTATAATGCATACCGAAAGTTTCCTGGATATACTCTGTCAGCGGGTGTACCTGGAGGGAAAGATTGCCTCCCTCCATAGTATCCAGAAGGTCAAAACGGATGGGAAATTCAGTCCCGAACCGGGCATGGACCCGTTCACCCAATAACTGTCTCGGACGGTACAGTACCAGGTCCATACAGGGAATTTCAACCATAATATTCCCAAATTTGAGATTCAGGCTGTTTTCCTCCGGTACCCCGTCAAAACTCCATGCATAATTAGGAGTGTCCTGGTCCAGCCCGAAGACCTCCTTCATCCACTGACCGCCCCAGACTCCCGGGTCAAAATAAGGTTTCAGCCGGAAAGGCTCCCTGCTTACCTGATGAAGTGCCCCGCAAAACGCTTTGCCCGTAATCATTTTGGGATAATTGGGAATATTTGTATCAACCACATAATCAAAATCTTCAAAATGGGATTTTTTATGTCTGTCCGCAAGCCGCCATTCAATAAAAAATCCCCGTTTATATTTACTTAAAAAAGGGGTATCCCCGTTATCACATCTCCAATTGGGCATTCCCTTCCGGTACCGTAACTGTATTTCCCATCTGGACAAATCAAAATAGAAGTAGGCATCACCTAGGGTAATTAATCCGGCACCGACACCGGCGACAAAAATTACTCCGGGTGTACGGGATATTAATTTCTGCATTTCTTCTATTTTAGCCCGGTCAAAGCAATCTTCCAGTTTTTTATAGGTCATGACACCGAATACACGGTCCCCGGTTATATTATCTTCAAAAATTTCATCTATTTTATAACTGTCGTAGGCACATTCCTCAGAATCAATAAGCAGAGCAGGATATAATTTTTTCAGCCGGCCTGTCAGCTCCTCTTTATCCACTCCCGGGTATAAATCAAATACGATAATACGTTTTCCGACCGCAATCAGTCTGCGAATTTCCGATAATATAGATTCATAACCCTCAAAAGCCTGGTCATCAAAACCATCAATTACTTTATAAGGCAACAAATCATAATTATTATAGATTGCATATTTTCCGCCCATTTTTTTCTCCTTTTATTGCAGTATTCTTTCAAACACGCTCTAGCACTGCCAGCCGGAATCCTTTCGAATTTTCCGAATAAACAAAATTGATTTATTTATATTCTCATCTGCACAAATAATCCTTTTAAAATACTGAGAGAAGTATCTTCGGTTAATTCCACAGCAATCCCACGTTCCTTACAGCAGCGGTCCAGCTGCTTTCCGAAAAAATCATAGCTTTTGGATATCTGGCCGCCAAGAACCAGACAGTCCGGTGAAAAAGCTTGTAAAAACGGAGCTATTGCCTCAGCCAGCCAACTGCCAAACTCATGAAAGGCTTGCAGCGCCCCCTGCTCTTTCCTTAAGGCCATTTCATACAGAATGGCACCGTCTGCCGGTTCCTCCAAATACTTACCGGAAATCTTCCGTAAGCCCCGGCTGGAAATATAATCATCGATAACGCTGTCTTTAAAGGGAGTATTATAAATCCATCCGTTTTCCGGGACATTGTCTGCCTCGGATTTTAGCACCTTTCCTTCCTTGGTAAAAGAGGAGCCGGCTCCCGTACCAATGCATAAATACATAACCCGGCGGCGGCACGCACCGGCTCCGTAATGGCTTTCTCCGGTTGCAAATGCCTCCACATCATGAATAAAAGTAAAATCCGGTTCTTTTTTCATCCATTTTACGGCTTTGGTCTTCTTTAATTCCTCCATAAGTTCTTTTTTAAAGTCACAGCCGTAAATTGCATCATATTTATTCAGTCCGGTCATTTTACTAACCCCGTTTTCATAATCAAAGGGCCCGGGAAAAGCCATTCCAATGCCGGCTATCTGCTTTTTGGAATCCCGTATCTGCTCAATTAAAGAATTGATTATATCAGCAAAATTCCGGAATATTTCATCCTTCGGCCGGTTTGCTTTGGAATCGAAAGACCTTATCCGTCCATCCGATAGGTTTCCTGTATCCGTAAAGATTCCCGCCTTTATTTTCGTTCCGCCCACGTCAAACATTAAAAAATAAGTCATAGTTGTGCCAGCTCCCTTAAACTTATCATATATAAAAAGAAATCATCCCTTCATTCAGCGCCTCGCATACTGCCATTGCTTCTTCCTTTGAAGTTTTATCCGTGGTAGTAACGGAATATGCAAACTCATAAAATCCTCCCAGGTCTACCTTGAAGTTTGTTTCCCAGAAATTATTCATTACCCAGGAAAAAACCGTACTCTGATTCAGTTTTACATCATTTCCGTCACAAAGGCGTATTGGTTTTGCCTTTAAATCCCCGAAGGTAACAAGGGGAGCGTCTTTGATGGATACGATTATGTCTTTACCGGCTCCTTCCATAACAATACCGTTCTGCAGCAGATAAAATTCCTTATTGGTCCCGGGAAGCTGATCTATACCCGGCCTTATGATACAGCCGGTCTTATCCAGGTATTTTACTTCCGCCGGCCCCGCCGTGAAGGGCAGGGAGATATATAGATTTTCCGGCTCATAAACACTTTCTTTGTGAATGCGGACCATGGCGTCAATTCGGGGAATTTCCTTGTATATCTTCAAAAATACATGGTAAAATTTCGTTCCTTCCAGGCGGTAATCCAGCTGTACCGCGATATAAACATCTCCGTTTTCAATAATCCGTATATCTTTAAGCTCGCTGCCATAACGCCCGGTTGATATACTTTTGCGGTTTCTGCCCATTCTTCTGCGTTCTTCACAGGGATTGGTTTTTATATCCGTTACTTCATAGATGCCGGTAAAGGGAAAATAAGGCGTATCGGAACGGACTAAATCCTGTTCATCCCGTTTATCAAGAATAGAACGGATGCCGGATTCCTCATCAAATATCACCTTATAAAAAGGGGTTTCAATACAGGATGTGTTTTCTTCAAAAACATTCTGCAAAACAATATCACGGATTCCTTCCGCTCCTATATGGGCATGGTTTTGCACCGTATTGTTAACAGGCTTTCCGGTCGGATAAACAGCAATTGTTTTCTCTTCTTTCGGCTGCATCTCAGGAAGGCATATTTCTATTTGTATGGCACGGGCAATTCTTTTTATCTGAAAACTTAAAACTTCTTTGGTATCTATGTCAATAACTTGAACCGGTGTATCAATACCAAAGTTAATGCCGTCCATATACTCCCAGAATTCAATATATACCAGCGCCGTGGTCTTTATGGGTATATCATGGGGATTAATAATTTTATACTGCTGGGGTCTGTCCTGCTTAATAGTGACTTCTCCTTTTTTAGCCAGTATAGAATCCAGATTTTTAGAAATCTCCGTATTGCCGTTAATCGCATAAGCGGATTTTTTTAATTCCAGCTCCCCTACCATGGTTTCCCAGGGCTCTGAAACCGAAGAGGAATATCCCCAGGTATGTTCCCCGTATAGCATTAAATTTTCGGCGGCATTTTCTATAAACCGGGAATCTCCCATAGATGAATCCGGGTCTAGTTTCTTACACAGATTGTATTTCCTCTGGGCATCCCGGAAATTTTTCACAGCTGCGGGAGTGGAACCCACACCGTCCGCCCACCAGTCATTCCAGTCCCCTTTATAGACAGGTATGTCCCGGCACCTTTCTTTTACCTGTTCAAAAAATTGGTCTAAAGTAACCATTTTTATATGCAGCTGCCCGGCAAATTTTTCGTTTAAAAGGTTAACTCTTTTGGCAATTGCAGCGCTTGGGGGAGCGTTGTCCGTAATGGCACCGGATACCATAAATGGCACCAGGTCATAAGGATACCCTTCTTCCTCCAGGTTATTTAAATAACGTTCGAGTCTTTCACACAATACCTTAAATTCCATTTTTTCCGTATCTTCCGAATCGGTTTTATACATGGAATCCGCCTTCATCATTTTTGTATATTCATCAAAAACCAGATAGGAAGTACCGGCATGGGGCGCAAAGTGCAGTTCATTTCCGAAGTGGTAATGTTCCCCGTTCCAGACCAGGATTTTATTGCCCTTAGGGCTTTCCCAGTAAAAAGGTATTTGTTTTTTATAAAGGGGAAACATGCCATGATGGGGATGAAGACAGGAAAATAAATTCTCAATTCCGTTATCATGCAATGCATCCCCATAACCCCAGGCAAAGCCGTTAATATCCGCCGTCATGCCGCTCTTTATCCGTATTCCTGTCTTTTCTCCGTATTCTTTCGCCTTGTTTGTCCTTGAATGTAAAATATCATAATGAATCAACTCCGTCATATTCAGATAATTACCGGATAATCCGATTTCACCGCTATTTACATATTTTTCAAAAGCCTCCGTATAATCCCTTTCGGCATGGGCATAAAAATTTTGTACCTGCCAGAAGTTTTCACATTGCCATGCGAAACCGGTACAGCCTGTTTCAGAATTACCGTGGATATTATCTAAAATATCTACGGCTTGTTTTATAAAATCACTGTGATAACGTATGATTTTATCCTGGCGCTGGGTATACCCGATATCCGTGTGGGAATGGTGAATCAGATAGATGTTCCATTTTTTATTTAAATTCATATGCAGCCCTTCTTTCTATCTCTATTGATATATAATTTTTATATTATTTGCTTTGGTAAGCAAAACCGGCCTCAAAATTCTTTTGCAGGAATATGAACAATAGTATCGTTGGCGCGGATGCGACGATGCAGGCAACTAAAAGTGCCGGGATATGGGACTTTCCCATTAAGGAAATGGCTGCCATTACAGGCCTTACATTCGATGATTTCGTAAACGTTATTCCAAACATCAAATCATTCCATGCCCATGTAAACTGGGACAAAAATACAACGGATAACGGCGCCTTTGCCATTGGCACAAAAATCCGGATTAGAATCTGCATATCCGTACAGCCGTCTATTTTGGCGGATTCACTGATTTCATTGGAAATCCCCATAAAGAAGTTCCGGAGAACGAACATGCTGAAAGGGATGCAGATTGCGGTATAAAATAATATCATCCCGGCTCTTGTGTCATATAGCTGTAATTTGGCGAACCCTCTGTATACCGGAATCAAATATATCTGGAATGGGAAAATCGTCCCGCTGTAAATAAATAGGAACCAGAACATTCTGAATTTAATAGGAAGCTTCGCGATTGCATATGCCGCCAGTGTTGCAATTACAACTGAAAACAGCGCACCGCTGAGAGCATAAAGGAAGCTGCTTAACATTCCCTGAAAAATATCCGCACCGCTGCTTATGTAGCTTATATTTTCAAATAACAAAAAACT
Source organism: Lachnoclostridium sp. UBA903 (assembly GCA_002294045.1). Taxonomy (GTDB): domain Bacteria; phylum Bacillota; class Clostridia; order Lachnospirales; family Lachnospiraceae; genus Anaerocolumna. Next base: position 36,840 of record DBEP01000122.1, on the reverse strand, counting down.
CTTCGGCAAATCCCATATATTACCCAAATTATATTCCTGTTTGCCTTTCAGGGCACCGGATATGGTAAATAGCACCGGGAAAATCCAAAGGACGGCAAGTATTGACAGAATGCTATTTATAATTATTTTTGTTCTCTTTTTTTGTCTGACCATGAAAAACCTCCTTTCATTAGTCTGATGGGTAATGATTTATTTTATGCCGTAAGGTTATTATTATCTGCAAAAGTGTTCTTTAAATTAAAATAGGCGACAACCAGAATAACCATTGACAAAACAACAGCAACTGCAGAGCCTACGCCAAATTGATTCCGGATAAAGGATTCCTGGTACATGGTTAAGGCTAAGGTTTCGGAAGTACGGTATGGACCGCCTTTTGTCATAACCCAGATGGAATCAAATATTTTAAAGCTGTTTACCAGTGACATCAGCAACACCACAATGGTTGTAGGCTTTAACAAAGGGAAAATAACTTTTGTATACATACTTACGGTACCGGCTCCTTCCATAGCCGCCGCCTCAATCGGCGAAGCGGGTATATGATTCAGCCCGGAAATAAATAAAATCATATTCAGTCCTATCCCCTGCCACATTCCCATTCCAATCATAATAAACGTATTAACATAAGGAATAGCCAGCCAGTCACGTACCAGGTTATCCATGCCGAACAGTCCGAATATCTGGGGCAGTCCGTAGGTGGATATCATGGATGAAATAATCAGACCGCCGACGGTGGCAGATAATGCCGTTGGAAAATAAAATATATTTTTAAAGCCTGTCACCCAGGAACTTCTGGATACCAATATTGCAAAAAGCAAGGGAATTACAAGGGATATTAATAAGGAACAGACCACCCAGATAATGGTATTCATTACGGATATCCTGAAATTCGTATCATGGAACAGATACCGGTAATTATCCAACCCGATAAACCTCATGGGTGAAAATCCGTCCCATGATTGGAAGCTTAAATAAATTGTATAAAATATAGATGTAATAAAAAATACACCCGTTAATAGCACTGCCGGCGCAAGATATAAATAATTTTTCCAATTGCTGTTCCTTTTTTTGATTCTTTTATTTTCAGCCAATTTATCCTTTACTTCCTTTCATATGATGTATGGCAAACGGATAAAACATCAGAGTGTGTTTGAAAAATGCTNNACGCTGTATACCGCAAAGTGGAGCGTTCAAAACGGCGCAATGATTTTTCAAACACGCTCTAGGCCCCGCACTCCGGGCCACTTATGCTTCTTCTCATTATTCTAAGCTTTTCCAGACTTCATCCGCTTTAGTCTGGATATTGTTTAATACTTCATCGATATCGGCACCGCTGTACATAAATCTCGATAATTCGTCCAGTGCATAATTTCTGATATCTTCCGGGGTATTTTCATAATATCTTAAATATAACTGATAATGTTCGGTATCCGCACTCATGTTTAAAATATTCTGTATGGTTTTATCACTTACGGATACGCTGCTTGTATTGGCAATGCCGTTTTCCGTTACCATGACATTCTGAGTCCCTGTTTTATAAAAATCCCGAAGTGCGGCCAGTGCGGCATCCTTGTCTTTACTTGCCTTAGCTACACAAATCGGTGAAGCTTCAAAGAAGATGGTGCTTTTTTGGCCGTCCATAGCCGGGACAACAAAAGCATCTATCGTTCCCCCCGCTTCCATTCCATATTCCAGAACCATGGAATTGGCAGATGTATTCGGCTCCAGCATGATAGCTATTCCTCCTTTGGCGAAGGTTTTTGAGACATCGGTGTAGGCCTCCGGTTTTGCAAAATATCCTTTATCGAACATTTCTTTCCAGATTTCCATTACCTTTTTGACACCTTCGTCTGTATAAGGTTTGGTACCGTTACAGATGTCCATATACAATTGCGGGTCATATGCCGCAATTAACTGCTGAAACCAGATAAAGCTTGCCCAGGAGTCGTTTTTCAGGCCAATGGGTGTCACCCCGCTCTGCTTAATCTTTTCACAGATATCTAAAAATTCATTAAAAGTTGCAGGTACTTCCGTTATTCCGGCATTTTCAAAAACCGTTTTATTGTACAGACAGGTATTATATAAAATGCTGTATGGCGCCGCATAAACTTTTCCGTCCACCGTAAAGGCTTCCTTAATATCGGGGGATACCCCGTCTGCTATGTAGTTATCCCATTCGTCCGTAAGGTCCTCCAGCTTATCATTTTTCGCCAGTGATTCCAGCTGACTTCCGCTCCACCAGGTAAACAGCCCCGGTGCGGATTTATCGTCAATGGACTGCTGCAGGGAGGTCTGATAGGCCGCTACATCCGGATAATTTATAATTTTAACGTCAATACCCGAATCCTTTTTCCATGCTTCCGTTATTTTGTCGATGATTGCCTGGTCCCCCAATTTATCCAGCCAAAATTCCGTACTTCCCTTTACTTCCCCCGTACCGACGGAATTACCGTTCCCCTCCGGCTCTGTTTTTGTACTCCCACACCCGGTAACTATGATGCTCATGATTGCTGCACTTAATAAGAAAGCTGCAATTTTTTTCATTCTGAACATTTGAATACCCTCCGATATAATTATTATAACGTTATAATGTTATAACGTTATAATATACATTAACACAGAACCTCCTATTTGTCAATTTGATTTTATGATTTTTATCCGAGTCCGGCCTTTCTCTCCTAATGAATACAGGAAACCGCCTTCCTCCCGGGATTCTTCCCCTTCCTGTGTTTTGCCTGTTAATGAATGAAACAACAGTTGACAAATAGAAAGCCTCATGCTATTCTAAATAAGATAAATTAACCAAATAACTGCTGCAAATACATATTCTTGTAATATGTATTCTTTTGCGGTGATATAATTAAGTAAAGATTTATAATACAATGGATGAGACTCCAACTGTAAAGATGGGTTGAATTAAAGTGTTATCATGAGGGATATGCTCTCGTCTTTAGGCATTTAAAGACGGGAGTTTTTTTCAATAGGAAATTGCGTCGTAAGGAAAAACAGCGGTTATACGATAAATACCCGGATGTCGTCATCTGACCATGTAATTATAGAATCATTAATTGTAGAAAAGGATGAAGGGAATGAAGTTAAATCACGAAAAGGGTGCTGCACCTTTATATTCTCAAATTGAAAATATTATTAAAGCCCAGATTGAAAACGGGGAATACGCATATGGAGATGTATTGCCAAGTGAAAAACAATTGCAGGAAATCTTCGGAGTCAGCCGGGTAACCGTACGGCAGGCCGTAAGTGCCCTTGTTAACGCAGGGTATTTACAAAGTTCACAGGGAATCGGTACAATCGTCATATTTGAAAAGATTGATGAGAAATTGAAACGGGTCATCAGTTTTTCCGAAGAAATGGAACAGCATGGTATTAAAATGGAAACCAGCTACTGTAATATTACCCTGGAAAAAACCAATAAAGTAATTGCTGCAAAACTGTATACCAAAGAAGGGGACGAAGTCTACAAATTAGTCCGTGTCAGATGTGCAAAAACCTCACCCATCGTATATTCCATTACGTATTTAAAAAAGAATTATGAGCTTCCTCTAGAACCGGAACGGTATAAGGAGTCTTTATATAATTTCTTGGATACCCAATACGGAGTTAAAATTGTGAAAGGCCAGGATACCTTTGAAGCTACTCTGGCTGACCGGGAGATTGGCAAATATCTGGATATTTCCATAGGTTCACCGGTTTTTAAAAGGACGCGGAAAACAATTAATCAGAATAATGAACCGGTCGAATATACCGTCTGCTATTATCCCGGAGATAAATACAAGTATTCTGTTGAATTATAGGTCAGCCGTTAGGGCTGCTGCAAAATAGTCAAATTTACTGAGCAACAGCCCCAATGGGATACACGGCTGTAAAATACCGTTTTTATTAATGACTGCTTATCAGGTTCAGGCCAATTATCCGGATGTATTATAATATACCTGGATTTCCGTCATGGTCGGTGTCCAGTATTCGCTGTCAAACTGCTTCGTAATCAGCAGGCGGAGCTTCCCTGATGCAATGGTTCCAAAATCATTTAAAACCAAATCATGTCCCATTCCGTTTGTTACACTTTTAAACGTGACCCATCTGCCGGCCGTTTCCTCCCAGCTTTGCAGTTCAAATTTTTCTATCCGGAGATTTGTACCGGAATCCGTATATTCATCCAGATAGATTTCGTTAAAATAAATATCCTCTTCAAAATCAATAACAATTTCTATCGGGTATCCATTTGCCATATCATCCGGATCACTGCATGCCCAACGGGTCGTTGTCCTGCCGTCCACCAGCATTTCTGCTCCAAGGTCTCCCCGTGGATGAGTATAGTTTGCCGTAATTGGTTTATTAAGGGCCAGATTTACTTTCTCCCCTTCCTCCCCCGGAACAGGGTTTTCTACCGGATTTTCCACCCGTGTTCCTATGGGCGCTTCGTAGATGCCGATATCAATTTCATCTCCGTAATATAAACCATTGCCGAAGAAATCTTTTGTCCCGCAGGCCGCCGTATAATGTCCGGCATCAATTAACGGGGAGTTATTCTGCAATTTATAATTTGCTGCCGCCTGAACGATATTTTCTACTCCGAGGCCGGTGCTGTAATTAAGGGGATTTCCCACAAACAGAGGATTATCCGTAAGCTTGTTCGGGTCGGAAGGTTCTAAGGCACTATGTACTCCGGAAGCTTCATAAAATACATTATTCAGAAACCTGGCCAGCCTTAAGGCATCCGTTCTCCGGTACCATTTAGTCGGAGTTGCGGTGGAATAGTTATAAAAAATATTATTATAAAAATAAACCGTATCTTTAAATACCTCATCATGAAAATAATCCATCCGGGATGCGTCATAAATAAATACATTGTTAATAAAATAAGTGGGGGAATAATTGGTAGACAGCATATTTTTTACGATAACCCCATTGTCGTTGACACTTAAATTATAACGGGCAATGGAATTGGAACTGTTGCCCATATAGGCCATCCAGCCCGCCGCATTATCATGGGAATAATTATATTGGTAGGTTACGTTAAAATTGGTATATTCCAAATCCCAGGGCGTCCCGTCATATTCATCATAGGGACCGTCATACACCTCATTGAACTGCATCACGCTGTCTGCTCCCGCCCAGAGATATAATCCGCAGGAAACTGCATTATATCTTTTTAGGAATCCGTTCACTTCATTGTATTCTACGGTCATATTTTTAGTATTGGCCAGCTGGATTGCTCCCTGCCCGATATTTTCGCAGTAATTATGCCCAATGTACACATCCCTGCTGTATAAGTCCCTGGTGCGTACCCAAAGCTGTTCCCAGCCTTCATGGTATTTTCCCGTTTCGTCATACTCACCGGCTCCGCTGTCTCTGTCATAAAACCAGTTAAATGCGAACTGTATGGCATGGAGTTCCGTTTTATAGAAAGAATTATTTTCAATCCGGACATCCTTAAAATAATATCCTCCGGTATCGTAATTTTTATAGCTTTCCGTTCCGAATACCTGAAAACAGATACCGCCGTAGTGAATCTTCTGCCATTCGGAGGGACCGTCTATATCATGGATATAGCAGTTGCTGATGCGGAAATAATCCATAATAGTATCTTCCCCGTCCTCCAGTAAATCCGCATTAATGGAAATACTGATGCCGTCCCTAACATAACTTCCTCTTGTTATGTCCGTATTAAAATTGTCATCATTGGACAGCTCCATATTGTGAATTTCCCAATACTGCTGGTTCCTGAGAACGATGGCGCCGGTAAGTCCCACCTTATCCTTATCTTTATTACCGGCATAGGAAACAAGCGGATATTCCACATTTCCGTTGGTTGCAATGTAAGGCCTCCCTTCAGACACATCTCCATACATATCAATGGTAATGGGTTTGCCTTCTTCGCCGGAGCCCTTGGGCCAAAGCTGTTGGTCTTCCCACACTTCCCCTGCTTTCAACAGGATGCGGTCTCCCGGCATAAAGATTGTGGCATTAGCTTTTGTCAAATTCTTCCATGCGGTTTCGGGGCTTGTCCCATTGTTGCTGTCATTTCCTCCTGTTGCATCCAGATAATAATCCGTTCCTCCATATGGATTTGCGTCCTCCGCCTGCACGTTGACATTGAGACTGCCGGAAGCCACGGTAATTATCAGTGCGGCCGTTAAAAATAATGCCAATCTTCTACTTCGTTTACTCATACATTTCCTCCTTTCATTATTTAAGTACTCCATTTATGCTGAACCGGAGATGCTCCGGTAAAGCTCTTCCATATACAGCCTGAATTTTTCTTCTGCCAGGTTCTGGCGGATACGAAAGGCATATTCTTCGTAGCTTTTTTCCTCATCTGTCTGTTTGCCGGCCACCTTTATCCTGCTTTTTCCTTCCGGAACCGGAATCCAGCCGCTGACTTCATTTTCCTCCAAAGCTTCCGCCGCCATCCGTATTTCATAATACGAACGTATATCCTTCATGTAACTGTCTCCGGTAAAAACATGTTCCCTTATTGTCCCTGCCGTTTCATACTGCCTGCATACCTCTTCGAATTCCTCTCCCTCTTCCAGCTTTTCCGTAATAGATGAACTGACTTTTCCGTCCTTATCCTCTTTCTCCGGAAGAAAATATTCCATAACCCGGTACTCTGTGGCGTTAACCGTCCAATCCTCTTTATGGGACTGAAAATAGGAATAGACTTCTTTTTCCGATATATACAGAGGATCTTCTTCCTTTCTACTTAGCAATTCTTTAAGCCTGATTTCCAGATTGGAAATTACGTGGGTATAATATTCTTCCTTCCCATATTCCACCAGGCCGTATACAATTCCCCCCTGTGCTACGGTTTCCTTCCTTTGTTTATTTTCCTTTTCCATGGATAGAAGGAATTCGTCAAAATCCACATAATCCGTCAGACCATATTCCTTTCCCAGAACAAATAACAGTTTTTCCCTTTTACAGGTATCCAGTGCCATAGATTTCAGCATTTCCTCCGGAAATTCTCCTCCATAGGATTTCTGCCAGTCATCACCGGACAAACTTACCCCATAGGTATTATTAAAATAATTCCTGACCTCCGCCCTCATACGCTCCATATGAAAATTAAGCTCATCCTCTGTTATAACATAGCCGCCAAACTCATCCATAACCGCTGCCGCCCGTTTGCTATAAGCCGTCCAGCAGGTAACAGCCAGTATGCCAATAAGAAATATTCCGCAAACCAAAACCATCTTATGTTTCTTCCTTAAAATAAAGTTGCTCATATCTTATTTCCCTCCCGGTTTAATACATTGCTGCATACTCTTCCGATTAAAATATGGTTTTACAGTATTCTACATGAATTTGAATATTTTACCATAATATTACAATGCCTGGTATGCAAATGAAATGGAATAACAGAATATTTATATGGATAAAATTGTCACTCTTCAGGATTTATTATAAAGAATAGGTTCTATCTCCACTGAATCTTGAAATAGCTTTATTTATGTATTATTTTTATGTATTATTTTTACAATCATGCAGGAGCTGAAAACGATAAAATTTTATATTTTTCTAAATTAATTTACGAAATACTCCGATATTAGATTTGAATCCTATTTTTTATAATTGACACAAGATAAATATACAATTAAAATTCTGTATGATAATATTAGTTAAAAAAAGGTGCAGACAGGAGTTTAATATGAAGAAAATCCCGGTTCAACTGCAATTATTTATGATACTGTTCCTGGTACTGGTTATCCCCATGTCCATTATATCTTATTACAGCAGTACCAGCATGATGCGGTATTCGGAGCAGGAAATAGCGGATTCCGCCCTGACTAAACTGGATTCGGACATTGCTCTGAATGAATATGCCCTGAATAATGTAATTGCCGATGTACTTAAACTGGTAAAAGAAAATAAATTTAACGCCATAAAAAACATAACTTCCTATTCCCAGTTAAATGCGGACTATGAAACAATTAACAGTGCAATTAAAATTTGGGACAGTATGAATGAAATGCTGTCCAATGACAATACCATATATTCCATTAATTTTTATCTGGATGATGCGGACTATATTATTTCAACCAATAAAGGGATTGTCCGCTTAAGATATTTCGAAAGTATGGACTGGATGGAATCAGCCATGAAGGAAATCAGCGGGGCAGGCGGTGTCTGGTATCCAAGGCTGCTGAACAAAGCAACTGTTGCAGAAATTGAAAAAGATACCGGTTATTCCGAGTCCATTCATGTGATATCCTATGTTTACCGGCTTAACCGGCTTACAACCTCCACTAAAGGCACCATTGTTGTTAATGTAAACGAATCCAAGGTATGCGGTTTTTTTAATTCCGCCAAGCATAATCCCATTTCCAACGGTTATATCCTCGATGCGGAAGGAAATGTTATTTCCCATTGGGATAAATCAATGATACATCAAAACCTGAGTAAGGTTGACTATGTAAAACACATCCTGGAGACCCGAAAAACTTCCGGCTATGAATATGTGAATATGGACGGCGAAAGAATTTTATATACCTTTAATAAATCTTCTTTTAACCATTGGACTTATATTGCAACCTATTCCATGGATGCTTTAATGGAAAAATCCAATCAAGTCCGGACAAATTTTATCGTTCTGACCATCGTAATCATTGCTGTCGGAACAGTAATTACCGTGCTGGTATCCATCCGGTTTCTAAGGCCCGTGAAAGAGCTGGTTAAAAACATGAAGAAGCAGGCAGGCTTTGAAGATAAAGAGAATAAAAATGAGCTTACGTTTCTTGCAATCGCTTTCGAGAAGATAAAAGAGCAGGAAGAAAATCTGCACAAACTGTTAAAAGACAGGGAGAAGGAGACAAAATACCTGGCCGTACATAAATTGCTGACAGGGGAAATTACCAACAATACCGAAATGGAAGAAGTCAAAAAAACCTTTCCCTACAGCCATTACATTGTTTCCATGGTATCCATTGATAATATAAAATCCTATTTGAAAGAAGCGAACCCCGAAGTCAGAAGTTATCACCGGTACATACTGTACGATAAATTCGAAAATACCTTTCCTGAAGATTATCATGTATACTGTGCCAGATATGAGGCCGGAACCATAGCTGTTATTATAAATATAGAACATTACGATCAGGTAAGAGTGCCGAAAACCTTAAAAAATATTCTGAACCAGATAAAAACCATAGCAAAAGAAGTCCGCGGTTATACCGTAACGATCGGAGTAAGCGGAGTCCATACGGGTTATACGGGCATAAAAGAATGTGTTTATGAAGCCTCGGAAGCCGTAAAGCACCGTTTATTGACCGGAAGGGACAGTATTATATTCTGGGAATCCCAGGAAAAGGAGAATAAAAAATTCCATTATTGGTACAATAGCGAGAAAAAAATACTTAACTTTTTAAACAGCGGCGACTTTGGCAGCTTAAAGGCAGAACTCAGGCTGATTGTAAATCAAATAAAAGAGGAAAAGGATATTTCAAATGATAATATCCTGCTCATATTTAATCAATTAGTCGGGGCAACCATTAAATATCTAGTTGAGCACAACATCAATACAAGCAAGATTTTCAGAAGCAATATCAATATTTATTCCGAGATTGCCGGCCTGGACACGGTAGATGAAATCGAAGAATTCCTGATTGAAATCTTTAAATCTATTTTGGATTACACGGCTCCAAACAGAGAAAATAACGAGACAAAATATTGTGAGCAGATTCTTAAGGTTCTCAGAGAACATTACAAGGAGGACATTATACCCGAAGAGATTGCGGAGGAGATAGGTATCAGCTATTCCTATTTAAGAAAACTGATTAAAGAAGAAACCGGAAAAAGTTTAATTGACAATATAAATATGCTGCGTATTGAAGAAGTAAAGAATCTACTGCTTCATTCCGATTTAAGTATTTCACAGATTGCACATGAGGTCGGCTACCGGAATATCCAGAGCGTAATCCGCTTTTTTAAGAAGTATGAAGGCATATCACCAAGTGAGTTCAAAAGCCTCAAACAGAGAGAAAAGAAATAAAACCGTTTTATCCATATTGTTTCAGCTATTGAAAATACCTATAAATTAGTGGTTTCTCACTATTTATAGGTATTTTTATTTAATCTCATAGAAATGGTTCTAAGAGATTAAAACTCTCCGGGGAATGCACATGACGGTTTAGGGAAAGATTATCCCCAAGCGGCTACGGCAGCGGAGTCAGGCAATACATTTTCTTTTCTTGCCGAACTTTCACAGATTTGGCATTTTTTTTGATAATTTATTATCATTTTTGATAAAGAAACAGGTTTTAAATTGTAATTGTCCAGGCTTTTCTTGCCATAATTATAAATCTTCAGCCGGGAACTTTTATAAAAAAGCAGTAAAATCAAGGCTTTTAACAGTATCAAAAATGATAAATAGTGACAAAAATGAAGCTTTACATCTCAAAAAAATCATTATATATTTCACACATACCCTTTATGTATAAAACGCATAAAATTCAATGACGAGGAGGGAATAATTTATGAAATTTGCCAGAATTGCCGGCATAAAGAAAGGCAATTCTTATTCTGTTACGGACTCTTTTAATAACAGGAATAAGAAAAAGAATCTGTTTTTTTATTTAAAAAAAGACTGGCAGCTGTATCTGCTGCTACTGGTTCCGATTGCTTTTGCTTTGCTTTTTAAATACGGCCCCATGTTCGGATTAGTCGTCGCTTTTAAAGATTACAAAATCCTGAAGGGATTTTCGGGCAGCGAATGGGTCGGCTTTAAGGTTTTTGAGAAAGTCTTTCATATGAGGGATTTCGGGAAATCCGTTCGAAATACATTGCTATTAAACAGTTTAACCCTTATTTTAGGATTTCCCCTTCCTATTTTTCTGGCCCTTTTATTAAATGAAGTTAAAAATAAATATTTTAAGAAAGTAACACAGACTTTATTATACCTGCCCCACTTTTTATCCTTTGTTATCATAGGTGCAATTGCTTATCAGATTTTCGGTCTGGCAAACGGCGTCATCAATAATCTTCTGGAAGCCGCCGGACATGCGCGTATTCCTTTTCTTCAGAAGGATACACACTGGCTTGTTACCTATGTCATTATAAGTGTCTGGCAGACAATGGGCTGGGGAACCATTATTTATCTGGCTGCTATAACAAGCGTCAATCCCGAATTATATGAAGCGGCAACCGTAGATGGTGCGGGAAGACTGGCAAAATGCATTCATGTTACATTACCCTGTATCAAAAGCACCATTGTTATACTGCTGATTATGAATCTGGGCAAAATTATGGGAGGTTCCTTTGAATCGGTAAATGCTTTAATGAATGTGGCGACCACAGAGTATACCACCACCATTCCCGTACTGGTTTACCGCTTAGGGCTTTCCAACGGTAAATACAGTGAAGCAACCGCCATTGGTTTATTCCAGTCCGTCATTGGCTTAATATTGGTCCTGGGCTCTGATTTCTTTGCCAAAAAGCTTGGCGAAGACGGAATATTTTAAAGAAGGAGATGAAAATTATGTCAAATAATATTTCAAATACTGTTATCTCTCACCAAAAGGCCTTGACTAAATCAAGGATACATAATTTTCTTATAGATTTCTTAATCTATACCTTTTTAGCGGCTGTGGCCCTGACCTGCCTGCTGCCGTTCATACATGTATTTTCAAAATCCGTCAGCAATGAAGCATACGTGATTGCCAACAAAATCGTATTAATTCCGAAAGGGTTTACCCTGGATGCATACAGAAAAATATTTGCCGATTTCAGCATCATAAGATCCTTATACGTATCCGTTATCGTTACCATAGCGTTTACCGCTTTAGGCATGGTCATTACCACCTTTGCGGCATACCCGCTGTCCAGAAGAAGTTTAAAGGGCAGATCCGTTATTACATTTCTTTTTATGTTTACCATGTATTTCAACGGAGGAATTATCCCGGAATATCTGCTGATTAATAATTTGAATTTACTGGATACCTGGTGGGCCATGATACTTCCGCTGGCCTTCAGTCCTTATAACCTTTTGATAATGAAAACCACACTGCAAAGCAATATTTCCGACAGTCTGATTGAATCGGCTGTTATTGACGGAGCGGGACAGTTCAGAATATTAAGAAGCATTGTGCTTCCCTTATCGAAGCCCATTATCGCCACTCTTTCCTTGTTTTATGCAGTGGGCAGATGGAATGCTTATCAGGATGCTTTATTTTATATCAAACAAAACATAAATCTAAGGCCCCTCCAGTTAAAGCTTTATTATCTCGTTGTCGCCGCAACGGAATCCTTTCAGGCTGCGGTAGAAGGTTCCGCACAATATACCAATCCGGAGGTTTTGAAGGCTTCCTGTATTATATTTGCCACCGTTCCGATTATATGTGTTTATCCATTTGTACAGAAATATTTCGTACAGGGAACTATGATTGGCGCTGTGAAAGGATAATCGGTGAAACAACTAAGTGGAGAATAAGGAAGCTGCTGTAAATTACAATTTTATGGGGCAGGACGTTATTAAAATGTAACCTGTTCCTCCGGTCGTCAGACCGTTCTGTATACGCAGCGCTCCCTTATAAATAATTATTTTATTAAGGAGGTAAATTTGTTATGAAAAAAGTTTTCAAAAAACTGACAGCACTTTCATTGATTTGTACCCTGACAATAATCATGGCCACAGGGTGTAAAAGAAATGAAACCGATCCGACTAAGGAAACAGCAAATACGGCAGAAACCGGGACAGGGGAGACCGAAGGGGCTTATCCGGATTATTCCTCCGGGTTTGAAAACAATATCACAATTGATATTCCCGTATATGACAGAGCCTTTGAAGGCTGGAATGTAACCGATAACTATTATACCAAATGGATTCAGTCCGAATTCGGTGATAAGTATAACATAACCGTTAAATTCGTAGCAATCGGCCGTTCCACAGAGGTTGCGGATTATACGCAGATGCTGGCAGCCGACAAAGCACCTGATATTATTTTTCACTATGACATGCCTCAGATTCTGGCATATTACGGCGAAGGTGCCATGCAGAAACTGGATTTGGAAGAAATCGCTTACTATGCACCTACCTATTGGACAAATATGGGCGAAACCATTTCTACTTATGGTACGGTTGACAATGATAATTATTTTTTCTTTGCCGACAGACCGGATGCTTATAACTGGCTGACATTAATCAGACAGGACTGGATTGACGCCGTAGGAAAAACGATGCCGGCCAATCTGGACGAGTATAATGAATTATTAAAAGCCTGGAAAGCAGCCGGTCTTGGAAACGGCGGCGGAAACTTAGTCCAGAACAATTTTACCTATGATTATGCTTTCCGCACCTGGCCCATTGATGAGAAGGAAAGAGCCTTATATTCCGACCTTTCTGTTCCGGCATTTACCTGGGAGCCTACCTACAAATTTCTGAAGAATTTAAATTATCAATGCAATAATGGTTTAATTGACCCTGAATTTTACCTGAATTCGGATGACGCTTCCACCCAGGCCGATTTTGTTTCCGGCAACTCCGGTGTTTATGCACTGTATTTATCAAGCTCATCACCGGTAATTGACAACCTGTTAACCAATAATCCCAGTGCCAAAGTTTCCGTGCTGGACCCTAAGGCATTAGTACCGGCAGGTGATGAATATAAGCCCCAGGGACGTGCTTACTGGCCGTTTGGTATGATTATGGGTATCAACTCAACTTCATCTCCGGAAGAGAGGGCAGCAGTATGGATGTATTTGGAATGGATGAGCCAGGCGGATAATCTGTTTTTCCTGCAAAACGGTGTCGAAGGGGAAAATTATGCTCTGGATGAAAGCGGATTGGCCGTTAAGAATACCAGTTTTTCAGGTGAATCTAAGCTTTCGGACAATAACAACAAGGATTATTGGTGCCTGGTAATTGAGAGCGCACAATATGAGGACGAAGATGTTAATTTTAAGGCTAACGTTGCTAACTGGGCTCCGGCAGGATATGAATATCTGATTGAGGATGCTTACAAATATTATAAAGATTATCTGGAATATTCTACTCCTGATGCATTGTTTACCGTTGTTCTGGAATCCGTGGCGGAATATAAATCGGATCTGAATGATTTATGGAAAGAACTTTATGTAAAATGTGCCATGAGTAAGGAAACCGATTTTGAAGAAACCTATCAGAAGGCCTGCCAGGAATTTCTGGATGCGGGCTACCAGACAATACTGGATGAAAAAACAAAAGCAATTGAAGCCGGGAGCTATAATTAAACCGTTAGATATAGTTAAATTGTAGGAACTGCTGTATAATTTTTATATCGGAAAAATTTAGAGTGTTTTTAAACACACTCTAGTGTGCTAACCGCTTGGCACTTAGGCTAATTCTCCAGATGATTTGTACCAGTGCAAAGAACTAAAATTCTTGGGCAAAATCCCAACGGTAATACGGTGGCATTGTCTAGGGATTTTAACGCAACAATAGTGCAAAGCAGCTGAGAGAATTAGTCAAGATGTCGGGCGGTCAGTGCGCAGAGACTTGCCCGGCAAAATAAAGATATGGAGGGAGCCATGCTTAAAATAAATTATGATAAAGAAAATATTATTAATATAATTGACAGGATTGCGGATAAGACACTGACTATGGATTTATTATGGGATTGGCCCTGCGGTGTTGCTTATTATGGAGTCTGTGAAGCTTATAAAGCAACAAAAACAGAGAAATACTTAGATTCGTTAATAAAATGGACCGATGAATACATAGAAATGGGACTGCCGGACTGGACCGTAAATACCTGTGCCATGGGACATACCATGATAACCCTTTATGAAGCCACCGGAGATGAAAAATACTGGAACGTGGTTATGAGTAAAGTCGATTATCTCCGTAACCATGCCCTGCGTTTCGGCAATCATATATTGCAGCATACCGTATCGGTTAATAATGATTTTCCCGAACAGGCCTGGGCAGATACTTTATTTATGGCTGCCTTTTTCTTACTTCGGGTAGGAGCCAAACTGGATGACAAGGATATCATTGAGGATGCCTTAAATCAATATTACTGGCATATCAATTATCTTCAGGACCCGGTGACAAATCTTTGGTACCATGGATATAACAATATAAATAAAGACCATATGTCAGGCTTTTATTGGGGAAGAGCAAATTCCTGGGCTGCCTATACCATGTCCCAGGTCAAAAAAAGGCTGCCGAAATGCTATTTGTATCCTAAATTCATGGATATTGACTGTGCACTTAGAGACCAGCTGTCCGCATTAAAAACTTTCCAGACGGAGAACGGATTATGGAGAACTTTAATCCATGATACCCAGTCCTATGAAGAGATATCCGCTTCCTGCGGAATAGCCGCAGCCATGGTGGTGAACGGCAATCCTCTCCATTCAAAATATGTCCAGAAAGCACTGGAAGGAATTCTTTCCAATATTTCCAAGGACGGCAGGGTGCTTAACGTATCCGGCGGTACTGCCGTAATGAATGACAGGGAAGGTTACCTTAACATATCCAAGACCTGGATTCAGGGCTGGGGTCAGGGGCTTGCCCTGGCATTCCTGACTGCCGTGCTGAATATCGAATAATTAACCCGCAGACTGTCGCGTAAAACACCTTAGAGTGTGTTTTCGGTTCCTTCTCTATATGTATTTGTTCTTCAAAAGCTTAGACGGATTCTCAATCAGTAGTTGGTTCACTACATCATCTCCGTATTTCTTTTTGATGTAGTTCAAGCCTTCCCTCATTTGGGGTGCTCTCATATTGTCTGAGTGGGAGTCCGTAGCAATAAAATGGATTAAGCCATATTCCAGCAGCTTCTTACAAAACCCGGTTTTTCGGTCCGTTATTTTTCCCGAAATACCGGATATATTCATCTGCATATATGCACCTAATTCGATTAACCGGTTAATACCGGCATAATTCAGATACAGGCATTCGTATCTCTCTACATGTGCAAGTACGGGAAGGTAGCCGTGAATCAATAAGCGATGTATTCCGGTTTTTATATACGGATATTCGTCGCTGACCGCAAACTCCACAAGAACATATCTGGTTCCTGCTAAAGTTAAGGCTCTTTTTTTTCTCAGCTCCTCCAATATATCATCACTGAAAAACAGCTCATTACCCAAATCAATCTGAAAGCTTTCGCTTATTTTTTTAGCTTCCGTTCTGACCTGTTCCAATTTTTTATGTAATTCTTCTTTATCCGGATTCCTGCACCCTACTCCGTAATGAGGAGTTGCAATGATATGCTTTATCCCTTCCTTATACGCTATTTCAAGCATATTTCTGGTCTGTACCATATTAACCGAACCATCATCCACTGCCGGTAATATGTGGCTGTGTATATCTGTCAATTTCCTCTCCCCTTAGCGGTTTCATGATTTACTCTACTTCCGAAATTAAAGTTTACCTGCCAAACTCATATTCGCCAGGTCTTTTTGATTATAAATCACCTTACAATATTTAACAAGTAATATCTATACATTTAACTGTATATTTCGGTCGCATTATTTTACAGATTTGCACAGAATAACGTATAAATATCCGGTTTTGTTATTTTTTATGGTATATTACAGTCTATAATTAATAAAATGACAAAAAGTAATCCATGTTTTCGCCCCGGTCTTAAAATACATGGATTACTTTTATTTAGATTATAATTGCTTATCAGAGGTCTTTAATCTTTTTAAATAATCATCGTCAGCTGTATCCGTTTCTTTGCCGCATCCACACTCATAACCTTAACCTCCACAACATCTCCGACACTGACTACCTCCAGAGGATGCTTTACGAATTTTTTATTGGTCAGCTGGGATATATGAACCAGCCCGTCCTGATGAACCCCGATATCCACAAAGGCGCCAAAATCAATTACATTCCGGACGGTTCCCTTTAATAGCATGCCTTCTTTCAGGTCTTTCATTTCCAGAACATCGGTACGCAGAATCGGTTTTGGCATTTCATCACGGGGATCCCTGCCCGGTTTCTCCAATTCCTTAATGATATCCGCCAGCGTAATTTCACCGATTCCTAATTCATTGGCCAAAGCCTGCTTATCCTTAATCTGCTTTCCTAAGCCGGAGAGCTTTCCGGCCTTAATATCCTCCGTATTATACGAAAGCTTCTTAAGAAGTCTCTCTGCGGCTTTATAGGATTCCGGATGGACGCTGGTTGCATCCAACGGATTCTCACCATCCTGAATTCTCATAAAACCTGCACATTGTTCAAATGCTTTGGGTCCTAACTTGGCTACCTGACGGAGCTGGGCGCGGCTGGTAAATCTGCCGTTATCTTCCCGGTAGGCAACGATATTCTTCGCTATGGTTTTTGTGATGCCTGAAATATACTCAAGCAGGGATGCGGATGCCGTATTTAAATCTACCCCGACTTTGTTCACACAGTCTTCCACTATACCGGTTAAAGCCTCGGACAATTTCTTCTGGTTCATATCATGCTGATACTGCCCCACTCCAATGGATTTCGGGTCAATCTTAACCAGCTCCGCCAAAGGGTCCTGCAGCCTTCTGGCGATGGATACGGCACTCCGCTGCCCTACGTCAAAGTTCGGGAACTCTTCCGTAGCCAGTTTGCTTGCGGAATATACGGAAGCTCCGGCCTCATTTACAATGATATACTTAACGTTACTGTTTATTTCCTTTAACATATCCACGATAATCATTTCCGATTCTCTGGAAGCCGTCCCGTTACCAACGGATATTAAAGTGATCCCATATTTTTTAATGAAAGCTTTAACTATTTTTTTAGCTTCTTCTACTTTATTCTGAGGAGCCGTAGGGTAAATAACCACCGTATCCAGAACTTTGCCGGTTCCGTCAACTACTGCCAGTTTACAGCCGGTACGAAAGGCCGGGTCCCACCCCAAAACTACTTGTCCCACAATGGGAGGCTGCATAAGAAGCTGTTCCAAATTCTTGCCGAATACCTTTATGGCGCCGTCCTCCGCCTTTTCCGTAAGTTCATTTCTTATCTCCCGTTCTATGGCAGGGGCAATAAGACGTTTATAGCTGTCCTCTATTGCATTATTTAAAATTTCCGAAGTATATGGGTTCTCCCTGAGGATGATTTTCTTCTTAAGGTAGAGCAGGATTCTTTCTTCCGGAGCCTTAATCTTTACGGTAAGGAATTTTTCATTTTCCCCGCGGTTAAGGGCCAGAACCCGGTGTCCTGCCAGCTTGGTAAGCTTCTCTTCAAAGTTATAATACATCTCATAAACACTTTCAAGATTTTCATCCTTTGCCGAACTTGCAACAACTCCTTCCTCGAAGGTTATTTTACGGATATGGATACGGTAATCCGCTTCATCGGAGATATTCTCAGCAAGGATATCCATTGCACCTGCAATGGCGTCTTCCACAGTATTGACTTCCTTTTCGGCATCCAGAAAGCTTTCCGCCTCTGTCTCAACCGGCCGATTTGTCATCTGTAGTAATATTATATTGGCTAAAGGTTCAAGTCCTTTTTCCTTTGCGATAGTTGCCCTGGTCCTTCTCTTCGGACGGTACGGACGGTAAAGGTCTTCCACCACCACCAGGGTAGTTGCGGCTAAAATCTGTTTCTTTAACTCTTCTGTTAATTTGCCCTGTTCCTCTATACTGGATAAAACACTGGCCTTTTTCTCTTCCAGGTTCCGAAGATATAAAAGTCTTTCGTACAGATTTCTCAAAACCTCATCGTTTAAGGAGCCCGTAGCTTCCTTGCGGTATCTGGCGATAAACGGTATGGTGTTACCCTCATCGATTAATTTTACGGCCGCTTCTACCTGATTCGATTTAATTCCAAGTTCGTCCCCTAATTGTTTAATAATATCCATTTTGTACTCCTTTGGCTACATTTCAATTTCTTTCCTTTGAAACTATCTTTAACATCATATCATCCAGATTCCGTAAAATCAAGTATTACCTATGAACAGCGTTGTTCCTGCCATAAATGCACGAATAAATTGACAGGTATGTATTCTTCCTTTATAATTAAAAGGTAAATTTTAGTAAATAGAAATACACTATTTAGGAGCAGACATGTCCCATACATTTTCCGATTCATACCTGATTCTGAAAGAATACCTGACCGGGAAGGATTACGAAGAAATAAAAAGCCTTACGGAAATATGCTATCTCCATGACCATACTAACCTGAAACCGGAGCTGGATTATAAACTTACGGTAACAAAACATTCGGATACCGGTATAAAAAACATCAATGAATTTTTATATTATACAGACGAGGGACTAGTTTCCTACCTGGGCATTTCCTGTTTCGGCGGCAAGGTATACGAACTAAACGGCATGACACACCCGGATTTCAGGAGGAAGGGCCTGTTCCAAAAGCTTTTTACTCTTGCCTTGCAGGAATCCCTAAGTCATGGCAGGATAAATCTCCTGTTATTAACCGATGAAAAATCCGGTTCCGGTAGGCAGTTCATCGAACAGGCCGGCGGTCGATATAAATTTTCGGAATACCGCATGAAACAAATTTTAAGGCCGGATACCGCTGCCGCTGCTTTCCATAATGCAGACATTATCTTAAAAGCGGCAGATAAAACGGAGCTTAAGGAAATAGCCAGACAGAACGCAATCTATTTCAATACGGCAGAAGAAAGCGAAACCTCCGTTCCTGACAAGGAGATGCCCCATGAAGGCATGTTTATGATAAAGCGGAAGGAAGAAACCATAGGCAAAATTGAGGTCCAATACGAAGATAATTCCGCTTTTATTTCCGGCTTTGGAATATTGCCTGAATACAGGGGGCTGGGCTATGGGAAAGCTGCTTTATATACCCTGTTGGAGATGATTGGGAACAAAGAAATAAAGGACATCCAACTGGATGTAGAAAGCAAAAACCGAAGTGCTCTGAATTTATATAAAGCCTTCGGATTTGAAGAAATATCGGTGATGAACTATTATGAATATGTAATATAGAAGGCGCCCATATCTCCCATGTATTTACCGGTAATAGTGTACCGACAAGTTGAAGTCTATATCAATTGCTTGCCTGAATTTCCATCTGCTGCGTTGTCGTCAGTCAACGTAGCCACCGCTATGTCTCCTTCCTCCGCTTTGCAGCCTAAAAATTCATTCTGCGCAATTGATATAGACTTCAACTTGTCGGTACTCAAGTGCGTGTTTAGAGCATCGGGCCCGGCACAAGCATTTTTCAAACACACTCTAGAATAAGAACCTTTTTGGGACTGTTGCAAAATAGCTGCAAAACATAAGCCTTGTGCCTGTTCTTATACAACTTTTAATTCGTCTTCTTTAAGGACCGGCAATAAACCGTATTCAATCCGGTAAATATCATGAACACAGGTATTGGCGGATGCACTGCAGTCATACAGATGCTCAAAGGTAAAACCGTTTTTGCGGAATATGTCCGCTATTTTTAATGTCAGGTCCCAATGCCATTCCGGTTCCGGACTTCTATGGTTTTCCAGTTCCGAACCGGGATTCGGGCACCATGCACCCGCAAAGCAGACAATACCCCTGGATGCTAAATATTCCACTCCTTCCAGGGTAGCGCGTTTCGGTTCTATGCCTGCAACAATATTGGAACGCACCCTGCCATGCCCGAATACCTCTGCCGCATGCTCCAGAGATTCTCTCCAGTTGTCCCAGCCTCCGCTTAACTGCTCCTTTCCCGGACAGATACTTTTAAATATGTTCTTATCCCAGAATTCAATATTGATTGCCAGGGTACGGTAACCGGCTTCTTTATACCGGTCTATAACAAAATGGTCCTCCGGCGCCCCGATTACCGCCGTTCCGTTAAAGTCATACAGACCGGTTTCCTTCTGGATTGCCTCCGCTACGTCAAAATAGTAATCCATTTCACGGTGTTCCGGTATAAAGCCTCCGGTTAAGGTTACATGGTGATTACCAGGTTCACTGTAGGCAAGTTTTACGGTTTCCGCAATCTGCTTGGGATATTTCCAGGTAATTCCTTCTACCTGGGCGTAAGTATCTTTGGTGGCATTGATATTGCAGTATAAACAGTCCAGCCCTTTTTCCTTTAGATGGCATTCGTTGCTGTAAGTAACAAATACCACGCCTTCCTGATTATATACCGCTATATTCTTCATCTGTACCCCGTCACTGGTGGTATGCCGGTAGTATTCCGGTCTTTCCAGAAATTCAATATCAAATACCTTATTGTCATTTTCCGTCAGGATATAGGAGCCTTTCTCATACCCGATGGAAAATCTTGATTTCCGGTAAGTATTAAACGGAAATAAAAAACCGTTGGGGGAACGGAACCCGGCAGGATGGGCAATTCCCGCATGAGGCTCCTTATCATATTCGAACATACCGTGGACTTCTTCCTGGTACTTTCCTCCAAGACCGGCGGATTTTAACAGGTCGTTGACTTCTTTCGTAATCCGGATGCCTTCCACATTCACTTCATTTTTCAGACGCACTTCTTCATATAATTTGCTTTTTAAACTCATATTTACCTCCAATCTGGGTGCCCTGCACAAGTTAATAAATTAACCGATTATTCAAACTTTCTATTATCATGAATTCCATACCGCTTCAGTATCACCTTGCCGAACAGCCGGATGAGCCGGTCGGACAGATATCCCATAAGTCCCAGGGTCAGCAAGCCTACAAAAATCCAGTCCGTACGGAAATATAACCTGGAAGTATAAATTAAAAATCCGATTCCTTCTTTGGCCGCCAGCATTTCTGCCGCAACGATGGAAGTAAATGCTCCGCCAAGCCCTAAACGGATTCCCGTAAAAATGTGCGGGATTGCCGACGGTATCAGAACGGAATAGATAATCTGTATTTCCGAGGCCCCAAGAGATCTGGCAGCCTGGATTCGGTTTTTATCAATACTGAGTACACCGCTTATGGTATTAATCAATATGACAAATACGGTTGCATACATAATGAGGACGACTTTGGATTTTTCTCCTGCCCCGAACCACATCAGAAACAAGGTCAGAAAACCGATTGCGGGAATAAACCGCAGAAAATCAATAAACGGCTCAAATATGCGGCGCAGCAGCTCGATACGACCGATGAAAAGGCCAATGGGAATTGATATCAGCATTCCCAGCCCCCATCCCAGACATACCCTTTTCGAACTGATGAGAATATATTGTAACAGGGTTCCATCCAGAATGATTTCCTTTGCGCCGGTAATTGTTTCAATAGGACTTGGCAGGAAATCCACGGTATAATTCAGCGAAGCAAGCCCCCATATCCCAAACAGAAAAAGCCAGGTTAAAATTCCTTTCCCGGCCAGATACCAGGCAGCTTTATAAACGGCAGCCGTTACATAGGGCAGGGTTTTTGATTCCTTTTTTAATTCTTCTTCCGTAATCGCTTTATTATCCTTTACGGTTATTGCTCTGTCCACGTAAGAACACTCCTTTCCGTTGTAATATCTTTTTTTAACACATGCAGCAAGACGGTATGCCTATATATTTACCCCAAAGTCAAAATGCGCCTGCACCTGTCCGAATAATTCGCCGAATTCAGGTGAGTTTATTTTTCGGGGATAGGGCATATCCACCTGGTAGATTTTATAAATTTTGGCATCCGGTGATTTGGACATTATACTGATTCTCTGTCCCAGCAGAATGGCCTCCGTAATGTCATGGGTTACAAAGATAATGGTTTTTTGGGTTTGCTCCCATATCCTGACCAGTTCTATCTGCATAATCCTTCTGGTATGCGCATCCAAAGCCCCGAAGGGTTCATCCATAATGAGAATCTCCGAATCATTGGCAAGACTTCTGGCTATCTGCACTCTCTGCTTCATTCCCCCTGATAATTCCCTGGGATATTTATTTTCATGATTATTAAGTCCTACCAGCTTAATATAATCATTGGAAACAACCCTGCGGTCTTTTGCTTTCATTCCCTTCATTCTTAAGCCGTATTCCACGTTTTCCCTGACGGTCAGCCAGGGAAAAATGGCGGAATCCGCATTCTGGAACACAACTCCTCTGTCCCGTCCCGGCTTTGTAATTTCCTTGCCGGCTATGGTTATGCTTCCATCCGATTTAGGGATAAAGCCGGCAATTATATTTAGTAAGGTGGATTTTCCGCAGCCGCTTGGACCGAGAAGGACATGGAACTCTCCTTCTTTTATTTCCAGATTAACATTGGCAATTACATTCTGGCTGTCTTTATTCCTGAATCCATCCTCCGCATATTTTTTAGATACCTTTTCGATCTTAATCCATTTTTCATCCATAATCCGATGCCCTCCATATCATAAATATTAATAAATAACAGGCTAGTCTTTATAAGTTACGGTATCCGGAAAAACTGCCTCCAAAGGCTTCAGATAAATATAGTCTTTTACGCTGAAATCATATTTAATTAAATCATTTTCAATCGACCATCTGGCTACGCTGTCTAACTGATTAAAATCCTCCTGGGAAAACCGGATATCAAATACCGTATCCTTTAATACTTTCTCGATATTTTCAACCGGAATGCTAAAGTTTTCCTTAACGATTTCGGCCGCTTCCCTCTGATTTGCATTAATGGCATCAACTGCTTCCTTTAAAGCCAGCAGCAGGCGTTTTATACCTTCTTCGTTCTCCTCCAGATAACTTTTCTTAAGCATTAAAAATCCCTGAGGTGCAAATCCGATTAAGTTATAATCCCCAAGGCTTCTGCCTCCCAGTTCCTCGATCTGCACACTGGTATCACCCCCTGCCCAGATAGCGTCCGCCTCACCGGACTTTACCAGCGCCAGCCCTTCTGCCGTACTGCTGATATACAGAGGCTTTACGGAAGAGGGATCAATACCGTACTGGGCATAAGTCTGGGCCCAGGTATATTCATTAACGGTGCCTTTTTGGACTACAACGGATTTTCCCGCCAGATCTTCGACCTTCTGTATGCTGTCATCCAGTGCATAAAGGTTCGCACCGCTTAATTTATTGCCTGCAATAAAGGAAATAAACTGTAATTCACTGGCGCCTCCCAGACGGCTTACCGCCGCAAAGTCCATGGCTTCACCCAGGTCCGCCTGGTCTAACTGTACGGCATTGATGGTATCGATTCCATATGCATAGGTCTGGAATTCTGCATCGATGTTATACTTTTCTAATATCCCTTTATTCTGCGCTACCCAGAACGGATAGGCAAAGGTGCCGGAATCCACGGCAATATTGATTTTAAAAGGCTGCGCGGTTTCTGCAGGGGAGACTTCCGTATCAGATGAGGTATCCTCCGGTTCCTCACTGCCTTCTTCTGCCTCCCTGCTTTCTGCATCTGTTGCCGTAACATCCTTCTTATCCGTACATCCCGTAAGAACACTCACGGTTAAACTCAAAATCAGCAGAATTGCAGCCGTTAATTTATATTTTTTATTTATCATAATAAAATCCTCTCTTCTCTCCCTGTCCGTCACACAAATGAAAATGTGTATTACCAGTATCATAACAGTTTCTTTCTGCAATATCGAAGCCTTCTGCCATTGCTCCCCGGCGTAACATAAATAACTCCTTTTCCCTTCATTCATAATTAATTCTTTTATATACATTAAATTTCTCCTATTACTAAAAAAGAGGTTTAAAAATGTCTTTCACATTTTTAAACCTCCGGTCGTCCAGTTAGTTTTCTATATTGGTAAATTATTTTATTCGGATTATAATCGGTAACTATTGAGATGTCAATCACTTAAGAATACTATGTAAATATTTTCTATGTAATGAATAAATATTGTCTTTCCTATAATGCTTTTTTACAAAATCCCCTAACCAAATACCCGAAAACCGCCTTCTTCCTTCAATATCTTTTTAATATTTATCTGAAATACCGTAAAGGTCATACAGGAGGCAGTAATATCCGCAATGGCCGTTGCCCAGAATACGCCGTCCACACCCCAGAACAAAGGCAGGATATAGGCCAGCGGTATCATGATAATTACTTTCCGGAACAATACCAGAAAAATAGAGAGTTTCGCCTGGCCTATGGCTAAAAATGTGGTCTGACAGGTAATATGCAAGGCAATGGCCCATAACCCGCCGAAATAAACGGGCATCTTTAGGGCGGTAAGTTCCACCAGTTCCAGATTATTGCTGAATATTCCCGTAATAAGGCGGGCCTTATAGAGTAAAAGCAAAAATGACAGCAGACCAAATGCAAAGGTACATTTTATTGCCATTTTATAAGTCTCCATTACACGTTTGTAATTGCCGGCACCTTAATTATAACTGATAATAGGCTGTGCTCCCTGAGTGATACCCACTATGGGAATGTTAAGGATAACCATGATGCTGGTCATAATCGTAACCGCACCGATATACATATCCCCGCCGTATTTCCTGAACTGGGTATTTAAAACCACATTAATCAGGCTGGTTGAGCTTTCGATTATAAAAGGTGATATTCCCAGCTTTACAATATCCTTAATAATTTTAATATCCGGCCTTAAATATTTTACACGAATGTAAATTGTACTTTTTCTTGAGAGTAGAAATAACAGTACCCATACGGCACTGACTCCCTGGGCAATAACGGTTGCTAAAGCCGCTCCCCTGACCCCCCAACGGAAAACAAATATAAAAACCGGATCTAATACCGTATTGATTACCGCCCCAATCAGGATGGTTATCATGGCTGTCTTAGCAAATCCCTGTGTGCTGATAAAGGTATTAAGCCCCAAAGTTAATTGGACAAAAACAGTCCCCAGAATATAAACGGATATATATTCATTGGCATACTTAAAGGTTTCTTCCCCTGCACCAAAAGCATATAAGATAGGCTCTTTAGTGATTAGTAAGAGAGCAGTTAACAAAAAGGAAGTAATCACAAGGGTACTGGTACAGTTTCCCAATATTTTTTCCGCCCGTTCTTTGTTGCCGGCGCCTAAACTGATGGCAGCCAAAGGAGCACCGCCTTTTCCAAGGAGAGAGCTGAAAGCTGAAATCGTAACAGTAACAGGAAAGGTTAATCCGATACCCGTAATTGCCAGCGCTCCCACTTCCGGTAAATGTCCGATAAAGATTCTGTCTATAACATTGTATAATGCATTGATTAGTTGCGCAATAATCGCAGGTGCTGCCAGCCGGGCCAGATGCCCTGATATTTTCCCTTCCTCCAGGGTTTTATCCATATACTTATCCAATAAACTCATTCCTTCACTATAACTGCATATTAACTATTTTATCTTCCGGCCGTCACCGGTAATTACTTTTTAAATACCGGCAGCCTTTCTTCTTCAATCCGGTAAATATCATGGACTAAAAAATCGGCAGAAGGGGAAACATCAAAATACTCTTTAAAGGTAAAACCGGCCTGTTTAAATATTTTATAGGTCTTTTGGGCCAGATCCAGGTGCCATTCGGGATAGGGAGTCCTATGGCCCTCCAGCTTGGAACCCGGATTGGGGTTCCAGGCATTGGTAAGGCTTAAAATGCCTCTTTTAGCAAAATACCCAACTCCCTCCAGGATTTTTTCTTTTGGTTCAATTCCGGAGACAAAACCGGTTCTGACCTTTCCCCAGCCAAATACGCCGACGGCATATTCCAGTGCATCCACCCAGTGCTGCCAGCCGCCGCATTCCGATTCTTTCCCTGGACATATGGTTTTAAATATATTCTTGTCCCATATTTCAATCTGAATGGCTATGGTCCTGTAACCGGCTTCCTTATATTTGTCAATCACGCTCAAGTCCTTGGGAGCCCCAATTACTGCCGTTCCGTTGAAATCTTCCGCTCCCACATGCTCCTGAATGGCTTCCGCCACATCGATATAATAATCCACTTCCCTTCTTTCCGGGATAAAGCCCCCCGTAATATTCACATGTTTGCCATTATCGTACTCATAGGCCGCCGCTACGGTTTCCCCAATCTGCTTCGGGGTTTTCCATTTTATATTTTCCGCTTCCGCATAGGTGTTTTTGGTAGCATTGGCATTGCAGAAAAGACAGTCCAGCCCCGTGTCCTTCAGGGAACACTCATTGCTGTAAGCCACGCCTACGGTACCGGTGGGGTTAAAGCTTGCCACATGGGACATTTCAGTTCCGTCCGAGGTCTTTAATCCATAATAATAGGGTCTTTTAAAGAATTTAATCGGAAATTGCTCTTTACCCCTGTCCAATAAGTAAAACTCACCGTCATGATATTCCAGGGAAATTTCAGATCTGGGGTCCCAGTTAAAATCATAATTAAGTCCGTTAGGAGATGTAAAACTGCAGGGAAATAAAGTTCCAACATGGTCTACATGATCCATCTCAAATAATCCATGAATCTGCTCCTGGTATATTGTTCCCAATTCCAGATTCTTAAAAATTGACGGTTTTATATTGATTCCTTCCACCTTAACCTTCGATTTAAGTGCCAGTTCATCGTATAATACATCTTTTAAATTACCCATTTACCTGCCTCCCGCTCTTATTCTCCCAGTTCACTGTATGCCGCTTCAAAGAAACTTTTATTAATCCATTCCTCAAAATCATATTCATTGTCAAGCAATCCGTTATCCGCCAGGAATTTTATGGTATTCTTTCCACTAGCAATCTCTGCGTCACTGCCCTTTATACTGTAATAATTGTTATGTTCCGGATACAGATATTCATAAGAGGTTTCCGTATCTCCCGTGGTAATCCATTGCTGCAGCATTACCGTATCATCTTCTTTGGCCAGCTTCTGGGCCTGTACCAAAGCTCTTAACAATGCTCTAATGATATCCGGATTATCCTTAACATAAGAAGTTCTTGCAATACCGTATCCGCCGCAGTTCCATTCAGGATGCTCCCTGTAATCTACCAGGGCTTTTCCATAACCTTTTTCAATTAAGTTAGCCAAAGTACTGCCTCCGACTACCGCCCCGTCAACGCTGCCGGATACCAGGGCTTCCGCCGAACCCTGCGCATTTAAATTTACAAATTCCACGTCATCAATAGTCATACCGTTATCTGACAATATATCAATAAAAACCTTGTGCATGAAGGCACCTTTTTGTGTGGCAATTTTCTTACCTTTAAGATCCTGTACGGAGGTAAAATCAGCATCTTTGGGTACCACCAGGGAGGCTCCGCTGTTTAATCCGCTGAAAACAATAAGCTGGGTATCAATTCCTGCCGCTTTGCCGATAATAGCCGGAACATCACCCAGAAACCCAATATCCAGGCTGCCTCCTGCCAAAGCTTCGTTAATGGCCGGACCCGCACCCGTCATGGGAATAAATTCGGCCTTGACGCCGATTGCACCCAATTCTTCCTCGATAAATCCCTGATCCCTTGCAACACCCAGAGTATCCGATATTAAGCCGGTACCGGTTACATCTACAAAACCGATTTTTACCTTATCCGCAGTATGCCCGGACGGCAAGTCAGATGTTTCCTTTCCTGCCGTATCTTTTGTTTCTGACCCTGTTTCTGAGGCGGCATCTTCCGTTTTAACTTCGCTGCCTGTTCCTTCCTCTGCCGTTTCCGCCCGGGTCCCTGTGCCGGTATTTGCTTCGGAAGCTTTTTTCCCGCAGCCTGCCGTTATGGTTATAACAAATATAAATAATAGTACCAGTGCCGTTGTCTTTCTATTGTTACTCATACGATTCCTCCTGTTAATGTTTATAAATTTCTCAAGTTTCCGACTCTTAAATCTTGTTCTGAAACAAACTGCCCTGTATTGCCTAAATAACCGAAAAGCGGGTTTAATTCAAGTCTGCTGTATCGGGAAAAGCCCTTCTTCAATTTTAAATACATCATGGATTAATGTGTTGTCCGCAGGTGCGACATAATATAAATTATCAAAAGAAAATCCTGCGTTTTTATAAATCCGGTAAGCCTTCTGTGCCAAATCTATATTCCATTCTTCAAAAGGGGAACGGTGTCCTTCCAATTTGGAACCGGCATTGGGATTAAAGGCACCCGCTGTTGCAACCACTCCTTTGGAGGCCAAATACTCAATGCCTTCCAGGGTTTTTTCCTTAGGTTCGATTCCTGCTACAAAATTGGTTCCCGCATTGCCGTACCCGAATACGGAGGCGGAATATTCCAGTGCTTCCACCCAGTGCTCCCAGCCGCCGCATTCCAGTTCTTTTCCTGGACAGATGGTTTTAAAGAAGTTTTTATCCCATAATTCTATGTTAATTGCTATGGTCCGAAAGCCTGCTTCTTTATATTTATCAATGATATTAATATCCTGGGGTGCTCCCACGCAGGCATTGCCATCAAAATTCCTCTCACCGGTATGCTCCTGGATGGCTTCCGCCACATCCAGGTAATACTCCACTTCCCTTCTTTCCGGAATAAAACCGCCGGTTATCTGAATGTGCCTGGAACCGTCATATTTGTAGGCTGCCGCTACGGTTTCACCGATCTGTTTCGGGGTTTTCCATTGGATATTTTCTTTTTCGGCATAAGTATCCTTTGTGACGTTGGCATTGCAGAAAAGACAGTCCAGACCTTTATCTTTTAAGGAACATTCATTGCTGTAGGCGGCCCTGACCGTATTGCCGGGTGTAAAGTTGGCAATATGGGACATTTCCACACCGTCCGAAGTTTTAAGTCCGTAATAATGGGGGCGTTTGGCAAACTCTACGGGAAACAGTTCCGTCCCCGAATCATATAAATAGTATGTTCCGTCCCGGTATTCTATGGATATGGGCGAACGCAAATCCCAGACAAAATTATAGGTAAAACCGTTAGGTGATGTAAAATGGCACGGGAAATCCACCCCTACATGGGTATGGCGGTCCGATTCCGCAAGCCCGTGAACCTGTTCCATATATTCCGTCCCTAAAGCCAGCTTCTTAAAGACGGCGGGGTTTACGTTGATTCCATTGGCTATTACCCGGGCTTTGGTATACAGTTCTTTATACAACAACTCTTTTACGTTACTCATAAATTACCTCCTGCTGCAGCCTTATATGCTGTACTCCACTTCCTGTTTTTCTTCCTCGAAGAAATATTGATATACCTTATTGGTCAGAAATGCAAAATCCACGCTGCCCCTTATCCTGGAACCGTTCGTGTCCGCATCTATAACCGATTTTATCTCCCCCGGTCTTGCCGACATAACAACAACTCTCTGGCCCAGGTATACGGCTTCATCAATATCATGGGTTACCAATATCATGGTGGTTTTCTCTTTTTCCCATATTTTGAGAATTTCCTTCTGCATCTGGATTCTCGTTAAGGCATCCAAAGCGCCGAAGGGTTCATCCAGCAATAATATTTTTGGATTGGTTACCAGCCCCCTGGCAATGGCCGCCCTCTGGGCCATTCCGCCGGATAACTGGTGGGGATATACATTTTCAAATCCATCCAGCTTTACAAGATTAATGATGTCCGACACGATTTTATCTTTTTGCTGTTTCGGTATGCTGGTTAAACCGAATCCGATATTGTCTTTAATGGATAACCAGGGTAACAGCCGGTGTTCCTGGAATACCATCCCCCTGTCAATGTCCGGGCCGGATATGGGCACACCGTTATTCGTTACCCTTCCGTTCTGATAGTCCACCAGGCCCGCAATGATTTTGAGCAGGGTACTTTTCCCGCAGCCGCTGTGGCCTACAATGGTTATAAATTCACCCTCTTTTATGGTAAGGTTTATATTCTTTAATATTTCAACCCTTTTTTTATCCACCAGAAAGTGCTTATACAGCCCTTCAATTTTTAACAAATCCTCTGCCATTAAGCCCTCCTCGATTCTACCCAGGGTGTTACCTTTTTGGCCACAAAGCTTAATACCCGGTCCATAAGTATGCCGATAATGCCGATTAACAGCATCCCCACAATCATAATATCCGGTTTCATCAGATTCCTGGCATCACTGATGCGGTAACCGATTCCCTTGCTGGAGGCAATTAATTCCGCCGCAACGACTGCCATCCAGGATATTCCCAATCCGAGCTTTAACCCGACAAAAATTTGGGGAAGAGCCGAAGGCAAATATACTTTGGTAAATATCTTCCAGCCGCTTAGACGGTATAATTTGGCAACTTCGATATAACCCTGAGGGGTACTGGTTATTCCGCTTAAAGTATTTACCATAATCGGAAAAAAAGCGCCTAATACAATTACTACTATTTTTGACAGATCTTCAATTCCGCACCAGAGTATAATCATCGGTATCCAGGCCATCATAGGAATCTGCCTTATGGTATTTAAAGTTAACATAAATATATTGCGGATTGTCAATGACATACCCATCAGGGTTCCCATGGTCACTCCTAACAGGGCTGCAAAGAAAAATCCCTCCAATACCCTTTTTACGCTCACACTGACATCCTCCGCCAGCTGCCCGTTTTTCGCCTGACTTACCAATGCGGCGCCTACGGCACTTATTTTGGGTAATATGGCTTTCGGGGTATCCGTATAATTTGTTACATAATACCATCCGATTATAATAAGAATTGGTATGATACTGCTAAGCAGCAGCTGTTTTACTTTATGCATTTTTCTCCTCCCGGTATCCTTTAAACGGTTTCCCTTCAGCTTAAGTAATTAATGCTACAGGTATTTCTTAATTTCCTCGCTCTTATCCAGTCTCTCCCAAGGCAAATCAATGTCCGTCCTGCCGAAATGTCCATAGGCAGCGGTCTGTTTATAAATTGGACGTCTTAGGTCCAGAGCATTTATTATTGCGGCCGGTCTTAAATCAAATACTTTGTTTATGATTTCCACAATCCTTTCCTCACTGACTTTACCCGTTCCAAATGTTTCCACGGTAATGGATACCGGTTTTGCTACACCGATTGCGTAAGCTATTTCCAGCTCCAGTTTATCGGCGGCTCCGGCGGCGACTAAATTTTTAGCCACCCATCTGGCCGCATATGCCGCAGAACGGTCTACTTTCGTCGGATCCTTGCCGGAAAAGGCGCCCCCGCCGTGCCTTCCGGTTCCGCCGTAAGTGTCTACGATAATTTTCCTTCCCGTTAACCCTGCATCTCCCTGAGGACCACCGATTACAAAACGTCCGGTGGGATTGACATAATACTTCGTATTTTCGTCCAGCAAATCCGCCGGAATCACTTCTTTAATGATATGTTTTATTACATCTTCCTTAATCTGCTCCGGTGTTACCTCCTCGCTGTGCTGGGTGGATATAACAATGGTATGTATTCTGGTCACGTTGCCTGCGTCGTCAAATTCAACGGTAACCTGGGATTTGCCGTCGGGTCTTAAATACTTAAGCGTCCCGTTCTTACGGACTTCCGCCAGCTTCCTTGCAAGTCTGTGGGCAAAAGATATGGCAGGCGGCAAATATTCGGGAGTTTCCCTGGTTGCATAACCAAAAATAATTCCCTGATCCCCCGCACCGGTACCAAAGTCTTCCCGCACCCCATCCTGTTTGGACTCATATGCCTTGTCAACTCCAAGTGCAATATCCGGCGACTGTTCATCAATGGAGATCAGTACCGCAATGGAATCTGCGTCAAATCCACCGGAATTGTGAGTATATCCGATATCCCGGATGGTATTCCTGACTATTTTGGAAATATCCACATAAGCCTCGGTTGTAATTTCCCCCACCACTAAGGCCAGACCGGTTGCTACGGTAGTTTCTGCCGCTACCCGGGAATAAGGGTCCTGTCCGATTAATGCATCCAGTATTGCATCTGAAATCTGATCCGCAATTTTGTCCGGATGTCCTTCCGTTACTGATTCTGACGTAAATAGTCTTCCCATATTATTTTCCTCTTTTCTTTTTATTCTCCGTGCGCTGTCCGGTTCGGCTTTAAGTAAAGCTGATGCAGCAGACGGCATAATGTGATTATTAATTTATCAATAAGCCGCTTAATTCTTCCAAAAGGGAAACGGCCCCCGTATATCCGATGTCAGTTCGGTCTAGGATTACTTTCCCGTAAGCAGGATAGGATATAATATAATTAGGGATATCCAGTTTTTTGGCGATTCGGTTTTCCAGGCCGCTTCCAAAGATAAGTTCCACATTGCTGTTTTCAATGATTTCATCAATTTCACCGCTGTCTTTGAAAAAATATACCTGGTTTGCAAATTCTCCAATAAGAGGGGTGGCTTCCCGGGCGTCTTCTTCATCCGAAAAATCCGTAATAATAGCGATTTCCACTTCCATTCCCAGGTATTTGGTTAAAAAAGTGCCGTAGCGGATTACCGTACTTTCATCTCCCACAATGGCTGCTGTTTTCTGAAAGTCATAATCGTAATAATATTCCCCAATCTGCTCCATGAAATAGGTAAAATGTTCTTTTTCCTTATCCAGATAATTTTCTGTTTTTCCGGAATCAACT
Source organism: Lachnoclostridium sp. UBA903 (assembly GCA_002294045.1). Classification (GTDB taxonomy): domain Bacteria; phylum Bacillota; class Clostridia; order Lachnospirales; family Lachnospiraceae; genus Anaerocolumna. The sequence goes on along the minus strand of DBEP01000122.1, from coordinate 3,678 downwards.
CCTAATTTATCCGCTATTTCCCTAAGGAATCTGCCTATGGCGTCTTCCCCCAGGCCCAGCCCCGGAAAATAAAGATAAGGTGTCCCGAATTTCTCTTCCGCCTTTTTCACGATACTCAGTCCCCACTTGGAAACTGCCACGTTAAGTTCAGCCTTTGGTACCTCCTTCCACCGGCTGATATCCTGCCCAAAACCAAATAAGGTATTGGTTTTAATGCCAAGATTGCCTAAAATTCTTTTTATTTCCTTTAAGTTCCCCTGCCAGCAGATATCCTGCTTTGGTAATATACCAAACAGGTTGACAAGACCTTTAGCAATCTCTTTTTTGGCAGGGTCTATGAATAATTGGTTCAGAATTGCATCAATAATCCCTACATATCCGTCAAACTGGTTTCCCCTGAATCCTGCCGCTTTATAATAAACGGCATATTCACCCTGGTCTATAATTTCCTGAGTCATGGCTATAATATCATCTCCCACCATCTCCGCTTCACAGCCGGATATGGTTACATATAAGTCACCCTTCAGCACTTTTACCGTATTTTTAATCTGTTCCCTTAATCTGGAGGTTCCGCCAAAAATGACCTGTTTCTCATATACATTGGAATTGGGAATGGAATAGCCTTTTAAATGGCCCGTATTGCCGCTGCCCGCTTTCCCTGCAAGATAATTCTGGATTCCGCAGCCAGGTGTGGTATGCAGGATTGGTACAACTCCCCTGATTTCCGTTATAGTCTGGAGGGCGCCCTGAAGATTGCAGCCATATCTGCTTTTTTCTATATTGTCCTGCATTCTATTTCACCTCCTGTTTGATATACCAGTTTGCACTTTTCTTTAACCAAGACTCTTTATAGGGAATTTTTGTGTTTTCAGCCAGGTAATCAACAAAACCCGTTCTTTTTTCCAATTTTACAATTGCCTGAATTAATTGGACGGCTCCTTCATAACCGTACAGTATTTTGTTTGCCAGGGATATGGGCAGTATCCCTAAACCGGCCGCAAGACCCGCATGTTCGGAACCTCCGATATAAAAATCCGGTTTATTCTTCAGCAATATATTTGCCAGTTCAAAAGGCTGTCCATCGCCGATTGCAACAAATACCTCCTTGGGCAGGGCTTTTAATTTGTCCTGGTTTAAGTTATCAACATGACTGATAAAAACACCGGTTACCTCACCGCCCAGTTCTTCCAGAAAAGCTGCCAGTCCTGCTGCTGCCGGGGCTTCCAGATTAATAAATACTTTTTTATGTGCCAGAGGCTTCTTGCTGATATATTTTTTCAGTTTCTCTTCTTCTTTTGCAATCAGCTTATTTACTTTATCCTGTATCCCTATTGCTTTGCCAAGCCCGGTCAGCCAGTCGCCGGTTCCCCTTAAACCGATGGGAACGGTACTTTTTATAACCGGAATGCTGAATTTTTCATACAGACCGTTCAGTAAAACATCTGCTTCTTCATCCGATACGGCGATGGAAGCTTTGGCAAATCTTGCTTTATCGATATCATCTATGGATGCAAACTGGGGTATTGTATTATATTGAAGCTGCAGTTCCTCCAATAAACGTGTGATTTCTTTCAGGCCGCTTTCCTGTTCGGTAATACTGATAAGATTGATAAAAGCTCCTGCTCCTTCCGTACCAGCTTCTTCATTTTCCGTTTCTTCTGCTCCTTCTTCCTCCTCTGAGAAACTGCCTCCCTTACCGATATATCTTGCAATACTATGTAAAACAATATCAATTCCGCTGATTCCGGCTTTTGTTTTAAAGCCATCCGTATAAATAGATATAATTTTCGTATCCAGTTCTTCTTCCAGTTCCAGGATAACGGAATTGACATCATCATTATTGATTGCAACTACGGGGGTTGATACTACAAAAATAACTTTAGGTTTATATTTGTAATAGACCCGTTCAATAGTTTTCCTCAGTTTCTCATCCCCGCCCATAATGGTATCCCTTTCGTTTAAGTCGGTGGAATACCAGATTCCCTCTGAATTTTCCTTATAATAATACAGTTCTGCCGTACTGCAGCCGACGGCACCATGGATAATTACCGGTGCATTTTTGATACGGCTTAATAAGGCAAGTGCATGTATGATTTCATCTTTATTCCCTTGAGAAAAGGTCCGTATCCGCTGTCTTATTTCCGTTACGCTTAAATCTTCCTGCAGTACTTTATTAATTCCCTGGTAAGCAGTAATGGCTGATACTCTCTTTTCTCTGGAGATAATCCTTTTGTCTTCTAATAATCCCATTTCTTCCTCCTGGAGTGTGTTTGAAAAATGTTTGTGCCGGGCTGGACGCTCCGATTTGTGAAAGACAAGGAGCGGTTTTGGGTGCGTAGTGGCGCTACGCACCTAAAATTGTGACGCAGTATACCGCAAAGTGGGGCGTTCAGAACGGTGCAATGATTTTTCAAACACACTCTAGTCCGACAGACCTCGGTTCTGTATGAGAAAAGCGATAAATGAATTTCATTTATCGCTTACTCAATTTATATTAATATGGGGAGGAGAGAGTGTGAAGTATAATTTCACCTTCTTAAACCAATTATAATTTTAAATTATGAGTAAAGTATGAAGATAATAAAAATAAATTGTTAATTTTTTCGTTCATTTTTGTTTCTGAATACATCACAGGCAGGCCTGTGATATTGCAGAAGTTAAAGAGGAGTGCACCGGCAATGAATTATAAGCTTTTAGTAGATACTGCCATGCTGGCAGGGGAGATTATGCTCCTTGGAGGAGCCGAAACTTACCGTGTGGAAGATACAATGTGCCGTATATTAAAAATATCCGGATTAGAGAAAACGGAAACCTTTGTAACGCCTACCGGTATCTTTTTAACCTTGGGAGATTCCAATATTGAGTCCATTACGGTTGTGAAAAGAGTGGACAACAGAATCACCAATATTTCCAATATATATGAAACGAATAACGTATCCAGAAAATTATGTAACGGAAAAATTACTTTGGAAGAAGCTTACGAAGAACTGAGAAATATTAAAAAGAGCAGGCAGTACGGCAGAATTGCCAACTATCTGTGTACTATGGTAGCCACGTTATCCTTTACCATTCTTTTGGGCGGGGATTGGCTTAACAGTGCCATTGCCGGTTTAAACGGCGGTCTGATTGTAACGGTACTCATTATAACTAAGAATGTCAGAATAAATACCTTTATAAAGAATCTGATATCTTCTATCTTAATTGCTTTTAACAGTATGATTTTTCTTCATTATTTTGGGACAGCCATTCTGCTGGATACTTTAATCGGCGGTTCCGTCATGCCGTTATTGCCGGGGGTTGCTATTACCAATGCAATCAGGGATACTTTGCAGGGGGATTATATGTCAGGCGGTGCCAGGGCCATTGAAGCATTTGTTTCCGCCACTTCCACGGCAGCCGGCATTGGTATAGGTATTGCTTTTTATTCCATCGCAGCGGGAGGTATATCCATATGATATTAATACAGGTCATAGGTACATTTGCCGCAGTCATTTCCATGGCAATCACAATCGGGGTGCCAAAAAAGTTTTTAGGATATGCCGGGCTGGTCGGAGCTGTGGGCTGGCTGGTATATCTGCTGCTTGGAGCAGCAGGCTGTTCTACGGTGACAAGTATGTTCCTGGCGGCCTTGGCGGTAGCCATGATTTCACACAGTTCAATCAATCCCATACATCTCTA
>DBEP01000074.1 GCA_002294045.1 Lachnoclostridium sp. UBA903 | reverse complement strand
CTGTTTTGGGTTGTATCCGATGTTTTCACATCCGATACGGTTCGTTTTTATTCATGAAAATTTCTTTAGAATTTTCAGGGTTGTTTTACTGTTCAGTTATCAAGGTTCTGGTTATATTTTAGTTTAAAAATACACTACTTTTAATACCATTTTCCGACGCACTGTCATTGCGTCAGCAAAAACTATTCTATCACAGCACTAATATTTTGTCAACACATAATTAAAAAAATATTTTTAATTTAGTATTAATTAATCCTTTTTATTACAATTGCAAGCGCTGGTCCCGAAAAGTTAAAAACTTAATACTTAATAACTCTGTATAATAAAAATATGACGGAGAAAGAGGGATTTGAACCCTCGCGCCGCGTAAACGACCTACACCCTTAGCAGGGGCGCCTCTTCAGCCTCTTGAGTATTTCTCCATGATCTGAACTGCACGTTTCATATTTTATTACTATTACATCTGACTTTTCCCGTCAGGTGCATTAGTTAGTATAGCAAAAGCTTTTTCATTTGTCAACAATTTTCTAAAACAATTTGACATTCCCTTCATCATTTCTTTATCAATAATTAACATATTTAGGAATTATTATTAGTTTGTTTCTTCGGCCTAAAAATATTCAGTTTAATTCTTCATTGCCTATATTATAGAACTCTTTATAAGCTGTTTCATATAGATTATTTCCTTGGCTGTCTATTACCACTATGGCAGGAAAATCTTCAACATATAATTCTCTGACCGCCTCCGTTCCCAAATCATTATAAGCTATTACTTTTGACTTTAATATCTTTTTGGATAATAAAGCACCTGCTCCGCCTACCGCTGCAAAATAAACTCCTTTATTTTTAATTATGGAATCAATCACTTCAGAACTTCTTTTCCCCTTACCAATCATTCCTTTCAGACCATGTTCTAATAAAAGCGGAGTGTATTTATCCATCCGGCTGCTGGTAGTTGGACCTGCTGAACCAATAACCTGGCCCTTTCTTTCCGGCGTCGGGCCAAGATAATATATTATATTATCTTCTAAATCAAACGGGATTTTTTCTCCCCTCAGCATACTTTCATACATTCTTTTATGAGCTGCATCCCTGGCCGTATATATTATACCTGTAATATACACATAATCGCCTGCCTGCAAATTCTTTGTAACCTTTTCGGTTATCGGTGTTTTAATATTTTTCTCCACATGCTGCCTCCTCTTTCTGAAATTTATCCACATTTTTTTGAAATAAAACGGTTTTTTGTTGATAAGTTTCCGGTTTTTATTCTAAATTGTTGATAAATAACATATATTCTTCCCTTTACTTTTTACCATATATCAATTATTATAAGCTTCTGGTTATATGCCTGTTAACATGGCAGCAAATATTAATTGCCACGGGCAGTCCCGCTATATGTGTAGGGTATGTTTCAATATTCAATCCCAATGCGGTTATTTTTCCGCCAAGGCCTCCCGGTCCAATTCCTGAATTATTTATTTCCTCCAATAATTCCAGCTCCAGCTTTCTTATATGTTCTAGTTTAGAATGTTCCTTTATATTTCTCGTTAAAGCTTTTTTAGCTAAAATAGAACATTTTTCAAAATTTCCGCCGATTCCGACACCGATTACAACCGGCGGGCAGGCATTGGGCCCGGCTAACCGGACTGTTTCTATTACTGCTTTTTTCACTCCTTCAACACCGTCCGAGGGTTTCAGCATATATATCCTGCTCATGTTCTCACTTCCGAATCCTTTTGGCGCTACAGTAATTACCATACTGGAACCGGGTACAATTTCATAATGTATAATTCCTGGAGTATTATCCTTTGTATTAACTCTGAGAATCGGATCGCTGACTACGGATTTCCTTAAATAACCCTCATCATACCCTTGTCTGATTCCTTCATTAACGGCATCTTCCAGAGTTATTCCTTCTATGTGTACATCCTGTCCTATTTCTATAAATACAACTGCCATACCGGTATCCTGACAGATTGGAATATTATCTGACCGGGCAATTTTCATATTTTCATCTAATTGCTCAAGAATTTGCTTTCCTATTGCCGAGAGTTCTTTTGAAATGGAATTTCTGATGGCATCCTCCATATCGGGGGAGAGTCGGTAATTAGCTTCCATACACATTTCTTTTATATTACGTATTATTGTGTCCGTGTGGATTGTTTTCATGGACTGCCCCTTTCTTTTATATGCTATATGCTGTAACTACCTTTCTATTCGTATTTTATAATACTTTTTAAAAAATAAGCCCTAGTCCTTACTATTTAAGATTCATTTCACAAATGAATACAACCATAAATAATAAGGCTCAGGCTTATTTCAGACACGTACTAAATTATACGATTATAAAAATGTATTTTTTATCTCTCATTGTTGAACCCAATCATCTACGAATCCTCACTGGTTCCAGATTCATTCTCTTCTTCCGGATTCTCATTATAATCGCCGTCATCATTCTGGTTATCTTCTGCAACAGGGGTATCCGATATCTCGTCTTTTAATTCCTGCTCCAATTGTTTGATAACGTCTTCATCCGAAGTCTGTGTATTATTATCCCTGACTATCGCAATACTTGCAACCATAATGTCTCTATCCATATTAATTAACCTAACACCCGAAGTAATCCGACCTAAATTGGATATACCGTTAACCATCAGACGGATTATGATGCCTTCTGTTGTAATGATCATAATTTCATTTTCTTCATTAACAGCTTTTACTCCTACCACATATCCTGTCTTTTCAGTAATTTTGTAGCATTTTACGCCTTTACCCCCTCTTCTTTGTACGGAAAACTCTTCCATACCGGTCCGTTTGCCCATACCATGTTCTGATACAAACAACAGGTATTCGCCCTGGGAACTTAGCTGCATTCCGATAACCTCATCGTTATCTTCCAGATTCATTCCGATAACTCCCATGGAGGTGCGTCCGGTTTTTCTTACGTCTCTTTCATTGAAACGGATACATTGACCGTTACTGGTAACTAGAATAATATCTTTCTTATTATTTGTTGCCTTAACTTCAATTAATTCATCGTCTTCCCTGAGATTAATTGCCTGTAAACCGGATTTACGGATATTTTCATATTCTCTGATGGGGGTTTTCTTTACAATACCTTTTTTTGTTGCCATAAACAGATATTTATTATTCTGGTATTCCTTTAACGGAATAATGGCCGTAATTCTCTCATCCGGCAATAGCTGAAGAAGGTTTATAATGGCCGTACCTCTGGCAGTTCTTCCGGATTCCGGAATTTCATAAGCTTTCAGCCGGTAAACACGTCCTTTATTAGTAAAAAACATAATGTAGTGGTGGGTTGTTGTCATTAACAGCTCTTCGATGAAGTCTTCATCAATGGTCTGCATTCCTTTAACACCCTTTCCGCCCCGGTGCTGACTTTTAAAATTATCTATCGTCATTCTCTTTATGTAACCTAACCGGGTCATAGCGAGAACCGTATTTTCAATCGGTATTAAATCTTCCGTAGACAGATCATATTCATCAAAACCGATGGAAGTTCTTCTGTCATCACCATATTTATCACGGATTACCGTTATTTCTTCTTTTATTACTGTGAGCAGCTTTTTCTTATCACTTAAAATAGCATTGTATTCTGCAATTTTTTCCATTAATTCTGCATATTCGGTTTCTAGTCTTTCTCTTTCCAAACCGGTTAACGCACGAAGCCTCATGTCTATGATGGCCTGAGCCTGTACATCCGTTAAAGAAAATTTTTCGATTAATCTTTCCTTTGCTATATTACCATTAGCAGAAGCGCGGATTATACTGATAACTTCGTCAATATTATCCAAAGCAATTAACAAGCCCTGTAAAATGTGGGCTCTTTCTTCCGCTTTGTTTAAATCATATTTTGTTCTTCTGGTTACTACCTCTTCCTGATGCAATAAATAAAGTTTCAGCATTTCATAAAGATTCAGCACCCGGGGTTCGTTATTCACCAGGGCCAGCATAATTACTCCGAAGGTATCCTGCATCTGGGTATGTTTATACAATTGATTTAATAATACATTGGCATTTACATCCCGGCGAAGCTCAATACAAATCCTCATACCGGTCCGGTCAGACTCGTCTCTTAATTCAGTTATACCGTCTATTTTTTTATCTTTTACCAATTCGGCAATTTTTTCAATTAATCTTGCCTTATTAACCATATAAGGAAGTTCCGTTACTATAATACGGTTTTTACCGTTTGCCATGGTTTCAATATCCGTTACCGCCCGAACCTTAATTTTACCGCGGCCGGTCCGATAAGCCTCTTCAATACCTTTTACTCCTAATATGCTTGCTCCGGTTGGGAAATCCGGACCTTTTACGATTTCCAACAACTCTTCCATGGCGGTATCTCTGTCTTCAGAAATAATATTATCTATCATTTTCAGTACGGCATTAATAATTTCCTTCAAATTATGAGGAGGGATATTGGTAGCCATACCAACTGCAATACCGGACGTACCGTTAACTAATAAATTGGGATATCTGGATGGAAGAACAGTGGGTTCTTTTTCTGTTTCATCGAAGTTCGGCGAAAAATCAACCGTATCTTTATTAATATCGGATATCATTTCCATGGATATTTTACTTAAACGTGCTTCCGTGTAACGCATAGCGGCCGCCCCGTCACCATCCACGGATCCAAAATTACCATGGCCGTCAATTAAAGGATATCTTGTTGAAAAATCCTGAGCCAATTTCACCAATGCTTCATAGATAGAGCTGTCACCGTGAGGGTGGTACTTACCCATAGTATCACCCACGATACGGGCGCACTTTCGGTGCGGTTTGTCAGGACCGTTGTTTAACTCTATCATTGCGTATAATATTCTTCTTTGTACCGGCTTCAGACCATCCCTTACATCCGGAAGTGCACGGGCTGCTATAACGGACATGGCATAATCAATATACGATTTTTCCATTGTCTTTTTCAGATCAACCTCATGAACTTTATCAAAGATATTCTCATCCATCTATTCTCCTCCATCTATATACCAACGAAATATTTAATCATCAGATTGTATTCGAAAAATGCTTTTGCCGGGCGTTCAGAACAGTGCAATGACTTTTCAAACTCGCTCTGGAAATACATTTTCAGTTGCCATAATATTTTATATATCTAAGTTTTTAACATATTTTGCATTGGTCTCTATGAATTCTCTTCTTGGTTCAACTTTGTCCCCCATTAAGGTAGTAAAAGTCAAATCAATTTCAGAAGTTTCTTCTTCATCAATAGTTACCCTTAGAAGAATCCTCTTTTCAGGATCCATGGTAGTATCCCATAACTGCTCCGCATCCATTTCACCTAAACCTTTATAACGCTGGATTTTATTATTGGTATCACGTCCGATTTCATTTATTATTTCATTTAATTCTTCATCACTGTAGGCATATTTTACAAATTTATTTTTTTCTATTTTATAAAGGGGAGGCTGTGCCATGTAAACGTGACCATTTTTTATTAAATCCGGCATAAAGCGGTATAAAAAGGTCAGCAGTAAAGTGCTGATATGGGCACCATCCACATCCGCATCCGTCATAATGATTATTTTATGATAACGCAATCTGGAAATATCAAAATCATCGGATATTCCTGTTCCGAAAGCGGTAATCATTGCTTTAATTTCGTTATTTACTAAAATTTTATCCAGCCTTGATTTTTCAACATTTAAAATTTTACCCCTAAGAGGAAGAATTGCCTGAGTTGCCCTGGATCTGGCAGTTTTGGCAGATCCGCCTGCGGAATCACCCTCAACAATATATATTTCACAGTTTTTAGGATCTTTATCGGAGCAGTCTGCTAATTTACCCGGCAGGCTCATACCCTCCAAAGCCGTTTTCCTTCTTGTCAAATCTCTGGCTTTTCTTGCGGCATCCCTGGCCCTCTGAGCTAAAATGGCTTTTTCCAGTATAATTTTCGCAACATTGGGATTCTGTTCCAAAAAATAGGTTAACTGTTCACTTACAATACCATCTACAGCACTTCTTGCTTCACTGTTTCCTAATTTTTGTTTTGTCTGGCCTTCAAACTGGGGTTCCGGTATCTTAATACTTATGATTGCGGTCAGACCTTCCCTGATATCTTCTCCGCTTAAATTGGCTTCGTTTTCTTTTAAATATTTCAGGTTTCTGGCGTAATCGTTAAAGGTTTTGGTTAAAGCATTTTTAAATCCTGCAAGATGGGTTCCTCCTTCCGGAGTAGTTATATTGTTCACAAAACTGTAGCAGCCTTCCGTATAGGAACTGTTATGCTGCATCGCAACTTCAACATATATGTTATCCCTGTTACCTTCGCAGTAAATGATATCCGTATACAGCGGATCCTTATGCCGGTTCAGATATTCCACATATTCCTTAATACCGCCTGCATAATGAAATTCCCTGATAATCTCCGGTTCCACCCTGTCATCCTTTAATATGATTTTCAGGTTTTTCGTCAAAAACGCCATTTCGCGCAGGCGCTGCTTTAGGACCTCATAATCAAAGACAGTTTCTTCAAAAATTTCCTTATCCGGTAAAAAAGTAACAGTTGTACCTGTTCTGTCAGTATCACCAATTACCTGTAAGGGTTTTGCTGCTTTACCTCTTTCATATCTTTGCTTATGAATTTTTCCATCCAGATAAATCGTTACTTCCAGCCATTCGGATAAAGCATTTACAACAGATGCACCAACTCCGTGCAAACCGCCGGATACTTTATATCCGCCGCCGCCGAATTTTCCCCCTGCATGAAGGATTGTAAACACAACTTCAACGGCAGGAATTCCTTTCTTATGATTGATTCCTACCGGTATTCCGCGTCCATTATCAATTACAGTAACGGAATTATCTTTATTAATGATCACTTCAATCATATCACAAATTCCTGCCAAAGCTTCATCAACCGCATTATCAACAATTTCATATACCAGATGATGTAGGCCCTTTGCGGAGGTACTGCCTATATACATACCAGGCCGTTTTCTGACCGCTTCTAAGCCCTCCAGTATTTGAATTTGATCTGCGCCGTACTCTGCACTCATAAATTGCCTCCTGTTTTCCTGTGGATGAATTCCAATGTAAAGGTATTCTCATTCACAACTGTTCCTTCAACAACCCGGTAAATTTTATCGCATTCCATCCTATTTGCAATAAATTCCTCCAGGCCTGTACAAGTAATGATAGTTTGTATACCTTGAATACTATTCAGTAAATAATTCTGTCTTTTTCTATCTAATTCAGATAACACGTCATCTAATAATAAAATCGGTTTATCATGAGTAATTTTTTTTACTAATTCAATTTCCGCAAGTTTTAAAGACAAGGCCGAAGTCCTCTGCTGTCCCTGGGACCCGTACTTGCGGATATCAATATTACCGTTTAAAAAACTTATATCATCTCTGTGAGGTCCGACATTTGTCATTTTTAATGCAATATCTCTTTCCCGGGAACCGCTAAGTTTATTCTTAAAATCTTCTTCATTTACATTCGGTTCATATTTTATCATCAGCTGCTCTTTATCCCCGGATAGCTTTTTATGAATACCGCATACGATTTCATTTAATTGCTGAATAAAGAGATTCCTTCTTTCAATAATCCGAACACCATGTTCCACTAACTGCATATCCCATATACTGAGAGTATCCAATAATTTTCTGTTAACACTGAGCTGTTTTAATAAATTATTTCTTTGGCTTATAATTTTATTATAATTGGATAAATTATATAAATAAACTTTATCCAGCTGGCACAGCTCAAGATCAATAAACCTGCGTCTTTCCGACGGGCCGTTTTTTATAATGCTTAAATCTTCCGGAGAAAAAAATACGATATTGACGACGCCAAACAACTCACCGGACTTTTTAATCGGCAGACCGTCAATGGCCACACCTTTCGGCCTGTTTTTCTTTAAATGCATATCCACCTTATGGATTACATTATCCCGTTCCACTAAAATTCTTAAATGGGATTCTTCTTTATCCATTTTAATAATTTCTTTATCTTTACTTCCTTTATGAGACTTCGTAGTGCCGCAAATATAGATTGCTTCTAAAATATTGGTTTTTCCCTGGGCATTATCACCGTATAAAATATTAATACCATTATGAAATTCCATAAAAAGATTATTATAGTTCCTGTAATCTTTTAATTCAAGGGTTTTGATATACATTTAAGCACCACTATTCTAATTATTTTTCAATCTTAATCGTCTCATTATTAAATTCAATTACATCACCATCGTATAATTTTTTTCCTCTTTGAGTTTCTGTTTTCCCGTTTACTTTAACCAGACCATCCTGTATTACCAGCTTTGCATCTACACCGGAGCCAACTAATCCGCCGGCTTTTAAGGCCTGGCCTAATTTTATGAAATCCTCTCTTAATTTTATTGTCTGCATTATGACAATCCGTGCCTTTCCGGGACATAATTTCCCGTCTGATAATTAAATTATTATTTGAATATCTTACCAAATTAAACTTTATTGTACCGCCGAATTAAAATTAACGGGAAGAATCAGATAGATATAAGATTCTTCTTTATCCCTGATAAAACAGGGAGCTTTGGGATTAATCAAATATATATCAATCTCTTCGTTATCAATTACCCTTAAGGCTTCAATAAAGAATTTAGGATTAAAACCGATGATAATATCTTTTCCTTCTTTCGTAATGTCAATTTCTTCGTCCATGGAACCAATGGTAGAATTTATTTTAAGTTCCATATTTTTATCATCTATATTTACAATTATAGGTTTTTTTTCAGTCTCCTTGATTAAAAGGGTAGCCCTGTCAATACAGTTTAATAACTCTTTTTTATTTATAGTTACCTTGGTTTCATAATCACTGGACAGCATTTGATTAATCTTATAATATTCACCTTCAATTAACCGGGATAGAACCAGGGTACTGTCAAATTCAAAAATAATATGTTTATCCGTAAAAAATAAACTTACTTCATCGCTGAATTCACCTGACAATATTTTACTTACCTCAATTAAAGTTTTACCGGGAACAATTACTTTTATATCATCATAGGCATCTTTTAAAGCTATTTTCCGAATGGATATCCTGTGACCGTCAAGAGAAACAACCTTTAATTCGTTACCGTGTATTTCAAATAATTCTCCTGTCATGATTTTATTGCTTTCATTATCGGATATGGAAAATACGGTTTGCCTGATAACTTCTTTCAGCGTAAACTGGGACAATACAACGGCATCTTTCCTTTCCACTTCCGGCAGATAAGGAAATTCTTCTCCGTTTTTTCCGGATATGGTGAATTTAGCCTTTTCACATAATATGGTCAGCAAATAGTTGCCGTCTGCTTCTATGGTAACATCATTATCAGGTAATTTACGGATTATCTCCGAAAATACTTTAGCGTTAACAGCTACCGTCCCAGGTTCAGATATTTCACCTTCTACCAGGGTTTCAATGCCAAGTTCCATATCATTGGCAATTAGTTTAATAGTTTCATTTTTAACTTCAATGATTAAACATTCCAGTATGGGCATGGTAGATTTTGCCGGGACTGCTTTTAAAACTATATTCACACGGTTTAACAATTCGGTTTTGGAACAAATGATCTTCATAATTGTGTATAACTCCCTTCGCGATTTTTATATAAATATATATAATTAAATGTTTCAGCAGTAGTAATAGGGGCTGTTAAATTGTGTATAAGTGCCTTTTTACCATATAAATTAAGGTTTTGTGAAAAGGATAACATTGTGAAAGAATGGAAAGCAAACAAGTATAAAAAAATCAGCTTTAAAAATATCTTTAAGTTATCCAACGGCAACTCACATGAGAATAACATTTAACTAACAGCTGTCTGTGGAAAAAAATAAACCTTATTTAAGGATTGATTTTTTTGGTTAATACTTCAATTGTGTTTTGCATGCTTGGGTCTTTCTTCATATTGGCTTCAACCTTGTCAATACCATGAAGAACAGTGGTATGATCCCGGTTTCCCATAATCTTTCCTATATCGGAAAGGGAGTAATCCGTTAATTTACGGCATAAGTACATGGCAATCTGTCTTGGGTAAGCTATGTTCCTGCTCTTATTAACAGAATATATGTCGGTGGAGGTAATACTAAAATGTTCTGAAATAACATCTATAATTAAGGCGGGTGTTATCTGTTTTTTATCGTCCGGTGATATCAGGTCCTTTAATGCTTCTTCCGCAAGGGTAACATTAACTTCCTGCTTCTTTAATCGTGAGAGGGCAACTATTTTTGTTAAAGCACCTTCCAGTTCCCTTATATTGGACTTTACATTCGTTGCTATGTATTTCATGACTTCATTATCAATCTGCAGCCCGTCCAATTCTTCCTTTTTCTTAAGAATTGCCATCCGTGTTTCATAATCCGGCGGCTGTATGTCAACGGTCAGCCCCCATTCAAAACGGGAACGGAGCCTTTCTTCCAAAGTTAAAATATCTTTTGGCGGCTTATCACTGGAAATGATAATTTGTTTTTTGGATTCATGGAGGGTATTAAAAGTATGGAAAAATTCCTCCTGTGTACTTTCTTTTCCTATAATAAATTGAATATCATCTATCAGCAGTACGTCTATATTCCGGTATTTTTCTCTGAATTCAGTGGGAGTTGTGTTTACGTTACGTATGGATTCAATTAATTCATTGGTAAACTTCTCACTGGTTACATACATAACTTTACTGTTAGCATTCTGTTCTAATATATAATGAGCTATGGAATGCATTAAATGGGTCTTGCCCAATCCAACACCTCCATAGATAAAAAGCGGATTATAAATTTCAGCCGGGGACTCAGCCACTGCCAAAGATGCCGCATGTGCAAGATTATTATTGGCACCTACTACAAAGGTATCAAAGGTATATCTCGGATTTAAGAATGACAATCCGTTTTTGAGATTTTTATTTTTATTTTCAGCCGCAGCCGGGTTTTTGGTTTTAGCGGATTCTATCTGGCTTTCCGAAAGAAACTCCACTTCAAAATCCTGGTTCATGATTTCGGTAATTGCAACCTTTAGCGGAAGTCCGTATTTTCTGATTATGAAATTTTTACTGTCAGGGCCGATCATTTTGTCATCTATGGATATTGTAATTAAATTATCTTTCACGGAATATACTTTTAATGGAAGTAACCAGGTTCTGAAGGAAACATCGGTTACACAATGTTCTATTTTAAGATATTCCAGTATTTCGTCCCATTTATCTAGAATTTCATTCATTACATTAATCTCCCTAATATAAAATTTCGTACGTACCTAACTTATATGATATAACAAAATTGTGGATATTTCAATGATAATATGTAATTTAGTCTCTTTTGACAATTGTTATCCCCATGAAAAACAGGTTTGATAACAATTGTGTGAATAAATTGTAAAAACTATAAACATCAAAAAATTCTAGTTTTCGTGGGAATTAAATTTACAATTGTTTTAAATATTCACACCAATTAACATAGTTATCCACAAATAATCAACAATTTGTGGATAACTATGTGTGAAACAGTTGTTTTTAATTTTGTAGGTGAAATTTAGAATACTATAAGTCAGAAAAAGAAATATATATGCTTGTCTGTTAAGTTATTATAATTTGGTATATCCGTAACCATTGACAATTGCTTCTATACTCTGTTTTTCTTTGCAGAAAGGACAGTCATTTATGTTATAATTTTTATATTCGGGTAAATCTTTGGTCTTAAAAATGGAATTCACATCAAAATTCTCAATTTTATCAACCGCACTGAATATGGCATTGATCCCTTGGATTTGTCCCCCGTAAAAACGGATACATTCTATACTTCTTCTTACCGTATTACCTGTCGTAACAGATGCCACCAACAGAAGGATATGTTTACCGGATATGGCGGGCAGATTATTTTCCCTGAAAATTAATTGCCCGTTGTTGTATTCAGGAGATATGATATAAATTGTTTTATGGGCATTCATGGATAATATACCTGCTTTGGATAATTCCCGGGCAAGAAAGCCTCCTATGACTTCGCATCCGTCCATACAGACAATAGTATCCACTATAATATCGCCTTTATTTTGGTTCATCATGGTTTTCGCAGTTTCTATTGCTTCGTTCAGCCGGGTTTTTAATGATGTCATGTCAATATAAAAATTGATGTGGGAATACCCGGTGGCGAAATGTCCGGGTATAATTTTTAATGAGATTTTATTATTCATAGGCGAAAAAATTTTTATTGATCTGTTTTCCATATCGTACACCCATTGTATACCGCAGGCCTGTCTGCGATACTGCCACATACAATAGAATACAAGGATGCATTCTATTGTTATAAATATAAAGGAGTGAAAGAATTATATTGTGGCATCCTTTCTTTATTTATATTTTCTTTCACTCTTTACCTCCTTTTATTATTATTTGTAAATATTATACTATAATTACTAGAAAATATCAATTTATTACAACATATTTATAGACATATTAATATAAATAAAGGATATTTTTTTTCATGCAGTTAAATATAAAACGATTTATATTATATATGAATGAACCGGTATTATAGCCGGATAATAGTATAATCCTGTAAACACCTTAAATATAATTAAATAACTACTTGACGTACAAGCAGTTAGCGAATATAATAAACATGATATTTTAAATTATTAAAATAGAACAAATACGCTTACCATATATATTTTGGTATTTCAGAAGGAGGTGCGCGATTATGAAAATGACATTCCAACCGAAGAAGAGATCAAGAGCCAGGGTTCATGGTTTCAGGGCTAGAATGAGTACATCAAACGGAAGAAAAATTTTATCAAACAGAAGAGCAAAAGGTAGACACAAATTATCAGCATAGGTCGCATTATTGTGGCCTTTTCTTCTATAATAATAAAATTTCGGTTAGCATTAGGATGTCTGCGGCAGGCAGATGAGGTGTTAATATAAGACGTTTGCCCCGGGCGGGTGTTGTATTTCGCGTTGTTAATTAAGAAAGGGCCGTGAGATTTTGAAATTATCAGAATCAATGAAAAGTAATACCAATTTTAAGAATGTATACCACAATGGAAAATCCTATGCAAATACGTATTTAATTATGTATGTTTTGAAGAATGAGACAGGAATGAATAAGATTGGCATTTCCGTAAGTAAAAAAGTTGGAAACAGTGTAATCAGGCACAAATTGACCAGATTAATTCGTGAAAGTTACAGATTAAATGAATATATGTTTAATAGTGGTTTAGACATAGTTGTGATAGCAAGAGCAGGAGCAAGAGGAAAAAATTTTAATGAAATCAACGGTGCATTACTTCATTTGGCTAAGATGCATAATATTTTAAAAGAGATGATAAAGTCGTGATAAAACGAAGTTTAATATTTTTGGTAAAAATATATAGAAAATTCATTTCTCCTCTGAAAGGAAGGTCCAGTTGTATCTATATACCTACCTGCTCTTTGTATGCACTTCAGGCACTGGAAAAATACGGTGCAATGAAAGGAACGTATTTAGCAATAAGGAGAGTGTTGAAATGTCATCCTTTTGCAACAGGAGGGTATGATCCGGTTCCTTAGAAATTATTCAGGGTAATAGACACTTAAGTAAGTGTGTCCAAGGAGGAAAATAATTTGTTTAATATATTTTTAACGCAGTCAGGCGGCATATTAGGTCCGATTGAAACAATATTAGGATGGATATTAAATGCTATTTATGAGTTCTTAAATTTATTTGGTATACAAAACGTTGCTATCGTAATTATTTTATTTACTTTTATTGTCAGGGGTCTTATGATTCCGCTAACGATAAAGCAGCAGAAATTTTCAAAAATGTCATCAATTATGAATCCGGAAATAACTAAGATTCAGGCTAAATATAAAGGAAAAAAAGATGAAGCTTCTTTAAGAAAACAACAGGCCGAAACACAGGCTGTTTATCAGAAATATGGGGCGAGTCCCACAGCCGGATGTCTTCCCATGTTAATAACTTTGCCGATTATGTTTGCCTTATATCGGGTGATATATAATATTCCCGCATATGTAAATGATATTAATAATATGTACAGTAATATTGCGGAAGCGATTAGAGGATCAAGCGGTTATTTAGATATTATGGTAGAAATGGCATCAAAAGTCGGTGTTAAGACTTCTTCTTTTAATGAAATTGCGGGAGAGGGAATTATTTCTGTCAATCATCTCATAGATATTTTAAATAAATTCAGGTCTGCGGAATGGAATGAACTGAAGGAGCAATTCCCTACGTTGCTGCAGATAATTGATTCTAACTATGCAAATATATACAATGTTAACCGGTTTTTGGGCGGATTAAATATTATGGACCCTCCGGGTTATTCTTTTCCCGGAATCCTTGTTCCAATTATAGCAGCAGGTTTGCAATTTATTCAGGGTAAACAGACCCAGGCTTTAAATCCCAGCGATAAAGATAATCCGATGGGTTCGACTATGAATGCTATGAATACGGTAATGCCCATTATGTCCGGTGTATTCTGTATTATGCTTCCTATCGGTGTTGGTTTATACTGGGTGGCCGGCAGTTTATTTGCAATTATCCAGCAGTTTGTTATCAACAAATATATGGATAAAGTGGATGTAGAAACATTAATTGAAAAAAATGTTATGAAAGCAAATAAGCGTAAATCAAAATTGGGAATCGATCCGAATGCTTCTATGGAGGAATTAGCAAAAAAACAGACAAGGTCAATTGAGGCATCTGTAGAAAGCAAGGATATTTCTACAACAAGTTATGCGAATTCTGTTAAAAAGAACTATGAACCTTCCAATTATAAGAAGAGTAATGTATCTTACAAAGCAGGCAGTATTGCTGCGAATGCCCATCTTCTTAGTAACAGGAACAATGATAAGGGGGAAAAGTAAGTATGGAGTGGCTGGAAATTTCTGCAAAAACTACGGATGAAGCAATAACCGAAGCTTTAATCAAATTACAAACGACCAGTGACCGGATTGAATACGAAATTATTGAGAAAGAAAGCAGCGGTTTTTTAGGTTTATTTAATAAACCTGCCAGAATACGTGCTAAGTTAAAGGACAGTGTAGATAATATTGCAAAAGATTTCTTAACCAAAGTGTTTGAAGCAATGAGTATTGATGCCAAATTAGAAGTCGAGTATGATGAAGATAATTCTGCTATTGATATTAATATCATTGGTGACGATATGGGTGTATTAATTGGCAAGAGAGGACAAACTCTGGATTCTTTGCAGTATTTGGTAAGCTTGGTCCTGAATAAGGAAAGTGACAATTATTTAAAGGTTAAATTGGATACGGAAAATTATCGTCAACGGAGAAAAGAAACTCTTGAAAATTTAGGAAAGAATATTGCATATAAGGTAAAACGAACAAAGAAATCTGTTTCTTTGGAGCCTATGAATCCTTATGAGAGAAGAATTATCCATTCCGTATTACAGAATGATAAATTTGTCGAAACACACAGTGAAGGGGAAGAGCCTTACAGAAGGGTTGTGGTTACCCTGAAAAAAGGTGCGGTAAACCGGGATTATAAGTACGGCAGTCACGTTAAATATCCGCACAGTAATAGTAATTATAATAGAAACAAAGAATATAGTCAAAGGCATAGTGAAGTGGAATAAAGGAAAGGGTGTATTGAAGATGAATTTGCTTTAATACACTCTTTTCTAACAGAGGACATATGTATTGATTTTGCTTTATAAAATATTATTACAAGTAAATTATAAAATATGATTCACTAACTTTATGTTTTATAATTTACTTTATGTTTCTAAGATACCGCAAGGCGGTATTACAAGGGGAAGGCTGAAAGAAAATATAAAAAGTGAAAGGACGCCACATTGTGTATCTTTCAGCCTGTGAAATTTGTTTCACATTTTTTATTGTGGCAGGGGGCAGTTGCAGAATAGTTAATTCACGGAACTTGTTTCCGGAATATGTTTACTATCCCTTGACTTTTGCAAAGGCTCCTGCGATGGGTGTAAAAATGAAAACAGATACGATTGCTGCTATTGCTACCGCAGTAAGTAATGCGGGGATCAGTATCATCCGTATCAGCGGTGCAGATGCATTACCGATTATGGATAAAATATTCAGAAACAAATCAGGTAATAAAAAATTATCCCTTATGCCCAGCCATACCATACATTACGGTTTCATTACGGATAATGATACTGTAATTGACGAAGTGATGGTATTAATTATGAAGGGACCAAAAAGCTATACCAAAGAGGATGTAATTGAAATTGACTGTCATGGGGGGATTGTTGTAACAAAACGCATATTGGAAACCGTTTTAAAATATGGTGCAAGAACAGCAGATCCCGGGGAATTTACAAAACGGGCATTTTTAAATGGAAGAATTGATTTATCTCAGGCAGAAGCTGTAAGTGATATTATTAATGCTAAAAATGAATTTGCTCTTAAAAATTCCATGAATCAGCTAAGAGGAAACGTATTAAATAAGATAAAAGAAATCCGTAATAGTATCATTCATGATTTGGCTTTTATTGAAGCTGCTTTGGATGATCCGGAGCACATTAGTTTAAATGATTTTTCCAATGAATTAGATACCCATATAGACCATAGTCTGTACGAGCTTAATATATTATTGAAATCCGCTGAAAATGGAAGATTATTAAAAGAAGGTATAAAAACAGTAATACTCGGAAAACCGAATGCAGGCAAATCGTCTTTATTAAATCTTCTGGTCGGAGCCGACAGGGCTATTGTGACGGAGATAGCAGGCACAACCAGGGATACTTTGGAGGAAAATATACAGCTGGGAAATCTTTCCCTTCAAGTCATTGATACGGCCGGAATACGCACAACGGAGGATGTTATTGAAAGAATAGGTGTGGATAAAGCAAAAAAATCAGCGGAAGATGCCGATTTGATTATTTATGTTGTGGATGCATCAACAGAACTGGATGAAAATGATTATGAGATTATGGATTTAATAAAGGATAAAAAATCAGTTATATTATTAAATAAATCCGATTTGGATATGATAATTGAACCTGAACAAATGATAGATTTGACAGGAAAAGATGTTCTTGTGATCTCAGCCAAGGAGGATTTGGGTGTCGATAGTTTGGAAAGCTGGATTACAGACCAGTTTTTTCAGGGAAAATTGAATTTTAATGATGAAATTTATATAACCAATATAAGACAAAAGGAAGCTATTGAAGGAAGTATTCAGAGCCTTGAAATGGTTAAAAGAAGTATAGAAGATGAAATGCCGGAAGATTTTTATTCCATAGACCTGATGCATGCTTATGAATTATTGGGCGGTATTATTGGTGAAGCGGTGGATGAAGATTTGGTTAATACCATTTTCCGGGAATTTTGTATGGGGAAATAGCTGACAGATTGCCGCTTAGTCTAACTCTTAAAAGATTTTAGAGATAGATTAAGCTTAATAGATAGAGGGAGGATATAATGCCATATACGTATGAAACTTATGATGTTGCAGTGGTAGGTGCAGGCCATGCAGGCTGCGAAGCAGCACTGGCATGTGCGAGACTGTCTCTGAACACGTTAATTGTTACTATCAGTATGGATAGTATTGCTTTGATGCCCTGCAATCCTAATATAGGAGGCACATCAAAAGGACATCTGGTAAGGGAAGTTGATGCATTAGGCGGAGAAATGGGTAAAAATATTGATAAAACTTATATCCAGTCTAAAATGCTTAATATATCCAAGGGACCGGCTGTCCACTCCCTTCGCGCCCAGGCCGACAAGCAGGATTACAGCAGGTCCATGAGAAAAGTTCTGGAAAATACGCCTAATTTAACTTTAAAGCAGGCAGAGGTTACGGAAATATTAGCTGAAAACGGAAAAGTAACGGGAATAAAAACATTTTCCGGAGGAATTTATCCCTGCAGGGCCATAGTTTTGTGTACCGGTACTTACTTAAACGCCAGATGTGTTTATGGAGACGTAAGCATTTATACCGGACCCAACGGATTACAGGCAGCGAATCATTTAACGGATTCCTTAAAAGTGCTTGGTATTGAAATGTACCGTTTTAAGACCGGCACGCCGGCTCGTATTGATAAAAGATCCATTGATTTTAGCAAGATGGAAGAACAATTCGGAGATGAAGAAATTGTTCCTTTTTCATTTACAAATACTTCAGAAAGCATTAGGAGGGATCAGGTTTCCTGCTGGCTAACTTATACAAATGAGAATACGCATAATATAATCCGGAAAAATATTCAGCGCTCTCCTCTATATTCCGGGAGTATTAAAGGGACCGGTCCCAGATACTGTCCGTCCATTGAAGATAAAGTTGTTAAATTTGCCGATAAGGACAGGCATCAGGTATTTATTGAGCCGGAAGGGAACTACACCAACGAAATGTATGTTGGAGGTATGTCCAGCTCACTGCCCGAAGATGTACAATATCAGATGTATCGGAGCGTTGCAGGTCTGGAAAATGCAAAAATAGTCAGAAATGCCTATGCAATTGAATATGATTGTATTAACCCCATGCAATTAAAACCTACTCTGGAATTTAAAAGTATGGAAGGTCTGTTCAGCGGCGGCCAGTTTAACGGAAGTTCCGGTTATGAAGAGGCGGCGGCCCAGGGTCTAATGGCTGGCATCAATGCGGCCATGAAGTTACTCCATAAGGAGCAAATTATACTTGACCGTTCCCAGGCTTATATCGGAGTATTAATTGACGACCTGGTAACAAAGGAAACGCATGAACCCTACCGGATGATGACTTCCCGTGCAGAATACCGCCTGTTATTAAGACAGGACAACGCAGATTTAAGATTAACGAAGATTGGATATCAGGTCGGATTAATATCGGAAGAGAGATATCAGAAATTGTTAATTAAGGAAAGACAGATTGAAGAAGAAATAAAACGGTTGAATAATACTTTAATCGGTGCAAACAGGGATGTACAGGAATTATTGGAGAGTAAGAACAGCAATGCCTTAAAAACAGGAACAACATTAGGGGAATTAATACGCCGGCCCGAGTTATCCTATGAAATAACAGAACCGTTTGATAAGGGCAGGAAGCCTTTGCCTGAAGAGGTTATAGAGCAGGTTAATATTAATATTAAATATGAAGGTTATATACAAAGACAGTTGAGGCAGGTAGAACATTTTAAAAAACTGGAGGGCAAAGTGATTCCGGATAATCTGGATTATATCAAGGTCCCCAGCTTGAGAATAGAGGCAAAACAGAAGCTGATGCAGATTAAGCCGGTATCGGTAGGACAGGCTTTAAGAATTTCCGGTGTCTCTCCTGCCGATATTTCGGTATTGCTTATTTATTTAGAGCAGTTAAAAAGAAATAATAGCAATAATCAGTAACTTTACTTGCCGAGTTAAATCTGCCGGGTGCAGTAAATTATAATCTCATATTACGGGTTTGCCCCGGGAATTAATAGGCGGAAAAAATTTTTTTATTTAATAGTAATAGGAAATTGCGTCCTATTAAATAAAAACGCTCCGCGTGATGCGCATAACGCGACAGAGGTAGTTTGTCACTGAAGTGACAGCACGTTAGTACCAGAGTCTGGTTTGCCAGACTCTTTGTTTTAAAATAAATTTATAAAATTGGAA
Source organism: Lachnoclostridium sp. UBA903 (assembly GCA_002294045.1). GTDB lineage: Bacteria > Bacillota > Clostridia > Lachnospirales > Lachnospiraceae > Anaerocolumna. The sequence continues at coordinate 63,493 of DBEP01000074.1, read as the reverse complement.
AAAGGTCTGTATATATGGAGAATAAAAGAGCGTTAAACACTTTATTAAAAAAATTAAATATAACCGTAACAAATCTGCAGATAGAACAATTTATGGATTATTACGAAATGTTAATAGAAAGAAATAAGGTCATGAATCTTACTGCAATTACGGAATATGAAGAAGTTTTAAGCAAACATTTTATTGACAGCCTTTCATTAATTAAAATTCTCGATATCGATAGGGAAATAAAGGTACTCGATATGGGAACCGGAGCTGGTTTTCCAGGTATACCACTGAAAATTGCTTTTCCCAAAATTAACGTTGTTTTAATGGATTCTTTAAACAAAAGAGTTAACTTTTTAAATGAGGTAATTGATGAGTTGAAGTTAAAAGATATTGCCGCAGTTCATGGCAGGGCTGAGGATTTTGCTAAAAAAGATAATTACCGTGAAAAATTTGATATATGTGTATCCAGGGCGGTTGCAAAATTATCGACGCTTTCGGAATATTGTATACCTTATGTAAAAGTAGAGGGATATTTTATTTCTTATAAAGCCGGGAATATTCAAAATGAATTGGAGAATGCAAAAAAGGCAATAGAAGTTTTGGGCGGCAGTCTGGAACAAACGGTAAGTTTTCGTTTACCCGATACGGAAATGGAAAGAACTTTAATTAAGATTAAAAAGATAAGCCCAACTCCAAAAGTATATCCCAGGAATGCCGGAAAGCCTGCAAAAGAACCTATTAATTGACATTTATTAATCAATAAAACAGAAAAATCCTTTGAATGGAATGCTTCTTACTATCAGACCTGTCAGCTTTTTTGAAGAATAATAAAATGCTAAAGGTATATCCATCTAAATATACAAAAGAAAAAAGGGCAGACATGATAGGCTTATCGATAGAAACACGACAAAATAATTACTAATAAATTAAAAAAACTTATATTATGCTATAATATGACAAAATAATTGTTAACTATTTCCGTAGTTTGTGTTAAAATTAATTATAATAAAAAATAGAAATGGGGTGAAAATAATGGTACAAGGTAAATATTTAAACTCCGGTGATGATCTGACTGCTGTTTATGATATTAGAAAGCAGGTTTTTATAGATGAACAGGGGGTATCAGCGGCAGAAGAATTTGATGAATATGATAGTCTGGCCACCCATGTTTTGGTATATGATAATAAAGAAAAAAAACCGGTTGCTACCGGAAGGGTATATTATGATGGTAAAGATTACCGAATTGGTAGAATAGCGGTTTTAAAGGAAAAAAGAGGAAAATATTATGGTGATTTTGTAGTCCGTCTTCTTGTAAATAAAGCATTTTTAACCGGAGCAGAGGAAGTGTTTATTAATGCCCAGGTCAAAGCGGTTCCATTTTATGAAAAAATAGGATTTCATTCATATGGGAAAGTTTTCAAAGAAGCAGGGATTGACCATATTGCTATGAAAATTAATACTGTAACTATATGTCAGAAATGTGACAAAAAATAACTATTTTAGAAAAATTTAAGAAAAATATTTTTTTATTTTTCATTTTAGGCTTTAAAAAAAGCAAATTATGTTATATTATATAGTTAAAAAATAGGGAGAGTTACATTAATTATGATTCACCAAGATGATAATATGGGGTTTATGGAGCAATTGAGTGATGCTCTGAGTTTTTTAACTGAAAATGAAGAGCAGACCCAAAAAGAGCTTGATCAAATTAATCTTAATATCAAGTATTTAGAAGAAGAATTAAAAAAAATTAATAACAGCTTAAATGGTATTAATAATAATAATTTTAATGCTGACTTGTTTTCTCCATCTATAAAGAACGACAAAGATAACCGGATTAATTTTTTAATAGCAGAAAAACAAAATATAGAGAATAAAATGAAAAAAGAAGAAGAGAGTTTTCTTTTTTTTATTAACCGAAAGAACAGTCTGGATAATTTGATTAATTGTTTTTATACCATGAAAAGCAATTGTATTGAAGAATCGGGAACGGTTAATGAGACAGCAAATTTTAATGCCGAGAATAAAATTAGCTTGGAAATGGGTATTAATGTACTCGAAACACAGGAAAATGAACGTAAAAGAATTGCCAGGGATTTACATGATTCTACCGTACAAAATTTAACGAATATGATGCATAAGACGGAATTGTGTACCAGACTGATTGATATTGATCCTGTCCGGGCAAAGCTGGAGCTGCAGACTATGATCAATACCATAAAGTCAACAATTAACGATATGAGAAATATAATATTTGGATTAAGGCCAATGTCACTGGATGACTTGGGTTTGATTGCTACCATTGAAAGATATATCAGAGATTTTAAAAAGAATCATGAAATTGATATTATTTTAAAGGTACAAAATGAGGAAAAAAGTATATTGCCTGTAATTAATTTGACCTTATTCCGGATTGTGCAGGAAGCGTCCAATAATGCAATTAAACATGGGAAAGCTGATAAGATTATTATAGATCTGTTATATGATAATGATTTTATTCTGTTAAGTATATATGATAATGGGATAGGATTAAAGAAGGATGTTTATATGGAGAAAACAGCCAATATTTTTTCAGGATATGGATTATCAATGATGAAAGAGAGAGTACTGCTTTTATCTGGTGATTTTAACATAGAATCAAATGAAAACAATGGGACAAAAATTTTAGTAAAGGTACCACTAAATCATGCAAGGAGGACATATAAGTAATGGAACCTATTAAAATTGTAATTGCAGACGATCACCGTATGGTAAGAGAAGGCCTAAAGCAGCTACTGGAATTGGATGGTGATATATCCGTCGTAGGAGAAGCAGGAGACGGAATTACGTGTCTTGATGTAATCGAACAATTAAACCCGGATGTTGTTCTGCTCGATATTAATATGCCGAAAATGAATGGGTTACAAGTTCTTCAGAAACTAAAAGAAAACAATTGCAGAAGCCGCATTTTAATTTTGACAATTCATAATGAAATTGAGTATTTAATGAAGGCTGTGGATATTGGTGTAGATGGATATATATTAAAAGATTCAGAAAGTAATGTATTAAGAAAAGCTATTTTTTCGGTAAAAAATGGTGAGAGTTACATTCAAAGTGAATTGGTATCTTTATTAAAGGAAAAACTAGAAAATTCAGGCAAAGATACATTGTCAGAGGATAATTTACTTACCAAAAGAGAGATGGAAGTTCTTAAGTTATTGACGGAAGGGCTGTTCAATAAAGAAATTGCCTATCAGTTATCTATCAGCGAAAAGACTGTTAAAAATCATGTTTCAAATATATTCAAGAAAATTAGTGTTTCAGATCGTACCCAAGCAGCAGTTTATGCAATTAAAAATAATATTGTAGAATTACTATAGTAAGTAAGGTTAGTAAAGTTTAAGTAGGATAATTATATATGGAAATAAAAAGTACAACTCTTTCTTATGAGCTGTACTTTTTTGTTTTAGATATAAAGGGAAATTGTATTATGTCATTTTACTTAATTATGTTTCACGTGAAACATTTTTATAATAAACAATGTCGGAAAGTATAGATATATATACAAAATAGTGATATAATGAAAACGGAGAGAGGAAATTGCAAGCGTACTTGTATTTCCGACTGGAGCAACAAGACCATGAACCGCTTTTGTACATGATATAATGAGAGAAAGAGGGAGAATTAAGATTTATATAAAATTTCCGTTGAAACAAAAGGGTTTGCAAACAGAATATTATATGATAATAAACATAAAAAATATAACTTATTATATAAAAAGCCCTCTGGACGGGAAACGCATTATGGTCAATATAAGATTACACTAAGATAAAAGTACCTCAGGCCGGAATCGGGCGAGATTGACTATGTGTTCTTTGTGATTAATCATTGACTGCAAGTATTTTATTTTGAAAAGGGGGAATAAAATGGGACGTATTATAGCTGTGGCTAACCAAAAAGGTGGAGTTGGCAAAACAACGACTACTATTAATTTATCTGCCTGCTTAGCAGAGAAAGGAAAAAAAGTTTTAACAATTGATATCGATCCACAAGGTAATACATCCAGCGGGCTGGGAATAGATAAAAACAATATACAGAATACGATTTATGAATTGATGATTGGTGAATGTACAGTAGAGGAATGTTTATTACATCATGTCATTGAAAATCTTTCTTTGATACCTTCAAATGTTAATTTAGCCGGTGCAGAAATTGAATTAATTGGCATCGAAGAAAAAGAGTTTATTCTGAAAAAGGAGATAGAAAGGATAAAAGATAAATATGATTATTTAATAATCGATTGTCCGCCTTCTTTAAATACTTTGACAGTTAATGCAATGACTACCGCAGATACGGTATTGGTGCCTATTCAATGTGAATATTATGCTTTGGAAGGATTATCCCAATTAATACATACCATAAATTTGGTGAAGCAGAGATTAAATCCTAATTTAGAAATTGAAGGTGTGGTTTTTACAATGTTTGATGCCAGAACAAATTTATCCTTACAGGTGGTTGAGAATGTAAAATCAAATTTAAAACAGACTATTTATAAATCGATTATTCCTCGTAATGTCAGGCTTGCCGAAGCGCCTAGCCACGGTCTTCCTATTAGTTTATATGATCCGAAATCAGCAGGGGCTGAAGGATATCGTGATTTGGCAGATGAAGTCATAGAACGTGATGAATATAATCCATAAATATTAAAAATTTGCTGGATTAGGAAAGACAATCTAATGGAGTATTATTGGTAATTTTTAAGATTCTGTAACAGTAATATAAGAAGTGCAGTTATTAAATTAGTCATTGATAGCATAATTAAATATCAGGGCATGAATAAATTAATTGGAAGGCAGAAGAAGTCCTGCTTATATGTAAAAAGTTCTGATAAAATCTAAGTATACAATGATTAAAGACAAAGAGAACTAAGTCTTAGTGCCTACTTTTGATAACGATAATAAAAAATCAAAGGTTTATAACGAAAGGATTATGTATTATGGCAGTAGCAAAAAGAGGATTAGGTAAGGGTTTAGATTCTATGATACCAGAAAAGATTGATAGAACTAAACCAGCAGCGGTAAAAAAGCAAGATGATAATGTTTCACGTGAAACATTAATCAATATAAATGAAATTGAACCAAATAAAGGACAACCCAGAAAGAACTTTGATGAAGATGCCATACAAGAACTGGCAGATTCGATTAAGCAGTATGGAATAATACAACCTTTAATCCTTCAAAAAAAAGATAAATATTATGTAATTGTTGCAGGCGAAAGAAGGTGGAGAGCTGCAAAACTGGCCGGGTTAAAGAAAATACCCGCAATTATAAAGGACTACTCTCCTCAGGAAATAATGGAAATAGCCTTAATTGAAAATTTACAGAGGGAAGACCTAAATCCTATTGAAGAGGCTATTGCTTTTCAGAATTTAATTAAAGAATTTAATCTGAAACAGGACGAAGTTGCGGAAAGAGTATCAAAAAGCAGAGTTGCCGTTACTAATTCCATGAGATTATTAAAATTAGATGTAAAAGTTCAGCAAATGCTTATTGACGGTATGATTTCAAGCGGACACGCAAGAACCTTATTAGCGATTGAAGAGCCGGAACAGCAGTATCAGGTTGCTATGAAGGTCTTTGATGAGAAACTAAGCGTCAGAGAAACAGAAAAATTAATTAGAAATCTTTTAGCTGCAGAAGAAAATTCTAAGAAAGAAATTGCCTTAACAAAAGAAGATTCTTTTATTTATCGGGATTTGGAAGAAAAGATGAAAAAAATAATAGGAGCCAAGGTATGTATCAAGAAAAAGGCTAACAACAACGGTAAAATAGAAATAGAGTATTATTCTACGGAAGAATTAGAAAGAATTATTGAACTATTTGAATCGATAGATTAAAGGAGAAAAAGTACATATGCAATTATTTGAATATTTGGGAATCGACATGGGGTATGTATTAATTGGAGTTGCGGGTTTTTCAGTATTATTATTTATTATTATTATTATATTAATGATAAAATTGAGAAAAGTAAATAGAAGATATAGAAGATTTATGGGCGGTGCGGAAGGAAAAAGTTTAGAGAACCAATTTATTACAAGATTTGCAGAAGTTGATGAATTAAAACTAGAAAGTATTAAATTAAAGGCTAAATTAGATAAAATCGGTGAAAATCTGTTATTAACCTATCAGAAAATAGGTATAGTAAAATATGACGCTTTTAAGGAAATGGGGGGTAAATTAAGTTTTGCCCTGGCTTTGCTCAATGATAAGAATGACGGCTTTATAATGAATTCCATGCATTCTAGCAGGGAAGGCTGCTATACCTACATTAAAGAAGTCTTAAAAGGAGAAGCTTTTGTTGTATTGGCAGAAGAAGAAAGATTGGCATTGGAAGAAGCACTGAAATCAGGAGACTATATGGGCTAAATAATAAGGAAGAATAAGCCTAAAATATATGGGCTGTTGCAAAACTTATAATTTATCTTACTTGGAGAGAATTATAGTTTATATTTTACAGATATTTGTGAAAAGCATACGAATGGCTCAAAGAAAGAGAATGTAGCCTTACTTGTACGTCTTAGCACAATATCCAAGATATATAAATTAAAATATAAACTATATTCCGGACCCAAGCCAGGTAAATTTATTATTTTGCAACAGCCCCTAATTAACAAAGTATAATGATTGTTACAGTTCAGCCCATGGTACCGCGAGGTGTTTTCTATGAGTGTAGCGAAGCGAAAATCACAGAAAATCCGAGACCTACATGCGCGAAATTATGCATTCTGCATAATTTTCTGTATATAATTAGTTGCAGTTCAGCCCTAAGGCTGAACTGCAACTAATTATTAATGTCGGATATAAATTTAATTCCTGATGCCGGTTAAACAAATTTAAATTAATTTCAATTTAAAATATTATTTCTTAGGAACATTATCTTTGCCGTAATATGCCAGAAGGTATAATTCCTCAAGCTCCGATACCAATGGCAGGCGAGGGTTGGCGGTAGTACACTGATCACTAAAAGCTAAATCCGCAAGGGCTCCCACCTTTGATAAAAAGTCTTTCTCATCAATACCATATCCTTTTAAAGTAGATGGTATTTCTAAAAAGGCATTTAATTTTTCGATTTCAGTAGCTAGAATTTCTACCGCATCATCGTTATTTTTCGGTTTGAATCCGAGTTTATTCATTAAGGTAAAAATCTTGTCTCCCACAACATAGTTTTCATATTTTGGCCATGAAGTGAATTTCGTAGGGCAGGACGTACCGTTATAGCGGACCACATGAGGTAAAAGAATCGCATTGGCGCATCCGTGAGGAATATGATATTCTCCGCCTAATTTATGAGCCAGGGAATGGTTAATTCCAAGGAAGGCATTGGTGAAAGCCATGCCGGCTATAGTAGAGGCATTATGCATTTTTTCACGTGCAACCGGATCCTTTTCTCCAAACTCATAAGATTTTCTAAGGTATTGGAATACCATTTCAATTGCATGAAATGCAAGTGCATCCGTATAATCGGAAGCTAAAATTGATATATAGGATTCAATTGAATGGGTTAAAACATCCATTCCGGTCCATGCAGTTGATTTTTTCGGAACCGACATTACGAAATCAGGATCGATAATTGCTACATCCGGTGTCAATTCATAATCTGCTAAAGGATATTTCTTGTTTTCTGTTTTGTCTGAGATTACAGCAAAGGAGGTAACTTCAGAACCAGTGCCGGAAGTAGTTGGAATAGCTACCAATTTAGCCTTTCTGCCAAGCTGAGGGAACTTATAAGTTCTTTTTCTGATATCCAGAAACTTTAAAGACATGTTTTTAAAGTCTGCTTCCGGGTTTTCATAAAATAACCACATACCTTTTGCGGCATCTATGGCAGAGCCGCCCCCTAATGCAATAATTACATCGGGTTTAAATTTATTCATGGAATCCACACCCTTCATTATGGTTTCTAAGGAAGGATCCGGTTCTACCTGGTCAAAAATTTCGCAATGAACATAATCATCTCTTTTTCTTAACTGATAAAGAACTTTATTTACATATCCTAACTGAGTCATGGCCGGATCTGTTACTATAAATGCCTTGTTTATGTCAGGCATTTTTGCTAAATAAGAAGTTGATCCGGGTTCAAAATATATTTTACTTGGAACTTTAAACCATTGCATGTTATTTCTCCTCTTTGCTACTCGCTTGACGTTAACAAGATCAACGGCTGATACATTGTGTGTGGTGGAGTTTCCGCCGTAGGATCCGCATCCAAGAGTTAATGAAGGTACGTTGGTATTGTATAAATCGCCAATAGCACCATGTGTGGAAGGAGAATTAACGATGATACGGCCGGTCTTCATGCGGCCGGAGAATTCTTCAATGACTTTTGAGTCCGTTGAATGAAGTACGGAAGAATGTCCCATACCGCCGTTTGCCAGCATCTTTTCACATAGAACTAAGCCGTCTTCCACATCTTTGGCTTTAATAACAGCTAAAACAGGGGATAACTTTTCAATGGACAACGGATAATCCAAACCGACGCCATCAATTTCCGTGCATAAAATTTTTGTATCATTTGGAATTTTAAATCCGGCTAATTTTGCGATTTTTACAGGAGATTGACCTACAATTTGAGGATTTACCGCTTTTTTCTCCAGGTTAATAACTACGGGTTCCAGTTTTTTAATTTCTTCTTTTGTTGCAAAATAACAACCGGCTTTTTTCATTAAGTCCACTACTTCCTTATATACAGGTGCTTCGATAATAGCAGCCTGTTCAGAAGCGCAAATCATGCCGTTGTCAAAGGATTTTGATAAAACCAGGTCATTTACGGCCCTTTTTAGAACCGCAGTCTTCTCTATAAAGCAGGGAACATTGCCAGGTCCGACACCAAGTGCAGGCTTGCCGGAAGAATAGGCAGCCTTAACCATACCGGGACCGCCGGTTGCCAGGATGCAGGCTACACCGGAATGATTCATGAGAACGGAGGTGGCTTCCACCGAAGGATATTCAATCCATTGGATACAATGCTTAGGAGCGCCGGCTTTAACAGCAGCATCTAATAATGTCTGTGCGGCAGCCTTTGAGCACTGCTGAGCACTGGGATGAAAACCAAATATAATCGGATTGCGGGTTTTAATACAGGAGATGATTTTAAACATGGTTGTGGATGTGGGATTGGTAACAGGAGTAACGCCGGCTACAATGCCGATTGGTTCAGCAACCATCATAAAATCTTCTTCTTCATTATCTTCAATGATACCAACAGTTTTTTGGTATTTAATAGAATGCCAGATATATTCAGTAGCAAATATATTCTTAGTTATCTTGTCTTCATAAATACCCCTTCCCGTTTCTTCAACAGCCAATTTAGCCAATACCTGCTGTTTAGCAAGGCCGGCCAAGGCCATTTCATGAACAATATTATCGATGGTGGCCTGATCATAATTCATGAATTCTTTTAAAGCAACCTGGGCATTCTTAACAAGTAAGTCAACATGTTCTTGTGGTGTAGGTTGTTTTTTTTCACTCATATTTTAAAATCCTCCTATATAATTTATGGTTTTAAATGTGTTAAAATATTAACAATCTTATATAAACTTACATTACACTTTTTAATATAACAAAGAAATCGAAAGTTGTCAAACTTTATTCTATAATATTTCAACAAATAATGGTAAAATAATATTAGTAAATGACTAAAAAAATATACATAATTACCAATTTATAAATAGGGATTATAAAAAAATGACAAAAACTTCTGATAAATTCTTCCCAAATGTTAAAATTATAACAATATTAATAAATTTTTAATTAATCAATGATTGACATTAATTACTTTATTGGATATTGTATTATATAGGTGGATAAATAAAGCCTCGGGAAATTAGATTTACAATTACACTACATGCTCATTATCCGCAAATGTTTAATTACGAGGTGTTTTCATATGAGAAGAATGTTACTTGATTCTATCAAGGGACATGAATTGCTTGCAAGAGATATTCTAAGTAACAGTGGAATTGTAATCATGTCGGCAGGTTCTGTTATTAAAAAAGAATATGTCAGAAGACTAACAGAATTAGATATATCTTATGTCTATGTCGAAGATGAGTTATCCATGGGAATAAAAGATGAGGATAATATTGAAGAAAAAATAAAAGAACAGTGTCAGGATATTGTTAAAAATATTATTGATAAATTTTCATTTCAAGGATATGGGGAACTGGAAAACATTCAGAAAGTAGCCGAACAGATTATCGGAGATATGATAGACCAGCCTGAGATTTTATTTAACATATCAGGAGTTCGAAGAAAAAGTGAAAGTACATATTCCCATTCCATTAATGTTTGTGCGTTATCTGTATTATTAGCTTTAAGAATGAAGCTTCCAAAAGTTAAAGTTCGTGAGATAGCTGTTGGAAGTCTTTTACATGATATAGGATATAATTTCATGCAGTTTGATTATATTAACAGAAACTATAATGATTTCAGTAAATCAGAGCAGAAGGAACTGATGAAGCATGTCATTTATGGTTACTCTTCTGTCATTAGGGAAGACTGGTTAACATTAGCTGCTAAAGATATTATTTTGTGTCATCATGAAAAACTGGACGGTTCCGGATACCCATTTCATAAAAAAGGGGATAAAATAAAGATAGGCAGTAAAATAGTAGCTGTGTGCGATACTTTTGACAGATACGTATATGGCTTTTTGTGCCCAAAAATGAAAGTACATCATGCTATTGACTATATTGTAAGCCAGGCAGGGGTAAAATTCGATTTTGATATTGTTAATTGTTTTATAGAGTCCGTTGCGGCTTACCCGAACGGTACCGTTGTTATCACAAATAATGGTGAAAAGGGAATCGTTATCAGGCAGAATGCAAAGTGTCCGACACGGCCCGTATTACATATGATTTCTGACTCTAATGGGAAAAAATATACAACATGGATAGAAAAAGATTTGAGAAAAGAATTAACTATATTAATTGAGGATACCATAGAGTTATGATAGTAAGACTGTTAAATTCTTTCGTCCTTGGAATTGTTGAGGATGAGAGAATTTTTTATGCAATAGGAAATTACGTCCGATTGCACAAAAAGCCCGACCGGAAGGAGACAGATGACGTACTAAGGAAATTTATCATTTAGGACAGCGCGTCAGCGCCAGAGTCTTTGTTCTACATAAAATTCCGGATTGATTTATTTATTTTAATTTGGGCTTGAAACTTGGCGAATTTTTTATACAAAACAAATTTCTTGCCAGTGGTGCAAAAATATGATATAAGTAATAGATAAATAATTATTTGTATAATAATTAAAATATTGGATATATTAAATAAGCTGGACTCCATATAATGAGATAACCCGGTTTAATCTTTAAGTTAGGTGGTGGATGATTGTGCATAGTTATTTAAGAGCAATAGGATTTAGTGAAGTTATTGACAGGGTAGAGTTAGAACGGTTGTTAGGCATAATCATAGATCAGCCGACAGAAAAAAAGATATATAATATGCCAAATAATAAAATATTTACGGAAATTACAAAAAAGTTCTCAAAACAAATGGGAATTACTTTGCGAGGAGAAATTGATTCGGAAGGTAAATTTTACATGGAACATTATTTTCCCTTTTTTAAAAGTCAATATATTAGTACCAAGGAAGAAATTTCTATAATAAAAAGGGTGGATACGGAAGCTTACACCGGTATGTGCGATGATATCAGGCTTGGCGTATCATTGATTTTTTATTTACAAAACGTTGTGAATTATTTAATGGAAGGAAAGAATAAAAACCTGACAGAACGGCCGATGCCTATTTACCTGGCAGCCCTGTCCATTTCCGGAAAAGTCATCCTGCCTATGGAGTTTGACGAAAAGCTGGCAAAGAATAACAGTGCAGACGTACAATACCGCAGACAGTTAATAGCAGAAGCGAAAAAAGGAAATCAGGAGGCTATTGACAGCTTAACAATAGATGATATCGATATGTATGCTATGATTTCAAGACGAGCTAAAGTGGAAGATATCTATACGATAGTGGAAACCTCTTTTACACCATATGGTTCGGAATCCGACAATTACACCGTATTAGGAACAATTGTGGATATGGATGTGCTTACCAACGAATATACAGCGGAAGAAGTTTATAATCTTATGATTTCCAGTAATGATGTTATTTTTCAGGTTGCCATTAACAAGAAGGATTTATTGGGAGAACCTGCTATCGGAAGAAGATTTAAAGGGAATATATGGCTGCAAGGATATATTGATTTTAATTCTGACAATTGTTTGAATATAGGTTGACTTATTTCTAATAAAATAGTAGAATAGATTTGCTGCTATTTGGCAGTGAATGCATCTATAGCTCAGCAGGATAGAGCGACCGCCTCCTAAGCGGTAGGCCGCTGGTTCGAATCCAGTTAGGTGCATTGTAAAAAAGACTTATGCATCACGAAGCATAAGTCTTTTTTGTTGTCAGATAGAAAGTATACTTTCAGAACTAACGTTAAAAATCCACATAATCTTTATCATGATAATGCTTTTTACGGTTTCTTTTTTCTAAATAAGAACTTCTTCTCTTTCGATATGGTATTTCCACAAAAATGATATATAACCCTAAACCAAGTACAAGCCCGCCCACAATAATACCTATAATTACAGGTTTCAGGCTGCCGGATTCATCGGAAAGATTCATAACATTGCTGTTCTGGGTTTTTGGTTTTGGTGTAGGAGTAGGTATATATGCACCTTCCAACAAATTATCCGAAACCGTATTATTATATATAATATCGGAAGAACCGACATAGGTGCCGCCATAGGTATAATTCATAGTACCTATTATATTATCCCCTTCCGTAATTTTATCCAAGGGTTTTAATATGATTTCTTTTTCGGCATCTTTATAGTCTGCAGAATTAGGAAGTACAATATTTCCGTCAGAACTGATTTTGAGCTGAGAATCCGTTTCGCTGAATAATGGACTGTATTTCGTAAATAAAGGGGTTGAATCCACCGTATTCGGATTCTCCATATCCGCAATATTATAAATAGAGAAATTATCAAACCCGAAATTTAATAAACTGGCGGTGTCCGCATATTCATTTGCAATGCTGTCACAACGCATAATAACACTGATAAGGGTTAAACCGTCCCGTTCGGCAAAAGTTACCAGAGTATACAATGCCTTTGATGTATAACCGGTTTTACCGCCTATGGCGCCGTTATAATTGATGTCTCCTTTTATAAATTTATGATGATTAGCCAGATATCTCGTTTCCTTTTGTACATTGGTAGGAGGGATGGTATAGGTTCTGGTAGCGGTTATTTCCCTGAAAACCTCATTGTTAATTGCAGCTCTGGCTATTAAAGCCATATCATATGCGGAAGTATAATGCTCCGGATCCGGTAAACCGTGAGGGTTAACGAAATTCGAATCCGTACATCCCAGTTCTTTGGCTTTTTTATTCATAAGTTCGGCAAAGGATTCCACATTGCCGGATATATGTTCTGCCATGGCATAGGATACCTCATTAGCCGATTCCAGCATTATTCCATAAAGGCATTGTTCCATGGAAAGCTTTTCACCTACGTCGATACCAATACGGCTGCTGTCCAAATCTACATCATAAATTGCTTCTTTTGAGAAGGTCACCGTCTCGCCTAAAGAAGAATTTTCTATTGCCAGCAAGGCAGTCAGTATTTTGGTAATGCTTGCCGGATAATAAGTCTCATGTATATTTTTCGAATATAAAATAGCTCCCGTAGAAGCTTCCATTACAATGGCGGCATCGGAATTCACACTTGGTTCGTTATCGGGCCAGAGGGCCTCTTTCGCTTCGGAATTGTCGGAACCGTTGTTTTTATCGGCGGTAACGGTATTAGATATGGATTGGGCATAGGATGAGGATGTATTTACAAATAATAAGCATACAAAGCTTAAAATAGCTATAATTTTCTTCATGATAACTCCTTTATATAAAACCGAATGGTATATTTTTTGCTTTAATTTCATTATTTAATCATGGTAAAAAAGTAATGTCCAAGTTTAACAAGGCATCTAACAGGGTATCTAAATGATAGTATATGAAAATAATAAATATATTATAGATTATTTCACGGGTTGTATCAAGAAAAAATAGCAGATTAGTTGAAAATTATGAATTTATAGAGTGAAAAATAAGAAAAAGTATAAAACACCGCCTGAAAACATCAAAAAATGTGAAAAGCGTTCCTTTTTGCAGAGTATATATAGAAGTCGTTTCAGAAAGCAAGACCGGTAAGGCGCAGGTTCAGGAAAACCAACGGCAGGCAGCCCCGTTCCTGCCGTATTGCTTTTCCGGTCCGGTTTCCGAAGTTAAATAAGCAGTATCCAATCAGTCGGCAGGAGGGACGGCCTGGCCATAATATGCGTCTTTACCATGTTTCCGTAAATAATGTTTATCAAGGAGTTCCTGCTGCATGGGCGGAATGTTTCCTCCCGAAAGCACCAGGTTATGCCATGCCATAAAGGCTACCTCCTCCAGTACAACTGCGTTATGAACCGCATTATGCGGGCTGGTGCCCCAGGTAAATGGGCCGTGGCTGTATACAACGACTCCGGGTACGTCTTCCGGTTGAATATTGCCCTTTATAAAGCGTTCTATAATAACGGTACCGGTTTCTTTTTCATAAGAGGAAGAGATTTCGTCAGGCGTCATTTTACGTGTACAGGGAACCTCACCGTAAAAATAATCTGCATGGGTCGTACCCAGGGCAGGAATTCCTCTTCCTGCCTGGGCAAATGTGGTCGCCCACCTGGAATGGGTATGTACGATGCCTCCAACACCAGGAAAAGCTTTGTATAATTCAATATGCGTCGCCGTATCGGAGGAAGGATTCAGGTTTCCCTCTATACGGTTGCCGTTTAAATCTACGATAACCATATCTTCTGCTTTCATGGCATCGTATTCCACACCGGAGGGCTTTATTACCATATAGCCGGATGTTCTGTCAATTCCGGATACATTGCCCCAGGTAAAGGTGACCAGGCCATATTTGGGCAGCAGCATATTTGCTTCATATACTTGTTTCTTTAAGTCTTCTAACATGGGAATACGTCCTTTCCTTATTTTAATTTCCAGGAAATGTCCTGCAGGAATAACAATTGCTTTAATCCTTCTATCGTAGTGTCTTTACCGATATGGATATATTCGATATCCATCATTTCCGCAAAATCCTGCATATGTTCTGCAGTCAGGGAATAGGAAAATACCGTATGGTGTGCGCCGCCTGCCAAAATCCAGCATTCCGCCCCTGTCTTAAGGTCCGGCTTTGCTTTCCACATTACCCGGGCAACAGGAAGATTCGGCATATCGTAAATGGGTTTCACCGCTTCAACATCCTGTACGATTAATCGGAATCGTCCGCCCATATCAACCAGGGATGCCACAATTGCTTTGCCCGGATGTCCTTCAAACACAAGGCGGGCAGGGTCCGCTTTGCCTCCGATACCGAGCGGATGGACTTCTATCCTTGGCTTATCGGCTGCCAGGGTCGGGCATACTTCCAGCATGTGGGCGCCTAAGGATAATTCGTTACCCTTTGTCAAATCATAGGTATAATCTTCCATAAAGGCGGTACCGCCTTCTAAGCCTTCCGCCATCTGCTTCATAATATGGGTCATAGCGGAAACCTTCCAGTCCCCTTCGCCTCCGTAACCATAACCGGCTTCCATCAATCTTTGGCTGGCAAGGCCAGGAAGCTGTTCCATACCGTGCAGGTCTTCAAAAGTATTGGTATAAGCACCGCAGCCGGCTTCTTCAAGCATTTTCTTTATAGCAAGCTCAGTTTTGGCCTGATATCGTATAGCGGCTATATTGTCGGTAGCCATCTGATAATTTTCTTCATATTCCTTTAATAAGGAATCTACCTGTTCTTCGGCAACGGCATTGATTTCCTTTACCAAATCTCCGACGGCAGTAGTGTTAACCTGCCAGCCCAGCTTTATCTGGGCCGCTACCTTATCTCCTTCGGTAACGGCTACCTGGCGCATATTATCACCAAAGCGCATTACTTTTAAATTTCTGCTTACCAGTACGCCTACAGCGGACCTCATCCAGTTCCCGATTTTTTCCTGAACATCTTCATCTTCCCAGTAACCAACCACAACCTTGCGGGGTATGCGCATTCTGGTTCCGATAAACCCATGTTCCCTGTCGCCGTGGGCTGACTGGTTTAAATTCATGAAATCCATGTCAATGCCCTCATTGGGAATGGTACGGTTAAATTGAGTATGGAAATGGCAGTAAGGCTTTTCTAAAACGGATAATCCGTTTATCCACATTTTAGAAGGTGAGAAAGTATGCATCCAGGTTATAATACCCGCACATTTTTCATCATAATTGGCTTCTTTGATTATTTTGGTAATTTCATCCGGTGTGGTTACAATCGGTTTAAAGATTACGGAACAGGGAATAACGCCGGACTCGTTTAATCCCTTCGCAATAATCTGTGAATGCTCGGCCACGGCCTTTAAGGTTTCCGGCCCGTATAGGTGCTGAGAACCTGTTATAAACCAGAATTCATAACGTTTCATTGATGACATGTGACAATCCTCCTTATTTTGTTTACAGCAGTATGTTATAATAGCTTATTTAAATACTATTAAATTTCATTTATAGTATGTCTTTGCCAGACGGACTTGTATTTTCTTTGAATGATTCGGGACGGATAAATTGCTATATTTGCTGTTTCTTTATTTCCTTAAGCCGCTTCATCACATTATTTTCCCCATGGCCGAAATAATCATGAAGCCTGGAATATTCGGAATACAGTAAATCATAGGTTTTTGTATTTTCAGGAATTGGCGTGTATACCGTGTCGCGTAATTTACCCATTACGCTGCCGGCTTTAAATACATTATCGTATCCTCCTTTTCCGGAACCGGCGGCTACCGCGCCAAAAATTGCACTGCCAAGTGCGGGACCCTGAGTGGTACCTCCGATTTTAATGGGAAGCTTAATAATGTCCGCATAAATCTGCATAGCCATAGGATTTTTCAGGGAAATTCCCCCGGAAGCATAAAATTCGTCTACCGGTACCCCATTTGCACGGAAAGTTTCAATAATTTTTCTGGTTCCGTAAGCGGTGGCTTCAATTAGAGCGCGGTAGATTTCTTCCGGTTTTGTCTGAAGAGTCATGCCTAAAATCATACCGGTCAAATCCACATCCACCAGTACGGAACGGTTGCCGTTCCACCAGTCCAAGGCAATTAATCCGCTCTGTCCAACCTTAAGCTGTTCCGCTTTTTTAGTTAAATATTGATGTATATTAAGTCCTTCCGCGTTGGCTGCTTCGTAGTATTCGGCGCTGACACAGTTTTCCACAAACCAGGCAAAATGGTCCCCCACGCAGGACTGGCCTGCTTCATAACCAAAGAAGCCCGGGCAAATACCGTCTTCTACAACACCGCACATACCGGGTACCGTATGCTCTTCGTTGCTTAATAACATGTGGCAGGTCGAAGTTCCCATAATGGCAAGCATTTTGCCGGGACCGTCAATTTTAACGGCCGGAACGGTAACATGAGCGTCCACATTGGCAACGGCAACTGCGGTGCCGGCTTTTAACCCGGTAAGCTTAGAAGACTTTTCCGTAATCTCGCCTGCTTTTGAACCAAGAGGCGTGATAGGGCAGTTTAATTTATCTTCGATTACGTTTTCCAGTCCGGGGTCCAGTGCTTTAAAGAAAGCCTTGGAAGGGTAGCCGTTTTGTTTATGCCACATTGCTTTGTAGCCTGCCGTACAGGAATTTCTTGTCTGTACGCCGGTTAACTGCCAGATTACCCAATCCGCCGCTTCCATAAAGAAATCCGCCGCTTCATAGATATGGGGAGATTCGTCCAGAATCTGCCAAATCTTCGGAAACATCCATTCGGAGGATATTTTACCGCCGTATCTGGCTAACCAATCCTGGTTCATTTCAGCCGCAATCTGGTTTAATCTATTGGCTTTATCCTGTGCCGCATGGTGCTTCCATAATTTGATATACGCGTGAGGCTCCCCTTTATATTTATCCAGCAAACAAAGGGGGGTGCCGTCTGCTTTTACCGGAAGAATGGTACACGCAGTAAAATCAATGCCGATTCCGATGACATCCTCCGGTGAAACTCCGGATTCCTTTAACACGGCAGGTATCGTAGCTGCAAACACTTCCAGATAATCCGAAGGATGCTGCAGTGCCCAGTCGGGCGCAAGTTTTTTACCGTCAGGTAAAGCCTCATCCATTACTCCATGAGGATATTCCAATGTTGCATCCCCTAATTCTTCCCCAGTTTCCACATTAACCAGCAATGCACGCCCGGATAATGTGCCGAAATCAACACCAATTGAATACTTTGGCATTACAAATACCTCCTAATTTTATAAATTTTGATGATATTAATATTAGTAAGGAGTTAAGCAAATCCTTATTAATATGACCAGAACGTACGATGTAAAAAAAAGCATGGCAAAAGATGTACGTACAAGTTAATATGGTTTTATTTTAAAGGAAAAGATAGAAAAAAGCAAGTATAATCCTATATAAAATGTTTACGGTATGAAGCACCCGCAGAATTAATCCGAGTGTTAAGCTGTAAGCACACAAGTAGAGTTAAAAGAAGCCGGTATAAGAGGGTTAACCCGGCCCGAACCCGAATCTTAACCTAAATTAATTTTTTAACGGAATCTCTTATTTTCATATAAGGTTCCAATATAACCTGTTCCGGCTTTTTTGAATGATTAATGTGCTGCAGCAGTAACTGGGCGGCTTTTCTTCCTATCTTTTTGGCAGGGTAAACAATGGAGGTTAAATTGCAGACCATTTGTTTTGCCAAAAAGGAGTTATCAACGCTTACGACTGAAAGGTCCTCCGGAACGGCTTTACCGTTTCTTTTCAATAATCGTACCAAAGCTGCCGCAGCCAGGTCATTATAGCATACCACTCCGGTCATGCCATTTAAGCGGTCCAGTATGATTTTATCCATCCGGCCTTCAAAAAAATAGTTAAAATCTTCTGTGGTATACCATATAATAGAGTCATCATTAACGGACAGATTATTTTTTTTGACCGATTTCAGGAGCCCTTCATACCGGCCTATGCCCTGCTGGTCATCGGATTTAAATATCCCGCCAATTAAGGAATGTCCGTTTTCAATCAGGATATTCGTTAACATTTCTCCGGCTTTTACATCATCCAAAAGGATGCAGGAACCGTTATAACCCCGGTAATATCCGTTTATAAAAACGATAGGTATGCGTTTTTCCTCTATCTGTTCATAGAAACGTTCATTCGGATTGGGAAGAGCGGATTTTGTGCCCTCCACAATCAATCCGTCCACACCGCTTTGTAATATCTGAACCAGGCAGTTTTCTTCATCGGCGGGCTTATTATGGGTGATGCCGAGAGAAAGAGTATAACCGTTATTCGTTAAGATTTCTTCAATTCCATGGATAATACCCGGAAAAACGTAGTCATCCAGGTATGTGGTTATAACTCCGATCCGCATAGTTTTTTCGGCGGATACTTTGGGGCCGGGAAGCCGTACGTAAGTACCGCTGCCATGTTCCCTGACCAAAATGCCCTCGGCAACCAGTGTACCGATAGCCTGTCGGACTGTCTGACGGCTTATCATAAACCGGGAAGCCAATTCATTCTCAGATGGAATTTTTTCACCTATCTTAAAGGTATTATTTTCAATATTTTCTTTAATCCAATGGCTGAGTACAGCATGCTTGGAAAGTTCATTATTAATCATAAATGCCCCGTTTTCTGTTTGTAATATTTTTATCATTTTACTATAAATTTACCAACTTGTAAATACAAGTTCTTGTATAAACAAGGGAAAAGGCGGGTCAAAGTTACGGGTCAGAAAATAATCCCGGGAGGCAGGAGGCTTCCGTATGTGGTTGGCCGATTTTGGAGGAAAGAGAGTGTATATTTTAAGTTTAAATGCCGGAGACAGAACGCCTTTGTTTTATAACTTTAAGCCTTGTGAATTCTTCACGCTCCCTCTCTTCCAAAGAATTCTGGATATCGTGAACTAATTCCGTGTAATACGGAATGGTTATATTTTTTAGAGCGTTGGCACGCTTTTGGGTCTTTTTTATACTGGTCGCCAGACGGTATGCAGAGTTTTCAATCATGGCCAGACGCAGAGTCAGTTCCTTTACCTTCTTAAAACGGTTAACAGCTTCATCCAGGGAAATTCTTGTACCGTAAAAGGAATAGGTCGGCTTATTATCCGATTCATTGAATTCTACTAAAGGAATATCCGTTCCCATAATGCTGCGCTGCTTAATTACAATGGAATTTTCTTCGGGCACGGTACTGCTCAGGTCTTCCACATTACGGATTCCCATTTCAATATTTGCCCGCTGGAGGGCCAGATAGGCAGATGTGAAGGTGACATCAATTTCAGATTGGATGTTTTTTGCTTTGTCTATCAATTCCAATAATTCCCGGATTAAAATATTACGTTTTTTATCCATCAGATCATAGCCCTGTTTTGCCAGGGACAGGGAATTTTTTGCCAGTATCAGGTTGCCTTTTGTCGGAAAAGTATTGGGATTCATATAAACCTCCGTTCACATAACATTTATTCTTCCTCTGCCGGTTCTTCCTCTGCATGATAATATTGGTCCAGTATTTTGGTATCCACCCGGTCCAGTTCATCCCTTGGAAGTATGGATAGAAGCTCCCAGCCTTTATTTAAGGTGTCCAGGATGGTACGGTCCTCATTATGCCCCTGGGCTATGAATTCCTGTTCCATGGCCGTGCCGAATTTAAGATAATTTTTATCCACGGGAGATAATTCATCTTCGCCGATTACGCTTGCTAAATTTCTGGCTTCTCCTACACGGGCGTAGGAAGAAAAAAGCTGGTTGGCCAAATCCTGATGATCTTCCCTGGTGTAGCCTTTTCCGATTCCGTCTTTCATAAGGCGGGATAAGGAGGGAAGTACACTGATGGGAGGATAAACAGCCTTCTGATGGAGGGCCCGGTCCAATACAATTTGACCTTCGGTAATATATCCGGTAAGGTCAGGTATGGGATGGGTAATATCATCATTTGGCATGGTAAGTATGGGAATCTGGGTGACGGAGCCTTTGGAGCCTTTTACAATTCCGGCCCGCTCATACAGGGTGGCCAGCTCACTGTATAAATAGCCCGGATATCCTTTTCTGCTGGGAATTTCGCCTTTGGAGGAAGAGACTTCTCGCATGGCTTCCGCAAATGAAGTCATATCGGTTAATATGACGAGAATATGCATTCCTTTTTCAAAAGCCAGGTATTCTGCGGCAGTTAAGGCTACCTTTGGCGTTATAAGCCTCTCCACTACCGGATCATTGGCAAGGTTTAAATACATAACCACATGGGAACTTGCACCGCTGTCTTCAAAAGTACGGCGGAAAAAATCGGCAACATCATGTTTTACGCCCATGGCCGCAAATACAATGGCAAATTCTTCGTCACTGTTTTCTCCTAAAGAGGCCTGTTTTACAATCTGTGCCGCAAGCTGGTCGTGGGGCAGGCCGTTGCCGGAGAAAATGGGAAGCTTCTGTCCCCGGATTAAGGTAGTTAGACAATCAATGGTCGAAATGCCGGTTTTAATATAGTTACGGGGATATTCCCGGGAACAGGGATTTAAAGGCTGCCCGTTCACATCCCGTTTTATTTCGGCGGCAATGTGTCCCAGTCCGTCAATGGGCTGTCCGACTCCGTTAAATATACGGCCTAATATGTCTGTGGAGAGAGAGGCTTCCATGGGCCGCCCGGTCATTTTGGTATGGGTATTATTTAAAGACATGTCTTCCGTACCCTGAAACACCTGAATTACTGCTTTATCCTCGTATACTTCAATGATACGTCCGAGCTTTCTTTTACCTTCTACGGAAAGTTCTACAATTTCATCGTATGATGCATCCCGAATGCCTTCCAGAGCGATTAAGGGGCCGTTAATTTCGCTTAGCCCTAAATATTCAATTGACATAGGATACCCCCTTTTTATGCATTTTTAGCCAGGACCTGATTATAGAAACCATCAATCATAGTCATATAAGCGTCAAATTTATCGAGTTCATCGTTTGCCACATCATATTTAATGGAAATAATTTTTTCAAAAATATCTTCCTGTTTTAATACGGACATGGGCATGTTCATGGCAATTAACTGCTTGGCTTTGGTATTCAGATACAGTATGGTCCGCATCATCTTAAGCTGCTTTATTAAGGGTACGAACGTATCGGACGGGTGATACGCATTCTGCTGCACAAATCCAAGGCGGATTACCCTTGCTATTTCCAGTATCAATTTCTGGTCATCGGGAAGAACATCGCCGCCGATTAACTTAACGATTTCATTCAGCTGGCTTTCCTGTGTTAAAATGCTTAGAATCTGGTTCCGGCAGTCCACAAAATCAATTCCTACGTTTGCCATATACCAGGGAGCTAGGTCCGATAGATACTCGCTGTAACTGGTGAGCCACTGTATGGCAGGAAAATGTCTGGCATAAGCCAGAGATTTATCAAGTGCCCAGAAGCAGCGGACAAAACGCTTGGTATTCTGGGTTACGGGTTCCGAAAAGTCCCCGCCCTGGGGAGATACGGCACCTATGATGGATACGCTGCCATCCGTACCGTTTAAATTCTCCATAAAACCGGCCCTTTCATAAAAGCCGGATAATCTGGAGGCCAGATAAGCCGGAAATCCCTCTTCCGCAGGCATCTCTTCCAGCCGGCCGGATAATTCACGCAGGGCCTCTGCCCAACGGGAGGTTGAATCAGCCATAATGGCTACATGGTACCCCATATCCCGGTAATATTCCGCTAAAGTAATTCCGGTATAAATGCTGGCTTCCCGTGCCGCAACGGGCATGTTTGATGTATTGGCAATGAGAGTGGTCCGGTCAAGAAGCGGATTTCCGGATTTGGGGTCAACTAACTTCTGAAAATCTTCCAATACCTCCGTCATCTCATTGCCCCTCTCACCGCAGCCGATATATACGATAATGTCTGCGTCGGACCATTTGGCCAATTGGTGCTGGGTCATGGTTTTTCCCGTTCCGAAACCTCCCGGTATTGCCGCGGTGCCGCCTTTGGCAATAGGAAACAGGGTATCCAGGATACGCTGTCCCGTAATTAAGGGACGATCGGAAGCAAAACGTTTATTAGCCGGCCTCGGTATGCGGATCGGCCACTTTTGGGTCAGGGTAAGAATCTTTTCCTGGCCGGAGGCGTCTTTTATTGTAACGATAGGATCATTGATTGTATATTTACCGTCCGGTACCACCTTTGTAACAATACCCGAGAGGCACGGCGGAACCATGGATTTATGGATAATTGCCCGTGTTTCCGGAACCTCGGCAATAATGGTTCCTCCATAGATTTCATCCCCCTCCTTAAGGGTTACGTGGACATCCCAAAGCTTAGAGGTATCCAGGGATTCTACGCTGATACCCCTGGTTATAAAGGAACCGGAACGGGCTGAGATTTCTTTTAAGGGACGTTCAATACCGTCAAAAATATTGCTGATGATACCGGGGGCCAGAGTAACGGATATGGCCGCCCCGGTCCCGGTAACTTCTTCTCCCGGCTTTAAGCCGGTTGTTTCCTCATATACCTGAATGGTTGTTTCGTTTTTTGTCAGGCCGATTACTTCACCTACGAGATTTTGTTTTCCCACCAGAACCATTTCACCCATTTTAAAACCCTGATTCCCGGCCACATATACAATTGGTCCGTTAATGCCGTAAATTCTTCCAGTAATATTCATAATGGAGAAAACACCCCTTTCATAAATTCAAATAAGGAACTTGTTAAAAAACAAAAGAATTCTTAATTTCCTCCAGTTTTGTTAAAAAAGAGTTATCAATTAAGATTTTTTTATCATGAAGGACGGCTCTGGTACCGCCGATAAAATCCCTTGTACTGACAGTAAGAGCCGTACCCGTGTCTTTTTCCAGGGAAGTTTTTAAATTCTCATCGGTGGGATTAATATATATTATCACTTCTTCTCCCTTTGCAAACTCTCTGGCATCCCTAATCTGTCTGCACAGCAGATTAAAATATTCAGGAGCGGACATGAATTCGGTCAGTCTGTCCAAAACTTCCTGAAACAATTTATCCGTTAATTTCGTGGATTTATCGCAAATCTTACTTTTTAATCTAATGGCTTGTTCGGAAAGCTTCCGATTCTTTTCCCGAAGCAGCTTTTCTGATTCCGAATGGAAAGCGATATCTGCTTTTCTCAAAGATTCATTTTTATGGTCTTCATAGATAATCTGAAGAGATTTCCGGTATTCTTCCACAATCTGGACATTCTGGCTGGTAGCGCTTTCGATAGCCGCATGATAAAATTGGTCCAATTTTTCATCTAAGGTCATAAGAAAAACCTCCGCTTTATATTTTTATGCCGATGGCTTCATTGACATATGAGGTAATGAAGTCGGGTTTGCGCCCGGTTCCGTGGCGGTCAGGTATTTCCACAATCAATGGCAGCTTCCGGTTTAATTTCACGTCATTGATAATATCAGGGAATTCGGAACTGAGCTTTTCCGTAATTAATATAACGCCAATGGTTTTATCGGCGATTGTCTTATCAAGCTGCTGCTTTAAATGCTCCTTTGAGTGTATGACTACACCGTCCACGCCGGCAAGCCGCATTCCGGTATAGGTATCAACATTATCGCTGATCAGAAACATACGCATGGAATTACCTCCTTTCATACCGGGCTTTTTTAACCTAAGATTGAGAAGGAAACAATTAATCCGTACAGAGCAATACCCTCGGCAAGTGCTACAAATATCAGGGCTTTACCCATAATGCTGGAGTCTTCGCTCATTGCCCCTAAAGCGGCAGACGCGGCAGAGGCAACAGCGATTCCGCCGCCGATACAGGACAAGCCGGTGGAAAGGGCAGCCGCGATATATCTCAGGCCATCGGATGAAGCACCGGTAATATTTTCTGTACCGGCGGCGGAAACCTGTCCGCTGAATAATAAAATATCCGCAACAATCAAAATACTGAAGAAAAAGAATGCATTGTAAACCAGAGTTGCTTTCAAATTGCCCTTCTTCTTTTCACCCGCTAAAAATGCTCCGAATGGAATAATTATGCTTAAAATCAATGCTGCTACTAAAATAATTTTTATTGTCATAATAAGTTCCTCCTATTAGATGATATTTCTTTTGTAATAATACAGTTATATTATTTATTCTTATATGGTTTAAATACCTTGCCGGTTCCTTTATAGAAACGGCTGAACATTTCGTAATACTCCAGGCGGAGCACCTGAATTCCTACTATAAGACCCTCCATGCCGGCTACAAAAGCATTGCCCAATATTAATATAAAAATATTGGGATTGGCGGATTCCACATTGGCCAGCAGCATTACCACACCCATCATTGCTGCGTGGCTTAAGGCAAAGGCTCCCACACGCAGGAAAGAAATGGAGTTTGTTATATAGCTTAATAATATTTCCAATAATTCAAAAAAGGATTCCAAAAAGAACATACCTTTATTATCCGGAAATATTTTTGTTTTCTTTTCTACAAAATGGGCCAGGGGTTCCCTGAAAAATATGATTAATAAGGGAACCGCAAAAAACAAGATTAATATAACGGCTGCCGGCAGGGCTTTGCCTGAGGATACTAAAAGGACACAGACGATTGCAGCGCCGTAAAATACAAGTCCCGCAATCCCGTTGGTATCAAAAAATATCTTTTCGGCATCCCTTGCCTTAATTCCGTTTATGATATTTAAAATCATGGAAACAAGAATTAATACGGCACCGAATCCCACGGCAGTCAAAAGGATTGTCATCACATTATCCATAGGCTTGAGCCAAAGGTGGGGTATGATATCTTCAAAACCAAAGAGGCTGCCGTATAGAAATCCCATAATGGTGGAAAATACACCTGCCGTGGCAATTATGGCCGCCAGGCTCATTTTCTTGAGTTTGTACAGTAAAGTACCTCCGATTACCAGACATAACCCCTGGCCCACATCGCCGAACATGATACCAAACAACAGGGAATATGTGATGGCAACAAAGGAGGTGGGATCAATTTCGTTGTATGCCGGTAAGCCATACATTTTAACGAACATTTCAAAAGGCTTGAACAACCGGAAATTCTTAAGTTTTGTGGGCGGCTTTGTAGTCAGGTCCCCATGCTCATCGTCCGACAGACAATAGACATTGGGATCTTCTTCGATATCTTTTAAGAATGCTTTTGTATTATCCTCCGTCATCCAGCCGCACAGTATGAAATAAAATAATTCGCTGTCGGAAGATTTGGTGCAGGCCGCCAATTTACGGACATCAAAATTTCTGGAAAAAGTACTTAAAGTCTCATGGGCAAGGAGAATTTCATCCGAGCGGGTAATTAATTTTTCCTTTTCCAGTGCGGCAACTTCTTTTAATTGATTTAACACTTTATCAAGCTTTTTGTTAATTAATTTATAGGCATCTTCCGGAGTTCCTTCATATTCGGCAGGAAGATAGGTCCTTTCAAAATGGAGGGAGGAATAGATGGCATCTATTTTTACGGAATAAGCGGCAGGTACAAAATATACCCCCCAGACGTATTCCGCGTCTCTGTCACATTCTAAAAACAGGGTAGTTAAGTTCTCATATACATACTTGGAGAATTTATTGAAGTATTCATGGGAAATTCTTCCAAAGCGAAATTTTGTGAATTTAAAATTCAATATTTTATTAACCTCATAATCCAGATGCCTAAAAGGCTGGATTTTGGTCATCAGATCCCTTAAGTGATCTCTTTTTTCTTTTAAGTCCTTTTTCCTTGCATCCAAAGTTTCCAGTTCCGCTGTAAGGTTAATGATAATTTCAGAAGCTTTCCGGGGAGTCATATCGCTTTTTGCAGCGGGTGCTTTATTATCCAGCTTTTCCAGAAGCTCTTCCGCTTTTGCCAGTACTTCTTTATAAGGATTGATCTCAATAAAGGGTTTGAGGTCATGAACGGATCGGAGCTCCGATAAGGCATTTTCCAGATGTATTTCATATTTGTTCAAATATACATTTACAACACGGTCAAAATCACTTTTAGGACCGGTTATACTTAAAAACTTCATTTTTTCAATCATAAAATCACCTTTAATCCCGTTTATGGCATAACATATTTTAAGGTATCCTGGGGGCCCAGCTTGTAACGTATACATTCCAGAGCGGTGGTCAGCCGGCGGATTTCATTTTGTTTATAAAAAAGATAATAATTCACCGGTGACATGGAAGCCGGAAACCGGGACAGATTATCTTTATATAGTTTTGCCAAAAGTTTCTGGCAGGCTGTTTCGACAGAACCATCTTCCAGGGAGGGACTTAATTTTTTATAATAAGTTGTTTTGATAACAGAAATAAATTCCTCCGTGGTGATTGTTTCCATAAGCTGCATCAGTTTTCCCCTGGTAAGTTTATAAGTTAAGGGTATGACATAGCCATATGAGTCGGCAGGACGCAGGGAAAAAAATCTCTTTGAGCGGTACAGCCACAGAATGTTAAGCAGGTCGATTTCGGATCCAAAACAATGAGTTATGGTTTTTAAATTATCACCGTTTAAAAGCTTATCTTTTAAACGCCAGGATTTCTTGAAATAATATATATCCAGCTGCATTTGGTAATCAAAAGGAGACGTAGCCGCGGTATTCTGTAAATTACTGAAAAGAGTGTAATATTGAGTATCCTTCAGGTTATGGATATATTCTTCCATGGAGCAGGAACCGGCCAGTGCAGTTACGTTAATTTCGGAATGCCGGTTAAAAAATGAGGTAAACAGGCCTAAGTCATAACCATCGGTGTTAGTATAAACCATTTGAAGGCAGGACTTCAGAATATTTACCTCATAACGGAAAAACAGTAAATCCAGATATTTTCTTTGAGCGAGATTGGCAAACTCATATATTTTAGAAAAGTCCAGATATAAGCTGTTGATAAAAACCCGTTCTGCCTGTCCTCTGTGTATTTTGTGTTCATCATAATTATTAAATATTTTATTATATGCGGGCCGGTTCTTAAGAAAAGCTATAAAATCTGCGGTTGATTCCAATTCGGCAATGGTCTGATATTCCTCATTACTGATTAAGCCGGCTTCCATTGCTTTTATCTTTGTAACAATTCCGCCGTAGGATAAGTTATTCATTAAGAAACCTCCTTAAATATTCAGGAATGTATGATATCCTGAAATATTTTGTCTGCAAGAAAGCTGTGTTTATCTTCGTAATTTTTTTCCATATGGGTAAGGTGTTTGATACAATCATTAATTAAGGCTTGTTTTTCATGAGCTAATTCTTTATCGGCCTGTACTTTTAATTCTTTTAATTTTACGGCATTCTGGGCTTCAATATCACGGTCCAGCTGTTCCATATCTTTTTGGAGCTGCTCATGTAACTTAGCTTTTTCTTCATTTGCCCGTTTTACAATCTGGTTGGCCTTTTCCTCTATATCATATAAAAGATTGATTACTTTTTCCATCTTACCTCCCGTCTGTATACTTTGGTACAAGTTTACGCATTAGGCCGGAAAGCTATTCTGCAACGCCCCCGGTTTGTAATTGCATGACAAAACAAAAGTAAACATTTTATATAAAAGTTACAATACACTAGTATATATAATACTACAAATATTTATAATTGCCATAGTGAAAATGCACGAAAAATAATCATTAATGATATGATATTATACAATGCATACAAAGAATAATAAAACAGATAGCAGGATAAAAAGAAATATCAGTTAAAAAGAAGAAGCAGATTAAAAAATAATTGTTTTTATTATACGCTGTGTTATAATGTAAAACGATAAACGGGCGTATCTTCCGGAATAAGATATTTGCTGCAAATCCTGGTTAAAAGGGACAGCAGATAGAAAGGCATGGGTATTTATATGAGGTTAAGGAATGTTACCGGCTCCAGGGAAGCAATTGCTGCTAATGATTTTGTAGTACATGCTCCTGAGAAATTTAAAGGAAAGTGGAATGAATATTTTGGAAATGACAATCCCATACATATTGAGATTGGTATGGGGAAAGGAAAATTTTTAATTCGGCTTGCTTCGGAGAATCCGGATATTAATTATATAGGTATTGAAAAATATTCCAGCGTACTGATTCGTGCCGTAGAGAAGAGAAAGGAGCTGGATATGGGGAATTTATGCCTGATACGTTTTGATGCGGAATATATTAATGATATTTTTGATGAAAATGAAATAGCAAGAATTTACTTAAATTTCTCCGATCCATGGCCCAAAGACCGTCATGCTAAAAGAAGACTGACATCCGTGGAGTTTTTATCCAGATATGATAAATTCCTGACAGCGGACGGTGAAGTTATTTTTAAGACAGATAACAGGGCTTTGTTTGAATTTTCCCTGGAACAGGTGGAGATATCAGGCTGGAACCTTCGTAATTACACCTATGATTTACACCATAGTGAATATGCCGCCGGTAATATTATGACGGAATATGAAGAAAAATTTTCAACTATGGGCAATTCCATCCACAGGCTGGAAACCTGCCGTAAATGCCGAAAATAAAGGGATATTCTGCCGGCCAGGTTAATAAGCTATATTAAGATCAGATAAAATCAGGAGATAGGTATGAAAAAATCGTTCAAGCTGCAGATTTCAAAGGTTTTAGGCGGTAACTTGGAATTAAATAAAAAGGCTATTCGTATAAAACGTTCCTGGGATGAAGTTGCGGCATTAATCTGCAAAGGCAAACAAAAGCCGAAAAGCTGACCGGTAGGGTTAAAACGAAATCAAAAGTAATTGAAAAACGGAATCTGCTATAACAAGTAACCATTTAAACGGGGCTGTTACAAAATTTAAAATAAAACAAACTTGTGGGAGAATATGATTTATATTTCGCAGATATTTTGTGAAAGTATGCGCGAACGGCTCAAGAACAGCCCCGAGAAAAATGATACTTTGGATATTTAAATCGTATTTTATTGAAAACTTAAAAAAACTTAAGAAAAACTTAAAAAAAATAAAAATATACTTGCAATTTGTAAAACTATCAAGTATAATGATTTTTGCGTTCAAAAGGTAATATAAGCGCTTCTAGCTCAGTTGGTAGAGCACCTGACTCTTAATCAGGGTGTCCAGGGTTCGAGCCCCTGGAGGCGCACTGTAAAGTCCTTGTTTGGCAGACGAAAGAGCTGCTGGGTAGGGGCTTTTTTGCGTGTAAAAAAGCAAGTGGAAATAAAAGGGTTATTCGGGTTTTAAATAGAAGTTATTTGGTCGCCCAAATGAGCACTATAAAATAAATAGAAATTGTTATTCTTTTACATAAGTAAAGAGTCATTCTCAGTTATAATTCTGTAATGACTCTTCACATTTATTATATTTTTTTTATAATAATTTCGTTACATCCCCAACATGAAGTACAGTTAGTTCATGTAAAGCACGAGTTGCTGCTACATACAAAAGCTTAGCGTGGCCATCATCTTCCGGATAGTTGCTACTGGTTGGATTATAAATGAGAACCGTATCAAATTCCAGCCCCTTTGTGTACTCTACCGGAAGCACCATAATTCCTTTTTTAAATTCGGCTTTATCCAGGTTGCTTTCCTCGATGACAATACGCTTACCAAGATTTTCAGCTACAAACTCTGCTTCCGTAGCATTTCTGCATATTACCGCAATGGTATCATATCCCTCCTGCTGCCACTTCTGAATAATCCGGGCAGATTGGTTTAACATATCTTTCTCATCACGGCACTTAGTTACAGATACTTCATTTCCATGTCGTATAATGGGCTCAATTGGATAACTGGAAAATGAGCCATTCTGTAAAATTTTCTGTGCAAAATTAGATATTTCTACGGTATTTCTATAACTTTTTGATAATATAGCGAAGTTGTCAAAGCGGTCTGTTAAAATTAAGTCCTTTAATTCTTCCCAGTCATGGAGCCCGTATCCAAAGTGAATATTCTGGGATACATCCCCCATAATAGTAAAAGAACAACTTGGAATACAATAATGTAAAACCGAATATGCCATCATACCAAAATCCTGTGCTTCATCCACTACGCTGTGGTGTGCTTCACGAATAGGGTCTGTTTCCTTCACACGTTTATACAAATATGCCAGGGCAGCTAAATCATATACATCAAATTCATTCCTGGAAACATTAATTTCTTGTATTGCAATATCATCATGCCATATTTCTTTTTGCTTTGTCAGAAACTCACTATATAAATCATATATGGAGCCCTTCCACTTCTTTTCTCCAAACCGTTTCGTATAATCTTTCACTAACTGTTTTTTCATCTCCGGAGTATAACTAATCTCTCTGCCTGTAATCTCATTCTTAAGCTTGTTTAACGCACGTTGATTTAAGCCGTCAATTTTTGATTGTATCGATAATCTTTTCCCTTCCTCAATATATCCTTTAATCTGTTCAGAGGAATAAAGAAGCTTGTCATTTAAATAAATATCCTCCTGTGGTATCACTTTAGCTTCTAACTTACGGCAAAATTCTTCTAATGCATGAAACCAATCATAAGTTCCTTTACGATAGTTTTGCTTATCACATGGAATCACTTTGTATTTTTTTTCGTTCCAATCTTCATAAAGCAAACGGATAAAGAGCTGCTCCATGGTCATTTGCTTCACACCATGTACATCCAAATCAGGTAACACACCAGTAATATAGTTTAACAAAATACGATTACTTCCAATGATATAAAAGTCTTCTGGTTTAAAATCCTCTGCATAGTTATATAGGATATAGGAGATTCGGTGCATTGCTACGGTGGTTTTCCCGCTGCCTGCAACTCCCTGTACAATCATATTGCGATAGGGAGATTTTCGTATAATATCATTCTGTTCCTTTTGTATTGTTGCAATGATTTCACCTAGAACAGCTTCTTTATTCTTAGCTAAATATTTGGTCAGCAGATCATCATTGGTCACCACTTCGGAATCAAAGTAATCAATTAGTTTCTCTCCATCAATTTCAAAGGTCCGTTTCTTTTTTAAATCAATGGTAATCTTTATTTTGTCCGGCGCTATATAGGAGCATTCACCGAGTCCATTTTCATAATAAACATTGGCTAAGGGAGCTCGCCAATCGACAACCATGATTGTGGTGGTGTCCTTCATAACTCCTCCCTTTCCTATATAGAATGTCTCTTCTTTCCGGCCATGGTCTTTAATGTCGATACGCCCAAAATATGGTTTCTTCAAAGCTCGTTGATTCTTACGAAGTGCTGTTTTCATATTTTCATTCATAGTGATTGTGTTTGACAATTCTGTAAATATTTCCGGATCATCATGCCGATATCGATCATACATATCTTCAATGTCTGCACTCATAATTTCAATTTCTTTCATATACGCATCAATATTTTTTTTAATGATACTGATGCAAATATTCAAATATTGCTCTTCCAAAAGACGCTCTGTCTGGTTTGTCATATTGGTAACCTCCTTTTTTCGACACATTAACTTCGCTATCGTGCAAAATCTATCTGCATATAGTCGGTTTTAACTGCCGTTATCCACTGTTTATCAGTTGCAAAGTCTATTATATAGAATAAAAAAAATATTACTAGACTTTATTTTTAAGATGTGTTAATATGGATACTGAAGTATGGATAAATTTAAGAATTTACATATCGTGTGCTATCTGCTTATGGCAGGCAGCTTTTTTTATGCTTTCAGTATAAAAAGCTTTATGCCATAGGACATTACAAAATAAGCTAATGATTTGTAATAAAAAATATACAGAATAAAAAACTTCAATTGCAATGCATTCCGATAAAAGGTTTAACTATTCTTTATATAAATTATTAAGCATAAATTTACCGATAGGAATGATTTATCAATCAAAAGGGTTATCTGCGCATATGATAAAAAGAAAACACTTTAAATGTCTTAAATATTTGGACAAGATTTCAGATGTATTAGATAAACCGGATTATATTGGAGTCAACCCGAATGAGGATAATAGTATTGCATTAATTTAGAAGTTTAGCGATAATGTGCTTATTGGTATAACATAGACTTAATTATCCGGGCCTTTTAATCATCTAAAACGGTCACTATATCATATTGGCTGTTAATTAATAACCATAATTGAGGATAAAACTGCATTATATTCCATATGGCAACACCCTGCAGCCCATATTCCGGAACTAAATTTAACAGTGCCTCAATTCTCCTTACATCTTTAAACCATACTACATGAACGGCCGGATTCCCATTTTCATAACCAATGTAATAATAAAACGGAGCCTGAATAGTCTCGTCATACTGAATGACCGCACCCACATCATTGGCTAATTGGATGGCCGCATTGGTACTGAGGGAATTCGCCCTTGAAGTACCCGGAATATATGGCAGCTGCCAATCATAACCGATAATCGGAATACCCATATGTAGTTTATCCGGTACAACCTGAGTTATGGCATAATCGAGCAGTTCCCTCACCGTACCAAGGGGAATTACAGAGGCAGGAGGGCCGTAAGTGAAGCCCCATTCATAAGACAAAAGCAGTATACTGTTTGCCGTTTGGCCGATAACAGTATAGTCAATATTTAAAATGTCACCGGTAAAGGTGGTTGGTGTTAATGTAACAATGACCGGATAGCCTTCGCTGTTTAAACGGTTTGTTAAATTTGCAATATAATCTTCAACAAGATCCCGGTTTTCCGGACTGATATATTGGATGTACATATTAACGGCATAATATCCTTTTGCATTTAAGGTATCAAGTATGTTGTCAATCATCCGCTCCTGTACAGCCGGGTTATTTAAAATGCTGTAAGCAACGTCTATACTGACTGAGTTCTGGTAAGATATTGTGGATATCAGCATAACTGGTGCAACCCCGTAATTTTTTGCCAATTGGATAACTTCATCGTCATCGATATTTATAAGGTCCCCTTCTTCCGTTGCTACATAGCTGAATATGGTAAGATAAGTCAGATAAGGCAGGGTTCTTCTTAGCACATCTCTGTCAATAAACGGATAGGCAAAACCGTTGGTAGCGATTTCCCCGATTTTTTCACCATAGCTGATAACCAAGGTCTCTCCCGGATAAAGGTATTCCGTGTCTGAAAGATTTGGGTTATTTCTAAGCAATTGTATCGGAGTAATGCCGTAGGCATCGGCAATACCTGCTACCGTATCTCCATCCTGGACAACATAGGTCTGTTCAGGATATACAATCAGCAGGGCTTGCCCTGCAACTAAGTTTTCCAAGTCTTCCAATCCATTGTCCTGTATTAATTTGGCAGGAGATATGCCGTAAAATTCTGCAATTGAATAAACGGAATCTCCTGGCTGTACAACATAAATAATCATTATTATCCCCGGGTATGGTATTTTAATTTTATAATATGATTATACAATAAAATGGTTCGTAAACGGATTATATATAGTAAGAAAACAGGTCTGTTGACCGGAACCTTAAGCATGCAGTTTTAACGGGTGTAAAGGGAATACGGTATGGTATTGTGACGGGTTTTCTGTAACTTTCACTTCGCTACGCTCACTAAAAAACACCTCGCGGTACCATAGGATGAACTGTAACAATCAATTTTATTTTTCCGGATAAAAAGTTTTGTTTTCCTGGTTCGGTCTGTTATAATAAATATCAGCCGAGTTACAAAAAATATAAACATCATGAGAACATTTGCCGGAGGAAAAAAGCATTATGATTAAAAACGAAGAACTAACAAGTCAAAAGCTGAGAAAAATAGCACCGGAGCTGGACCCTTTGCGGAGAGGAATGGGCTGGAGTACGGAAGATTTATCCAAACCGCAGATTATAATAGAGAGTACTTTCGGGGACAGCCATCCCGGAAGTGCCCATTTACTTAAGTTTGTAGACAATGCGGTAAAAGGGGTCACTGAAATGGGTGCCAAAGCCGCAAGGTATTTTACTACGGATATCTGTGACGGCATGTCCCAGGGACATGACGGAATTAATTATTCTCTGGTATCCAGGGAAACCATAGCCAATATGATTGAAATCCATGCCAATGCAACACCCTTTGACGGAGGAGTATTTGTGGCAAGCTGCGATAAAGGAGTGCCGGCTCATTTAATGGGAATCGGCCGTGTTAATATTCCCTCCATTATGATTACCGGGGGAGTTATGGATGCAGGCCCCGACCTGCTTACCCTGGAACAAATCGGCGCCTATAGTGCCATGTATCAAAGGGGTGAAATTACGGAGGAGAAATTAACTTTTTATAAGCATAATGCCTGTCCTTCCTGCGGAGCCTGCTCCTTTATGGGAACTGCATCCAGTATGCAGATTATGGCGGAGGCTTTGGGACTTATGTTGCCGGGCAGCGCATTAATGCCTGCCATGTGCGAGGATTTGAATTCTTTTGCAAAGGAAGCGGGAAAACAGATAGTCTGGCTGGCAGAGGCAGGATTGAAGCCAAGGGATATGGTTACGATGAAATCCTTTGAAAATGCGGTAATGGTACATGCAGCCATATCCGGTTCCACCAACTGCCTGCTTCATATGCCTGCTATTGCCAGGGAGTTCGGCCTTAAGCTGGACAGCGAAAGCTTTGACCGCCTTCACAGAGGCGCCCATTATCTGTTAGACATCCGCCCCGCAGGTATATGGCCTGCCCAGTATTTCTATTATGCCGGCGGAGTTCCGGCAATTATGGAGGAAATCAAGGATAAGCTCCATCTGGACGTAATGACGGTAACGGGTAAAACCCTGGGAGAAAATCTGGAGAATTTAAAGAAAAACGGATATTATGATAAATGCGATTCATATCTGGATAAAGTTGGGAGAAAGAAAGAAGATATTATCAGGCCCTTTGATAATCCCATCGGAACCAATGGCACGGTAGCCATACTAAAAGGCAATCTGGCTCCGGAAGGTTCTGTGGTTAAGCATTCCGCAGTACCAAAGGAAATGCATAAGGCGGTTTTAAGGGCAAGGCCTTTTGAGTGTGAAGAGGACGCGATTGCAGCGATTATAAGTAAACAAATAAAGCCCGGAGATGCGGTACTTATCTGCTATGAGGGACCAAAAGGCAGCGGTATGCCGGAAATGTTCTATACAACGGAAGCGATTTCCTCGGATCCCCAACTGGGCAAATCCATTGCCCTGATTACGGACGGACGTTTTTCCGGTGCCTCAAAAGGACCTGCTATCGGCCATGTTTCCCCGGAAGCAGCTGAGGGCGGTCCCATTGGTCTGGTTAAGGAAAACGATTTAATTGAAATTGATATCGAAAACCGTATTTTACAGATTATAGGAATAAACGGCAAGCGGTGTTCCCCGGAAGAAATCGATAAAATATTGAAAGAACGTAAAAAAGAATGGAGACCAAAAGAGGAAAAGTATAAATCCGGTGTTTTAAATATATTTGCAAAACATGCCGTATCCCCTATGAAAGGCGGATATATGGAATAGAATCCATATTTGTTCTTTTTTAAAAAGTTTTATGGGGCTTCATAAATTTGAGCTATTTTATCCATAATATTATTGCCAGCAAAATTATACGATTAACGAAAAATAATTATTATGTTTCCGATAATTTTTTGGTAATAAATCAGATTAATGAGGTAGAATATGCGCCCGGATAAAATATATTATGAACCGGAAGTATTGAATTATGCCCTGGGCAAACAGCTTAAGGAACAGTTTGGGGATATCCGGTGGAATCCAATTGATAACCATAATAATATAGAAGAACTAAGAAAAAAAGAAAATTCAGAATTTGCCCGTATGAAACAGCTGCTGATAATCGGTGTCCGTAAGACACATAAGTATCAGGAAAACCATAAGGTATCCGATTATCTGGTACCTTACACCTCTTCGGGCTGTACCGCCATGTGCCTGTACTGTTACCTGGTCTGCAATTATAATAAATGTTCCTATCTCCGGCTTTTTGTGAACCGGGAACAGATGCTGGACCGTTTAATCCGGACAGCCGGACAAAGCGAGAAGGAGCTGACCTTTGAAATAGGCAGCAACAGCGACATGGTACTGGAGAATACCATTACGGATAACCTTACGTGGACCATTGAAAATTTTGCTAAAAGTAAGAAGGGTAAATTAACTTTTCCCACAAAATTCAGTATGGTGGAACCCCTGCTTCCCCTTGCCCATCAGGGAAGAGTAATTTTTAGGATGTCCGTTAACCCCCAGTATATAATAAGCAATGCCGAAGCCGGTACGTCATCTCTGAAGCACCGCCTGGAAGCCATTAATAAAATGGTTGAAGCAGATTACAAAACGGGGATACTGATTGCACCCGTTATATTGACTGAGGACTGGAAAGCCCTCTATACGGAGCTGTTAAACCAGTTGGAGGAAGGCCTGAGCCGGAAAATGAAGAAGCAGATGTTCATTGAAATCATATTTATGACTTACAGCTTTATTCACAGAAAGATAAACGAGGAAGCATTTCCTGAAGCTATTGATTTATATGATCAGGAAAGAATGAAGGGAAGAGGCCTGGGTAAATATAGTTACAAGCAGGAATTAAGGGAAGAAGGAGAAGTCTGGTTTCGGGATGAAATAGAAAGAAGATTCGGCAAAAATAAAATTTTATATTTCAGTTAAATCAAAAATTTGGGGCTGTAATTCAAAATAGTTAAATTTTATTTTATACGGAAACAAGCCTGTCATTTACCCGGTACCGGTACCCTTTCGCCCGGTTACTATAATGGCAGGCCTGTTTATTTTGCTTAAATCTTGCTTATGCTGTCCTGTCCGCTGTAAGTAAAAGCCGCAAAAGCCGGATTTTATTTCTTTATCTTATAAAATTTGTAGCGATTCTTTCTTCCTGTTCCGGCAGCAGAATCCCTGCTTCTTTACCGGCCTGTATGGATTTTAATAACCAGGCCATGTTTCTGCCCAGGGTTCTCATTGTCTGCAGGCCTTCTAAATCCTGTTTTATTTCCTCCGGTGTATTTCCGTGTACCATATTCCAGTATTGAGAAGAGACTACAGGCATACTGGAAATAGTCAGATATTTGTTCAGCTGGTCAAAAGCAGCGGTAGAACCGCCGCGGCGGCAGCTTATGATAACGGCGCCCGGTTTATACTGGTAACCGTCTCCGGCATAGAAAAAACGGTCCAGGAAAGATGTAATTTGTCCGGAGGGAGCCGCATAATGAACCGGAGAACCGAATATAAAACCATCGGCTTCCTTTGCCTTATCCAGAGCAATGTTTACGATATCGTCGTTATATATGCATCTGCCGGAGTCATTATAACAGCCGCCGCAGGCCATACAGCCGCGGATGGGTTTATTGCCGATATGTAAAAGCTCCGTTTCTATGTTCTCTTTTTTCAGTTCCTTTACAATTTCTTCTAAAGCGGTATAGGTACATCCATGTACATGAGGACTCCCGTTAATAAGTAAAACTTTCATATTCACACCTCAATTTCAATTTTAATCCGTCTATTGATAATTTTTATTAATAGTATAAACCAATATAATAAAAAAAGAAAGAACTTACTAAATGGTTAGATACTACCCAAAAAGTAAGCTGAAAAATTCCAGGTACAAAAAGGATTGAATAAACCTGCTTCATTGGGTACAATAAAATAAAGAAAGGAATGTATATGGAATGAATTTATATGACAGTTTATTAAAGTATGGCAGTATGGATTATTACCCTATGCATATGCCGGGGCATAAAAGGAACAAAGCCCTTTTTGACATGGTAAATCCCTATTCCATTGATATTACGGAAATAGACGGTTTTGACAATCTCCATCATGCGGAGGGAATCCTGTTAGAAGGTATGGAGCGGGCCGCAGAACTTTACGGTTCAGAGCATACGGCTTATTTAGTCGGCGGAAGCACATCGGGAATTTTAACCGGGATTTCCGCCTGTACCCAAAAAGGTGATAAGATTTTAACCGCAAGAAATTCCCATAAATCGGTTTATCATGCAATTTATTTAAATGAACTGGAACCTGTCTATATTTATCCCGGACTGGAGCCACAATTTGGCATTAACGGCGGAATTTCCCCGGAAGCAGTTGAAGAAATGCTGATAAAATATCCGGATATTAAATTACTTGTAATTACTTCTCCCACTTATGAAGGTATTATTTCCGATGTAAAAGCCATAGCAGAAACAGCACACCGGTATGGGGTACCCCTTATGGTAGATGAGGCCCACGGCGCCCACTTAGGCTTTCACCCGGGATTCCCGGCAGGTTCCGTTCGTTTGGGGGCGGATGTGGTCATACACAGTATTCATAAAACCCTGCCTGCTTTTACCCAGTCGGCACTGATACATGTAAACGGTACGCTGGTGGATTATGAAGAAGTAAAAAGGTACTTAGATATTTATCAGAGCAGCAGTCCTTCTTATATTTTAATGGCGGGTATTGCCCGGTGCGTTACCTTATTGGAGCAAAAAAGGGAGGAACTGTTTTCTGCTTTTGATATACAGCTCCGGTTATTTTATGACAGAATGAAACAATTGAAGTATTTGAAAGTACTTACCGGCGAAGCAGTCAGGGCTTCCGGTTTTTTTGCTTTTGACCCGTCTAAGATTACCGTATCCGTACGGGGTACGGATTTATCCGGCATGGATTTATGTAACAGGCTTCTTAACCGGTACAGGATACAGATGGAGATGGCTTCTAAGGACTATGTC
The DNA here is from genome assembly GCA_002294045.1 of Lachnoclostridium sp. UBA903. Lineage (GTDB taxonomy): Bacteria > Bacillota > Clostridia > Lachnospirales > Lachnospiraceae > Anaerocolumna. The sequence continues at coordinate 23,880 of DBEP01000074.1, read as the reverse complement.
CTGGGAATGACAAGCATCGGAGATACGAAAGAAGGCTTTCTGAGGCTGGGGGACGCACTGCTTGAAATAGACGGCCAATATAAATCTGACGGCTGCCTCACCGGCCTTTCGGATAATAAACCGGCAGAAAATAAGGAACCTGCGGATAGCAGCTTTGGAAATATCCAACCTCCGGAAGTGGTGATGTCGCAAAAGGATGCATGCAAAAGTCCTTTTGATGTTATATTATTATCTGAAAGCGCCGGCAGGATTACGGCGGAGTATGTCTATCTTTATCCGCCGGGTATTCCGCTCCTTGTGCCGGGTGAGCGGATTACAAAGGGCCTTCTGTCCCGGATATCGGAGTATCGGGAGAAAGGATTATCTTTTCAGGGGCTTAGGGATATGGAAGGAAAATATATTAAAGTGGTAGCAAAAGAAGGAAGTATCCGTTTTGGGGATTGCGGGAGGATACGGGAAAGGAAATAGAAGTATGTCCAAATTATTTGTTGTAATGGGAAAAAGTGCCACAGGCAAGGATACAATATTTAAAAAACTAAAAAAAATACCGGAGCTTAATTTAAAATCCGTGACCGGTTATACGACCCGGCCTATCCGGGACGGTGAAACGGAGGGTGTGGAATATTATTTTGTGAGTGAAGATAAACTGGAAGAGCTGCGGCAGGATAATAAGGTTATTGAACACAGGGCTTACCATACCATGCACGGAGTCTGGAATTATTTTACGGTTGATGACGGGCAGATTGATTTAAGCCGGTCAAACTATATTATGATCGGTACCCTGGAAGCTTATGAGCAAATAAGGAATTATTTCGGCGAAAAATCGGTTGTACCCATATATATTGAGGTGGAGGACGGTCTGCGCTTAAAACGGGCGTTACATAGGGAACAAAACCAGGAAAATCCCAGATATGCAGAATTATGCCGGAGATATCTGGCAGACGAAGAGGATTTTTCAGAAGAAAATCTAAAAAAACTAAAAATAACAAAAAGATATCATAATAATGACATCAATATTTGTTTATATAAAATTATGAATGACATAAAACAAGCCTGCATTGAAGATATAAACCCTTCATAAAATTTTTTCTATTTATTATAAAAAATATATGTTATAATGAAGGCGGAGTGAGTAATCGGCAAGCCTGCTTGCTGATTGCGATTGGAGCAACAAGATCAGGAACACGTTTTATGTTCCGGATATAATGAAGGCGGAGTGAGGAAATTGCAAGCTTGCTTGAAAAACCAAGCAGCAGCGGGATTCGAGATACGGCTTTATATTCATAAAGGAATGAGGAACAGTGAGTATAAAATAACAGTAAGAAAAGTGAGGCAGTGATTCTTATGGATATTAAGGTAAACCAGACACCAATTGTAAGTCAGGTGGAACAAAAGGCACCCCTTCCGGAAGCGGACGGCTCTTTTAAATTTACCCTGATCAGCAATATAGAGGAACAGGAACTGCAGGCACGGTTAAATCTCATGATGGAAGATATTATCCAGCAGGGAAAACGCTTATCCAAACATATGGATGTCCGGGATATGAAAAGATACCGCCAGCTGATTAAAAATTTCATGAATGAAATTGTAAACCGCTCTCATAAATTCAGCAGGGAGAACTTTTTGGACCGCAGAGGGAGGCACCGTGTATATGGTATGATTAAACTCATAGACCAGAACCTGGATGAGCTAGCCATGGAATTAATAAAGGAGGAAAAAGATAATATAGCAATTCTAAATAAAATAGATGAAATAAGAGGTATTCTTTTAGATCTTTTTGCGTAGTGGAAGAGAGGTGCTGAATGTTAGATTTTAAACATATTGTCGGCCATGAACAGATAATACAGCATTTAAAGGAAGCGATCAGGTCAGGTAAAGTGTCCCATGCCTATATTCTCTCAGGAGAAGACGGAGCGGGGAAGAACCTGCTTGCGGATGCATTTGCAAGGAGTCTGCAGTGTGAAGACAGAAAAGACTTGTCCGATGCCTGCGGTTTATGCAGATCCTGTATCCAGGCGGCCTCTAAGAATCATCCGGATATAATAAGAGTTACCCATGAAAAAGCCAGCATCGGCGTTGACGACATCCGAATTCAGATTAACAGTGATATTCAGGTCAAACCCTATAGCAGTCCTTATAAAGTATATATTATTGATGAGGCGGAAAAGCTGACGGAAGCAGCGCAGAATGCACTGCTGAAAACAATCGAGGAACCACCGGGTTACGCAGTTATAATTTTACTTACCAATAATTTAAACGCGTTGCTGCCCACCATATTATCCAGATGTATCACCTTAAAATTAAAGGCAGCCGATAAGGAGGATATAAAACAGTTTCTTATGTCGGAATACAGGATTCCGGATTACCAGGCTGAATTAAGTGCCGTATTTGCTCAGGGCAATGTAGGAAAAGCTGTTAGTTTTGCGTCTTCTGATGATTTTATCGAATTAAAAAATGATATGCTTCATTTGCTTAAATACATTGACGAAATGGAATTATATGAAATAATTGACGGTTTGAAAAGGATTTCAGAGAAAAAAAACAGGATAAACGATTACCTGGATTTAATGCTCATCTGGTACCGGGATGTTTTAATGTACAAGGTAACCAGGGATTTAAATCTGTTGACATATAAAGATGAGTATCTGGATATATCCAGACAGGCAAATACAAAAAGCTATGAAGGAATTGAGAAAATCATAGCGGCCATAGAAAAAGCTAAGGTACGACTAAATGCTAATGTTAATTTTGATATAACTATAGAATTAATGTTATTCACTATAAAGGAGAACAGTAATGGTTAATGTAATCGGAGTGAGATTTCGAAGCGCAGGTAAAATATATTTCTTTGATCCTGCCGGTTATGATATAAAGCAGGGTGATAATGTAATTGTAGAAACAGCCAGAGGTGTTGAATACGGGCGAGTTGTGATTGGGCCCCGGGATGTGGATGAAAGCAGGATTATCCAGCCTTTAAAACCGGTAATAAGAACCGCAACACACGAGGATGATGAAATAGAGAATAAAAATAAATTAAAGGAAAAAGAGGCATTTAACATCTGCCTGGAGAAAATCCGGAAACACGGATTGGAAATGAAATTAATTGATTCCGAATATACTTTCGATAACAATAAGGTGCTGTTTTATTTTACGGCAGACGGCAGGATTGATTTTAGGGAACTGGTAAAGGATTTGGCTTCCGTGTTTAAAACCCGCATTGAGCTGCGCCAGATTGGTGTCAGGGATGAAACCAAGGTAGTCGGAGGCATCGGCATCTGCGGAAGGCCCTTGTGCTGTCATACCCATTTGTCGGAGTTTGCCCCGGTATCCATTAAAATGGCGAAAGAGCAGAACCTGTCTTTAAATCCGACTAAAATATCCGGTGTATGCGGACGGTTAATGTGCTGCCTTAAGAATGAAGAAGAGGCATATGAGGAGTTAAACAGCACCCTGCCAAATGTAGGAGACTTTGTAACCACCATAGACGGGTTAAAAGGGGAAGTGCAGAGTGTCACGGTATTGAAACAGCTGGTTAAGGTTATTGTAACCCTGGAAAATGATGAAAAGGAAGTCAGGGAATATAAAACCACGGATTTGAAATTTAAACCAAGGAAACGAAAGGAAAAGATTGCCATAGATGAGGAATTGAGAGCTTTGGAAATACTGGAAATGAAAGAAGTCAATTCCCATCTGGATGATGAATAACAGGAAAACAGTTAATAATAAACAAAAGACGGGGCTGTTGCAAAATCTTAACTTTACCTGATTTGCGTCTGGAATATGGGGATATGTGGCGAGAGTCCGCATATACTTTTCACAAATTGTATTACGGATACAATTCATATTCTTCCGCAGGGAAATAAGCTGGATTCTGCGGCGGCCCTTTCTTATGAACAAAAACAGTGAGGAATTTAAAGTGAACAGTAAAAATAATCTGTATCCGGAAGAAAGAATGGATGAACTCCACCGAAACGGATATAAAATTATACAAAACGTTAATAAGTTCTGCTTTGGAATGGATGCCGTCTTATTATCCGGTTTTGCAAAAGTGAAACCCAATGAAACAGTACTGGATATGGGAACCGGAACCGGAATCATACCCATCTTATTGGAAGCGAAAACCGAAGGGAAACATTTTACCGGTCTGGAAATTCAGGAAGAAAGTGCGGATATGGCAAAAAGGAGCGTTGCCATGAACCGGCTTGCGGATAAAATAGATATTATATCGGGTGACATCAGGGAGGCTTCCGGGATATTTGGTTTGGCCTCCTTTGACGTAGTTACCAGTAATCCTCCGTATATGAATGATAACCACGGCATCACCAATCCCGATTTGCCCAAAGCCATAGCAAGGCATGAAATTCTTTGTACTTTGGAGGATGTAATAAGAGAAACATCAAAAGTATTAAAACCCGGAGGCAGATTTTATATGGTGCATCGTCCTTTCCGTCTGGTGGAAATCATAAATACCCTGTCCGCTTATAAACTGGAGCCTAAACGGATGAAAATGGTACATCCCTTTATTGACAAGGAACCTAACATGGTTTTAATAGAGAGCATTAAGGGAGGCGGTTCCATGATAAAAGTAGAAGCACCTTTGATTGTTTATAAAGAACAGAATGTGTATACGGATGAAATCTATGATATCTACGGATATTAACGGCCGACGCAAATCTTTTAAGAAACGAGGCAATTGTTATATGGAAGGGAAATTATATTTATGTGCCACACCTATCGGCAACCTTGAAGATATAACCTTTCGGGTTATACGTACTTTAAAGGAAGTGGATTTAATCGCGGCTGAGGATACAAGGCACAGTATAAAATTAATGAATTATTTTGAAATAAATACACCTATGACCAGTTATTATGAATTTAATAAAATTGATAAGGGGAAATATCTTATTGAACAGCTTAAAAACGGCCTTAATATAGCTCTCGTAACCGATGCGGGAACACCCGGTATATCCGACCCGGGGGAGGAACTTGTCAAAATGGCCTATGAGGCAGGTATTGAAGTTACATCACTGCCGGGACCCGCAGCGTGCATTACGGCACTTACTTTATCCGGCTTATCTACCAGACGGTTTGCCTTTGAAGCCTTTCTGCCATCGGATAAAAAGGAAAAACAGCTGGTATTAAGAGAGCTTCAGAATGAAACGAGAACCATAATTTTGTATGAAGCACCCCACAGGCTGGTTAAAACCTTAAAGGAACTTAAGGAAGCCCTGGGCGACCGGAGGATGACCCTGGTAAGGGAACTGACTAAAAAATATGAAACAGCCTTTCTGACAACATTTTCGGAAGCAATACCGTATTATGAAGCACAGGAGCCGAAAGGGGAATGCGTCATTGTAGTAGAAGGAAGGCCCAGGAAGGATATAGAAATAGAAGAGCAAAAGCGGTGGGAAACCTTAACGGTGCAGGAACATATGGATATATATATAAATAAGGGTATGGATAAAAAGGAAGCCATGAAAGCCGTATCGGGAGACAGAGGGGTGCCAAAGAGAGAAATATACCGTTTGCTGCTGGAATATAAAGAATAAAAGTAAAAGGGGCCGTCCTATGGACAGCCTCTTTTCTTTGAGCTTATGTTATTCAATTATTCCTGCCAGCTTAGCAAGTTCTACGATAGATTCTTTCGAAATCTTCTTGCCGCAATAATCATAAAGATTATCCTTTGAACCGTTGAAGATATCGGTTGGTTCATATTTTTTCAATATGATTCGATCTTCATCAACAAAAATCTCAAGAGGATCTCTTTCGCTTACGCCTAAAGTCCTTCTTAGCTCAATAGGGAGAGTGATTCTTCCCAATTCATCCAACTTTCTTACTATTCCTGTGCTTTTCATATATGTACCTCCTACAATACTTTAATAAAATAGCATACAAAAAATGCAAAGTCAATAAATTAATTATGATATTTTGGCAATAAATTAGTATTTTATAGGAAATATTGTAAAAAGAGTATTAAAAAGTAAAAAAAATCCCGGTAAGCCGCCTGAAAATTACTTTATAGTAATGTATTTTATTAAGCCGGAATATAGTGATTAGTAAGAGCTGAAAAAAGAAATGTAACGGTTCAACCGGGTCAAAATAGTTACGAAGGGACGGTCTAATGTTAAATTATTTATGGGGATTTATGATAGTAATAGGAATTGTTATAGGCGTTTTAAACGGAAAAATTGATGAGGTCAGTACGGCTTCCATTAATTCGGCAAAAGAAGCCATAACGTTATGCATTACCATGTTAGGGATTATGTCTTTATGGACGGGTATTGTGCAGGTGGCAAAAGCTACCGGTATCATGGATGCCTTAACGAAAGCACTTCATCCCGTACTGCGTTTGTTATTTCCCGATATTCCCAAGGGTCATCCGGCTAACGAATACATAGCTTCCAATATGATAGCAAATATTTTGGGTCTTGGATGGGCAGCTACCCCAATGGGGCTAAAGGCTATAGGAGAGCTGCAGAAGCTTAATAAAAACGGTGATATAGCCAGTTGTGACATGTGTACTTTTCTGATTATAAATATTTCTTCCCTTCAGTTAATACCTGTTAATATTATTGCATACCGAAGCCAATACGGCTCTGTCAGTCCTACGGAAATCCTGGGGGCGGCATTGGTTGCAACAACCATATCTACCATTGCCGGTGTTATTTTTTCTGTTGCTGCCAGAAAATTAAGCCGGATAAAATAATAAAAACCAAAGGAAGATATCTGATTCATAAATATGCAAAATCAGCTTTCAACCTCATGCGCATCAAATACGTGCAGGAATGGAGGGAATTATGAATTTTTTATTATATATATCGGATTATATCATACCGTTTGTTATTTTTTATATTGTCGGCTTCGGTTTGCTGATGAAAGCTCCGGTATTTCATGAATTTACAAAGGGGGCCGAGGACGGTTTTAAGGTAGTATTAAATATTATGCCAACCCTGATTGGCCTAATGGTAGCCATAGGAATACTCAGGGCATCGGGCACTCTTGATCTATTAGCGGTTATAGTCAGGCCTTTTACGGATTTTCTCAAATTTCCGTCAGAGCTTGTACCGCTGGTGACCGTTAAGCTTTTCTCTTCCTCCGCCGCAACCAGCCTCTTATTGGATGTTTTTAAGGAATACGGTCCGGATTCCTATCTGGGCAGACTCTCTTCCATAATTATGAGCTGTACGGAAACTGTTTTTTATACCATGAGCGTATACTTTATGACTGCAAAGATTAAAAAAACCAGATATACTCTTGCAGGAGCCCTGTTTGCTACCCTGGTCGGCGTATTCTCCAGTGTAATCATCACTAACATGCTGTTTAAATGATTGACGGGGCTGCTCCATTCATGCTGTTCCTGAGATTTCAAAAATTGGAAAAGCTATAAGTTTTTGCTCACCTGCCCTCTAAGTAATATGCTCTCAATTCTTTTTTTTAGTAAAATTGCGGTTATGATTAAAAAAGATAGTACAATATAAAATTTTTTAATAAATAAATTTGTAAATTTTCCCGTGAGTACTTGATATTTAAAAGCAGAATAGTATAATGATTAAAATTGGATTTTTAAACCGCTGTCTGAATATTGGCATTCCAATCATTATCCGGAATATGGACTGAAGTGTTAAAGCCCGTATTCCGCGAATAACTCATGTATGGCTAAGGAGGATTTATATGTATCTCATACCGGCACCAAGTAAGATAATCATAGAGAAGGAACAGGGTTTCCTTCTAAAGTACAACTGTAAAATTGTGATTGAAAGGGAATGTGACCTGCAGGTTACGGAGCATGCGAAGCTGTTAAAGAAGCATATATGGAACAGGCTTTCCTTTGACTTATGCATAAACAAGGGTGAAAGGGAGAAAGATTGTATTTTTATAAGTCTTAACAAAGAGTTGCAAAAAGAGGAATACTATCTTAAAATTACGGAAGTCGGAATAGAACTTAAGGGCGGGAGCAATGCCGGTATTCTTTACGGGATACAGACCTTAAGGCAGATTTTTGAGAATAAAGGGGCGGTACTTCCCTGTCTTACCATTAAAGACCTGCCGGATATGCCGAACCGCGGTTTTTATCACGATGTGACCCGGGGAAGGATTCCTACTATGGAATCCCTTAAAGCCCTTGCGGATAAATTGGCGTATTATAAAATAAATCAACTCCAGTTGTATATTGAACATAGTTTCCTGTTTAGGGATTTCAGTGAAGTGTGGCGTGATGATACCCCCCTGACGGCAGAAGATATATTGGAATTTGATTTATATTGCAGGAATCTGCATATTGATTTAATCCCTTCCATAGCAAGCTTCGGCCACCTCTATAAAGTACTGGGCACCAAGACCTATACGGACCTGTGTGAATTGCCGGAGGCCGAAAAACAGCCTTTTTCCTTTTATGAACGTATGGCGCATCATACCCTGGATATTTCAAAAGAAGCCAGTTATGACTTTGTAATCAAAATGCTGGATGAGTATATGCCCCTGTTTTCTTCCGGCTATTTTAATTTATGTGCGGATGAAACCTTTGACCTGGGTAAGGGAAGAAGCAAGGAATTGGCAGACAGAATCGGAGTGAATGAAATGTATGTCAATTTTGTTAAAAGAATCTGTGATTACATAATATCCAAGGGAAAAACACCTATGTTCTGGGGCGATATTATCTGCGGCATGCCGGAATATATCAAAAAACTTCCCCAGGAAACCATTTGTCTTAATTGGGGTTATGCCCCCGACCAGGGCGAAAAGGAAACGAAAGTTTTGGCAGAGGCGGGAGCAATACAATACGTATGCCCGGGTGTCTGCGGCTGGAACCATTTTATTAACCTGATTAAAGATTCTTATGATAATATAAGCAGAATGTGCAGCTATGGCTATAAGTATCATGCAATTGGCGTTCTGAATACGGACTGGGGTGATTTCGGACATATCAACCATCCTGAATTTTCTACGACGGGTATGATATATGGGGCCGCATTTTCCTGGAATAAAAATATCCCGGATTTTGATGAGATAAACCGTGAAATCTCTGTATTGGAGTACGGGGATGCCGGTGAGAGCTTTGTGCAGACGATTGCTGAGATAGCAACAAAGAGTGAGGCAACCTGGTTTGAAATCGTATGCTATAAAGAACTTGAGCAGAAACGCCTGAAAAGCAACCTTCTGGCAGAGGCTTTTAAAAATATCACATGGGAAAAAGTAAAGGCTTCCAACCGCATTTTATCGGAAAAGATAACGGAGCTGTACCATTTGCTTTCGGAGGCGAAACAGGAGAAACGTTATCTGTATCAGGCCTATATCCATGCGGCGGAAGGAGTAAAATTGTGGAATGAAGTGGGTGCCGTTGCAGCCCTGGGCGAAGAAGGGAATAAGACGGGACTCCGGGCAAAGGAACTGGCGGTTTCCTTAGAATACTGGTACGGGGAGTATAAAAATTTATGGCGCAGTGTCAGCAGGGAATCGGAGCTGTACCGTATCGGCGAAGTGGTGTTCTGGTATGCGGATTATCTCCGTGAAAAATTTTAAGCAGAAGACAGGCAGGGAGTAATCCAGGGAGGAAGACTGCTTTCGGAAGCTGCCATTCTCCGGGATTATTTCCTTCAATATTTTCATGAAAAAAAATACATGAAAATATTGAAAATTATGTCATATTATGGTATTATAACATTGCCTTTTGCCCACCAATACCATAAAAGGCTAATATCTAAAACAATTATGCGGAATAAAACAGCCTTATATGTATTAGATATTAACAAATATTAAAATTGATGCGTTATGATATATCCTGTATTTGGGCACTTGGGGTATAGATAGCTAGTAGTGCAACCGGCAATTTTAATATTTTTGACTGGTATAATTTAGTCAGGTTTAGAAATAGAAGCCGATGGAGAGAGGAAGAACAAAGAGTTTAGAGGCGGGCACATGAATACTGCCTCTTATCAGCGGCCGCATAAATATGAAAAGAAGATATAATGTCTTGGATAACGCCGAAAGGCGTTTTTTTTATTCAATAGGAAATTGCGTCCTATTGAATAAAAACGCTCCGCAGGATACTTTCTTATATGCTGCAAAATAACGTTCCGTCAGAAGAATCGCCTTGTTAAAATTCCCGGTGGCCGAGATTTTAATAATAACAATTGCCTGTTTTCTCAGACGGGCTATGAACACATTTTGGCGAGTGTATGTCTCGGACCAGGCAGGCCGTCCTGTCAAAAAAAGTATTAATTGTAATGAATATAACATTTTTTATCCTGACAGGTATTATTTCATCACATATTGTAAAATATCAGGAACTTTCATTTCTTATTATAAATAAAATATCTATAGGGATAAGGAGTTGCTGCCTTAAAATATGTAGCCCGATTAGGAGGAATAAAGAAATGATTAATATAGAGATATTATTGGACCAGATTAAATATGGAGAAATTGCGGATACCTTAATTCCCATAGTAATAGATAAATTATCTGAGAGGGAAGACTCCGGAAGGCTGATACAGATATTAAACGGACTGGATAAGCTGCCCGGTTCCATTGCCAAAACGGCGCTGAATTCCTTACCGGAAAGTGTAAAGGAAGAAATTGCCGTTTATTTCCTGGAAAGATATAAAAATAATATAATAGAATTTATCAATGCTTTTGCGGAAGAAAATAAGATTGAGGCAAAAGTCGGCGGGATAAGAATATCCCGGGAGAAAGTATGAAAATACAGAAGTACCGCTTTTGTTATGAATTCACTTTTTTATTAAAGCGACAGAAGCAGACAATATCAGACAATATTTATAAGACATCATGAATTTATTTATATAATAAGAAAAGGCAATTGACATCCGTTAAGGATGAAATTATAATCAACACGTAATTTAGGCTGACTGGACAACCAGAGGCTCTAAAACACAGGGATATATTGGTATTCCTGTGTTTTAGAGCTTTTTTTATTCAATATCAATATGAAATTGCGTCCTATTGCATAAAAGCCATCGTAAATTATGAAGCAGTAAACCCCATTACATTAAGGAGGAGAATTATGAAACAAAAACACTTTACGCTCCTGTTAACGACAGTTCTTATAGCGGTAATTTTAACAGGTTGCAAAACCAATAAAACAACAGATGAAACAACACCCGGAGATATAACGGCGGAAACACCCGATACGGCGGAAGAAAAAGAATCGGAAGAGGAGCCCTCAGAAGCAAAAGTACTGGCCGAAGAATTGGTTTCAAGAAACGTAACTTCGGAGGATATTATTACCGAAGAGGTAATTGAAGCCGTTATTGAGGAACTGAAAGCGGCCTATCCGTTTGAAGATGCGAAAACCATTAAATCAGCTGCGGATTCCTTCGGATACATAGCAAAAGAAAAAGGATGGTTTGATGACTTATTCGGTGAGGCCGGAATTAAAGTGGAAAATGTGGAAGGCAGTATTGGCAATGAGGCACAGCTGATGGAAAGGAAAGAGCTCCATTTTGCATATCGGATGCTGTATCCTTATTTGCTGTATCGTTCGGAAGGTGCAGATTTAACGGCGGTACAAGTATCCCAGCATCCGGCTCCTGAGATTGCCAGCGTCATTGTCAGGGCAGATTCCGGAATTGAAACTTTTGAAGATTTGAAGGGAAAGAAAATCGGAAGCTGGCGTGCAGGCTGCCCTTATATGGTATTGTTTGAAAGAACGGAATCTCTGGGCTGGGAGGAAGGAGAGGACTGGAATTATGTTAATATTCCTTCCGGAGAAATGAAAACCGCTTTATTGGCAGGAGAAATCGATGCCATTTCACAGCACCCCTTATCTTCCATATCCCCTATTCTGCTTGACGGCACCGCAAAGGAAGTATCATATGCAATCGAAGACGGCATCTATGTAAACGGGGGAGGAAGCACGGTAGTATTTACGACCTCCGCTTTTGCAGAAGATAATCCCAATATTGTAAAGGCCTGGACTAAGTTCAGAGACGTAGTAAATGCATATATCATTCAAAATCAGGATGCGGCGGCTTTGGTCGTAGAATCCGTAAACAGGGAACCTGCGGAAAATACAAGGTTTTGGTGGGAACGTTCCAAAGAAACTTTTTACCGTTCTGATTATACCATAGAGCAGATTAAGGAAGAAACAAAGGCTTTTCAGGACTGGCTGGTTGAACATGGAGATATTGACAAAGAGAAAGCGATTGATGTAAATGAATTGTTTTCTGAAAATTTGCTGTAAAGGAGTAAAGCATGGCTGATATAAAAGAAATTTATTATACGATTTGCCCGGTGGGAAATGCTTCCTATGTGGCTGCTAACCGGGGATTTTTAAAAAAAGGCCTGGAAAAATTTAATGTGGAACCAGTTAAATTACAGACCTTATCCAGAGATAAATGGGCGGCACATTTTCATTACCAGAATGACAGGCTGTTCCGTGAAGGGGGAAATATTCCCCCTTTATGGGCTAAGTCCAACGGAGCCCAGGTAGTATTGATTGGTTTAAATCTGCTCCGCCAGCGCCAGGCCATTATTGCCAGGGCTGATTCCGCAATTGAATACCCTTATCAGCTGAGGTACGCCAAAATAGGTATCCCGGTACATCCCAACGCCCTGATAGATTTTCATAAGGCAACCGCTGAGGAAGCATTTGAAATTGCACTTTCAGCCCAGGGAATTTCCATAGAAGATGTACGCTTTATACAATTGACGGACGAGAAGGATTTTATAAGCGATAAACGGGAAGGAAAACACTTTCCGGATCTGGAAGCGGTTGAAATAGAAGCTCTGGATAAGAAAGAAGTGGATGCCGTATTTGTTAAGCTGTCGAAACTGCAGAGATTACTGGATACGGGCAAATATAAAGTGGTTTATGATTTAAGCGCGGACAGAAGCCAGCTGTCACCGGTTAACAATGAATATCCCAATACCCTTACCGTAAGCAGGTATTTGGCGGAAGAAAGACCGGAAATTGTTGTGGAGTATGTAAAACAAACACTGCTGGCCGCCGAATGGGCCCGGGAGAATAAAACAGAAGCCGAAAAATTACTGGCGGAACAGACTTACGGGACGGTATGGCAATACCAGAATTCCTTTGATAAGGATTTTTATAAGCATTTACGGGTGGATTTATCGGAAGAAAGCCTTATTACCCTGGAAAGCCAGGCCAGATTCTTATATACTCACGGTTATCTGAATAATCCTGTGGATGTATATACCTGGGCAGATGATTATTTTCTAAAGACTGCCATCCGTGAAATTGAAAAGGAACGGCTGAAGCTATGAAGAAGGAGGCAGTGATGAGGAATCATACCGGTACGGATAAAAATCCCATAAGGAATAAAACGGCCGTAGAAAAAATAAAAACCTGGTTTAATTTCTTGGCTGTTCCGGTATTGCTTTTGGTCCTGTGGCAGATATTAGCGGATGCAGGTGTTTTAATGGAAGTTATTCTGCCTTCACCGGTAAAAATAGTAAAAGCCTTTTTCCGGATTATCGAAGACGGGACCCTGGCAATTGATTTATCCGTCAGTATGAGGCGTGTTCTGATTGGTTATATTACAGGTGCAGGTGCGGCATTGGCACTTGGTATCGGAAGCGGACTGAACAAGGTACTGGAAAGGATATTTTCCCCTTTGGTTGACGTAATAAGACAGATTCCTCTGTATGCCTGGATTCCTCTTATCATCTTGTGGTTTGGAATTGGTGAGACCTCGAAACATATTATTATTGCAAGGGCGGTTTTTATTCCCATATACTTAAATACCGTGCAGGGGATTCACGGAGTCCAGATTGAATATGTGGAATTGGCTAAAGTGCTGGAACTGACCAGGAAGGACTTTATATGCAAAATCGTCCTTCCTTCCGCAACGCCGTCCATATTTACAGGGCTCCGTTTGGCAGCAGGAAACTCCTGGATGGCCGTTGTTGCGGCGGAAATGCTTGGAGGACTTACGGGGCTGGGTTATGGTTTGCTGCAGGCGAAAGAATTCCTGATGTCTGACAAACTGATTGCTTTGATGTTTGTTATTGCCGCCGTGGGAATGTTAATAGACTTTTTCCTTCGGCTGTTGGAAAAGACAGCCCTGCGCTGGAAGACGGACAACCAGGGCAAAGCTTAACAGTAAATACCGTCGATGAGGTTGAGAATAGCTCTGAGAGGGATGCTGCTGCCAAAGAGGGAGGAAGAGGTGAGATATGACTGCTGTTTCAGTTGATAATTCCGTTATATTAAAGATAAATAACGTATCAAAAACATTTCATGGGAAAGAAAAGGATGTAAAGGCGATTGAGAAGGTTTCGCTTAATATTAACAGGGGAGAATTTGTAACATTAATCGGCCCCAGCGGCTGCGGAAAAACAACCTTGCTTAGACTGATTGCCGGATTGGAAAATGATTATGAAGGGGAGACTCTTTTAGAAGGGAAAAAGATTGAAAAGCCCGGACTGGACAGAGGAGTTATTTTTCAGGAGCACCGGCTGCTTCCCTGGCTTACGGTTGGTGAAAATGTTGCGCTGGGACTGGAAGGCAAAAAAAGTTATATTAAAGATAAGATTCAACTTTACCTGGAAAAAGTGGGATTAGGAGAGTTTGAAAAGGCGTATCCGAGACAGCTTTCAGGAGGAATGGCACAAAGGGCGTCCATTGCCAGGGCGTTGATCAGACAACCCAAAATATTGCTGCTGGACGAACCATTGGGAGCCCTGGATGCTTTGACAAAAATGAACATGCAGGCGGAACTGGAACGCATTTGGCTGGCGGATAAGACGACCATGATAATGGTTACACATGATATTGAAGAAGCTATTTTCTTAGGTGACAAGGTTGTGGTTATGAGTGCAAGGCCTGCCGAAATCAGAAATATTTTCCACATAAATCTGCCCAGGCCAAGGGACCGCAGCAGCAAGGAATTCTCGGAGTACCGTACGAATGTAATCAATACATTTCATGAAACGATCGGCATGTATAACATATAAATAGAGAACCAATCAAAAAGAAAGGAGCACGTAAATCGGTTTTTGTTTCCGATATAAGTGCTGAGGTGAAAAAATGGCATTAAAAGAATTTCGTTATACTATCTGCCCGGTGGGCAATTCAAGTTATATTGCGGCAAATAAAATCTGGAAAGAAGATACGTTTGAAAAAGCAGGAGGGAAGCCGGTGCTTTTGCAGTCCCTCCCCAAAGAAAACTGGCATGTACATTTTGATTATAAAGACCCGGCATTATTCCGTGAAGGGGGAAATATACCGCCTCTGTGGGCAAAGTCCAATGATGCGGATGTGATTCTGATTGGTCTGGCCTTTTTGGAACAGAAATCCTACATACTTGTTAAGGCAGATTCCCCGGTCGAATATGTGGAACAGCTCCGCCGCAAAAGGATTGGCATACCGAAAGGCGATCATTTTATAATTGATTTTTACAGAGCAACCGTGGAACACGAGTTTGAGATTGCACTTAAGGCAAGAGGTGTTTCACCGGAAGATGTGGATTATATTTATCTGGAAGTAACAGAAGAATCTATTGCCATGACGAATACCCATAAGAGCAATCTGGGCAAAACTGATGTGGAGGCGTTAAACGAAGGAACAGTGGATGCTATTTATGCCGGAGGGTGTTTTGCCCAGAACCTGCTTGCTACCGGAGAGTACAAGATTATTTATGAGATTACGGAGAATACGGAGCAGGTGCTTCCCATCAGCAATATATATCCCAACACACTGACCGTAAGTAAGAGGTTAGCCGAGGAAAATCCTGAAATCGTGGTTGAATATGTCAAACAAACCCTGATTGCAGCGGAATGGGCTAAAACCCACAGAGCGGAAACCATTGAACTCTTTTCCAAACAGCTTCATGGAACAATCGGGGAGGTAGCCAATGCACAGCCTGTTAATTTCCATAAGAATTTAGCGGTAAATCTGTCGGAAAAGGCTCTGCTGGCATTGGAAGGAGAACTGAGGTTTTTATATGACAATAAATATATAACGAAACTTTTTGATATACAAAAATGGGCGGACGATTCTTTCTTAAAAACAGCCCTGAAAGAATTGTCGGAGGGAAGATAAAGCAATTAAAATTGTCTTTTCATCAAAATCAGAGGAAAGAAAAGAATATACACAGGAAAAGAGCACGGTATCAGCTTATAAATCAAAGCGGCTACAGTGCTCTTGCCTTAACAATAAAACTTGATTACAAACGGCGGTTTTTCCTTTTGGTTATATCCACAGGTATTAAAAATTATTAAAAATATTTTCTGAAAAAAATCAAATTACCATAATTTTATCACATTTTAACATTATAATCCATTAGACAGTTTTTTTCACTTATTAAAAATCTTAAGCAAAACCGTATTTTACCACGGCTTTTCCTGGCAAAAACCAAGAAAACATACCGCTTGGCAAGATATTTCGAAACAATGTATCCATAAAAGGCAGGAACTGCGGATATGGATTAAGGATTTCAAAAAATATTACTACCAGGAGGAACAGAATATGATTCAAGTGGAGCATATTTGTAAGACCTTTAAAGTTGCTAGACGCAATCCCGGCATTTCGGAGGCTTTAAAGGCTTTGTTTCACAAACATTACGATTATGTAAAGGCTCTTGACGATATCTCCTTTACCATTGGCGACGGTGAGATGGTTGGTTATATCGGGCCCAATGGTGCCGGAAAGAGCAGCACCATCAAAGTTTTAAGCGGAATATTAACCCCTGATAGGGGAGAATGTTCCATAAACGGCCGGACTCCCTGGAAAGACAGGATAGAACATGTCCGTGATATCGGTGTTGTATTCGGACAGCGCTCCCAGTTATGGTGGGATGTGCCGGTGATTGATTCTTTTGAATTACTGCGGGATATCTATAAAATTTCCAAAAACAAATTTAGAAATAATCTTGATGAACTGATTACCCTGTTAAACCTGGAAGAGATTATAAAAACACCTGCCAGGCAATTATCTTTAGGACAAAGGATGCGGTGTGAAATTGCGGCGTCCCTTCTGCACAATCCAAGTATTTTATTCTTAGACGAACCCACCATAGGGCTGGACGCGGTATCTAAAATAGCGGTAAGGAACTTTATTCTGGATATTAATAAAAGAAATCAAACGACCGTTATTCTGACTACCCATGACATGCAGGATATTGAAGCACTGACAAAACGTGTTATTTTAATCGGCAAAGGGAAGATTCTGATGGACGGAGACCTTGCGGATATGAAAAAGCAATTCGGCGGCTATAAGAAACTGAGCATTGAATATTCCGGAAACAAGCTCCTTTTAAGCGGCGGAATGCATGTGATATCCGACGATTACTCCAAGGATGACAAGGGGCGGGTAATTAACGGACATGCCGTTATAGAGCTGGATTCCGATATAATCCCCGTATCCGATGCCATTACCGCATTATCGTCACGGCTTGATTTAAAAGACATATCTGTTTCGAGTTCCTCCATTGATGAAGTGGTTGTGGAGCTTTATAAACAGTATGAGATTTAGGAGGCGGTATAATGGAGAAGTATTTGTCATTTTTTCGGCTCCGTTTTTTATACGGACTTCAGTACCGGGCGGCAGCCCTGGCAGGAATTGCGACCCAGTTTACCTGGGGGACCCTGGAAATTTTAATGTTTAAAGCTTTTTATGCGGCTGACCCGGAAGCTTTTCCCATGACATTTCAGGCTCTTACTTCTTATATATGGATGCAGCAGGCATTTTTGGCACTGTATATGACCTGGTTTCTGGAAAATGAAATTTTTGACTCCATCCGAAACGGAAATATTGCATATGAACTGTGCAGACCCATTGATATCTACAGTATGTGGTTTACCAGAAGTATGGCAAACCGCCTTTCAAGGGCAGTTTTAAGATGCCTGCCCATATTGCTGTTTGCTGTCTTTTTGCCCGGACCCTACGGCCTTAGCATGCCGGAGAACAGAACAGCTTTTCTGTGGTTTCTGCTTACCATGGTGCTGGCGTTTATTGTTGTGATAGCCTTTTGCATGCTGGTTTACATTGTAACCTTTTTTACCATATCGCCAATGGGAGTGCGGATGGTAGCTGTTGCAGCGGTTGAATTTTTCTCGGGTGCCGTAATCCCTTTACCCTTTCTTCCGGACAACATACGGCGGATTTTTGAAATACTCCCTTTTGCCTCCATGCAGAACGTGCCTTTACGAACCTATACCGGTGACTTATCCGGGCCGGATTTATACAGAGCGATAGTCCTGCAGTTCATTTGGTCCGCTGTTCTGATCCTGGCAGGTAAAATATTCATGGCAAAGGCTCTGAAAAAGGTGATAATTCAAGGAGGGTAAGAGTATGCAGACTTACTTGTTCAGTAAATTAATTATTTTGCATCAGCCTCCACACTCCATTATTTACGGCAATACCGCAGGCGGGCCTGCGGCATGCGGAAGGAGCTAATATGAAATTATATTTTAAGTATTTTTCCATACACCTGAAAAGCGTACTCCAATATAAAACATCCTTTCTGCTGACAGTCATCGGTCAGTTTTTAGTTTCCTTTAACGTATTTTTGGGTGTTTACTTTATGTTCCGGCGGTTTAATAAAGTTAGCGGATTTAGTTACAGTGAAGTTTTATTATGTTTTTCCATAGTTTTAATAGAATTTTCCCTGGCAGAATGTTTTGCAAGAGGATTCGATTCCTTTTCCTCCACCATAAGCAACGGGGAATTCGACCGTATTATGGTAAGACCGAGAAATGAAATCTTTCAGGTTTTGGGAAGTAAAATAGAATTTACCAGAATTGGCCGTATGCTGCAGGCTGTTGTTATGTTTGTATACGGTGTCCGTGAGAACGATGTGGTCTGGAACCCGGATAAGATATTTGCCGTGCTTTTTATGATAATAGGCGGAACAGCAGTATTTACAGGTATTTTTATTATCTATGCCGCATTCTGCTTTTTTACCATAGAGGGATTGGAGTTTATGAATATATTTACCGACGGTGCCAGGGAATTCGGCAAATATCCCGTTAATATCTACGGGAAAAAGGTACTGCTGGTGTGCACCTTTATTATACCTTATGCTCTTATCCAGTATTATCCGTTATTATACATACTGGATAAAAGCAATAATACGGGGTATATCTTTCTTCCTTTACTGGCCTGTTTCTTTTTAATACCCTGCTATTTGTTCTGGAGGTTCGGCATCCGGCATTATAAATCAACAGGCTCATAACGAAGCATCAGCTGCCGGCTTTTTGATTTTTTATCCAGGTATCCAGACGGTCCGCAATAATGCCAAATTGCGCCGGGCCGATATCCAGTAAAAATTTGTGGAAATCTTTCAGGACGAATTTATCTCCAAGGGCTTTTTGGGCAGTGGCTTTTAAATCCATAATTTCCAGGTAGCCAATGCCATATTGGGGATACAGGGCAGGCTCTTCAATCATGGTTGAGTACAGGAGCTTTATGGTATTGCTGTCAGAAATATAATTCTTTAAGTAAGCGGCCGTGTCAGACAGACTCCATCCGTCATAGTGTATTCCCATATCAATCCGGCAGTATAAGGCCATATTGGCGGCCATGTTTGCTTCCAGGAAATCGGCCACATCCTTACTGAAGCCTGCCAGATGGTAGGAATAATATTCCACGTAGGTTGCCCAGCCCTCGGCATAGCCGCCGAAGCTCAGAAGATTTCTTATGGCAGGAGGGTTCAGGCTCCTGAAATAAACCGACTGATACAGATGTCCAGGGTATCCTTCATGGGCTATGGTGGTAAAAATCTCGGATAAATCATAGTCCGGATTTTCATTAATGTAAATAATATTATTATCGTAACTGTCCAGGGGCGGAATTAAATACATGGCAGGGCTTAAATGGTCCTGCAGGGATTTATCCACGTATTTTATGGTATATGTTACATCGGGGCAGGGCGGAAAATCCTCTTGTATGGCTTCTTTTAAATACTCGATAATTTCAGCCGGCTCCGTCAGGGAATAAGTTAACGACATGACGGTGTCGTATACGTCGGGATTTTTGGTCATAATCTGATTCAGCTTTAACATATTGGAGCTTAAGGAATTCTCAAGCATCTTTTTTAATTCGGGTATCTGCCTGGAAGAACCGGTATTGACTTTAATTAAAAATTCATAATACTCTTTTCCTTTGTCATAATGGCACAGGCCTTTCTGGTTGGTTCCGTTTCCTTTTAAATCCGTTAAGGTATCCATTAATAACTCGTAAGCGGGAATAACCGAATTTAGTATGGCAGTTTTATTGGCGGCTTTATAGGATTTGATTTCCTCTTCGGTTAACCCTTCGTATTCGGAGATTTTTTCGTTAAAGATACCTATAAGGTAATTATTTTCTTTTTCATTTATGAATTCCTGACATTGGTCCATAATACTGTCAGCAACTTCATCACTCATAAATAAACCGGCGTCAGATTTTTCTTTCTCAAATTCACAAATCTCTTCAAAATAATCATAAACCTGGGGTAGCAGCTGTATGTAGTTTTCTATATCTTGTTTTTGGTAAAAATTATATTCGGCAAGAAGGACAGGAAGCTGTGCCTGAATTCCGGTTGTAGGGCCCAAACCTTCACTGTACAGAATAAAATCTCCGAAGGTAGTTTCCAGCTCCAGGTCTTCCTTTAAAATATCATAAGAAAGCTTCTGATCCTCTGTTAAGGAATTATAATCGTATTGTTTTAAAGCGGCCAGATAATTTTCGGAAGCAGCTAAGGATTCCTCGATATACTTTTTGTTATAGTGGCCGAATGAAATCTCCGGGTCGGTTATACCGTAATTTTCCGGATTTGCAATGGAATAATTCAGGGTAAGGGTATCTTTTTGTACTTCTGTCGTAAATATGCGGTCTAAAAAAGTATCAAAGTCTTCCGCAGGTATATTTCCCCTGGTGTTTCCTGAACAGCCCATCAGAGTTAATAACAGAAGGAGCAGCATCAGGACGAATAACAGGTATTTCTTTTTCCTTTTCATAATTTAACCAAACCTTTCTTTAAGCAGAACACTAAGCAGCTTTTCGAATTTATATTATTAATTTCATTTCTATGTCACATTCCTTTACAATTAATACCTTATGATTCATTTTGAAAAACCATTCGTTATTAGTGTTTTATTTTGGAAAGCCATATTCGTTTACAAAAAGTGCAAAGAGCCACAAAATCTGGCAGAAGGAATCTTGTGACTCATCTTTATGTAAAAAGCTGCTTTCATTATATATATTATTTTAAAAGCAATCCTAATACCCACATTAATATAAAACTAATGATAATTGTCATATTTGTTAAAGTACCAACCAGTTTTTTATCAAAGTTAAACTCCACGGAATAGGTAATTGTGGACATACTGATGGGCAATACCAGTCCAATCAGTACCGTATTGCGAAATAAAGGCTCAAAAGGTAGGACAAAATATAATAAGGTCCCTATGATTAAACCCGTCCCGTACCTTAGTGCTAAGGATTTCAACATGCCTGTCCAGTAACTCTTTTCAAATTTAAAGCTTAAGAAAATACCCAGCACTAACAGGGATAAAGGCATATTAGCCTTAGACAGGGCAGCGGAAACATCCAGAATTATCTTTGGGTAGGACAAACCGGAAAGGTTTAATACAAGTGTTAAAATATAGGCTAACAAGGGAACGGATTTGTACATTTTCTTATATATTTCTTTTGGGCTGATTTTACCGTTACCGGAAGAATAATAACTTGCCAGGAAAAAACATAAGCCGAAAATAATCAGGGCATTTCCCATATCCAGCATTCCGAAATATTTTATTCCTTCATTACCCCATAAAGCTTCCACCAGGGGATAGGCAAATAATCCGATATTAAAGCCTACGGAAGCCATAGAAAGGGCACCCTTGTTTGCGGGAGATTCTTTTTTAAAGACAAAGATTCCTAAAAATGCAACAAAAAAACTGTAAATTATGACAATAAAAGGAAGCAGTATTAAAGAGGGAGTTATATTTATAGTGCTGAAAGTATTAATAACCAGTGCCGGAAGGGTAATATTGAAGATAATTCTGGATATTCCTTCTCCGTCCTGCTCTTTCACCAGATTAAATTTTTTGCATAGGTAACCGATGGCAATTATGAATAGCGACAGAAGAAATTGTGTATTAACATCTGACAAGTATTTGTCCTCCGTAATTCTTAATAAAAATGATACTGTGTTTTTAATTTATGTATGGCGTACCCATGGGGCTGAAAATCGATATTTTTATGTAATATGAAATAGCGTCCTATTGCATAAAAAGCACACATGAAATTATTATAACATATTAATTGGAATCTGCAACCAGATAACTTCGTTCAGGCAGAGAAAACCCAGGAAGGGAAATAACCTCAGGGAAAAGCGTTTTCCGGTATTTATTGTTTAACATGAATTGCTATCTGCAGAAGGTATTGCGTGGGGTCTGCCGTGGATATTTCATCAAGTAAATACTCCTCATATGCATTACCGCAAATCTTCAGGCCGTTTCCCTTAATATAGTTAAAAAGCCGGGCATATAAATTATGACTGTTGCCGTACTCCGCATATTCCTGCCCGATGGCATATAATCCACTTGGCTTTTGTGCATTGTTCGGGTAACTGCTTCCGCATATAGGACGGTAATAGTATTGGAATGGGTGAGTCATATTTTCCTGCAGCAAATCTGTGCGGGTAATAATCATCCCGGTCGGTAAACCGCGGATTACCGTATTTTCCCTGCAAAAATCATAGAAATCTATGAGATAGTACCAGCCCTCCAATATATGACTGTCTGCCGGAAACTTCGGCCCAAGCAAAATCGGCGCTGCTTCACACTCTTTTAAGGCAATAGCGTCTATATTCGCATTTGCATGAAGCCCTTTTTCTGTCAAATCTATTCTGGTGTCCAGCATATCGCTTATTTGGTTAAGCGTCTGAATTTTTTCCTGCACAATCTTTTTCTGCATTTCCAGCATATGAATCAGTTTTTCCGGGGAGCGTCCGTTCAAATACGCTTTAATTTCTTTCAGCGGCATACCGATTTCCCGTAATACGGTAATGACATTTGCGGTGTCAATTTGATGATAGGTGTAGTAGCGATAGTTATTTTGCTTATCCACTATTGTGGGTGACAAAAGCCCAATTTTGTCATAGAAGATGAGACTTTTCCGCGGAATTCCTGTTATCTGCGCAAACTCACCGATCTTCATCTGATTATTTTTCATTTTTTTCTCCTTCTATGATTTTCAAACTTGACTGTATAGTATATATACAGTTTATAATGCTACTTTGAACAAGTCAAGTTATTTCAGGAGGATAAGTATGTTAAGTCAAAGCACAGATTTTAAGCAAATGAACAGACAATTTGTCAAATATGTAGTCCCATCTGTTATAGGGATGCTGGTCCAATCACTTTATGTCATTCTGGACGGTGTTATCGTTGGACAGGGAATCGGTGAGGTTGCACTCGGTGCTGTAAATATTGTATTTCCTTTCAGCATGCTCGTTATTGCATTGTCCATGCTGATTGCTGTGGGCGGCGCAAATGTATATTCTTTTCATAAAGGAAAGGGAGAAGCTAAGCGAGCGAACAATATCTTCTGCCAGTGTGTTGTGTTATCCGTTATCGTTGGCTTTGTGCTGGCGCTGGCGGGGTTCTTCTTCCGGGAGAGCATTTCCGTATTTATGGGTGCAAATGAAGAATTGCTGCCCTCCGCTGTCGCCTATCTGAAATGGTCGGCTCCTTTTTCGCTGATACAAACGGTAACATTCGGACTTTCCGTCTTTGTACGTAATGATGACGATCCTAAAATCGCAATGATGGGTTCGGTTTTCGGTGCCATAATTAACGCAATCCTCGATATAATATTAATTCTCATTTTTCATTTTGGAATTGAGACGGCCGCCATTACAAACGGCATAGGTATGTCCATCGAGTTTTTATTTTATATCAGCCATTTTATTCGAA
>DBEP01000015.1 GCA_002294045.1 Lachnoclostridium sp. UBA903 | reverse complement strand
CCTTTTACATAACAGGCTGTACAGACTGACCATTGCCATATCTGACAACGGCTGCGGAATGACTGCAGAACAGACTGCAAAAGCAGAAGATCCTTTTTATACGAGCCGGACGACCAGACCGGTAGGATTAGGGGTACCGTTCTTTAAGCTTGCAGCTGAGGCCACCGGCGGTGAATTCAGTATTGATTCAGAACCCGGCAGAGGTACCGAGATTACCGCAGTATTTGTGCTATCCCACATTGACCGGATGCCGTTAGGTGATATGACCAGTACCGTACATGCCTTAATTACATTAAATACGAAAATAGATTTTATATATATCTATAAAGTAGACGAGAAAAGCTTTACATTAGATACCCGTGAATTTCGGGAGATCCTGGGTGATGTGCCTTTTGATGTACCGGAGGTATCGACCTATATAAAAGAATATCTTAAGGAAAACCAATCAGAAATAGACGCTGGAAGAATTTTTTAGTTAAGCTGTTATTGATTAACCTAAACGAATCTGTAATTGATATCTGCCATACCCGGCAAGATATCATTATTAAATTATAGAAAAGTTTGACAAATTTTTAACAGAGTGATTGCCTAATTTTGTAACGAGGAGGATATTATATGAAAACTCTAGAGGAGTTAAAAGCTATCAGAGAAAAGATGCAGGGTCAGATTGGCGTACGTTCTGAAAATGACAATCAGACCAGAGTTGTGGTAGGAATGGCCACCTGCGGTATTGCCAGCGGTGCCAGACCCGTATTAACTGCTCTTTCCGATGCCGTTCAGACTAAGAATTTGTCTAACATCGCAGTTATTCAGACCGGCTGCATCGGTTTATGCCAATACGAACCTATTGTTGAAGTATTCGAACCGGGTAAAGATAAAGTTACCTATGTTAAAATGACACCGGAAAAAGCCCTGGAAGTTGTGGACCAGCATCTAATCCGCGGTCAGGTTGTCAGCAAATACACTATCAGCTCTGAAGGGAGGATTTAAAAATGTATCGTTCACACGTTTTAGTTTGTGGTGGTACCGGATGTACTTCCTCAGGAAGTCA
This sequence comes from Lachnoclostridium sp. UBA903, assembly GCA_002294045.1. Classification (GTDB taxonomy): domain Bacteria; phylum Bacillota; class Clostridia; order Lachnospirales; family Lachnospiraceae; genus Anaerocolumna. Next base: position 116,765 of record DBEP01000015.1, on the reverse strand, counting down.
GAAAGTCATTGATTCATTACAGGCAGAAATTGAAAAAAACGGTTTAATCAAAGAAGTTTCCGTTGTCCAGACCGGCTGCCACGGACTTTGTGCCTTAGGCCCAATTATGATAATATATCCCGGAGCAACCTTTTATTCCATGGTTAAGGTGGAGGATATACCGGAAATCGTTTCAGAGCATTTATTAAAGGGCAGGGTTGTGACCCGTCTTTTATACAATGAAACGGTTACGGAAGACGGAATTAAATCTTTAAATGAAACCGACTTTTATAAAAATCAGCACAGAATTGCATTACGCAACTGCGGTGTAATAAATCCGGAAGAGATAGAAGAATATATCGGAACCGGCGGTTATGAAGCTTTAGGTAAAGTTTTAACCGAATATACCCCCGACCAGGTTATCCAGGTTCTTTTAGACAGCGGACTGCGGGGCCGGGGCGGCGGCGGTTTCCCAACCGGTTTAAAATGGAAGCTTGCAAAAGCCAACGATGCGGACCAGAAGTATGTATGCTGTAATGCCGACGAAGGAGACCCTGGTGCATTTATGGACCGTTCCGTATTGGAAGGAGACCCCCATGTAATACTGGAAGCTATGGCAATTGCCGGTTATGCAATCGGGGCTTCCCAGGGCTATATCTATGTACGTGCCGAATATCCCATTGCCGTGGAACGTCTTGAAATTGCCATTGCACAGGCAAGGGAATACGGACTGTTAGGTAAAGATATCTTCGGCACCGGATTTGACTTTGATATCGGCTTAAGGCTTGGCGCGGGCGCATTCGTATGCGGTGAGGAAACGGCTCTTATGACCTCTATTGAAGGCAACCGGGGCGAACCCCGTCCAAGACCTCCTTTCCCTGCACAAAAAGGGTTATTCGGAAAACCCACTATTTTAAACAATGTAGAAACCTATGCCAATATTCCGCAGATAATATTAAACGGCCCCGAATGGTTTGCTTCCATGGGAACTGAGAAATCAAAAGGAACCAAGGTATTTGCCCTTGGCGGTAAAATTAAAAATACGGGTCTTGTTGAAATTCCTATGGGTACCACCCTGCGTGAAGTTGTGGAACAAATCGGCGGCGGTATCCCTAATAATAAAAAATTTAAAGCGGCTCAGACCGGCGGTCCTTCCGGCGGATGTATCCCGACAGAGCATTTTGATATTCCCATTGATTATGACAACCTAATCGGAATCGGGTCCATGATGGGCTCCGGCGGCCTTATTGTTATGGATGAAGATAACTGTATGGTTGATATCGCAAAATTCTTCTTAGAGTTCACCGTGGATGAATCCTGCGGTAAATGTACTCCCTGCCGTATCGGTACGAAACGTATGTATGAAATGCTGGATAAATTCTCAAAGGGCCAGGGAACTCTGGAGGACATCGACAAACTGGAAGAACTCTGCTACCACATTAAAGAGAATTCTCTCTGCGGTTTAGGCCAGACTGCTCCGAATCCCGTATTGTCCACTCTCCGTTATTTCAGGGATGAATATGTTTCCCACGTTGTGGATAAGAAGTGTCCTGCAGGTGTATGTAAGGCTCTGCTTTCCTATATCATTGATGCGGATAAATGTAAAGGCTGTACACTTTGTGCAAGGGTTTGTCCAAACGGAGCCATTGAGGGCAAGGTTAAGGAAGTCCATGTCATTCATCAGAATAAATGTATTAAATGTGGCGCTTGTATGGAAAAATGCCGTTTTGGTGCTATTTCCAAAAAGTAATTACCAATCAATTACGAATCTTTAAGGAGGACTATAATGGAAACCGTAAATATTAAAATAAACGGTGTAGACGTAACTGCACCAAAGGGTTCTACAATTCTTGAAGCTGCCAGATTAGCGCTCATCGACATTCCTACTCTTTGTTATTTAAAAGAGATTAACGAAATTGGTGCCTGCCGTATCTGCGTTGTAGAGGTTAAGGGTGCCAGAAGCCTTGTAGCTTCCTGCGTATATCCCATTAACGAAGGTATGGAGATATGGACCAATACACCGAAAGTATTAAATTCAAGAAGAAGAACCCTGGAATTAATTCTTTCCGATCATGACAGAAAATGTTTATCCTGCGTAAGAAGCGGAAACTGTGAATTACAGAAATTAAGCAAAGATCTTAAGGTTGAAAACGAAGGTTTATATGACGGTGAAAGCAACCGGTACGATATTGATTACAGTGCAGCCCATATGTACCGCGATAACAATAAGTGCATCCTTTGCAGACGCTGTTCCGCCGTATGTGAAAAGACACAGGCAGTAGGCGTTATCGGCCCCAATGAACGTGGTTTCAGGACTTTTATTGCGTCTGCCTTTGATATGGGACTGGGAGACACCAGCTGCGTATCCTGCGGCCAATGTATTGCCGTATGTCCTACGGGAGCGCTTTCCGAAAAAGACAATACGGATGAAGTATTTGCAGCTCTTGCAGATCCTTCCAAGCATGTGGTGGTGCAGACAGCCCCTTCCGTACGTGCAGGCCTCGGCGAACCTTTCGGCATGCCTATCGGAACCAATGTAGAAGGCAAGATGGTAGCGGCTCTCCGCCGTTTAGGCTTTGATAAAGTATTTGATACGGATTTTGCTGCCGACCTTACCATTATGGAAGAAGCCCATGAGTTTATTGACAGGGTTCAAAATGATGGTGTTTTACCTTTAATCACTTCCTGTTCACCGGGCTGGGTTAAATATTGCGAGCACTACTTCCCCGAAATGACGGAGAATCTATCCAGCTGCAAATCCCCCCAGCAGATGTTCGGTGCTACTACTAAGACTTATTATGCTGAAAAAATGGGTATTGACCCGAAAGACATCGTTATGGTCAGTATTATGCCCTGTACGGCTAAAAAGTTTGAAGTCGGCCGTGAGGACCAGGATGCCGCAGGTCTTCCGGATGTTGATATTGCCCTTACCGTAAGGGAACTTGCAAGGATGATTGAACGTGCCGGCATTAATTTCACCGTTCTTCCGGATGAAGAATTTGATTCTCCTCTTGGTATGGCAACCGGTGCGGGTGTTATCTTCGGTGCCACCGGCGGTGTTATGGAAGCGGCCCTTCGTACGGCAGTGGAAACTTTAACCGGTGAGGAATTAAAAAACCTGGATTTTAAAGAAGTAAGAGGTATTAAAGGAATTAAAGAAGCCACTTATAATGTAGCCGGAATGGATGTAAAGGTTGCCGTGGCTTCCGGTCTTAAGAATGCAAATGAACTTCTTAGCAAGGTAAAATCCGGTGAAGCAGATTATCATTTTATTGAAATTATGGGGTGCCCCGGAGGCTGTGTAAACGGCGGCGGTATGCCGCAGGTTCCTGCAAGTATCCGTAACTTCTCGGATATCCGGTCCCTTCGTGCGAAGGTTCTCTATGATTTGGATTCATCCATGCCTATAAGAAAATCTCACGAAAATCCTGCCATTAAGGAATTATATGATTCTTACTTCGGCAAACCGGGCAGCCATAAGGCTCATGAGGTACTGCATACCAGCTATGTTAAAAGAAGTGTAAATTAAGCTATAATGAATAAATAAAAGGGCTGTTGCAAAATAGTCAATTAACTGAGCTTGTGTCTGGAATATGGTTACTATTTCACAAATTATCTGCGAAATAGTAACCATATTCTCCCCAAGTAAGTTATATTTAAGAATTTTGCAACAGTTCTTTTTATTGACCTGCAATCGGCTTTATTCCCTGTACTAATCATTACGGTACGCTTATAATCAGTTATAATTACCCGTTATGAATTAACATAACCTAAGCACAAAAATATTCTTTTTTTATATATTATGCATAAAATAAAAGTTGACAAACCACATTATATGGTTATAATAAATTTATAATAAATTATGGGACAATGTAGTCACAAAATTCATGAGGTTTTCGTGACTATTTTTTTATTATCGCGAAAAATGTCTTATAATGTAGAACAAGGAGGAATCGTGTGAAAAAGTTTAAGAATTTATTGTCACTATTACTTGTTGTACTTTTGATGCTTTCTTTAACCGCCTGCGGCGGCAGCAAATCAAGTACGACAACCGGCTCAGAAACAGGGTCTGATACCTCTGCAGATACGACAGATTCTGCAGCGGCGGGAGGTAACATACTAAATGTACATTTCGATGTTGAAGTAGCTTCCATGGATCCCCAGATAGCAACGGATGGTACTTCATTTGAAGTATTGGCCGCAGTAACGGAAGGCCTGTACTCCATAGATGTTTCCGGTTCACCTATTTTAGCCATGGCTGAAAAAGTAGATAAAAGCGAAGACGGCTTAACTTATACCTTCACCTTAAAGGATGCACAGTGGTCCAACGGTACTCCCGTAACGGCAAATGACTTTGTATTTGCCTGGAGACGGCTGGTAGATCCTTCGGTAGCAAGTGAATATTCCTTTATTACGGAAATTGCCGGCTTTGAAAATGCGGGAGCAATTATTGCCGGTGAAAAACCCGTGGAAGAACTGGGAGTCAATGCCCAGGATGATAAAACCTTAGTTGTAAAACTGGATGTACCGGTTCCGTTTTTCGAATCCTTAATGGCTTTCCCGTCATTCCTGCCTGTGAATGAAGCCTTTTTTACAGAAGCCGGAGATAATTTCGGAACCTCACCGGATACTATTTTAAGCAATGGTCCTTTTATGATTACATCCTATGAACCGGCCGCCACCACTATTACCCTGGCAAAAAGCCCGACTTACTGGGAGGCTTCCAAAGTTTCCTTAGACGGCATACAGTACCAGGTAATCAAAGATTCCCAGCAGGCAATGTTATCCTATCAGAACGGCGACCTGGATGTAGCTACTTTATCCGGGGAACAGGTGGAACAATTCCAGGCAGATCCTGAATTCCATAATATTATGGCAGGATACCTGTGGTATATTTCACCCAATACCAAAATCGCCGGCCTTGAGAATCTAAATTTAAGAAAAGCCCTGGCCCTTTCCTATGATAAAGCCGCCGTCGTTAATAATATCTTAAAAGACGGTTCCATCGTGGCGGATTTTGCGGTTCCTAGCCTCCTGGCCACCGGCCCGGACGGCAAAGACTTCCGTGAAACGACAGATACCTATCTGTCTACTGACAAAGCGAAAGCCGCGGATTATTGGGAAAAAGCCAAAGAGGAATTGGGAGTCAGCGAATTAAAATATACCATGATTGTTGAAGATACCGAATCTGCAATTAATGTTGCTCAGTTTATCCAGTCGGAAATACAGACCACCCTGCCCGGTATTACGATTGAACTTCAGACCATGCCTAAGAAAAACCGTGTGGAAAGAATGCAGGCGGGCGACTTTGAACTAGGCCTTACCCGCTGGGGGCCGGACTATGCCGATCCCATGACTTATCTGGATATGTGGACAACGGGAAGCCCGAATAATTATGGTTTCTGGTCCAACTCTGAATATGACTCCATTATTAATTCTGCCAAAAAAGGTGAGCTGGCTCTTGATATTACAGCCAGATGGGATGCATTAAAGAATGCAGAAGCCATAGTAATGGAGGATGCCGTGATTTTACCGGTATATCAGAAAGGTGACGCCGTTATGATTAAATCCGGCGTAGAGGGTATTGAATTCCATTCTGTGGGTATCAACAGGATTTTCAAAAATGCTGTTAAGAATTAAAGAAATATCTTAGAGTGTGTTTGAAAAATCATCGCACCGTTCTGAACGCTCCACTTTGCGGTATACTGCACATAGCGCCTTACAGGCAACTAAGTTTTTCATAATGAATAAAGAATGACGCTGTCAAGCGTGTGGGGCACTGTGACAGCGTCATTCTTGTATGGTAAGGAGAGTGATTTTTTGAAGAAATATATCATAAAAAGAATAATAATTTCCGTTATAACTTTACTGGTAATTTTATTTATTTTGTTCCTGATGTTAGAATTAATGCCCGGTTCCCCTTTTAACGATGAAAAATTAACGGATGCCCAAAGGGCAGCTCTTAATGCAAAATACGGACTGGACCAGCCGATAGCCATACGTTTTTTTAACTATATTAAAGCAATGCTGTCCGGAGATTTCGGTGTTTCGTATTCCATTTCAAAAAATACACCGATTACTGCTTTACTGGAAACCAGGCTCCCTATTTCCCTCCGTCTCGGAGGGCAGGCAATACTCATCGGAACGGTAATCGGATTGTTCTTAGGAATTGTTGCTGCTATAAAACATAATACCATATACGATACAATCACCACGGTAATTTCTGTTTTGGGCGTAAGTCTTCCTTCCTATGTGTTTGCCATGACGTTAATTTACACCATGGGCTTTAAGTTAAAATGGTTTCCCCTTTTATACCAGGAAGCTTCTCCGTTAAAATCCTCCGTTATGCCGACCATATCCTTATGCATGTTTACGGTAGCTACCGTAGCCCGGTTTACCAGAACGGAGATGTTAGAGGTATTGGGCTCTGATTTCATGCTGTTAGCCGAAAGTAAGGGAATTAACAGCTTCCGCCTGATTTTCAGGCACGCTTTAAGAAATGCCTTAATCCCAATTATTACGGTATTGGCTCCCCTTGTTGTCGGTTTAATGACAGGAAGCCTGGTTATCGAAAAATTATTTTCCATTCCGGGTATAGGAAGCCTGTTGGTATCCGCCATCCAGTCCAACGACTATAATGTGGTGGTTGCCCTGACATTTATCTACAGTCTGATGTATATTGGAATCATGTTATTGGTAGATATCCTTTATGGTGTTATCGACCCTAGAATCAGACTTGCGAAAGGAGATATAAATGAATAATTCAGAGATGGAGTTTTTACCGGATGATTTTGAATTGTCAGGCTCCGACAGGGCGGGCCATGATGAAGAAACCTTTGCCGGGCAGTCTTATTGGCATGATATTCTCACAAGATTTACGTCAAACAAAGGTGCTGTTATTGGGTCAATCTGTATTCTGCTCATTATTTTTATGGCAGCTATCGGCCCGAAAATCAGCGGGCATACCTATTATTCCCAGGTTATAACCCACCAGAATCTCGCTCCCAGAATAAAAGGCCTGGAAAAGCTCGGTATATTTGACGGTTCCGAGGTAATGAGTACCTCCACCGGTTCCGTAAAGCAGAACAAATACATATCCGGGGAGCCGGGTGTTACTACCGGACTGGAAGATGTTTATTACTGGTTCGGCACTGATGTTCTTGGCAGGGATATATTCACAAGAACCTGGGAGGGTACGCGGATATCTCTTTATATTGCTTTGGTGGCGGTAATTGTCGATATGTGCTTCGGTATGATATACGGCCTGATTTCCGGTTATTTCGGCGGCAAAGTGGATATGATCATGCAGAGAATTGCAGAAGTACTGAACGGGATACCTACCCTGGTTATTGTTACATTACTGATTTTAGTTTTCAAACCCGGCCTGGTTACCATAACCATAGCTCTGGCTACTACGGGCTGGATCGGAATGAGCAGGATTGCAAGGGCACAGGTACTGAAATTAAAGGAGCAGGAATTTATCCTGGCATCCAGAACTTTGGGAGCAAGGGATTTATTTATTATTTTTAAAGAAATATTGCCTAATATATTCGGCCAGTTAATCGTCATGTCCATGTTTTCCATTCCGAATGCCATATTTACGGAAGCTTTTCTGGCTTTTATAGGCCTTGGAGTCCCCCAGCCCCTGGCATCCTTAGGTTCCCTGATCAGTGATGCCTTTAAGTCCTTTACAACGCATCCATACATGATTTTATTTCCGGTTATAGTGCTTGCAATTATTATGTTAAGCTTTAACCTGATGGCAGATGGTCTCAGGGATGCTTTTGATCCAAAAATGAAAGAAATATAGGAGGTATTTATGGAAAAAAATAAAATTCTGTCAATTAAGGATTTATCCATATCCTTTCAGACCTCCGCAGGAGAAGTAAATGTAATACGGGGTATGAATCTCTCCCTTTACAAAGGAGAAACCCTGGCAATCGTAGGAGAAAGCGGGAGCGGCAAATCCGTAACCGTCAAGGCAATTATGGGTATCTTAAGCAATAACGGTAAAATAAACAGCGGCTCCATCCATTTTACTTACCGTAACGGAGAAGATGAAGTACAGGAGGATTTGTTAAAGCTTACGAAAAGCGAAATCCGGAAACGGATTAACGGCAAGCGGATAGCCATGGTATTCCAGGACCCTATGACCTCCTTAAATCCCACCATGTCTATCGGAGCCCAGATTATGGAGGGAATGATATACCATTATAAGACGCCCAAAAAAGAAGCCTATAAAAAGGCCGTTAACCTCCTTGAGCTGGTGGGTATAACAGAACCAGAAAAACGGATGAAGAATTATCCCCATCAATTATCCGGCGGTATGCGCCAAAGGGTGGTGATTGCCATTGCCCTTGCCTGTGACCCCGAACTTCTTATCTGCGACGAACCCACAACCGCTCTGGATGTTACCATTCAATCTAAAATTCTTGAGTTAATTAAAAATATACAGGAAAAAACGGGAATATCCGTTATTTATATAACCCACGACCTGGGAGTAGTCGCCAAGGTAGCCGATTATGTGGCTGTCATGTATGCAGGAAAAATAGTGGAAAAAGGCACTACGGATGAAATCTTTTATGATTCCAAACATCCTTATACCTGGGGGCTTTTATCCGCCATGCCGGACCTTAGCACCGACGATGATAAATTATACACCATACCGGGAAGCCCGCCCAACCTTCTCCATACGGCCGAAGGTGATTCCTTTGCTCCCCGGAACATTTTCGCAATGAATATTGATTACAGAAAAGAACCGCCTATGTTTAAAATATCGGATACCCATTATGCGGCTACCTGGCTTCTCCATGAAAATGCCCCGAAAATCGAGATGCCGAAGGAACTGAAAACCAGGATAAGTACCATGTTAAAGGAGGTAAAATAAGTATGGAAGAAAGAAAACCTCTGTTAACGGTAAATAATTTAAAGCAGCATTTCAAGGTGAACCGGAAGTTTACCGTGAAAGCAGTCGATGGAGTCACTTTTGAGATTTATCCGGGAGAAACCTACGGACTGGTAGGGGAATCCGGAAGCGGCAAATCAACCATAGGCCGGTCCATTATCCGTTTATATAAACCTACATCGGGTGAAGTCACTTTTAACGGCATTAATATATCCGGACAGCTTTCAGCCAAGGATACCAGCCATCTCAGAACCAAAATGCAGATGATATTCCAGGACCCTATGGCCTGCTTAAATCCCAGGAAAAAGGTTATGGATATTATCGCCCAGGGCCTGGATATCCATCATTTATACCAGACAAAGGAAGAACGGACAGAAAAAGTTTACCGCATTTTAGATATGGTAGGTCTGTCAAAAGAACATGCGGACCGTTATCCCCACCAGTTTTCCGGAGGGCAAAGACAGCGTATCGGAATTGCAAGAGCATTAATTATGAACCCTGATCTGATAATTGCAGACGAAGCCATCAGCGCTCTGGATGTTTCCATTCAGGCACAGGTGGTTAATCTGATGAAAGATATCCAGAAAAAGACCAATACCGCTTATTTATTTATCGCCCATGACCTTTCCATGGTAAAATATATTTCGGACCGGATTGGCGTACTCCATCTGGGACATATGGTGGAAATGGGTACAAAAACCGAAATCTTTTCCAATCCTGTTCATCCTTATACCAAATCCCTGCTGTCGGCCATTCCTCAGGCCAACCCCAGGGTTGAAAAGAAACGCATTGCCTTATCCTATGATTATGCCGGGAGCGGTATTGATTACAACAAAGGGAAAAATCAGCACATAGGGGGCACTCATTATGTACTGGCTACCGATGAAGAACTGGAAAGCTGGATGAAATAAACAGGTTATAACCTTTCATCTTTCTTCAGTAAATAAGGCAAACGCAGGCCATAAAATAATTCCGGGGACAAGGCAGCCGGCCGGTCAGATTAGAATTCCTGTATCGGAACAAAATCCAACCGGCCGGCTGCCGAAATTTATATAACACAATAAATAAGGTTATTACCGTCATTCCATCATGATTTTCAGTAAAGTAGTAAAAAAGCGGCTGGACTCCTCCTGATACAATATTTCTTTCGCATAAGCCGGGTTATCCGTAATAACATTATTCACACCTATTATTTTCATTCTTTCCAGTTCATTTTTCGTGTTAACCGTCCAGACATGAATTTCCTTACCGTTTTTATGCACTTCCCGGGTTATGGTTTTCGTTACCAGATTGGATTTAACGCTGAAGAAATCAATGCTGCTATTGTTATAATATCCCTGATATATCTGATAAGTAATATAGCCGGTCCGGATATCTGTGTTCAGTGATTTAACATTTTCCAGGGCCGCCAAACTGGCGGAGGTTATGACACATTGCCACTCCATATCATATTCCTCAATCAAAGCAACCACTTTTTCTACCAGTCCTTCTGCCGCCGACCGGTATTTTAGGTCAAGATTCAGATTTATCTTTCCCTTGCAAAGTTCAAATACCTCACCCAGGGTTGGAATCCTGGTACCGGCGTAGGCTTCATCCATCCAGCTTCCCGCATCTAATAAAGCCACTTCCGCATAATCCACATTCCAGATTACTTTATTAACTCCGGTTGTCCTCTTTAAATTATTGTCATGAAGCAATACCAGTTCCCCGTCCTTAGTCATCCTAACATCGACTTCTATAAAATCCGCCTGTTCCTCAATGGCTTTTTCAATGGCCGGAAGGGTATTTTCCGGTACGTCATGGGAGAATCCCCTGTGAGAGGTTACCCGAATCATATCCAGGTTCATATAATCAAGGGGCGACCCGTTTCTTACAATGTCGTAAAAGAAATAAAAATTCATAACCGCAAGAACCGTAACTGATATTTTTATTATATTTTTATAAGAATCCACATTGCTGAAAACAGGCTCTTCAGGAATGTCAATGTCGATATTTTCATTCTGCTCCTTCTTGTACTGAAAATATAAATGAGTATATAGTGCAAAATTAGCTAATGTACAAATAACAAATATAGCAGACATAAAATAATTATTCATATTATCATTTATGGAAAGGTATGTGGCAATCGCCAGGCTTTTATCCGGAATTCCGGTTACAAATAAGGCCGTTATGGTCATAGTCAGTATGTAAAGAGTTAAGACTACTGCTGCTATACCAATATTCCAACCCGTAAAATAAATAAAGGTACGTATTGATGTACTGATTTTATTGATAATCTTATCACTGTCGTTAGTTTTTTTATCACTTTGATTACCAATTTTACCTGTGCCGGAATCGTTTTTTCTTTCAATCAGGGAGTATAAAAATAAAAAAACCCTTCTATGCATAAACCATATAAACAATATAATAAGAACGGCTGTTATCGGCAGAATAAAAGGGATATCGGCTATTATCTCGGATACAAACCAGAATATCCTGACTCTTTTTACAGTAAAAACAAAAAGCGGCAGATTGGACAGGATTACAACTAACCAAACCATTGGGAAGAGCTTAAAATCCCGGCGTATAATAATAAAAAGCAATTTTTTTAAAGAAGAACCCAATATTTTTAACTGTTTCGGCTTTTGGCCATTTTCTATTAAAGAATAAAAGGTAACCAGATAACAGGCTTCATATAACAAAAACAGGCCTATTACGATAAATAAAATAAATACAATTATCATAATAAGCGGGTTCAGCAATAACCTTCCAATATTGTTTATCGTTATATAACTATAGCCCGATACGGATAATGCCAGATGATAAACGAATGAAAAAAACGGAGTTAATAATAATATGGTTATGGCCATAAAAATAATCTGGCCAAACAATAAGGAGACTCCGTTCTTAAATATTAAGCTTAAGGTTTTTTTATAAATTCTTTTTTTATTATTCCTGTCTTTCCTGCGCGGCATAATAGTATCCTTTTTTTTTATTATTTTAATCCCATTTTTCTTGTAATTCAATCCTTTTTTAAAATTAAATGGACAAACAGGACGCCATGGCATCCCGCTTACCCATTTAAATTTCATATCTATGTCAAGCAGCCGATTATAAAAAGGTATTTTTCAAAAAAAAAATATAAGGTATAAGAGTTTTCGGTTGCGAATTGTTGTAGATATGTATCTCTTATTTCCTTACATTTTATACTATATTATATTCAGCCGGCAGGGTTATGTTCCTGTCAGTAAAAGTAATTTTATAGTTTTTATTGTAGGCTTTTGGAAGGTTTTTTATTTGATAGAAAATTTGAAAAATTTTCTATCAAACAAGAAAAATAGAACGCAATTTCTTATTACATAAAAAAGGCTGAACTCATAGAGGGCAGCCTTTCGGAAATGCATTTTTAATTAACCTGTTAGTTACTTGGAATTATCTTAAATATAACAAAGGATTTACCGTTTCATCATCCTTTAAGACTTGGAAATAAAGATTGCTGCCTTCTACCGTATAATATTTTGTAGGTTTTGCAACTACTCCTAATTCCTGGCCTTCTTTCACCATGTCTCCTACTTTAACTTTTAAACTTGAATCATCCAGTTGTCCATAAACAAGGCTGTAACCATTTCCTATGGAAGCCGTCACAGTTGTACCGGTCTCATCCTCCTTAGTAATATCCGTTATAACCCCTTCTGCTGCACTAAATACCTTGGTACCAATATCAGCATCAATAATTACGGCAGGATTCACACGAAACTGCTGTAAGGTTTCATAATAAACAACCCTGTCTACGCTGTAGTTCTTTAGTATATTGCCGGTTACCGGCCATAATAATCCATCATCCGTATCAAAATATAAAGAATCCGGTGTCATAACTTCTTCTGAGTCATATGCCGAACCGGAATTTGCTGCATCATTACCAGATGCATCTGCTGTTTGTTTTATGACAGAATTTGATGTGGTTGAATCTGCGGCTGTATCATTCTGTACATCTGTGCGGTCAGAATCAGCACTTACCAGATCATCTTCAACTTCATATTCTAAAAGGCTTCCATCCGTAACCGGTTCGTTAACATCACTTTGGGTGTCCGGATTGGCTTGCGCTACCTCAGTCTGACTAGTGCCCGTTTCATTATTAGCAGCAGTTGACGAGGGTGGGTTATTAACGTCCGGTTCATCTTGGGCCTGGTTACTATTATTTTCACCATCAGCTACATCTGACACAATCGGTTCGTTTAAATCCACCAGATTGTTACCTTGCTCCTTGTCAGATGATTGATTCAATGCTACCATTGTAATCGCTACGATTGCCAAAGCACCGACGCATAATAACGCATAAAAGCTTTTGCTTTTGAAAAATTCAGCTAAGCTATGTTTTTTCATAATCATCACCTCTAGATATATTTTCACCAGAAATGATAGTTTTATTCATTGATAAAAATGCAGAAACAAAAATCTATCAAAAAACATTCTTATTTTTCCTGTCTATTCTGATGATGATTAAGAAATATTCGGATAAATCCACAACCGGTTTTTCAATTATTTTCAAATTTTCAAATTTTTTATCCATTAAAATTCTTTTTCACCAATAATCACCCGGCTTAAGCTTCGGTAATCCTCCCGTATACCCGGTTTATCTTATACCAGGTGGCAGCGTTTACAATTCCGGTTGCCGGAAGATTAAAAATTTCCTGAAATTCTCTAACCGCAGCTTCCGTTGCCTGCCCGTAGGTACCGTCATCCTCCGGAAGGGGTATTGCCCTGTAAACTTCCGAAATGGTGCTTAGCTGGTTCTGCATATACCGTATATCTTCTCCTGAAGAACCCACGGATAAGTCCGTACCCGGCCACAATACCTCAACTCCTATAATTTCATTTGATGAATTAATATACAGAGTGTTACCGTAAAAATAATGAAGGATATCAATTGCCCTGTAACCCCGGTCACCCAGATACTTGGACTCCCATAATGACATCATGCCGGGGCAGATTGCAAGCTCCCCGCTGCAGGTCTGTGTTAATATGGGCTGGATGATACCGGGTCTGGACAAATAATTATTAAAAATGGTATCAACCGCCAGACTGATATTCGTAAAAATATTTCTTCCGTAAAACCACAGGTTATCAAATGCCGCCGCCGAAGTTATATCAAAATCATATCCTTGTCTCCGGTACCAGTTTGTATAAACCCGGTTAAGTGAAAAAGAAAGTACGACTAAAATATTGGCATAAATGGTTTCCTGGGGCCATGTAGCATATATCATGCTGGATACCACGTTTTTTATAAAGCCCACATATTCAACCGTATAATTTCTTGCAGTAATATTAGAAGGTATTGAGTCGTGGACGGTAATAAACCTGGGTATTACGACAGGCTCTTCCCCGTCCGGCAATGATTTTATCTCATCCTCATACACCTTCGGCGTATAAGAGCCGTCCAGAAAATTGGCATCAACCATAATTACCTGCATTGCTTCCCTCTCCGATGTTGAAGGAGACATCCTGACCGGCTGTATGGATTTAACATAAGGCAGTACCTGGGCACTGTCTATAAATACCGGCCGGAAACCATCTGCCGTAACCATTATGACATATTCGGCATAAGGCACATATTGGGTCGGCTCCTGGCTGTATTCAAGAGGCGGTGTAATTAATTCAACTTCTGTTGTTCTTCCCGATATGTCGGTAGTCAAAATCGCTATAACTCTGGTAAGGTCTTCCTTCCTAAAAATCTGCACGGTAGCATTTTCAATCGGATAAGCTCTCGATATACTTACAACATGAACCTGCAGTATTCCATAATTTCTTAAGCCCAACTGGGCAGGATACAATATTTTATTTCTGCTCGGCATAGCAGCCTCCATCAGCACCGGTTATAGGATCCGCTTCTCATCCCATATAAGCTATATACACATTTATTGTTATATATGCATGGGTTTCTAAAATAATAACAACTAAAAAGCATTCTAAAGCGTGTTTGAAAAATGCTTGTGCCGGGCTGCAATGATTTTTCAAACACGCTCTAACCTAGTGTGCTGTCCGCTTTGGTTCCGGCTCTTTTTGGCAGCGCACAAAAATATTTTGTTATAATCCGCTTTTACGGCCGCAGCCGGCAGTTATAAATATTCTTATAATTTCATAACACCCAGGGTTACGGTTTCACCGTTAATATTCCATTCTTTTGCAAAGCCTTCCGCCGTATCCGTAATTAATTCTTCCGCCAATACTTCTGACTTTATTTCGTCTGTATTGCGCTCAAGGATGGCTTTTATAGTTTCATTGCCGGTCTGGTATACTTTAATGTGATCCATGACCTCAAAGCCTGCATCTTTTCTCATGGTCTGGATTTTACTGATGATTTCCCTTACAAAGCCTTCTTCAATCAGTTCTTCGGTAAGTTTGGTATCCAATACTACGGTAATTCCGGAATCGGAATCGGATACATAGCCTTCCGTCTGGGCCGCTTCGATTAATAAGTCTTCTTTAGCAAGAACCGCTTCCGCACCGTCTAAAGCAATTTTAAGACTGCCCGCAGCATTAATTTCATCCATGGCCTTATTGCCGTCCAGTTCGGACAGAAGCTGGCGAATCAAACCAATCTGCTTGCCGAATTTAGGGCCCAGGGTTTTTAACTGGGGTTTAAAGCTGTAGGAAGTAAAGTTTCTTACGTCATCGGTAAAGATTACTTCCTTGACATTTAACTCGTCTTCAATAATTTCTTTATAAAAATCCGGTAAACCTAAAACCTGATTGCCGTTTCTGCCGGTATAGGTATTTTCTGATTTTATATACATCCTGCCAATGGGCTGTCTGTTCTTGATATTTGCCGCATTCCGGCAGGCACGTCCCAATACGACAATATCCAGCACGGCTTCCATATTTTTCTCAAGGTCCTTATCAATATATGCTTCCTCACAGGAAGGATACTCACATAGGTGAATGCTTTCCGGAACGGATTTATCGATGCTCGCAACCAGGTTACGGTAAATATCTTCCGTCATATAAGGAATAAAGGGCGCTGCAACCTTAGCCAGGGTAACCAAAGCGGTATAAAGCGTCATGTATGCATTAATCTTATCCTGTTCCATTCCTTTTGCCCAGAAGCGTTCCCTGCTCCTTCTTACATACCAGTTACTCATCTCATCCACAAAATCATCCAGAATTCTGGCGGCTTCCGTTATTCTGTAATTCTCCAGATTATTGTCCACAGTTTTAATTACGGTATTTAATTTGGATAAAAGCCATTTGTCCATAACCGTTAGCTTATCATATTCCAGGGAATACCTGGTCGCATCAAATTCATCTATATTAGCATAAAGAACAAAAAAAGCGTAAGTATTCCAGAAGGTTCCCATGAACTTTCTCTGCCCTTCCGTAACCGCCCCGTTATGGAACCGGTTGGGAAGCCACAGGGCACTGTTGATGTAGAAATACCAGCGGATTGCGTCAGCACCATGCTCTGCAAGGGCATCGAAAGGATCTACGGCATTTCCCTTGGACTTGGACATCTTCTGTCCGTTTTCATCCTGAACATGACCAAGTACGATTACATTTTTAAATGGCGCCCGGTCAAAAATAAGAGTGGATATGGCCAGTAAGGAATAAAACCATCCCCTGGTCTGGTCAACAGCCTCACTGATAAAGTCGGCAGGGAAATTATCCTGAAACATTTCTTTATTCTCAAACGGATAGTGCCATTGCGCAAACGGCATGGAACCGGAGTCAAACCAGCAGTCGATAACCGGTTTCACACGCTGCATTTCCTTTCCGCATTCCGGACACTTAATTGTCACGGCATCAATAAACGGCCTGTGTAATTCGATATTGTCCGGACAGTTATCCGACATGGATTTTAATTCTTCAATACTTCCGACCGCATGCCTGTGGCCGTCCTCGCATTCCCAGATATTAAGAGGCGTTCCCCAATAACGGTCACGGCTGATGCCCCAGTCCTGCACATTCTTCAGCCAGTCGCCGAACCGGCCCTGTCCGATGCTCTCCGGCATCCAGTTAATGGTATTATTATTGGCAATAAGGCTGTCCCTGACCTCTGTCATCTTAATAAACCAGGATTCCCTGGCATAATAAATAAGAGGCGTATCGCATCTCCAGCAGTACGGATAGCTGTGTTCGAACTTTAGGGTTTTAAATAACAGGCCATTTCGGGCTAGAAGCTTTATAATGCCTTCGTCTGCATTCTTACAGAACAAGCCGGCAAAGTCCGAAACCTCCGGTTTCATTTCTCCTTTACCGTCTACTAATTGGACAAAAGGAAGGTCATATCTGCGTCCCACACTGGCATCATCTTCACCAAAGGCAGGCGCAATGTGAACCACACCGGTACCGTCGGTTAATGTTACAAAATTATCGCAGGTTACGTAATAAGCTTTCTTATCCGGATTTACATAGTCAAATAAGGGTTCATACTCCTTATATTCCAGTTCCTCACCGTTATAGGTTTCTTCTATGGTATAAAGGCCGTCAATTATGGAAAGAAGCGCTTCTGCTAAAATATATTTTTCGCTTTTAACGGATATTTTATCTTCCTCTTCGCCGGTTTCCTTGATAATATCGCCTTTCGCATTTAACCGGACAGATACTTTTACATAGGTCTCCTTGGGATTTACACAAAGAGCCACATTGGAGGGAAGGGTCCACGGCGTTGTGGTCCAAGCTAAAATATATTCGTTTTCGGTGCCTTTTACTTTGAACTTTGCGATAACGGATTTCTCTTTAACATCCTTATAGCCTTGCGCTACTTCATGGCTGGAAAGAGGTGTCCCGCATCTTGGACAGTAGGGTACAATTTTAAAGCCTTTATACAGCAGCCCTTTTTCCCATATCTGTTTCAATGCCCACCATTCGGATTCTATGAAATCATTTTCATAGGTTACATAAGGGTTCTCCATATCGGCCCAGTAGCCTACCGTGCCGGAGAAATCCTCCCACATTCCCTTGTATTTCCATACGCTTTCCTTACATTCATGGATAAAGGGCTCCAGGCCGTATTCCTCAATCTGCTCCTTGCCGTCCAGGCCCAATTTTTTTTCTACCTCCAGTTCAACCGGAAGGCCGTGGGTATCCCATCCTGCCTTACGAAGTACATTATATCCCTTCATAGTCCGGTATCTTGGGATAATGTCCTTTATGACCCTGGTTAATACGTGACCGATATGGGGCTTTCCGTTGGCTGTCGGGGGACCGTCGTAAAACGTATATGTCTTTCCGTTTTTTCTTTCTTCAATGGTTTTTTCAAAAATCTTGTTATTTTTCCAAAACTTCAGTACTTCTCTTTCTCTTTCCACAAAATTAAGATTTGTAGAGACTTTATCATACATTTTATTTCCTCCTTTATAAAATAGAGTCTGGCTTACCAAGCTCTGGCGCTGACGCGCAATCACCTAAGCGACAAATTCCCATAGCGCGTCAGCAACATAATTCCAATCCGCCTGAAAGATTTTTTATGCAATAGAGCGTAACTTCCTATTGAACAAAAATAGCTCCCATCCATAAACAGGATGAGAGCAGAAGTGCTTCATTATACCACCTATTTACATACGTTTCTTCATGGCATAAGTATCTGCCGGTTCAGAACATGATATGCTTCCATATAACGGTGGACACCGGCACAGCTTACTTTGTTTATAAAAGAATAAACTTTCAGCTTACAACTTGGGAGTGATTTTCAGAAATCTGCTACTTATACCAGGCTTCCACTGTCCCCGGCTCGCTTTGATTTTCGCTTAATATAGATTCTTACTCTCTCCGTCATAGTTTTTAACATATTTATATTATTTTTTATAATAGTATATTATATATCAATTGTCAATCCTAATTTTTTTCTGCTCCGCCAAAAGCAGACCGGGCAATACATCCAGGGCCGTGCCTTCGTATAAAGTTAGGAGACTATCACCGGGAAAAACCCATGGGAATTAGAAAGGAACTGCTGAATTATAACCGTAAGGTTATCGTCCGCAGCTCCTTTATTTACCTAATCCTTATATTTCCCAGGCTCAATCCGTGAATGCGGAAGCATCAATAGGAATAACCGCTTAACATTTGTTCTATTACGGTGTTTATTCCTTCCACATCTATTCTTTGGTTAATGCCTTCCAAATATTTCACGATATCCGCGCTTACTATGTAATCTCCTATTTGTGTTTCCATATAATAAATTTTGGCAGATCCTGAAGGCAGATTAAAGTCTTTATAATCTAATAGTTCCGAATCAATGGTAACAGTTACCACTTTCACTTCTTCCTGGATAAAATCCAGCTTCAGTGTCTGCCTGCTGCTGTCGCCGCTGCAGTTAACCACAATACTCATACCGGATAAGCCGTCGCCGGTTATGGTTAGTTGACCGTTAAAGTAACCGCCTGAATTATTAAAAATATACTTGAAATCTTCTAATTTTATATTAAAAGTCTGTGAAGTCAGGGTATAGGAATCTTCATAAGATATCTTTATATCTCCGTTTACTCCTGCGTTATCCTTCTTCACTTTACCGGCCAGTTTTAACGCTTCTTCTTTATCAGGTGTGTACCAGGCTTCTATGCCGATATCCGAACCGTTTTTAGCTGTTTTATATCCCAATATTGAATTTTCAGCATCTGAAGCATAGCTAAAATCACGGCCTGTGATATTTCCTTCCTTATCGGCCCAAACTCTCATTATTAAAGATTTATCTTCCGCATCAGGTTTTGATACTTTGGCTTTTTCATCCCTTATTTGGATTAAAGCTTCATTTATGCCTGCAACATATTCCGATTCCTTGCATATCTTAAATTTCACACTTAAATCCAATAAATCCTTATCTGCCTTTGCAGCAGTCAAAACTTTTTCTGCTATGGATAATAAGGTTTTCTCATCCAGCTTTACTGTCATCCTGGTTTCGTTCGCATTGACGCCGGCTATCGTTACATTATCATTGGCAATAGTGACGTCACTGATTTCCTCAACAATGATGGAGGTATATTTTTTTAGAAGCTGATTTAACAATTCCTGTGTAAGCGGATTATTGTTTAACAGTTCGGTAAGCTCTTTTGCAGTAAAAGGTACCGCAGCTCCGTCCTCATAACCGGAATTGGCTGAAATTTTCAGATATGCCTTGCTTAATTCCGGAATCAGTATATAAACCAGTTCCTTTTCCGTATCCGTTAATACATCCAATGAAGTAAATTGTTTGTCATTTGTAAATAAAGATATTACAGACTGGGATTTCTTATCCGTCTGCATGGAAATAACGGATGCCTTAAAATTTTTTAATCCCTTTAAACCTATGGAAGCAGCGGCTTTGGGAGAAATTTCAACCGTTACATCAGTTTTTGCACCAACACCTTCAGAACTCTTTTTGTAATTGGCCAGATATAGTCCATAGAATTCAGATATTGCATCAATCTGTTTTTCCAAATTGTATTTTTCTATGGTTTGATAATATTCTTTTGCACTTATCGTTCCGTCATAAACACCAATAGCTGAGGGAGTGGCCGTTTCTGCCGATGCTTGAACGACAGAAGGTGAGATAAGGGAAAGCACTAATAATGCAGCTGCAATCATTGCAGTACCTAAAACTCCCGCTAAACCTTTTCGTATCCTTTTTCCATAAGATGCAGGGGTTTTTGACCCAAAATTCTCATCCGGTAATTTCTTAACCATACGCCTGTTTTCTTTTTCCATGTCCGACATCATAATCCTCCTTTTTATATTAATTATATTACAGTCAATAGCAAATATTTCTATTCAGATAATAATAGCAAATATTTCTATTTTCGTCAATAATCGATAATACCCACTCGGGACAACTGCAAAAAAAAAGCCAGGAGCAAGGAGGCTGCATTCAATAGCTTCCTTGTTTCTGACTTTAATACCAGAATCACGGTGTAACGGTGGGTGTCGGTGGGTGTTCACCCTCCGGGGGAGGTGTCGGCGTAATGCCGTCGGCAGGAGCAGGTGCTCCCGAAGATGGCGGGTTATCTCCCGGCGGAGTACCATTGCCGTCATCATTATGGCCGGTATCACCGTCATCCTGGGTATTTCCGTCGCTGTCATCCTTCGTGCCTCCTGAGTTGTCTTCATCCCCCTTGCCATCGGACGGCTTGCCGGTATCGGAATCATCCTTTGTACTCTTCCCGTCGTCAGCCGTATCCTTATCTTCCTCCGTATTTTTATCATCGGCCGTTTCTTCTTCCGGCTCTTTCGTCGGCACCTTCGTTGGTGTAGGAGTCGGAATTACATCCGCCAAATCAATTCCGTAATCTTCCAGATTGTCATAACTGAGCTGGTCGGAGTAATCAATGGTTGGCTTAAAATTATAATATTCTTCCAGGCAAAGATTATTTTCATAAATATATTTTGCCAAGGGTTTCCCAACATAGCGGATATGCCATGGCTCATAGGAATACCCGGTAATTTCCGTTTTATCTTCGGGATAACGTATAATGAAGCCGTATAAATGACAATTTTCTGCCAGCCATCTGCCTTCGGCCGATTTCCCAAAAGATTCATCCAACCGGTTATTAACCGATTTTGCTGATACGTCTATAGCGAGTCCTGTCTGATGTTCGCTGTAGCCCGGTGTTGCCGAATACTTCATGGTGTGTTTCAGCCCTTGCTTTTTCACGTTATCTGTAAATATTTCATACTGCCTGTCATAGGACCGGTAGGCCGATACTCCGTTTAATAAAATATTATCTGTTTCTGCCCCTGTAAAAAGCTCCTTCAGGGCCTCCGCAGCTTCCTTTCTCATAAGTTTCTTTTCATCATAGTAATGAAAAGAAAAGCTTATATCCGGTACCACTAAATCATTTGGTATGTAATCGGACGGCAACCGTAATTCCTTATTGACCAATACGGTGATACTGTCCGGAGCGGTATCCAGAACCACATTATCATGATTCGTAATAACTTCCTCCTCTCCGTCCGAATCGCTGCTCCCCGTTTCTGAAACTTCTGACATGGAATTTATATTATCATATTCCGAATTATTATCAGAATATGCCGGATTGTCATAAAAATTTTCAAAGGCATAGGTAGATTCACCGGCATGGGACAGTGATGTTATGGATGCATAGGTAATTGTGCATAATATGACTAACGGCACACCCACAATTGCTACCCTTTTCAAATTTCTTTTTATGTTACGTTTCTTTTCTCTGTTTAACATACATACTCCCATTTCTTAGCTGCGGCCAGACACATATCATGCCTTCGTTTTTCTCTTGTTACTCATTCCTCTTTCTTTGATTCGTTTCCAAACGGAATATTTTCGTCACCCTGTGCCGTTGATGCGCACTCACTNNCGGCGCGGGTATAATGTCTGTTGACATTATAACATATTTTCCGTTTTATTTTAAGGTAAATTATTACAAAACAAACTATTTTTCAATTTATTTAATTATAATTTGACGTTTATGAAAATTATTAATTATGGTTATTCGTATTAAAATTATTCAACAATTGATTTTTTAATTGATATAATTCATTGGACAGGTCCACATATACATCATGGGGATTCACAAGCCTTCTGGTTTCATCCCATAATGTTTCCTGTTCCTGTTTGCAGTAATCCCGGATTTCCATTACGGAAGGAGAAGTGTATACACATTTCCCATCTTTAAAAATAGGCTTTAAAATCTCTCTTAAGGTATAGGAACCCGGTTTTAAATAAGTCTTTTTCCAGGTAGCCAGCGGATCAAATAATTTTAAGGGGTTCTCTTCCGAATACTTTTCATCCGCCAGGGCAATCAGATCGGCTTTAATCTTACCGCTTTCCTTTTCATAGATACGATAAATGGTTTTATTGCCTGGATTGGTTACTTTCCAGGGATTTTCAGATAATTTAATCTTGGGAATAAATTTGCCGTTCTTTTTAATTGCAGCTAATTTATAAACACCGCCGAAAGCCGGACAATCCTTGGAAGTAATCAGGTTGGTCCCCACTCCCCAGGAATCTATGGCAGCTCCCTGGGTTTTAAGAGAATCAATAAGATACTCATCCAAATCACTGGACGCAACAATAGACGCTTCCATAAGGCCCGCAGCATCTAACATTTTTCTTGCCTTCTTGGATAAATAGGCCAAGTCCCCGCTGTCCAGACGGATACCGTATTTTTCGGGCATGTTTCCTGTGTCTCTCAGTTCCGTAAATACCTTTATGGCATTTGGTACGCCGGATCTTAAGGTATCGTAAGTATCCACCAGCAGTGTTGCGTTATTCGGATACAGGGCCGCATACTCCCTGAATGCGGCAAGCTCATCTTCAAAGCTCATAATCCAGCTGTGGGCATGGGTTCCCAGAGCCGGAACATTAAATTTTTTGGCAGCAAGTACATTGCTGGTACCTGTGCATCCGCCTATCACCGCCGCTCTTGCGCCATAAGTTCCGGCATCGGGCCCCTGAGCTCGTCTCAGACCAAATTCCATTATACCATCCCCTTTTGCCGCATAACAAACACGGGACGCTTTGGTTGCAATCAGGCTCTGATGATTGATAATATTTAATACTGCCGTCTCTATCAGCTGGGCCTCCATGATGGGTGCAACCACTTTCAATAAAGGCTCCATAGGAAACACAACCGTTCCTTCCGGAACCGCATAGATATCTCCTGTAAAACAAAAATCAGATAAATAAGCCAGAAAATCCTCATCAAACATATTTAAATCCCTTAAATATGCAATATCCTCCTTATTAAAATGAATGCCTTCTATATATTTAATAACCTGTTCCAGGCCGGCACATATTGCATACCCGCTTCCGGACGGATTGTTCCGGTAAAAGACATCAAAAATTACCGTATCATTACTGTTATTTTTATAATAGCCCTGCATCATTGTCAATTCATAAAAATCGGTTAATAAAGTCAGATTTTCCATGCTGTTACTCCTTAGTTTCCAGGCAGTTCGTCCGGATATTTATTGTTCCTATGATCTTCCATGAGTGTATTTTTATTCTTATTATATTAATTGCCTGCAATACCTCATACCGCTTTGCATTATATCATGAACAAAACCTTGTGCATGATCTTTGTTGCCCCGCACGATTATTACAAGCAAGCATGCATAAGCTCACTACGCTTTCATTGTATCATGAACAAAAAACATGTTCATAATCTTGATACTCCAATCGAAAACCGCAAGCAAGCTTGCAGTTTTCTCATTCCGCTTTACATTATAACATATAATTTAAATAGTACAACCAATAGTAAAAGATTTAATAATAGTTAAGAATTTCGTAAGCAACTGTCATTTTTTAGCGAAACCCTTAGACGAAATTCTCCTTAAAAATACTTCGTATTTTTAGAAGGCTGTGGTATAATATCGTAAGGCATTATACTGCGCCGAACATAGTGAGTGCGCATCAACGCCACATGGTGGCGCATACCATGGGAGCCTGCGAACATGGTATAACATTTAAGGATTATATTAAAATTTATAATGGGAGGGTTTT
The DNA here is from genome assembly GCA_002294045.1 of Lachnoclostridium sp. UBA903. Lineage (GTDB taxonomy): Bacteria > Bacillota > Clostridia > Lachnospirales > Lachnospiraceae > Anaerocolumna. Next base: position 92,457 of record DBEP01000015.1, on the reverse strand, counting down.
ATGAGAACCTTATTAACGGCTTTGTTTTTACTAATATTTTTTATTATCAGTATACCTCTATTTATTGTGGAAATAATAATAGGGAAAATAAATCCGCGTTTAAAAACGCGTTCTTCTCAGGCCATTGTGGTGGCAGCCTTCCGAATTATATTATTTATAAGCGGAGTAAGAAAAACCGTCCTTGGAATTGAAAATATCCCAACGGACCAAGCGGTTTTATATGTTTCCAACCACCGCAGTTATTTTGATATTTTGGTGGGCTATACTTCCGTCCCGACCCTGACCGGTTTTGTTGCCAAAAAAGAAATGGCCGGGATACCTTTCATCAGCTGGTGGATGCGTCTTTTAAACTGCCTGTTTTTAGACCGGGACAATGTCCGTGAAGGTCTTAAGACTATTTTGGAGGGTGTTGAATTAATAAAAAATGGGTATTCTGTTTTTATCTCTCCCGAAGGAACCAGAAACCAGAACAAGGAAATGCTCCCTTTTAAGGAAGGAAGCCTTAAAATGGCAGAAAAAACCGGATGTGCCATCATCCCCGTATCCATTAATAATACGGATAACATTTTTGAAAATCATTTTCCGTGGATTAAGAAGGCCCATGTTATTATCGAATTCGGAAAGCCGGTATATCCGAAGGATTTAGATAAGGAAACCCGTAAATTCATCGGCTCCTATATACAGAATATTATACGGGAGACACTGCATAGAAATGAAAAGCTGGTACAATTATAATCTTGAACTTTTAAAAAATTAATGATACAATATTACCACTGTATAAATGAGGGAAGGAGGTACATATATGAGTCCCGTTGTTATTGTATTGTTGGTTGTTTTGGCTGTCGTAATCGGATTGCTGATTTTTTTAGCAATATACGGAAGAAAGCTTCAGAAAAAATCGGAAGAATCCCAGGCACAGATGAAAGCCGGTGCTCAGACAGTCTCAATTTTAGTTATAGATAAAAAGCGCATGAAACTTAAGGAAGCAAATCTTCCCAAAATTGTTTTAGACCAGACTCCAAGATATCTGCGCGGTTCCAAGGTTCCTATCATAAAGGCAAAAATCGGACCTAAAATCATGACATTAATGTGTGAAGACAAGATATTCGACTTAATCCCGGTAAAAAAGGAAGTAAAAGCAGTTATGAACGGTATCTATGTTATGGATGTGAAAGGACTGCGTTCGAATTTAGATGCGAAACCGGTAAAACAAAAATTCTTCCAGAAAATAAAAAATAAAATAGTGAATAATAGTAAAGCATAATAAAAGTGCAATAAAAAATATAAAAAACCTGTCAAGGATTACTTGACAGGTTTCTCCATTGTCAGGTTATATTAAATATGCTGAAGCTATTTAAGCATACAAAAAAGGATTCCCGTATCTTTATACTTTTTTTCATCAAATTTGTTTATATTAGGAAAATCCTTCCTGTCGGTTACTACTACGATTACGGTTATGTCATATCCTTTGTTCTTTAATAATTCGCTGTCAAATTCTATAAGCGGGTCTCCAACCTTAATTTTCTGGCCTTCCTTAACAAAAGCTTTAAACCCTTCTCCGTTTAATTCAACCGTATTGATTCCCGCATGTACCATTATCTCAATGCCCTGCTTTGTTTCTAAGCCCAGGGCATGTTTCGTTGGAAACACCATTTTTACAATTCCGTCAACAGGTGATTTCACCAATTGCTCTTCAGGAAATACCGCACATCCGTCACCAACCAGTCCTTCCGAAAATACCTCGTCGTTTACCTCTGACAAACATACCAGCTTCCCTTTCAGCGGACTAAATACCTTAATTTCTGCTGGTTCTTCATTTCTTATAAAAAATGTTTTGCGTAATGCCATTTTATGTCTCCAATCACTTCAATCTAAATCTTCCCCGTTAGAAGCAATTACCTTCTTATACCAGTCAAAAGATTTTTTCTTATAACGGTTAAGAGTCCCGTTTCCATCATCATCTCTGTCCACGTAGATAAAACCGTATCGCTTCTTCATTTCGCCGGTGGATGCTGAGACCAGATCAATACATCCCCAGGGAGTATATCCTATTACCTCAACACCATCGTCAACTATGGCTTTTTTCATTTCCATTATATGATTCCTGTGATAGGTGATTCTGTAATCGTCAATTACCGTTCCGTTTTCGAATTTATCCCTTGCGCCTATACCGTTTTCTACAACGAAAAGCGGCAATCCGTAACGGTCGTACAGCTGATTCAAGGCGATTCTTAAGCCGGTCGGGTCAATCTGCCAGTCCCACTCCGTCCTATCCAGATACGGATTATCTTTGGCCTTAATAAACATTCCTTTCAGTCCTTCCTTATCCCAGGAAGATGTCATGGTCATATAATAGCTGAAACCGATATAGTCCACCGTTCCGGCTTTCAGGATTTCAAAATCATCCGGTTCTGTCTGTAAAACCACTCCTGCTTTTTCCATATCAATAAAAGCATATTTCGGGTATACACCCTTACACTGGATATCCGTAAAAAAATATATTTCCCGTAAGTCAATTATATTTTCCATTACATCAAGCGGATTACAGGAATACGGATAGCGGTTAATAAATCCGGCCATCATTCCGATTTTAAAATCAGGATTAATCTTATGTCCTAAAATCACTGCTTTTGCGCTTCCGACAAGTACGTTATGCATAATTTGAAATCCTGTCTGCGCATTTTCTGCCTTTGCGCCGGCATTAACATAGGTTCCGATAAACTTTCCGTAGCACATGCCATTGATTTCATTAAATGTCATCCAGTACTTAACCCGGTCCTTATATCTAGTGAAAATTGCTTCGCAGTAGTTTAAATAAAAACCGATAACTTTTCTGTCGGCCCATCCGTTATATTTATTGGCCAGATTCAAGGGTATTTCATAATGACTGATAGTTACTACAGGTTCTATCCCGTATTTTTCACATTCATCAAATACCTTATCATAAAATTCCAATCCTTTTTCATTCGGTTCTTTATCCTCTCCGTTGGGAAAGATTCTGGACCAGGCAATGGATAACCGAAAGCATTTAAAACCCATTTCTGCAAACAGCTTAATGTCTTCTTTATATCTGTGGTAAAAATCAATTGCCACATGAGTCGGATAATATTTATCTTCAACAACCTCACGGGTTGTCTCACGCTCGGTCATATGCGCACCGGCCGCCATTACATCGGCAATACTGAGACCTTTGCGGTCTTCCTTCCAGGCCCCTTCAATCTGATTTGCAGCAGTAGCTCCTCCCCAGAGAAAATTATCAGGAAATCCTTTATTCATTCATCCGCCCTCCTATTATTCCTTGTTCTGCGGTTTATACACAATATAAGTTACAATAAAAGCTGCCGCTATTGCCACTATTTCACCAATTAAAAACCAGATGCCTTTTTCCGTACCTGCATTTACAAGTCCTGCAAAAATACCCGGAACTCCCATGATTGTCAATTTGAAGCCGGATATTGCTACGATTGCTCCGCCGATTCCGCCTCCAATCATCGCTGCAACAAAAGGAACTTTCAGTACAACCGCCACACCGTATAAAGACGGCTCGGTTATACCCATAACCGTAGGCACCATGATGGAAGAATATTCACCTTTTTTCTTGGCTGATTTTGTTTTTACAATAAGCGCAGCAAGTGCTCCCACAAGTGCCGTATTCCCCATGGATGTAATCGGCATAATGGCCGTTCCGCCGCCCGTTGCAAATTCCTGTACAATAAGTGGTATTTCAATAAAATGTGTTCCGGTTACTACCATCGGCAAATGCAGCACGCCAAGTAAAGTTCCGCCTAAAATTGAACTGACTCCCATAGCCCAGTCAATTCCGTAGGATAAACCTTGGCCTATAATTACGCCAATCGGTGCAAATACGGCTAAAGATACAATACCCGTTACAAAAAAAGCCAGACCCGGCACCAGCATTATGCGAAGCGCACTGGGAATAATCTTTGTAAAGAATTTCTCTACAACTTTAAGCAAGGCTACCGATAAAATAATGGGAATTACGGTTGACGAACAATCGGATAATACCAGCGGAATACCAAATACATGATAGGTTTTAATACCTTCGCCAATGGCATTCATAATCGTTGGGGATAACAGCACACCTGCCATAACTGCCGCAAAAAATTTATTGGTTTTAAATTTTTCGGCTGCGCTGATTGCAATTAAAAACGGCAGAAAATAAAATACCGCATTCTGGATTAAGTTTAATACGATATAAGTTTCCGATTCCCCTGTAATTACACCAAAATAGGATAAGGCAGACAGAACCGCGCTGATGATTCCGGCTCCCGCAAGACACGGCACAATCGGAATAAAAATACCCGCTATATAAGCCGTTACCCTGGTAAACAAACTATCCTGAGCTGCCTCATAATTGGCTGCTTTATCCGTTTCCGCCTGTTCATCAACTGAGATTTTTTCCGTATTAGGACTTATTTTAATAAATTCTTCATGCAATTTATTTACATCCGGTCCGATGATTACCTGTATCTGTCCCTGCTGGTTTTTAACTCCCATAACCCCTTCAATTAATTTTATTGCCTCTAAATCTGCTTTGGAACGGTCTTTTAAATTTAAACGCAATCTTGTCATACAATAAAAAGAATTGATAATATTATCGCTGCCGCCTGACTTTTCTATAATCTGCTGTGAGATTGCCTTATAATCTTTCATGTTTTCCTCCATCTGCGCTTTGGCATCACCTGTTACCTTTCTTTGTAGTGAATCAGGTGATTAATATGAATCATTAAGTATAGACGCTCTTCCTTTGAACAATTCCAGCCAAAAGTTGCATTAACATATTCTTCAATCTTATCAATGCATTCATTTAATCTTTTACTTTTTTCATCCGTAAGCTCAAACAGTAAGCTGTCGGCACCTTCCGGGAAAACAACTCCCTGTTTCTGCCTCATAATAAAGTAGCGGAGATGTGTCGCAAACCGGGAATAATAAATGGAATCTTCGTTCAGCCTGATTTCGTAATATTCTTCCACAATGCCTATGATATTCTGAACCGTATCTGTCATCTGATAGGTTTCCTGCATACTGTTCAGATTATATTCGGCATTGATAAAGTGCATGGCTATCATAGACACTTCGTCTTTTGACAGCTCAATCCCCAATTCCGAATTAATCACATTAACGGCCATTTTTCCTACCGCTATTTCTTCCGGATACAGATATTTAATATCCATTTTAAGCGGAAAATCAAACGTTATATTTTCATTGTATCTTTCAACAGCAAATGAAATATGGTCGGATAAAGTAAGAAGTATATTTTTATTTAAATCTTTCCGTAACATTTCCTTACCCAGCCGGATGATTTTTTCCGCCAGTAAAATATGTTCCATTGGCAGTTCTGAAAAAGCTTCCAATATTTTGTTATTGCGCGCGTTAACAAAAACATGTTCTATAAGTCCTGTATCAGACAATGTATACGGAGCCTTAGGAAAACCAATGCCTTTTCCAACGGCAATGATTTCCTGACCCTTTTCATCTAAAGCTAAAACAACGTTATTGTTGATTTTCTTTAAAACTTCCATGGCCACCCTCCAACATTTTCCAATAAAAAAGACCAAAACCCACCTTCCGGTACATTTTGGTCATGCCTGATCGAATCAGTAACAGTCCTTATAGGCAAAGAATAACACACTCATAATTAAATGTCAAGGATTTCTGATATTTTACGCCCTGCGTTTCCTGTCGATTTTATGGACAATTTTTTTAATTTCCATCGGACTTGTGTGCTTATGTTTATGCCTGCTTTTTGGAACTTATTTTCAATTGTATCCGGCAATCTGAAATAAAGGAATAATTAATATCCAGCCCATAATTTATCTCTGCCATAATTCTGTCCTCTTCTTCCGTAACCTTAATAAGCGTGGTATAGATTCCCACCTGAAGTTCACCGTAAGGAGTCTGATAGTAGGTTGTATTCTTTGTATTCTCTTTAAAGACCATATGCACATTGTTTGCGCCTCTTTTAATAATGTCAATTTGTTTTTCCGTGATTTTTATGGTACAGTTTGAGATTCCACCCATATCTTCCAGAATTTCTTCATATATAACATAATGCTTACCATTACGGTTATAATATTCTCCTACCGATATAACTTCCACTGCCTCATCCTTGTCCATTTCATATTGAAGTCCGGATATTGATACCAATACTTCTTTTTTCATATTTTATCATCCAAGCTTTCTATGTTAACGTCTTTTGTTTCTACCACTTCGCAAGGCAGAATAGTATTTGCAAACTTTTTAAATTTTTCGGCACCGTCACTGACATAAAATTTATGTTCACCCGGAGGACTTATACTTTCCAATCCTTTGCACTCCAAAACCTCTTTTAAGGTTCTTGCAGTTTCATAAGCAGGATTTACCAATGTCACCCTGTTACCAATGACGGCGCCTATGGTATGCCTGATTAAAGGATAATGAGTGCAGCCTAAAACCAAAGTATCAATATCTGAATCTTTCAGTTCACTCATATACCTTCTGGCAACTTCTACCGTAACGGGATCCGACAGCCACCCTTCCTCCACAAGAGGTACAAAAAGAGGGCATGCTTTTCCATATACTTTGACCCTGGGATTGATTCCGCTTAAATAAGAGTTATATATGCCGCTGTTTATGGTGCCTTCCGTACCGATAATGCCGATATTGCCATTTTTCGTAGTTTCTGCCGCCACTTTGGCTCCCGGCATTACCACACCAATTATGGGAATGGATACTTCTTTGGATACTGTTTCCAAAGCAAATGCACTTGCCGTATTACAGGCAATTACAATCGATTTCACATTTTTAGTCTGAAGAAATTTAATGATTTGTCTGGAATAGGTGATTATGGTCTGTTTTGATTTACTGCCATAGGGTACCCTGGCCGTATCACCAAAATAAATAATCGTTTCATTTGGTATCTGCCTCATGATTTCTCTGGCAACTGTTAATCCGCCGATGCCGGAGTCAAATACACCAATGGGAGCGCTATCTGCCATCTCCTTCGCCTCCTGATTCCGCAGCTCTGGCAAATGCCAATTGCAGTAGTTTTTCCACTAACTGTGGTTTCCCAATACCCTTTGCCTCCCATAACATCGGATACATGCTAATACCTGTAAATCCCGGCATAGTATTAATCTCATTAAATATTACTTCTCCTGTTTTTCTTTCTACAAAAAAGTCCACTCTGGATAACCCGTATCCATCCACCGCCTTGAAAACTTTTACCGCATAATCTCTGACCGTCTCCGCCGCATTCCCCGGCAAATCCGGAGATAATATTGTTTTGGAAACCTCACTGTTATATTTGGCATCATAATCGTAAAAATCTGCTGCCGATATAATTTCACCCACACCGGATGCTTTTGGTTCATTACCGCCCAATACGGCACATTCCACTTCCCTTCCGTCAATGGTTTCCTCTGCTAGAATTTTTCTGTCATGCTCCGCAGCCGTATGTAAGCCTTTTATTAATTCATCCCTGTTATGTGCCTTGGATACTCCCCTTGAAGAACCGGCGTTGGAAGGCTTAATAAATACAGGATATGTAAGCTTCTGTTCAATCCTTTCTACAACCTTGCCCATCTGCTCCAGTTCCTTTTTAAGAACCGGTACGTATTTTGCCTGTCTGATGCCCAGTTGGTCTACAACAATTTTAGTAAACAATTTATCCATGGAAACGCCGGAAGCAACCACCCCGCAGCCGACATAAGGAACTTTCGCTAATTCCAGAAGTCCCTGAACCGTTCCGTCTTCTCCGAACAGTCCGTGAAGTACTGGAAATACCACATCGATTTTTTCCGTTGAAACCTTATTTCCGTCAAGAAATAAAACAGCTCTCTGGGTCGCATCGGGAGAAATTACAGCCGTAACTGTCCCATTTATCCATTCTCCTGATTTTATATCCTCCGCTGAATTTACTTTAATCCATTTACCGCCCTTCGTTATTCCAATTATAATGATACGGTACATATCCGTATTGATATTCTTAATAATAGTTACTGCTGAAACACATGAAACCTCATGCTCCGAGGATTGCCCTCCGAACAATACTGCTGCCGTTTTTTTATTCATAATGATGTATCCTTTCTTTATAGCCAAAAATATATTTCGTCATATCCGGCTCCAGAGTATATCCATAGCCTGAATACCGTTTACAATGAAAAATATAAAATAATATTTAAAATCGGTTTCATTGCCGTATTTTATACGGCAATGATAATACAGCGCTTATATAATATTTATTAAGCATTTGAATACTTTATTCATTTTACTATTTATTTCATCAACATTCAATAGCTTTATGAATACATTGTTATTTTAATTGACTGATTTTTATTGGAAATTGCTTTCCTGTTATTCCTCAACCTGATATTCTTTCCGGAAAATAAAGTATATACTGATTGTTTAACTATCCAAATTATGGCAATAATTTTAATTGAAAAACCTTCCATACAAATTTCATATACCATACATTATATTATTATTTTTATCTAAGCCTTCCAGAGTGTGTTTGAAAAATCACCGGCACAGGCATTTTTCAAACACACTCCGGCCAGGCAGATTGGAGTTTTATGAAAAATTATTGTTTTGATAATGTTGCAGTTATACATAAGAACAGGAACCGTATGAATTATTTATGCAGGAATATATTTTACTTCTGCCTTTTACTGATTTTTTTTAGTTTGTTGTTGTTCAAGGCGTTTCATTCCGTAAAAGAGGAAATCCTTCAGAATGGAATTGCTTCAGAAATTATTCGTTTTCATGTAATTGCAAACAGTAATTCCGCCGAGGATCAGGCTTTAAAGCTTATAGTTAAGGAAGCCTTAACCGATACCCTCCGTCCCCGGTTAGAACATGCGGAAACTATAAATGAGGCAAGGAGCATATTAAAAAACAGTCTGGATGAAATGGTATCCATTTCGGAAAAGATTATAAATGAAAACGGTTTTAACTATACGGCTGCTGCCACTATTGAACAGGGATATTTTCCGCTAAAGGTATACGGTGACTTATCACTGCCGCCGGGTGAATATGAAGCGGTCCGGGTTGAACTTGGTTCAGCTGCCGGTCAGAACTGGTGGTGCATCATGTTTCCCCCTCTGTGTTTCGTGGATGCAACCTACAGCGTGGTTCCTGACTCCTCAAAAGATCAGCTGAAATATCTGTTAACGGACGAAGAATATGATGCCGTATTTTCCAAAGATGAACCCCAAATTAAGGTCAAATTAAAAATTGTATCCTGGTTAAAAGACGTATTGGAACAATAGAAGTGAATAGACAGCTCTTGCAAATATAAGCTTCCGTGTTTATAATTATTATATTATAGAAACAAAACCCGTGTTTCTATAGTCGGATGCACGGCGGTAAAAAACACCGCCTTTTATCGGAAGATAAAAAGCATCTTCCGATAAGTTATACTATAGAAACAAAAAATATGTTTCTATAGTCGGATGCACGGCGGTAAAAAGCTCCGCCTTTTATCGGAAGATAAAAAGCATCTTCCGATAAGTTATACTATAGAAACAAAAAATATGTTTCTATAGTCAGATGCACGGCGGTAAAAAGCTCCGCCTTTTATCGGAAGATAAAAAGCATCTTCCGATAAGTTATATTACAATATATTTGATAAACAGGAGTACTTATGAATTCAATTAAATTAAAAGCCCACGCAAAGATTAACCTTGGCCTGGACGTGGTAAGAAAACGGGAGGATGGCTACCATGAGGTCCGTATGATTATGCAGACCATAGGTCTTTATGATAAGCTTACCTTAAGCCGGACCAATAATTCCTCCGTTATAATCAATACAAATCTTCACTACCTGCCTACGGATGAAAATAATCTTGTTTATAAGGCGATTACATTAATAAAGAAAGAATACGGAATTAAACAGGGGGTTTACGTTAATCTTGAGAAAAAAATACCGGTGGCAGCCGGTATGGCAGGGGGCAGTACGGATGCTGCTACGGCACTCTACGGAATGAACCGGCTTTTTCATTTAAACTTGTCCAAAGGGGATTTGATGGGTTTAGGCCTCCGTCTGGGAGCAGACGTTCCTTACTGTATTATGCGTGGTACCGTACTCTCTGAGGGTATCGGCGAAGTGCTTACTCCACTGCCTCCTTTTCCCGTCTGCCGGGTTTTAATCGTTAAACCCGGTATTAGCATGTCCACCAGATATGTATATGAAAATCTGAAATTGGATGCTCAGACAAAGCATCCCGATATTGACGGCATCATTGGATATATTAAGAACAAAGACCTTCACAGGGCTGTCGGCCTTTTTGGAAACGTGCTGGAAACCGTAACGGAAAAAGAATATCCCATCATCGGTGAGATAAAAGTTAAAATGTCGGAATACGGTGCCATCGGCTCTTTAATGAGCGGAAGCGGGCCTTCCGTATTCGGATTATTTGATGATTTTAAAAAGGCGGAGAAAGCTTTTTACCAGTTTAAAATCAGTAACTTAGGGAAGCAGGTATTTCTGACAAATTTATATCATCCCTGCTATTAAGTTTTTTTATGGCCCCTCCGATAATTACCATATATAGTTAACCAATTATTTTACCAAGGAGGGTGTATGTCATGGGTTTAAACGGAGTTACTTCTGCTTCTTCAGCATACGAAACTACGAATGCTGACCACATAAAGAGTAAGGATACCACAAAAAAGGCCGCGGCGGCAAGCCGTCAGAATATCCCTTCTGCCGTTTATGAAAAAACCACGGAGGAAGGCACCGATACACAAAAAGCCACATATAAACAGGATACGGCAACCATATCCCGGTTAAAGGCAGATGCGGAAAAAAGAACGGAACAGCTGAGAAACTTAGTTGAAAAAATGCTGTTAAAGCAAGGACAGGCATTTAATGAATCCGCTATGTACCGGCTGTTAAGGGAAGGAAAAATTGAAGTTGACGCCGAAACTGCCGCACAGGCAAAAGCTGATATATCCGAAGACGGATACTGGGGTGTGAACCAAACCTCCGACCGTTTAGTTTCTTTTGCCAAAGCCCTTACGGGCGGCGATCCGGATAAAATAGATGAAATGATGAATGCCGTTAAAAAAGGCTTTGAACAGGCTGCCAAAGCTTGGGGCGGCGATTTACCGGATATCTGTAAGCAGACCTTGGATGCGACCTTGGATAAATTGGAGGAGTGGAGGAAATCTGTAAAAGGTTCCGATACTGCTGCCGGTGATTAAGTTTTTGCCGCCTGATAAATATTGCCATACTGATTTAATGTGTACCGGTTAATCCGCGTACACATTATTAATTTCAGGCCCTGTCATAAATACAGAACGGTTAATCACGTGCCGATTCAGGGCAGAGCCGTATAGCTTGGATGTACCGGAACAGCGAATTTTACCTGCTATGAGCATCCGATTATATTAATCTGTCTACCTTTTTCATGATAATCAATTTTTCGCCGATATTAATGTTGTTATCTTCCAAATCGTTAAGCTCTTTGATTCTGTCCACAGTGGTATAGAATCTTTTTGCAATATTCCACAAACTGTCCTGACTTTTTACGATATAGCCTATCACGCTTGGCATGTTATGTAATTTGTCATAATCTAAATCATAGGATTCGATATCCGTAATAATAGGTTCCGTAATGGTATCAAATATAATGGCATTTAATCCGATTCCGGCTTTTACTTCGATTTCTTCGCTGTCCAGCATCATGACACTGAGCTGTTCCAATGCAGGTTTCACCCGGTATATGCTGGTAGGTTTTATACCCTTAGCTTCAATCGTCTGTGTAAAGGGAATAATACCCTTAACGGAATCCAGGGGTTTATTATCATCCGCACAAATATAAAGTATCTGGGTTTCCAGAACCCCGTTGACTTCCAGTCCGTTTTCCACAAGTTCAATATCATCCACCCTTATCTCACCGGCAGCATGGCAGATCTGTAGAATTTCCGGCTGATTGCCTGTAATCTTAACCCGGTCGTTCACCCTTGCCTTGCTGTTGTTCTTAACCAGGAGATTTTCATAGTGGGCATCCTTAAAGACAGGTACCAGTTCTTTTACAGGAGAATATACATCATTTAATAATTCCAGTTCTTCTTCCCCGTATATTTTGATTCCCATTTCCAATACGGTTTCCACATCGATAATTCTTTCTTCTCCGTCTGCGTCCGGCATGACTTCCAAACTTTTACTGGCAATGGAAAAATCAATATTATCAATCATTTCTTCCATACAGCCGTTACAATCGATTGTGCTGCCAAACGGTAATTCCGTTTCAAAATACTCTACCGGATTATCTTCATTTTCACTTGCATATAAAGTAAATACCAAAATTTCACCTTTAATGTTGAATTTATTCTCCAGTAATCTTACCTCAGGATTTCTTAATTCAAGTTCGCTGTATAAAATTTCTGAAATATTTCCTTTGTTAGACGGCAGATGTATCTGTTCTTTTACACGGTAAGTATCTTTTTTATCCACTGCAATATCGGTTACTGTAATGTTCTTATTTACAAATTGAACGTCGTCGTCGTCGCCTTCTATGGAAACAGCCGTAGACTCATCATACAATTCTTCTACCAGAACCGTGAGCTTTACGATTGCCTTTGCGCTGATTTTCCTGGAATTAATTATCCCGGTTGTCAGGTCTTCCAATTCCCAATTAATTACAGCTTCGTCACCCGCACAGGCTTCATCCAAATGGATCATTTCGTCAAATGGCACTTCACCTGACATATTATGTACCGGCCTGACATTCTCATCACTTAAATACAGCATATTAAAGTAAAGAGAGCCTTTAATCATCAGCTTTCCGTTCAACATCTTAACATCATTAATTTTAACAGCGCCCTGTTCTTTAATCACTTTATAGATGTCCGGTTTCACATCGGGAACATTAAAATCATCATCTAAGGTAAGCTGAAGACTGCTTTGACACTTCAATTTATTCATGTGAACATTTTTCTTAATCAGCTCCACGAAAAATCCCTCCTTGTCTTATACCATATCATATTCGGAAGGCATGATTTTTATGAATAAAGAATTTCATACAAAACCCCGGCAATTACTGATAGTGTGTCAGCAACATAATTCCAATCCGCCGCAGTGCGATAAAAAGCGGAGCGTTTTTGTCTCATAGGACGAACTTTTTTATGAAACAAAAAAACTTCAATTTATTTCGTAGGTTTATACGCCAATAAATTGAAGCCTCTCTTTATCTTAAGTTTATTATAATCAGCACAACATCATTTGTACATCTTTGGTTAATACATCCGCATAGCTGAAAGATACAACCTTTGTCGAATCGCTTACACCGTCATCAATCTGTATGAGAAAAATACTGGGATACGTTTGAGTAATAATGCCTTCTGTTATATCCATTTTATTTCTGCCTCTATTCGCCTTAATCTTTACTCTGCTTCCTACGTGACTTATTATTTCTCTGCGAACCTTGCTAACATCTGCCTGTTTCATCATAATAATAGCCTCCTTAAGGTAGTACAACTTTATAATAGAATTTCGTATTCTATCATGTCTTATATTCCTCCGGACATAAATACCGAAAATACAGCTACCGCTACTATAGCACGTAATTTCCGGCCTGTCAACAAATATTCTGACAACTTAAGTTTTTTTAGCGACTTGTATACAAAAAAGGGACCAAATAGAATTGTAATTTTTTGCAAAGTCTTGTAACGATTTTAATAAATAAAAAATTTATCCATTAATTTTTAGTTATTATGCACAATTTATAGTGTTTTTATTTCTGTGTATTTACTAAAATATACATATTTTAGCGATTTACGGATTTTATTATCATATCCAGGCTGATTCCCGGAATGTTCTGCTTTTAGAAATTTAAGAAATTTCCTGTCAAACAAGAAGAGAAAGAGTCTGGCCGGTCGGGCTTATTATGCAATAGAACATAATTTCCTATTGAATAATAAACAGTCTGGAAACAGCATTCTAATACTTTTCCAGACTGTCATAATATGTACCTGGCATATGTTACTTAAACACTACACTTTTGTCAATAAATTCCGTTTTTACTACAACATACGGATAGGTAACCGCATTGGTAACGTAATCCTTTTCCGAAGGGCCTATCAGGTTTGTATCAATATAAACTGCGTTGGAAGTCAGAAATAATTCATCAACGGAAATACTGTAACCTCCCGTGGGCTGTTCCCCGTACCCTACCACTATATACAAATTGTCTGCATTAGAATAAGACATTTTAAAAGGTTCTTTCTTCTTTTCGTTTATTATCTGCATCAGCTGCTCCGGAACATCCGCATCCTCTACTACTGTAAATTCCAAATCCTTGATTTTCTTAATATCGGTATTTTCAGACTTACACCCGGTGAATAGTAAACTACTTCCCATCACTCCAAACAGAAGCAATATCATCCTAAGCCTTCGCATCTTGACCTCCATAGAACTTCCTATATTTATTCTATGTTGGAAGTCCCAAAATATGCAAAAAGGCCTAATAATCTACTCCGATTTGTCTAAACCGGAAAAATTGTATTTCACATCCTCACCGTCATCCTTAATAACAACCGTATAGGTTTTAGTCATATATCCGGATTGAATTAAAGTAATATAATGGGTTCCGCTTTCCTTAGGAAAACTGGTTGGCACGGTACCTTTAAACTGACCGTCAAAATAAGCGCTGGCCCCTTCCGGTTCCTGAATATATATATTTTGCTCCGCTTTTACCTCTGTATAATTCGAATTCGTATTATTGCTGCCCAGGGAATCATTCCCTTCTCCGTTATCTTGAGAATCTTCCTCTGCCGTATCCTCATCTTTGGTGTTATCATTCCCATTATTTCCTGTACTTTCCCCGGTATCCTGGTTTTCCGAATCTGTTTTATCCCCTGTATTTTGTGATTCAACCAGGCTTATGGATACTGTTTTAACAGTACCTTCCACTTCCAGTTTCCCGGAATAGGTGGTATAGCCTCCCAGTGCTACTTTAATGCTGTGCTTCCCATATTCCAGCTCGATTGCCTTGCCGTAATCTTTCAGTTCACCGTCAATATAAAGGTCCGCCCCCTCCGGGGTTATATGGAACTTTACCGTGCCCTTCTCTACTGGAGGCAATTTAAATTCTCCCATATTAAGGACCGCTTCCGTAAAAGGTTGTATCTCTATTCCCTTGGTACCCTTAAGGCTTCCTTTCTCCATGGTAACTTCATAGCCGCCCTCCTGCACGGTAACCGACATATCAGAAACGACAGGCAATATCTCCCGGTTTCCTATGTATACCGTACCTCCGATAAAATCTTCATAATCCTCAAAACGGACGGTACCATGACCTTTGGTTACTATGACGGACCAAACTTCCCTGTCGCAGCCTTTTACGACAAGCTCATCTACCGGGTCCAGGTCGTTAATATCCAGAAAACTGCCGTCTTTTACAATTACCATATCCATAGAGTATTTATACCTGGATTCCGCAATAGTAAAACTACCCTTAGTGTTATCCAGGCTCCAATTCGTAACGCCTTTATATTCCCAGGCCAGGACAGATATCTGAAGCTTCGTAAGCCTGAAAGTATCCCCGTTATAACAGGCATCCACCATTTCTCCCGGATTCAGCTGGGAAGCGGCAATCACTTTTTCATATTTATCTGTTATATTGGTACTGCCGGAATACTGCAGTATAATATCTTGTCCGCTGCCGGTATCCAACAGGGTCATGGTACCTGAACCGGTATCAATCTCCTTAAGAACTGCCAGAAGCTGTACATCTCCTTTATTATCTCCGGTATTTTCACCGCTACCCGCAGTCCGGCCGGAGCCGGTTTTAACAGTATTCTGGGCCGCAACCGTTAAAACCATTACTATTAAAATAACGAAAAAAGCTCCGAATAATAAAAAGGGAAACATACCTTTTATATTTTTCTTATGTTCTTCATACTCAATTATCTTATCGTCCACGTTAATCCTCCGCTTTAAGGATATTACGAAAAGGGCCCGGTGCGGATTGTACCAGGCCTAAGATTACTCCTAATAGTCAAATCCGCAACGGCAGCCCTTTACAGGTAATTTTATTATAGACGATTCTGCCTTGTTAAGCAACCATTTACTTAAAACCTCAATTTATTATATCAGCCATACAATTCAGAAATTGCTTCTTTCTCTCCCTCTGTTCCTGTATCCCGATTAATTTTTGTATATTACGCTGGGGAACCCATGATTTTTTCCCATTATAGTAAAAGTTCGTAATCTTCCAGAATTTCTCCGGATATAAAAGCAATATATACAAAAGTTTCAATTCATCCTTATCTACAGGCAATATACGGGTATAATTATCCAAAACCATGCTCCCGATATCAAGGTCCCAGTCGTTTTTCTCCATGACCTTGCGCATAAACTGATATAAATCCGTAATCTGCACACCGATACAGGCCTTGTCAAAGTTCGTGGTTGCCATATTGGCCTTAATACTTCCTCTTAAGCCTGCCGCGGATAAAGATTCTTCACTTCCGGAGGGTTTCCAGCCGCTATAGCCTAATAAGCCCGGAGTTAACATAATGATATTATGATAAGTATAATTGCCATGACAGATATACCTGTGTTCCACGGCTTCCTTCATCAGCTGTGCATAATTGGATTTCCCCAGCAATCCGGTTGCTGCCTGGGACTGTTCATAGAAATCGTCATAACAGTTTAAATAACACAATTCAAATTCGTTTTTTTTTCTTTTCTCCCGTATATAACTTCTGACCCGTCTAAGTTCCCGGTTTCTTTTATCAAAAACCTCCATTAAATCGGCATTCGAATTATGCAGTAACTGTTCTTCCGTTATAGGAACTTCACGCAGCAGGGTATGCAGGATTGCCAGATTAACGGCAGCATCGGCAACATCTCCCTCGTCCCTTAAATTGCATTCTTCTCCCGGAAACCAGTTTTTTAAAACATATTTATTCCCAGAACCATCTTCGGTTATAATTTCATTGGAATTATTCCTGACATATAAATCTACACAAGGGTAATTTTGTACAGTCAAATACTCCAGCACAGTATTCTCAAAATCGATGCGGACTTTCGAACTCTCCAAGCTTTTCAATAGCTTGAGTCCCTTATCTGTCTCTAAAATAAATGCCCCCCTGATTCTGTATGTATTGTAGATTTTTATATTATATTGTCTAAATAATTCTAGATTTCTATCCTCCATAGGAAAGCCTCCTGACCCAAACTATTGCACCGTTACATAGGGGTGTCTCTTTTAATCCTATGATAAAGGATTCTAATTCATGACAGGAAAAACAGGGATTTATTGATAAAAACAGGAGGTTTTTTTGTATACCTATGGAGTTATCCGTTTTAATTTTTATACTGCCTGGCCATGTCCAATAACGTCTGTTTCTCGTTAAGCAGGGGATTTTCCAGAACCTGCTCCAGCAATCGTTCCAGGGTTTCTCCCATTGACCGGCCCGGTTTAAAGCCCATATCAATTAAATCCCTGCCGTTAATTTTCAGCATCTTAAGATTCACACATTCGTTTTTAGCCCGTATGTCTTTCAGCCGTAATTTAGCCTGGGCCAGATTTTCAAATTTTTCTTTTCTCTCCTCAGGATTCTGAGCCAAGATATCTGCCGTTTTTAATTCGAATAATAAATCCATAATATCGTTTCCGATTTTATTTACCGCTCTCCTCATTCCCTGCGGCGTAAGAGCAAACCGGTAATCGTGCCATCTTACCAGCCGGTATACCGTATCAATGGTTTCATTATCAAATTTCAATCTTCTTAAAATATTTCTAGCAGTCTCCGCCCCTTTCTCAGCATGTCCGTAAAAATGATCCCCTTCGGGCCCACTGACCTTACAGCCGGGTTTTTCCACATCATGCAGTAAAATGGCCCAGTGCAGAATTAACAATTCTTTCTGATTAAAATTCATTCCATCATTCTGACTTTTATTATCCATGTTCTGCTTTTGCTTATCTGTCCCGTTCTCCCATAACTCCTTCTGATGTCCCACTTGCTCCAACGCTTTTATGGTATGAATTCCTACATTATAAATGTGATGAGGGCTATTCTGCTGTGTTTCCATCATGGCATCCAGCTCCGGAAGTACCACCTTTGTAATTCCTGCTTTATATGTGTCGATTAATTTATCCGGATGCGGGGAGAGTATAAGTTTATTCAGTTCCGCGCGAATCCGTTCGGCACTGATGAATTGCAGCTTTGCGGCCTTCTCCGTAACTGCTTTTAAGGTCTCACCTTCAATCTCAAAGCCCAGCTGGGCGGAAAACCGGATAGCCCTTAAAATACGAAGTGCATCTTCGTCAAAACGTTCTGCCGCGCTTCCGACACAGCGGATAATTCCCTCTTGCAGGTCACAAAGACCGTTAAATATATCTACCAGTCCTTTTTGCTTATTATATGCCATTGCGTTGATGGTAAAATCCCGCCTTTTTAAATCTTCCGATAAATCCACGGTAAATTCAACATTTTGGGGGTGTCTGTTATCTTCATATTCTCCGTCAATCCGGTAGGTAGTGACTTCATAACCCCGCTTATCCAGCATAACGGTTACGGTACCATGCTGGATGCCCGTATCTACTGTCCTGCGGAATATTTTCTTAACTTCAGACGGCTTGGCAGAAGTAGTAATATCCCAATCCTCCGGTTCCTTACCCAGGATGGAATCCCTGATACAGCCGCCGACCGCATATGCCTCATAACCATGTTCTATTAATTCGTTTATAATATAATCCACTTCCCGTGGCAGTTCTATCTTCATTGATAAATCCTTTCCCGCACATAAGATTCGTTTTTTATATTATAGCCGAAGTTTTACAGTATAACAACCTTCAATAACAATCTTGCTTTGTCAAATAAAAAAATAAGAGGCTGTTGCAAAATTCAAGAATATAAACCCATACTCCGGACATAAATTAACTATTTGCAACTGCCTCTTATTTTATATTTACTTAGTAATGGCTGCTTATTAATTTAGAGTGTGCTTGCTCTGAGTTACATCAATAAGCTTTGCCCCAATAAACCATGGTTTTGGCTTTTTTGCCGCAGCATACGCAGGTGTCCGCAATTTCTTCCTGTTTAAAAGGTATACAGCGGGAAGTAGCTCCGGTCTGCTCTTTAATGGTATCTTCACAGGCTCTGTCCCCGCACCACATGGCCTTAACAAATCCGGGCCTGCCTGCAACGGCCTCTTTAAATTCTTCAAAGCCGGCGGCACTATAAGTATGAGTATCACGGTGCTCCCTGGCTCTTTTAAGCATTTCCTCCTGCATGCTATCCAGCACTTCTCCAACAGCCGCTTCCATATTATCCAGGGATGCAGCAATCTTTTCCCTGGTATCACGGCGTACAATAACCGCTTGGTTTGCTTCCATATCTTTAGGCCCGATTTCAATACGAATGGGAATACCGCGCATTTCCTGTTCGCTGAATTTCCAGCCGGGGCTCTTGTCGGAATCATCCACCTTGACCCGGAAAGCTCCCAGCTTTTCCTTAAGTTCAAAGGCTTTCCCCAGTACCCCTTCCTTATGCTGCGCTATGGGAGTAATCATAACCTGAACCGGTGCAATTCGGGGAGGCAGGACTAAACCGCTGTCATCCCCGTGTACCATGATGATGGCACCGATGATACGTGTGGACAGGCCCCAGGAGGTCTGGTGTACGTATTGGAGGGTATTGTCCTTATCCGTATACTGAATATCAAAAGCACGGGCAAAACCGTCTCCGAAATTATGGCTGGTGCCGGATTGCAGTGCCTTGCCGTCGTGCATCATGGCTTCTATGGTATACGTCGAATGGGCGCCTGCGAATTTTTCCTTATCCGTTTTTCTTCCCTTAATCATGGGAATTGCAAGAACCTGTTCACAGAAATCAGAATATACATTTAGCATTTGGATGGTTCTCTCTTCTGCTTCTTCTGCCGTGGCATGTGCCGTATGGCCTTCCTGCCACAGAAATTCCATGGAACGCAGGAACGGTCTTGTTGTCTTTTCCCACCTTACAACTGAGCACCATTGATTATATAATTTAGGCAGGTCCCTGTAAGACTGTATAATATTGGAATACAAGTCACAGAATAAGGTTTCGGAAGTGGGCCTTACACACAATCTCTCCTGCAAAGGCTCCAGTCCCCCGTGGGTAACCCAGGCTACTTCAGGCGCAAAACCCTCCACATGATCTTTTTCCTTCTGCAAAAGGCTTTCCGGAATAAACATGGGCAGATATACATTTTCCACACCGGTTTCCTTAAATCTTCTGTCCAGCTCTTTCTGGATATTCTCCCAAATGGCATAACCGTTGGGCCTTAAAATCATACATCCCCTTATACTGGAGTAGTCAATTAATTCTGCTTTTTTAACCACATCCGTGTACCACTGCGCAAAATCCTCTTCCATTGAGGTAATTGCTTCCACTAATTTCTTTTCCTTAGCCATAACGTTCTCTCCTTCTACTCTAATTGATTTCATCAAATCAAAATGTCTTAATAAAGGCAGGAAAAATGCATATGTCCCGGCATACGCTCACGCTAAGGCCGGTATAAATTCCATGCTTGCGTTTACACGGAGTGCGCTCCTGCCTGAAAAGCTTTTTTCTTTGGACATTCACTTAAATTTCCGTGAAATAAAAAAAGCCCTTCATCCACAAGGGACCGAAAGACCTCGGCGGTACCACCCTAATTAACTGCATATATTACAGTTCTCTTTCCAACCGTTAACGCCGGCCTTACGCCGTATTTTCATACAGTGCTCCAAGGTAGGTTCTATAAAACTGTCCTAAGAATTTCGCACCCATCATTCTCTCTCTGGAAGGACAATAATTATATACTATTCCTTTTCAACGCTTGTTATAATGATGATTTTATGCCACTTCCGGGATTTTGTCAAGTAATTAAAGGTTCTTTCCGGGATTTTTAAGCTAAACAAGCCGGAACCCCATTCCGTCAACAATATAGGGAAGATATACAAGGTCCGTATCCAGTACTTTTCCTATTATATTTACCCGCGGTTCCTCTTCCAGGTCCATCCGGGCGATTTCCAGCTCTCCGTTGTAACGCAGGTAACCTTCGTTTCCTATGGAAATACTTCCTCTTGGACGCGGCTTTTGCGGTCCTTTTTTTACAGGAAAGGAATAATTTCTGGATTCCTGGGAACGGATGACATAATCACTGGAATCCGGACGTTCATGATGCAGTATGTCCTTTACAAATTCATATTCCGGCTCCACCCGTACATGAAGTGAAAGATAACCATCATTTATATCCCGGAGCTGCTGCCAGGTTTCGTCCTTTACGTCTATGTCACCCACCAGTACAATATCCGTATCCGCCAGAGCGTTAAGTTCCAGCATATTAAGTAATACCCGGGAATTGCGATGGCCTTCTACAGTAGGAAGGCCCCGGCAAAGGGGCCCTCTTAATTCTTTGTCGCCGGCTACAAAGCCCATGGAAGCAAAACCGTAATTTTTGAGCCTCCGGTTGATGTGTTTTACTTTGGCTATGGAAAGACCTGTCAGGGGCTTGGGGTAGTAATTATGGCAGGCTGCAAAATTAGTAAAATCAGCTCCATAATCCTGCCATTGTTTCAAGTCCTTATCCGTAACTGTTGAAGAATTGACGACAATGTGGAACCGATGGGAAAGTTCGGCAGCCTCTCTGTGAGAGATACCGTAATCCAGGCGTATATGGGTGATTCCGGTCCTTTCAAGTTCCAGGAAGGAAGAGCATCCCAGTTTTTCTAAGGTTTCAGGCCCGATATCCGCAAATAACCGCAAATGATGGTCCTTACACAGCCCCAATAATTCTTTTGCTTCCTTCTCATAACAAAGTCCGTATTCTTCCGGGATATGGAGGGAAGTAAACCCATAGGATACTTTAGCCCGGCAGGCTTTCCTGATTATTTCTTCGTTTTTAGCAAGGCCGCTGCCAAGGTAAAGGGAGATTCCGGTTTTCATCATATTTACACTTCTTCTTTCCGTTTATTTTTGTCCGTATACTTCATTGATTCTTTCTTCGTTCACTCCGAAAAAGTATGTAGCCAGGAATCCGCCGAGATAAGCCCCCAGCATGGATATTAAGTAGTAGCCCTGAGTTCCGGGAACAACAATAAGAAGCCCGAATAAACCGGAAACCCCCTGGGAAACCGTACCCAGATGGAATAAGGCGGCCAGGATTCCTCCTAAACCGGCGCCAAGGCAGGCTGTGACAAAGGGTTTTCCCAGGGGCAGGGTTACCGCATACATCATAGGTTCCCCAATTCCCAGGATACCTACCGGGAGGGAATCCCTGGTTAACTGTTTCAGCTTTTTGTTTTTGGTTTTTACATACAGTGCCAGACCTGCTCCTACCTGTCCGCCGCCTGCCATCATCAGGATGGGCAGCAGATAGTTGATGCCCTCTGTGGCACCTGCCGGGTCATTCAGCATGGCATGGATTGGGGTGAGGGCCTGGTGAAGGCCGACTGTAACCAATGGAAGAAAGCCCACCGACAATATGAAACCGCCCAGTATGCCCATTTGGTTATATACAAAGTTCAGCGCGGCATATATTACGGTAGTAAGCCCTGCACCAACCGGCTGCAGGACAAGCAGTGCCACAAGACCGCCCAGGATGACCGTAAACAGGGGTGTAAAAAAGGTGTCCAGCATGGAAGGCATTTTTTTACGGATATTCTTTTCTAAAAAGGCAAAAAATATACCTGCAATCAGGGCTGCCAGCAAACCGCCGGAAGCCGGGTTGAATACCTTTTCGGTAAAGGGCAGCAATACCGGCTCTTCTTCAAACATACTTAACAGCGGCATGGACGGGTTTGTAATGGACATGGCACCTGCAATGGCGCCAAGGACTGCGGAGCCCCCGAATTCTTTTGCCGCATTCATGCCTACCAGAAGCGGAAGATAAGCAAACAGGGCCCAGCCCATTGTTCTGACGCATTCATACCACCACATTCCCGAAAGTGCGCCTGAGCTTGAGACATTGATTACATTAGACAGGCCGTTAATAATTCCGGCAGCAATAATTCCCGGCAGCAGGGGAACAAAAATATTGGCGATTCTTTTTAAAAAACGCTGAACGGGTTTATCATATTTTATCTTTTGTGCCTCCTTATTCGCTTTGGCCAGCTGCCCTGCGCTGTTCTCCTCCACTGTTACGGTTTCCAGATTACTGAGTTTACTGAATTCCTCCAATACCCGGTTTACCTTGCCGGGACCGAAAACAATCTGGAGGGTATCCGATTCAACAACTCCCAGCACCCCTTCCACATGTTTCAGTTCTTCCAGCCGTACCAGTCCCATATTACGGATACCCACACGTAATCTGGTCATACAGGCGGCGTTGGAAGTTACATTTTCTTTCCCCCCCAGCAGGTTCATTACTTCCCCGGCAGTTTTCTTATAGTCCATAATCACACCTTTTCCTTTCTGCTATATATTTATAAACTTATTATAACTTGTATCTTTTGGATGTCAATAATATTTCATAAATTTATAAAAAATATTGAAATAAAATTTTAAACATGGTATAGTAACATAGTATCTTAAGGAAAAAAGAAAGGCGAATGTACATTATGGAAGATTTACATAATTTAAATACGGAACAGATTAACCCGGACAGCATCCATATAGATGAAATGGACACCGGGGCGATTCTGAGGCTGATTAATTCGGAAGACAGGAAAGTAGCGGATGCGGTTGAAGCGGCGCTGCCGGATATAGAAAAGCTGATTGAGGCAGCCTGCCCCCGGTTGTTGTCCGGCGGCCGGGTCATTTACATGGGGGCCGGAACCAGCGGGCGCCTTGGTGTCCTGGATGCCAGCGAGTGTCCCCCCACCTTTGGGGTAGAGCCCGAATTAATACAGGGAATTATGGCCGGGGGGCATGCCGCTCTGTTAAAAGCTAAGGAAGGAGCGGAAGATTCTTTTGCGCTTGGGGAAGCCGACCTGAAAGCGACAGGATTAACGAAAAAGGATACCGTCATCGGTTTGGCGGCCAGCGGGCGGACACCTTATGTTATTGGAGGACTGGACTATGCAAGGGCGGCCGGGGCATTGACCTCTTCCGTCAGCTGCGTAAAAAATGCCTTTATCAGTGCCCATGCCGACATCCCTATTGAGGCGGTTACCGGTGCTGAAGTAATTACCGGCAGTACAAGGATGAAAGCCGGTACTGCCCAGAAGATGATTTTAAATATGATTTCCACTACTCTTATGATCCGGTATGGAAAAATATACCAAAACCTAATGATTGACGTACAGCCGACCAACTTAAAGCTGAAGGAACGTGCAAAGCAGATAATCAGCCTTGCCGGGAACTGCACCCTTGCAGAAGCGGCCGATTATCTGGAACAAAGCGGTAATCATGTGAAAACAGCCGTCTGTATGGCGATTACCGGCAGGAAAGCCGCCGTTTGTGAAGAGCTGCTTAAGAAGAATAAAGGAAATGTTTCAAAAACCATACACTCCCTCAAAGAAAATGCGTAAAAATCAAATGGGAATATTTCTCTTCCCGCGTTTTCCGTATGATATTTGCAGTTATCTATTTGAAAATGAGATTTTTTCTGCTAAAATAGGATTTGAATTGAGGTGATTTAATAATGAGCTGCATTTCCAAAATACGAAACTGTACAACCTATACGGCCACGGAAAAAAGAATAAGCGAATATATCTATGCCCACAGGGAAGAAATAATATATGATACGGCCCAGTCCTTAGCGGAAAAGGCAAAGGTTTCGGCGGCGGCAATTATCCGGTTTGCTAAGAAGTTAGGATACCAGGGGTTCACCGATTTAAAGTTGGATTTGGCTGCGGATCTGAAATCTTATGCCGGGGAAGATTTCTTTTCAGAGACTATAAAAAATCACGATTCCATCGAGCAGATTATAAAAAAACAACAGGCTTGTACCATGAATATGCTTGAGGAGACCTATCAGCTTATCCATCCGCCGACCCTGCAAAAAGCGGTGGAAATTTTAAAACATGCAAAGAAAATATACCTGTTCGGAATCGGTGCCTCGGGTGTCTGCTGCCTTGACTTTGCACAAAAGCTTACCCGTATCGGACTTGAGGTTATTTATTATGCGGACAACCATATGCAGATGGCGGCTTCCGCCCATATTAATACGGAGGATGCCGCACTTGCAATCAGTTACAGCGGAAATACCAGGGAGATTAATGCATTTATGAAACAGGCAACCCAAAAGGGGGCGGAAACCATTGCCATCACCCAGCTAAGCAAAAGTCCTCTGCATAAATTTGCCCGGGAACTGTTATTTGTACCCCACTATGAGCAAGAGTTCCGCCTGGGAGCCATATCTTCCAGGAATGCATCCCTTGTTTTGACGGATTTATTATATCTCGGTATAATCAGCGACGATTTGGATTATTATAAAAATACATTAAAGTATTCCAGAGAAATCATCCGTATGTTTTACGAATGATTTCTGGTTTCAGCCCGGCTGCCATCCGGCAGCGGAACGGTCAAAAAATTTGGCAATACGCTGTTTGTTTTCATCATTCCATCCGCCGCTCCAGGAAACCTGCCCATGCTCAATAAATATAAAATAATTACAGCATTGGGAAATCAGTTCCGGATCATGGGTAATGATGAAAAGCGTTTTTCCCATGCTGCTTAACTGGGTCAGATTCTCGGCTACCTCAAGCATATGGTGATAATCTAAGCCGCTGGTCGGCTCATCAAAGACTATAATTTCCTTGCTGGATGCGATAGCACTGCCGATAGCCACCCGCTGTTTCTGTCCGCCGGACAGGGAAAGCGGATGCAGCTCTTTTAACTCCGTTAAATCCATACCCGAAATAATCTCACCGGCCTTCTTCACTTTATGAGCTTCATTGCCGTAATCCATGCTTAGTAAAATTTCTTCGTGAACACTTTCGGTAAACAGTTGGTGGTTCACGTCCTGCATCACCAGGTAGCAGAGCTTTAACCGCTGCCTGGAATTACAGGTTTTTCCATGCAGGATTAATTCCCCCTTAGCCTTTTTTTCCAGCCCGCACAGACAACGGGCAAAGGTCGTTTTACCGGCGCCATTTTCACCCAGAACGCCTATAACGGCCCCCCGGGGCAGTTTAAGTTCCGGCACATGGATACCTGCGTCTATTGAGTAGGAGAAATCGAAATCCTTGATTTTAATGGTCTCCGATAAAACCGGCAGCTTAGGGCCGCCTTCAAATGTAACAGGTTCCAAAGCGCGCAGTCCCCGCCGTTTTAGCTCCTCCCCGGGAAGCAGCCCGAATTCATGGGCAGAGATATCCTGGATAATACGGCCCTTTTCCATATAAATAACCCTATCTGCCACCTCTTTGAGATAGCTTAGACGATGTTCCGCTACAATAACCGTTTTTCCCTTCTCCTTCCACTTTGCAATAATCTCCGTTAAAGCATGGATAGCGCGCCAGTCCAGATTTGAGGCCGGTTCGTCCAGGACAAGAACCTCCGGCTCCGGCATAGAAACGGCGGCACAAGCAATTTTCTGCTTTTCACCGCCGGAGAGTTTGAATAAATTCCGTCCCAGCAGCTCCTGAATACCATAATCATGAACAATTTGTTTCAGATTATGGTCTATGCTGGTAATATCCCATCCCATATTTTCACAGCCGAACACCACCTCACTGGTGGTATCCACATTAAAAAACTGAGAGCGTGGATTCTGAAACACCGAACCAACTGTTCTTGCAGTATCATAAATCGGCTGCTCCGACACATTTTCACCGTTTACAAATACTTCGCCGGTAAGCTGCCCTTCATAAAAATGAGGAATCAGGCCGTTAATAAGACGGGTGACCGTCGTCTTTCCGCAACCTGATTTTCCGCAAAGCAGCAGAACTTCGCCTTTTTTTACGGTCAGGCTGATATTGTATAAGCTATTATTTTGTTCACTGTCCTTATAGCAAAAGGATACATTCCGTAATTCAACCATAAGCCCTTCTCCTAAAATATAATGAAAGCAACGACAGCGGCCGTCATAACTAGTATAAAAATGAAATCAGGAAGCCCCAAGCCGATATTACAGTAATTTGTTCGCTTTGTGGCACTCCCCAAGCCGCGGGTGACAGAAGCGGCGGATAGTTCGTCCCCAATCTTCACAATGGATACAATCAACGGAATCAGCCGGTATTCCAGCATGGCAGCCGGTCCTTTTCGGATGCCGATACCACGCATCTTCATTGCATCCTGTATGGAATGATATTCATCCGCAATCGTAGGGAAAAACCGAAACATCACTGCAAAAGGGATAATAAACTTTTCGGTAATATGCAGCCGCTCCATTGCCGCTACAAACTCACTGACTTTGGTTGTTGAAATCACATAGTAGGCAAACATGGCACCTGGAACCATCCGGGTGATAATTTGGGCTGAAAAACGAACTATAAAACTTAAGATGCCGATTCCAGAAATATATGGCAGCAGGACTTCTGCCTGTAACAGTACTGCATAAAGAATTATATAGATTACCGCCGGTTTCGGCTTTCTTGCGTTCAAAAGGAACAAGAACGCAAGAACAGCCAAAGCAGGTTTCAGATAGATAGCTATCCCTTCCGTCAAAGACGTAAGCATCACCACATTAAAGGTTAGCAGCATATACAGTTTGGTTCGTGGGTCGAGGCGGAGCAGTACGTCCTGCTTTTCAGAAGAAATCTGCTTAACCATTACGCAATCCCCGCTCGTTTGAAGTGCTTTTTCAAGGTTCCACGGCCAATATAGGCACCGGCTAAAGCCCCGATAAAGACTGCTGCTATAACAACAGGAATCATATAGCTATTCAGCAAAGCAGATACCGCATCCGCATA
Source organism: Lachnoclostridium sp. UBA903 (assembly GCA_002294045.1). Classification (GTDB taxonomy): domain Bacteria; phylum Bacillota; class Clostridia; order Lachnospirales; family Lachnospiraceae; genus Anaerocolumna. The sequence continues at coordinate 64,678 of DBEP01000015.1, read as the reverse complement.
AGCATCTCCCTGCGTAGCACGATAGTTGTCGATGTAAGCATCTTTCAGCAGGAACATAATGGCCTGGGAGCCTACCACCCATTCGCTGAACACGCAGTAGCCAAACAGCATATGCTTCCAGCTCTTATATTTTCCGGCTTTCATTATAAGGTCGGCCAACAGACCGCAGAGGACGCCGGTAATAATGGCATAAGGGCCGTAACCCATGATAAAAACAATTACCCCCATCAATGTTCCCATAATGGTAACCAATCCGAACTTATCTGTTTTAGTAAAAAACAGGATACAGGGGATGCCGCCTAACACAGCCAGAACAACGGGATAAAATATCGTCATAATAGGAATCAGTCCGGTCATTCCGCTGATAAAAAACATAACAAAATAGATAACCGCAAAAATGCCCACGTTTACAAGGTCTTTAACATTAATTTTTTTCTTTTCCATAACTTATTCTCCTTTATGTATTCGTATTGCATAGAGTGTGTTTAAAAAATGCTGTACCATTCCAGGCAGTTTTCAGATACTCCCCAGTTTCCAGTGGATTGCGCTTTTCCGCCCGGAAATAAAATCCGCATAAATGCCTTTTTCCTCAATCAGTTTTTCATGATTGCCCCGCTGGACAATTTTTCCATGATTAAGAACTAAAATCTGATCCGCATTGCGGACGGTTTTTAAGCGGTGGGCAATCATAACAATAGTCTTATTGTGTGTTAAGGCTTCAATCGCTTTCTGCAAATCAGCCTCATTTTCAGGATCAACATTAGCGGTTGCTTCATCTAAAATAATCACAGGAGCATCCTTTATCATAGCCCGCGCGATGGAAAGCCGCTGCCGTTCGCCGCCTGAAATGGTGGCACCGCCTTCGCCAATTACCGTATCGTATCCTTCGGGCAATGCCATAATAAAATCGTGGCAGCGTGCTGCTTTTGCCGCAGCCACAACCTCCTTATGGGTTGCATCCGGTTTGCCAAATTTAATATTGTTCTCTATGGTATCATTAAACAAATAAACGGTTTGAAAGACCATACTGAAATTTGCCATTAAACTATCCAGTGCATAGTCTTTAACATTGGTACCGCCTAATCGTACAGCTCCTTTGTCTGCATCCCAAAAGCGGGCCATCAGGCTTGTGAGTGTCGTTTTGCCGGAACCGGACGGGCCTACTATGGCAGTTGTTGTCCCTTCCGGAATGGAAAAGCTCACATCATCAATAATTTTTTTATCTCCATAGGAGAAGTCTACATGCTCAAAAACTATATCCCGGCTCTTTGGAACCTGTACTGTGCCATTCTCATCCATAAGGGAAACCGTGTCAATTTTGTTTACACGGTCTATGGAGGCATCAATCATGGGGAGCATAAAAAACATTTCACCTGCGGATTCCAACTCACTGTAAACAAGAAAGGCAGAAATAAGCATCATCAAACATGTAAACAGAGACATAAAGCCGTCCAGGCAAAAGCGGACGGATAACAAAACCGCTGCAACCGTAGCAATCCTCAAAACTACCTGTTCCAGTACATTGTAGGGGATACGTTTCCGCTCCAGCTTAAAGTTCTGCCTCTGAGTCTCATCAATGACACTGTTCAAAGTTTGATTGGCCGCTTTGTCACCATGAAAAGCTCTTACCACGCTCATACCCTGAATATACTCCAATACCGCATCCACCAGCTTCGTCTGTGCTTTCAGCCGCCCGGGCGAAAGTTGGCGGGATTTTTTCAGCAGCCGGGAATTTACAATCAGAAACAGGAAAATACCCAAAAGAAAAACTACACCGATGCGCCAGTCAAATATCATAACCGCCAGGGAGAAAACAGCGGTGCGGATTATGCCTACCATAGTACGGGCAATCACCGCAAAAGACATACTTTCCAAATCTTCCATCGTAGATGTGGCTGCAGCGGTAAGGCTGCCCAAACTCTGGCTGTTGAAGTAGCCCATGGGCATATACTTCATACGCTCACCAATCCTGATGCGCTTTTCTTCACACATATGGTAGTTTGCCTGGCCTTCCTTGCCGTGCGCCAGATACCAGAATATGGAGGCGCCGGTTACGCTTATCAGCATAATCCCAAGAGCGGTTCCCGCAGTGGCGCCGGTCACGGCGCCGTCTACAAGTGCCTTCAGGACAACCAGCAGGGCAATAAACTGGATTGCTTCAAAAATGCTGCGGAGTATTTCAAAGATAAGTCCTTTATACCAATTTACTTTTTGTTTTCCGGCGAACATAAAAAATTTCCGGTATGCTTCAAACATTGTATCCACCTCCTTCGTCCATATCTTTTACCTGAGAATGGGCTTTCCACATCTGCGCATACAGAGTACTCTTTTCTAAGAGCTCCTTGTGGGTGCCTGCCGCAGAAATCTGCCCGCAATCCACTACGGCAATTTGATCCGCATTCGTAATTGTGGAAAGCCGATGTGCGATAACAATTAATGTCTTGCCTCTGGTCAGTCTGCTTACCGCTTCCTGGATAACCGCTTCATTCTCGGGATCCGTGTATGATGTTGCTTCGTCCAGAATGACAATAGGAGCATCCTTCATCATAGCACGGGCAATCGCGATCCGCTGGCGTTCTCCGCCTGAGAGATGTCCGCCTGACCCGCCGACTATGGTTTCATAACCATGTTCCAGACTCATAACGAACTCGTGGCATCCGGAAGCCTTAGCCACAGCCTCTACCTCAGAATCAGAGGCCTCCGGGCGTCCCATCCGGATATTATCCCGCACCGATTTATTAAACAGGAAATTATCCTGGGAGACATAGCCAATCAAATCCATGACCTGTTCGGCGGGCAGTTCTTTCACATCCACACCTCCGATAGATATGCTGCCGCTGTCAACGTCCCAATAGGAGGCAATCAGTTTTGCTATTGTGGACTTGCCGCTTCCGGACGGCCCTACCAAGGCGGTAGTGGTTCCCTGACGAATAGATAGATTCACACCGCTTAAGACCTGAGTATCCTTGTAAGCAAATTTTACATTGTCAAGCCTGATGTCTATGTTTCCGATTTCTTTTTTCTGCGCAGGCCGTTCCATGTCAGGCTCATCCATTACCGCGCCGATTTCTCCGACAATCGTACTGATTTTGGAAAGCTCATCGGTCAGAAAAATTGCTGCTACCAGCGGCCCGACAATTCCCAGGGAGAGAATTGTCACAGTGATGAAAGTTGGAGCCTGCAAGCCGCCGCCCATATAAAGCAAACATCCGGCGGGAAGTACGCCAATCAAAACGGCAGGCCAGATTGTCATCATTAATGCTGAATAACCCTGAGTGGATTTCATCCAATCTAAAATCAAATCCGCATTTTGGCGAACCGCATTCGTAAACTTGGAATAGGACGCGGCACTTTGGTTAAAGGCTTTGATGACCTCTATCCCGTTAATATATTCCACGGTTGCGGCGCTCATATGTTTACCGGCCTGTACAACTGCTCCATATTTCTTGGGATATTCCTTCATTTGGGCCATATAGCAGAGCATACCGATTGGAATCGTAATCAGCGACACCAGTGCCATTCGCCAATCAAGCGTAAACAGGTATATTACAATAGCAACCGGCACCAAAAGATTAGCCGTCATTTCGGGGATAATGTGAGCCAAAGGAACTTCCATCTGTTCCACTCGTTCCACCATTGTATTTTTCAGTTTCCCCGACGGCGTATCTGTCAGAAATCCCATTGAAACACGGGTCAGTTTTGCGGCAAGGCTGCGCCTTATTTCCGAAAGGACGGCAAAGGTAGCCTTATGGGAAGCGTGTGTGGAAAGTCCCATCAGAACGGCTTTCAGAATGAAAGCTCCCAGTGCCGCCATGCACCACATAACATAAACAGAGTAGATACGATTACCTCCGATAAGAAGGTTGACCATCCCGGCGGCGGCAAAGTACGGCACCAAACCGCAGGCTACACCTGACACCGCCAAAACAATGGAAAGTATGTAGCTGGTCCGGTGCGGCCTTACAAACTGCATCAGCCGTGAAAACGGATTTTGTGAAATCATAAAATAATTCCCTCCTTTTCGTTAGCGTCAGCTAACTCAAACCCAAAAAGAAAACCGATAACCGCAAAAAATTAATTTTCTGCAAATTACCGGCTCTGCGTCTTGGCGTCTGGCTCTAACGATATGATTTTGCTGTTTTGAACATCCACAATATGTTCGTGCCCGCATTTCGGGCAAAATAACGGAAACTTTTTCAGAATGGTTTCATTGTATACTTTCGTTCTGGTTTTATTCCCGCAGATGGGGCAGTGAATCCATCCCTCCTGATCGATCCATCCCTCCAAATAGCATCACCTCTCATCGCTTTCAAAAATGGTTTTCCAGCCGGCATTATAAAAACGCCGCATACGCTGAATATGTTCAACAGCTTCCTGCCACGGCATATCATGGACCACCACTTCGAATAAACCGGAATAGAATGCACTGGAAAGCAGATGTGCCAGCTGCGGTGTTAACCGTCCCGATACAATCGCATCATTTCCGGTTTGTTCAATAAAACGCATTGTACATGCGGTATCAATTTCAACAATATTATGCATGAAATCCTGGACCGCATTGGCCTCGCCGCAGGTGAGAAGCAGCTTGAACTCATCAAAATGGGCATAGATATAATCAATCAATTTAGGAAAACCGTCATCCGAGTAGCTATCCATACATTCATTTTGTTCTTCAACAGGTATATCCTCAAATCTTTCCAAAAAGGTACGAAGCAAGTTGCACAATCCGTCGGCGGCAGGCTGAACCAACGCACGGTACAGACTTTCCTTATCCGGGTAGCGGATGTAGATAGCACCTTTACTGGAGCCTGCTTTTTCAGCAATAACCCGCAAAGATGCATTCTCGTAACCGTTAAGCAGAAACTCTTCCTTTGCGCATTCCAATAACTTTTCAGTAACACCTTCTACTCGCTTGGCCATTTATAACACCTCCTTACACATAATAAGACCACTGGTTTCAAACCGATGGTCTTATTTTAACGCCATTCTTTTTGCCTGTCAAGATATGAAATGAAAGTTTTAATATACCTTTTTCCTTCTTTTGAAATTTTCGTATTATCTCTAACTATATCTTTACCCTTCTTTTGAAATTTCTGAATTATCCCTAATGGATATATTCAGTCTTTTCTGCGCTTCTTTCACCACTGTTGTTATAATTACCAGTCCAACAGGCCCTAAGATAAAACCTGCAAAGCCGAAAACCCTGACCCCCACATACATTGCCATCAAGGTATACACAGGCTTTATTCCTATCCGGTTACCTAAAAGTCTGGGTTCTAAAAATTGTCTTATCATCTGGCAGCCCGCATAAACCGTTAAAAGTATGGCGGCGGTATAAAAATCCTGGTTAAATAAAGCAGCTATCCCCCAGGGTACCAATATCAGCCCGCTTCCAAGTATGGGAAAGGCATCAAAGATTCCAATTGCCATTCCTATTATCAAAGCGTATTTGTTCCTTATCAAAAGCATGCCCACCGTACAGACAGCAGAAATCAGCAGCATCATGATACCCTGGGTCCTTAAATAGGCAATCCCCATCTCCGATAATTTAGAGGTTACGATATGAATATCCTGATAAAAGACGGATTCTTTCATACTGCTTTTATATTGTTCCTCATCCTTAATCAATAAAAGTATGGAAACAAGCATAATTAAAAGAATACCAACAAATCCTATAATAGCGATTAGCAAATTTAAACTCCGGGTAGTTATAACGGGTATTATTTTATCTTTTATGACTACAAGAATCCCGTCAAAATTACTGTAAATAAAACTTTGCATGGAACCCAGCTTAACTCCCAGGATTTTATCACAGCTTTCGCAGAATTTATCCAGATATCCGCTTAACATAGCCAGATAAATCGGCATATTTTTTAACAGATTTACAATCTGTTTTATCAGTATGTCCATTAAATAAAATGATCCATAACCGATGCCGGAGCCGATAACGCCTAACGTTATTATCCCTCCGAACAATTTGGGCAAACGGATTTTTGAATTTAGCAGACGTACTAAGGGCAGTAATGCCGAAGCTATGAGATATGCAACTATAAACGGTGCAAAGAGAGGCAGGACATATTCAAATCCGATATATACCACCGTAACTGTTACGATTACGATGAATAATAATTTCATTTTGTTGTTTTTTATAACCATTAAACATACCTCCCTTCATCGTACCCATAATAATTTTTTATTCAAATGTTAAAAACAGAGAGCATTACACATTTTGTAATTACTCTCTGTTTTTATTGTCTGTAATAAAAATAAATGTATGTTAGGTGATTGCTTCATAGATTTCAAAAGATTGGTTTGCTTAAATTTTTAATTTTTTAATGAAATTATGCATAACCAGATTATGGATATGGCTTGGTAAAAGCAGAAAGTCATTGCTCTTTATCAACCAGGCTAACAGGAATAAAAGGTACCTTGGCAAGCCGTGCTGCCTTAACATCCTCCAAACCGGAAAGTACGGTATATCTGTCCGGGCCTTTTTTTACCGGAATCGTTTTTTCCAGAAAATAAGTAACTTTTTCGTATTGAATTATTTTGTCCTTTAATTGTTTTTTTTCATCTTCTGTAATATTTTCCTGATACAGACTTAACGGTGAGAGCAGGATACGGTTCACCTTGGCCTTACCGTTATTTTCTTTCTCTGATTTTTCATATTTTTTTGCTTCTTCCATTATGACAGAAGCTATAATTTCCGGTGCTGTATAGGTGCTGTCCATAACCAGGTTGTAATTGGAGAAATTAAAATATTCCAGATTGTATAGTTCCTTATAGCGCTTATTTTCCATGGCCGCCCTGGCTGACAGCATTTCCTTTGCTTCTTCAAGGGAACCATACTTTTCTACCTTGCCTCTGTTATCATTCATTACCCGTTCTGCGGCTACATCAAGGCTTACCGATAAAAACACCTTTAAAGACCGCTCAACAAAATGCCAGGCCAGCCGGGAATCAAAAATAATATTTTTATTCCTGTTTTCTCTTGATATCCTAGCTGTCGCATCATCAATCATGTTATCATATTTACGGTCACTGCACATTAATTGATTCATTTCCAGTGTGGTTATATTCATCTCTCTGGCAAGTTTGCGCTGCACCTTCCCTGTGGAATATATTTCAAAGCCATATTTATCTTCCAATATTTTGCAAATTGTTGACTTGCCACTTCCCAGATTGCCTGTTATAGTGATATGCATAACGTCCTCCCTGATTTAAACTTTCAGATATCAGCACCGATTACTGATTCCGGATTTCTTAAGTTTATTTTCATTATAGTGTTAAACATTATACCACCAGCTATTCCGGACGTAAAGCCTTTCATGATTTAAGAATTATTTACCTCTGGCATATTTTTTAAAAACGATTATAATGGATTTTTTCATAGGGCAGCTTCTCTTCCTTATGAGGTTCCTTTCCTTCTCCCGGATACCCCATGGCAATAATACATTCCACTTTGTATTTTTCAGGAATATTAAGAACATCCTTTACACAGGCATCCGCACTTTTCCCTCCGGGGGTAAAACGCTCCCTTATCTGTACCCAGCAGGAACCAAGGCCAAGGGAATGGGCGGACAATTGCATCATAACGGCAATAATGGAAGCATCCTCCGTCCATACATCCGTGGTTTCGGAATCGGCAATTACGGCAATTCCGAGAGCCGCACCGGCTATCAGCCCGGAACTTGCTCCCCTGACTTCTGCCAGTTTCCCCAATATTTCCTTATCCGTAACGGCTATCAGTTCCCAGGGCCTTTTACCCTTGGAAGACGGAGCCGTTAAAGCGCTTTTTAAAATCTCTTCGATTTTCTCCTGCTCAACGGCTTTATCCTGGAATTTCCTTATACTTCTTCTGGTCTTATAAAATTCTAACATGATATCCTCCTTATTCACAGTAAGCCGCCGATATTCCTAAGGAATCCTTTTCCAGGATAATCAGGTCGGCTGAAAGCGCTTTTACTTCATCTTTATTGTGTGTCACAATAATTAGGGTTTTCCCTTTTGTTTTATGTTTAATATAGTTAATTACCTGTTCTTTTAGTTTCTCATCCAGACCTTTAAATGGTTCATCCATTATGATAATATCACTCTCCGCCATGACCGCCCTTACTATAGCCACTCTGCGCTTCATTCCGCCGCTTAATTCCAGCGTTTTCTTATTATCATAATCCTGTAAGCCTACCTCATTGAATTCCTTTTTAATCATATGCTCGGTAACTTTTTTATCGCAGACCATTTTTACATTCTTAACGGCTCCGATTTCCTCACAGAGACGGTTTTCCTGAAACACAGCCGTTATTTTTTTGTCTTTCGTCCCTTCTACTTTTCCGGAATCCGGTTTTACCAGTCCCATAATTATATGGAGTAAAGTAGTTTTCCCAATGCCCGACGGCCCCATAATGCAGGTGATTTTACCATCTGCCATTTCCAGATTCAATTGGTTTAAAACCGGCTTATCTTCGTATTGTTTTGTAATATTTTTCAAATATATGTTCATACAGCAGCTCCTGCGATTATTATGCTATTTATCAGTCAGATATTATACCAATAGTTTCTGTATAAAACGGATGAACCGGATAATTACTTTTTCGGATATAACACTGATAAGTATTATAACTATGGTCCATGCAAATAATTCTTCCGTCATTAAATAAATCTTCGCCTCATATAATTGTTCACCGATAGAAAATTTAGGAAGTCCGATTACTTCCGCCGCAATTCCGGCCTTCCAGCACAGGCCCAGACCTACTGTACTGGCCGATACGAAATAAGGCATTACGGCAGGAATAAATATATACCGAATTTTCTTTACCGGCCTGATACGAAATACCTGGGCCATCTCCAGCATTTTCGGTTCCGTATCGGACAGTCCCTGTAATACATTAGTATAAATTACGGGAAGCACCATCAAAAAAGAACATAATATGGAAAGATTTTTGGACTGTACCCATAACAGGGCCAATATAATAAAAGAAGCAACCGGCGTTGCCTGTATGATTTTCATCAGGGGAGAGATAAGCTCTTTTAAAACCGTGCTTCGGTAAGACATAACTGCAAATAATATACCAATTGCAATTGCCAAAAGAAAACCCAATACAATTTTAAAAAAGGAATTAAATATGGACATCCAAAAATCGGCTTCCCCCGTCAGGCCGGCAAAAGCTCTCAGAACGGCAAAGGGAGATGCCAAAAGCATCTCCTTATTAACAAGCATGCTGACCAGCTGCCACAATACAATCCAGAAGATGACCGCCAGTATCCTGTATTTTTTATTGTAAAACGTTGTTTTCATCTTCCCCATATCTGCTGCCTTTCCCCGACCGTATTAGAGCGTGATTGAAAATTCATTGCACCGATATCTTATTCCTTTATATAATAGAAATTATCATCCGGCAATTTCCCTCCGACGGTGTCCGGATTCTGTTCAAACAGAGCTTCCAGATATCCGCTTATCTTAGCCTTCATATCATTCCCTTGAATGGAAGTGATATTACAATAGGGGATTGCTTTTTTTGCAGGAGCTGCTTTTAAAATATCAAATTTTTCGATTAGCTCCGAAGCCTCTTCAGGATTACCGTTAACATACTGTTCCGAGGTTTCATACTCGGATAGAAAGGTGTCCACCGATTCTTTATTATTTTCTAAAAAATCTTTATTTACCACTATAACACCCGTTACCACAGTGCTGCCGTTGGTGCTGATTTTATCCCATTCCTTCGTTATGTCCAGGGCTATTCTGACATTTTCATTATTCATCATCACCGTAGTTACATAGGGCTGCGGAAGCAGTGCGATTGCGTCGGTTGCTTCACTTAAAACAGCCGCCACTTCGGTTGCTTCCGATTTATATTCAATGGTTACGTCTTTATCCGGATTGATTCCATAAGACGATAATAGGTAATTTAAAGTGTATTCCGGTGTAGTGCCTTTACCGGTAGAATAGATTGTTTTTCCTTTTAAATCCTCAACACTGTTGATTTTATTGCCGGTTTCCACCATATAAAGTACGCCCAGGGTATTAATTCCCGCAACCATAAGCCCCCCTTTGGACTTATTATACAATACGGCCGCCAGATTACAGGGAAGGGCCGCAATATCAAATTCCCCGCTTACAATTCCTGCGGTAATCTCATCCGGAGCACCGGCTACGGTAAATTTATAATTATTTGCAGCCGCACTATTATCAGAATCCTCCATAATTTTAATCATACCCATGGCGGTAGGTCCTTTTAAAGCCGCAACGCTGATATCCGTCTTTTGTTCCGGTGCGGCATCTTTCGTGCCGGTTTCCGTTGTTTCACCGCTCTGTTCCAGTCCGTCGGAATTTTCCGCCGAATCCGTTTCTTTCCCAGTTTCCGTCTGCCCGGCTCCTTCTGCGGTCTGAGCATCCCCTGTTCCTTTTCTTCCTTCACTTCTTTGGCAGCCTGCAAGCATAGCAGCACATAATACCACTATCAGCATACCAGATAATAATTTTCTCATAATTTCCTCCATTCCTTTGCACGCTTTATGCGCATGAGGCTGAAAGTGAATTCTTTCAACCTTTCAGACATGATGCCGCTTCTGCGGCATCACAAATAATAAGGGAAGAAGCTCCGCAAATTATTTTCCATACTTTGAATAGACGGTTTTTACGCTGATTCCTTCCAGCATTCCCAATTTGCCCGATAAGGAACTAATCACATTATTTTCGGCATCAATAACAATACTGATAATATTTACACCCTTCTGCCTATAGGGAATTCCCATTCTGCCTACAATATACTTTCCGTATTCATGAAGAATCTGGTTTACATTTTCCACCACATCCATATTCTCCACTATAATTCCAATCAAGGCTATTCTGGTCTCCATCTGCTTCCCACCTCTCCCTGCTTAATTTGGTAAAAAAACCTCCGCAGCCAAAAGGCGCCGGAGGCTTACAGAATTCTATTCAGTCACCGTCTTACCACCAGGGCTGGCCCTTATGCTTTAGAACGATACATACCTATTAACCGTCTCTTCATCAGATTTACCTTTTGAATTGACTACTATATTCTACCATTTGTACTATGCCTTGTCAAACAGGAAATAAGATTATACCATGTCCGCAAGCTCCCATGGTATGCGCCACTTCGTGCCGTTGATGCGCACTCACTACGTTCGGCGCGGGTATAATGTCTAACGACATTATACCATGTCCGCAAGCTCCCATGGTATGCGCCGCTTTGCGACGTTGATGCGCACTCACTACATTCGGCGCGGGTATAATGCCGATAGCTTTATACTTTAAACCGGTATCCAACTCCCCATATGGTTTCGATATATTGGGGTTTGGATGTATTGAATTCAATTTTTTCACGGATTTTTTTAATGTGAACCGTAACGGTTGCAATATCCCCTATGGATTCCATATCCCAGATTTCCTGGAACAGCTCTTCTTTCGTGTATACGTGGTTCGGATTTTCGGCTAAAAAAGTTAAAAGATCAAATTCTTTGGTAGTAAAATTTTTTTCTTCCTCATTGACATATACTCTTCTTGCAGTTTTATCAATTTTTATGCCCCGGATTTCAATAATCTCATTCTCTTTTGCACCGGAACCGATTAGCCTTTCATAGCGGGCTAAATGAGCTTTAACCCTGGCCACTAATTCACTGGGGCTGAAAGGTTTTGTGATGTAATCGTCGGCACCGAGTCCAAGTCCCCTGATTTTATCTATATCATCTTTTTTTGCTGAAACCATAAGAATGGGAATATTTTTTACCGACCTGATTTTTTTGCATATTTCAAAACCGTCCACATTGGGAAGCATTAAGTCCAAAATAATCAAATCAAATTCTTCCTTCACCGCCCTTTCTTCTCCGGCATCTCCGGTAGTTACTATCTCAACTTCAAAACCGCTTAATTCAAGATAATCTTTTTCTAATTCCGCTATTGCTATTTCGTCTTCCACGATTAATATCCTACTCATGCTCCGTGTCCTCCTTGCATTTTTTTAAAGTGAAATAAATGGTTGTTCCTTTGCCTTCTTCACTTTCCGCCCAGATGCTGCCCGTATGGTCCTGTATGATTTTTTTCGCAATCGCCAGACCCAGACCGGTCCCGCCTTTAGTTGAATTACGGGAAGTGTCCGCTCTGTAAAACCGGTCAAATATAAAAGGCAGGTCTCTTGAAGAAATACCCTGTCCGTTATCTTCTATGGAAACCTTTACATATTCGCCGATATCCAGAATCTCTATTTTAATTAACCCTTTTTTATTTCCGATATACTTAACGGAATTTCCGATGATATTATTGATAACCCGTTTCAGCTGCTCCGCATCTGCGGATACCTTAAGTCCGGCATCCGTCTCATTGGTATACCTGATTTCAATGTTTTTAACCTCCAGATCCAGAGTCAGCTCTTCAATACAGTCGCTGAAATAATCGTGGAGATTAATACTGGTAAATGTATACGGCATTGTATTGAAGTCAATCTTTGAATAAAAGGAAAGCTCGTCCACCAGAGCCGACATATCGTTGGCTTTCGTATAAATGGTTTTAATATACTTTGACCGCTTCTCCGCCGTATCCGCAACTCCGTCCATAATTCCTTCCGCATAGCCTTTAATTGCGGTAATAGGGGTTTTTAAATCATGGGAAATGTTACTGATTAATTCTTTGGTATCCTCTTCATACTTAAGCCTGACTTCGATAAGTTCCTTAAGCCGGATACGCATTTCTTCAAAATCGACACAAAGCTGTCCGATTTCATCCTCCGGATCACCTTCAATGGAATAATCCAGATTGCCTTCCTTCATGGCATTGGTAGCCGCATGCAGGGTATTAAGGGGTCTTAATATACTCTGATAAATCCAGATAATGAGTACACCCGCAGTTAATATTACCACAAAAAACAGGGAACATACCATTTGAATGGCAGAAGACTTGATCTGAGGCACCAGTGTATCCACAGCCGTTATTACAAATATGCTGCCTTCCGCCCCGTCCGTAAAGTGAAAATCCAACTGCTTTAATAAGAATGGATTTTTAATGTCAATATAAATGCCGCCTTCCATGTCGGTAGTATATTCCCCGTACTGAGGAAAATAACCTTTTATATTATCTAAATTTTCCTCATTCCCGCTGTAAATATACTCTTCGCCCTTCCGCAGAACCAGATAGGAGAATTTATCCTTTAATTCATGATTTAAGTAATCAATATATTCCTCATCTTCAAATTTTTCCGGAGACCGGGCGGCGGTAATTACAATTTCATTGTATACCCCCCTGGTTAACCGGCTTAAAATCTGCAGCGGATTGGATAGCAGCTTAATGGTATCGGATTTGACATCATAAGTCTCCTGTATGGAATTGGACTGTAATCTCATTATGGTTCCAACTGAAACGGTTATCAAAAAAATGGGAAGCGCCGTTATGATTAAAAAGGCTGTTAACAGCCTGCTTTTTAACTTCAAATTCTTCACCTGCTTTATTTTCATTATACTACGTTCGGCACGGGGTATAATGTCTGTTGACATTATACCATGTTCGCAATCTCTCATGGTATGCGCCGCTGTATGGCTGCTTTAATTATTCAGCTTATATTATATCATACCGCAATTGGAATTACACATAAACTAAGCATGACTTTTATAAATATTTTATTAATAAAGTCATGCTTGTCTGCCGTGAGAACAGCCGGATAAATGCACGGATAAACGAAAGAGACAGCAAAACAGCCTGAGTCCCGGGGATAATACTTGCATCCCGGACTCCGGCTGTCTTAAATTTTATATCATTGGGAAATATATTATATTACTTTCTTAAACTGCATATTTTTTTAAATCTTCAACCTTGTCCAATTTCTCCCACGGCAGGTTTAAATCATTGCGTCCAAAATGACCGTAAGCAGCCGTCTGCTTATAAATAGGACGCCTTAAATCCAGCATTTTAATAATTCCTGCAGGACGAAGGTCAAAGTTATCACGGATAAGGCGGATTAAACTGCCATTGTCTAATTTGCCCGTATTAAAAGTATCTATCATAATTGAAGTAGGCTGGGCAACACCAATGGCATAGGATAACTGGATTTCGCATTTCTCTGCCAAGCCTGCCGCCACAATATTCTTCGCTACGTAACGTGCCGCATAGGAAGCAGAACGGTCAACCTTGGTACAGTCCTTTCCCGAGAAGGCACCGCCTCCGTGACGCGCATATCCTCCGTAAGTATCCACTATGATTTTGCGGCCGGTCAAACCGCTGTCGCCATTTGGACCGCCTATAACAAAACGTCCCGTCGGATTAATAAAGAATTTCGTATCACCGTCAATTAATTCTTCCGGTAATATTTCATCAAAAACATATTTTTTAATATCCTTATGGATTTGCTCCTGGGTTACCTCCGGATTATGCTGGGTGGAAAGCACCACCGCGTTAAGATGAATCGGTTTCCCTTCTTCATTATATTCAACCGTTACCTGTGATTTGCCGTCCGGCCGAAGATAAGATAAAGTGCCTTCTTTTCTCACTTTCGTCAACTGCTTCGTCAGCTTATGAGCCAGATAAATGGGATACGGCAGATAATCATCCGTTTCATTGGTAGCAAACCCAAACATCATACCCTGGTCTCCTGCGCCAATCGCTTCCAATTCATTTTCAGACATGGTATGCTCCCTGGCTTCCAGCGCTTTATTAACACCCATTGCGATATCGGCGGACTGTTCGTCCAATGCAACGATTACACCGCAGGTATTGGCATCAAAACCATAATCGGATCTGTCATAGCCAATCTCACGTATGGTATCGCGTACAATTTTTTGAATATCGACATAACCGCTTGTTGTAATTTCACCCATAACCAATACCAATCCGGTAGTAATGGACGTTTCACAGGCAACCCTGCTCATAGGGTCCTGTTCCAACAATGCATCCAGTACTGCGTCCGATACCTGATCACAGATTTTATCCGGATGCCCTTCTGTAACTGATTCTGATGTAAATAATAATTTATTCATATCCTTGCTCCTATCTGCGTGCTGTCCACGCGTGAATTTCCAATAAAAAATAAGTAAGAGTTTGCTTAGGCTAACCCACTGGTGCGCTGTTACTGGTAATAATATTTTCCTCTGGCGCTGGCGCGCTGTTCACTTTAGTGACAATCTTCCTCTAGCGCATCATGCGCATCCCGGTCGAGTTTTTATCTCATAGGACGCAATTTCCTATTGAATAAAAAAAAGTCCTTAACAAGGACTTGACAAAAACAAAAATCAAATCCTCTTATTGTTCGATTACTCGCTCAGGTTGGCACCTTCCGCTTAAGGGGTTGCCGTGACTTCATAGAGCCTTTACTCTCCGTCACTCTGAATAAGAGAAATATTTATGTTATTTAATTGATGTATCTAATGAACTCAGAATATACTACTTCGAATAATTTGTCAAGGACTATTTTCATAATTGACTTTTCATTACATAATTCTTATACTTATTATAACAGGTTATTTTATTTACTATAATTCTACAATTACAACTGCGTGAAAGCGCGAAGATAGGGGGCTATATTGAAAAAGAAGCGTATTACAATCAGGCAGGCTAACCCGGGGATGGTAGCAGGAGAAGATATCTATAACAGCAGCGATCAGTTAGTTATATCGGAAGGTACCATTTTGACGGATAAAATTATTACCCGTTTAAAATTTTATTCCGTCAGTGATTTTTATATTTTTTTCGAAGATAAGAAAAAAGCGGAAACGGAAAATTTAAGTCATTCCCAGATAATTCGGGAAAGTATAGAATTCAAACATTTTAATGCCTCCTTTGTTGAATCCCTTAAGAATTTTAAAGGGGAATTAAATGAAATTAACAGTGAAGATAAGACACTGGATGTTCCCGGATTATTGGATCTCACCACCCGGATATTGTCAAAGAGCCGAAACGGAATCCATGTTATCGACATGCTGCATTGCATGCGGGAAAATGATGACGTAACTTACGTCCATTCCATCAATGTTGCACTTATAGCCCATGTGTTCGGACGCTGGCTGAAACTGCCTGAGAAAGACATTGATATTCTTACGCTCAGCGGACTGTTACACGATATCGGCAAGCTGAAACTGCCTTCGGAAATAATATATAAACATGACAGGCTCACCACATCTGAATATTCCCTGGTCAAAGCTCATACTATCCAGGGCTATCAGGTACTGAAAAATAAAGATATTGACGAACGTGTGAAATATGCGGCTCTAATGCATCATGAGCGCTGTGACGGAAGCGGCTATCCCAACGGCCTGAAAGGTTCTCAAATTAATCCGTTTGCTAAAATCATAGCCATTGCCGATGTATATGATGCAATGACCTCCGTAAGGGCATATCGTCCTGCCTTATGCCCCTTTGAGGCAATCCGCATATTGGAAGCAGACGGACTTCAGAAATTTGATCCTCAATATATAATGACCTTCCTGCAGGAAATCGTCCAGACCTTTGTGGGCAAACGTGTCAGATTAAGCAATAAAGCTATAGGAGAAATCCGAATGATCAATAAGAGTTATCTGTCTAAACCAATTGTCCAGACAGATGACCGTTTTATTGATTTATCAAAAGAACAGGATTTAGTAATTGAAGCCATTTTGTAAACAATTATAAATAAACAAATAACGGAACCGGGGATATGAAATAAAGTATCCCCGGTTCATTCCTTAACTTACCTTTAGTTTAAATTTCTGCACCGCTTTTTCATCTTCAATATCAATTTTAGCCATATCAGCACCAAGGCCCTGCATTTTTCTCTCAAAATGTTCATAGCCTCTCTCAATATATTCAACCTGTTCAACTATAGTAAAGCCTTCGGCAATTAAACCAGCAATAACTAAAGCAGCTCCTGCCCTTAAATCAGGTGCGCTGACAATCGCCCCGGTCAATCCCTGAACACCCACAATAACTGCCGAATTCCCTTCTACCTTTATATTCGCTCCCATTCTGGACAATTCGTCCACATATTTCAGCCGGTTTTCAAACATTGTTTCCGTAACGATGCTTGTCCCTTCGGATGTAGTCAGGGTCGCAGTAATCTGGGGCTGCATATCCGTCGGAAAACCGGGATAGGGAAGAGTCTTTACATGCGTGTGCCCCAGCTGGCCGGTTGCGATTACACGGACTGAGTCATCATATTCCTCCACGGTTACGCCGATTTCAATCAGCTTTGCGGTTATGGCTTCCAGATGCTTTGGAATTACATTCTTAACCAGAACATTTCCTTTCGTCGCTGCCGCAGCAAACATGAAAGTACCTGCCTCAATCTGGTCGGGGATTATGGCATATTCACTCCCGGTCAGGGACTTTACTCCTTTGATACGTATTACATCGGTACCGGCGCCTTTAATGCTTGCACCCATACTGTTTAAAAAGTTGGCAATATCCACCACATGGGGTTCTTTTGCCGAGTTCTCAATAATTGTTATCCCGTCGGCAAGGCATGCGGCCATCATAATATTAATGGTTGCACCCACACTGGCAATATCCAGATAAATATGGCTGCCCTTAAGTTCCGCTGCTTCTGCCTGGATCATACCATGTTCAATCTTTACGGAAGCCCCTAAGGCTTCAAAACCTTTAATATGCTGGTCAATAGGCCTGCTGCCTATGTTGCAGCCTCCCGGCAAAGCAACCTGGGCCTTTTTATATTTGCCAAGCAAAGCTCCCAGCAGATAGTAGGAAGCACGTATTTTGCGTATGAATTCATAATCTATACTCATGGAATTAATGTTACTTCCATTGATTTTAACCGAATGTTTATTGATTCTTTCTACTTTAGCCCCTATTTCCTCAATTGCCTGCAGCAGGACATTAATGTCACCTATATCCGGCAGATTTTCCACGGTTACCGTTTTGTCAGTCATAATAGCCGCGGACAGTATACCAAGCGCTGCATTTTTAGCGCCGCCAATAGTTACTTCGCCATGCAAAGCCTTGCCGCCTTTTATAATATATTGCTCCATTGCACACCTCATAATTTTTACCGCAATTTATTAAAATTGTACATAAATCACGTTATTTAGTTGTAAATTTTGTTAGATTAACTTGATTATACCATAAAATATTGGGATGTAAAATATTTTTTATTCAGTCTTTGTACTTTTTGACTTCCTCCGCAATCTTTTCCATAAGTTCTTCCGCACCTAAACCCTCCCCGTTTATAATAATATGGGCATATTTTTCATATAAAGGGCAGCGCTCCTCATATAAAGATTTTAAAGTTTGTCCCTTTTTCAAAACAACTCCTCTTTGCCTGATATTTCCAAGGCGCTTCTCAATAGTTTCATACTCAAGTTTAATATAAATTACAATGCCGATATCCCTTAAGTGTGTTATTGCTTCCGTACCATATACAATGCTTCCGCCTGTTGCTATTACCGTATTGACAGCCTGGATATTACGGTTAACCTGGTTTTCAACGGCTATAAAACCTTCCAGACCACGCTTTTTTATAATATCTTTTAATAAGCATTTTTCCTGTTCCTGTATCAATAAATCCGAATCCAGGAACTGATATCCTATAACTTTGGCTAAAATTATACCGACGGTACTTTTCCCGGCCCCAGGCATCCCAATTAATACAATGTTCTTCATAACTGCTATAACCTTTCACACATAATGAACAGATTATATCACCTTTCGTCCACATCGCCAAGCATTTTTTATTTTTTCCTGTTTTCAAAATATTAAACAGGTTATTTTTTCTTAACGCTGTATCCAAAATTACCCATTAATTCACCTAAACCGTAATATTCCCCGTGGGAGTAAACAATAGGCTCTGCCTTGCCTAAATCAAACCTGCCTTTTTGGTCCATATAGGAAGAATCTGCATGTAAGCCTAAAACCTCCGCTATAAACATATCATGGGAACCTAATTCCAAAATTTGTTTTACCCTGCATTCAATATTAACCGGAGATTCCAGTATTAAAGGCGCTTTTACCATTGAAGCCGGAACCGGAGTCAATTTCATCTCCTTGAATTTATCCACATCCCTGCCGGATTTTACTCCGCAATAATCTACCGCTTCTACTAATTTTTTTGTTGTTAAATTTATTACGAATTCATTTGTTTCTTTAATAATATCATAAGAGAAACGTTCCGGTCTTACGGATATATAAACCATGGCCGGATTGGTGCAGATTGTACCGGTCCAGGCAACCGTAATAATATTGGGTCTCTCTTTCTGCCGTTTACAGCTGACCATGACAGCCGGCAGCGGATACAGCATATTACCGGCTTTCCAGAATTCTTTTTTCACTAAATAAAACCTCCCCGTGCCTTGTTCGGAAGAATTAATCCGTTAATCTGTAGTGGTTCTACGCTCCCAAAATCGCGACGCAGTATACCGCAAAGTGGAGCGTTCAGAACGGTGCAATGATTTTTTAAACACGCTCTAATTACTACTATGCTATTTTTTCTAAATATAGTATAATAAATGTATAAAATTTTAAATGCACGTAACTTAATTAATCTTTATCATTATTTATACCGATAAAGCAAATGACATTTTAAGATAAATTTTTGAGGTGATAGTTATGACTAGTAATTTTCTTAATATCGAATCCGTATCTGACGAAATGAAAAATAAAGTTAAACAGACGCTGAAATTTAGAACAGGAAAATTCGTATGGCGCATTAAATTTTCCTCTCCCTTAAATCCGGCAACCGTTAACAACCGTAATCTTTATGTTACTTCCATCAATCAGGTTCCGCTCAAAACCCAAATCCGTTACGATTCCGTCAATCGGTACATAGAAATTGAGCCTTTGGAAGCTTACACGGAAAATGAATCCTATATTTTAACCATAACTAAGAATGTAAAATCCGCAGGCGGCAAAAATCTAAAGAAAGATGTCCAGGTACAGTTTAAGCTTTAAACATTGTCCTGCTGGAGAGTAAGCATCAGGGCGGGAATCAATTGCTTCTTTCTTGAGACAACGCCCTTCAGATAAATATTCCGTTTATCCCTGCCCAGTTTAAATGCGTTCGTAAGCAGTTCCTTCGCTCCGGTTCCCTGATAAAGCAGTTCCGTGGAGCTCTCAATAATATTGGTCAGCATGAAAAACAACATATCGACTCCATGGTCACGAAAGGCTTTCTGCATATAAGGAATCAGTTTTTCCTTAATGGCCTCCAGTTCCTCCCGGTTCATGGCATTAATCTGTCCGACACCAAAAGTAAGGTCTCCGACGGTAAATTTTTTAAAATCCTGATAAAAAATTTCTTCCGGGGATTTGGAGATTAAATTGCTTCCTGCCGCAAACATTTCTTTTGCATATTCTTCGACCTGAATGCCTGCTATCCCGGCCAGTTCTTCCGCCAGAGCGCGGTCAATTTCCGTACAGGTAGGAGAGCGGTATACCAAAGTATCGGACAATATGGCAGAACACAATAACCCGGCAATCTGGGGCTCCACATCTACACCGTTTTCCCGGTACATCTGGTAGATTATAGTTGCCGTACAACCCAGAGGCTGATTGCGGAAAAAAACAGGGTTTATGGTTTCCAGGCTTCCCAAACGGTGATGATCAATAATTTCTAAAATTTCGGCTTCTTCCAGACCGTCTACCGCCTGGGATTTCTCATTGTGATCCACCAGTATTACTTTTTTTCTTCTGGTATTTAAAAGATTCCTTCTCGAAATCATTCCGCTGTAATGCCCGTCTTTATTTAAAATCGGAAAATCCCTGTGACGCTTTTTCGCCATAATCTCCCGGATGTCATCAATATAATCTTCGGTGGAAAAGGTTATTAAATCCTGATTCGTCATAAAAAAGCGGATAGGTATGCTTTGATTTATCAAACGGGCGGCAGTAAACGTATCATAGGGTGTCCTTATTATGGCACATTCATTATTCTGGGCCAGTTTGGTTATGGTTTTGGATACCATGGCTCCGTCGCATACAATAATGCATTTTGCATTCATTTCTATAGCGCATAGCTGGGATTCATACCGGTTTCCCAATATTACGATATCCCCTTTTTCAATATAATTTTCCATAAGGTCCGGATTGGCTGCGGCTATGAGTACTTTCCCTTCCGTAAAATGATCTTCCGTTTTACCGGCAATAAGTTCCCCTTCCATGGTCTCAACAATATTACTGCACGGTGTTTCTGCCTTGGTTAATATCCGGTTATCATAAACATCCATATAAGACTTGGCAATATCACCGATGGTTATCAACCCTTCCAAATAATTATCTTTATCCACAATGGGTAAAGTTACCACATTATTTTTTTTCATAAGTGCCCAGGCATTCTTTAAGGATATATCTTTACTTACACCTTCCGTCCTTCGGATTTCTATATCCTTAACCTGGGTACGGATATCCGATAAATAACCGGGGGCAGGAACCTTAAACCGTTCCAGCACAAAATTTGTTTCCGAATTTATCTGGCCCGCTCTTTTCGCTTTATAGGCACCGCCGGTAAGTATCCGTTTTAATCTGGCATATGCAATGGCGGAACATATGGAATCCGTATCCGGATTGATATGCCCTATGACATATATTTCCCTATCCATTCATTAAATCCTCCGATAAAAAATCTTCCTTTTTGATATATAAGAAATCTTCTGAATTTAAATCCCTTTCCCGTATAATATCCGACAGCAGTGTTTTATATCTTTCGTCGGCAGATAGCTTTGCATTACGGGCCAATTCCATAACGGCCTCTAACTGTTCCTCTTCCGTTACCGAATTTAAAATCTTTTTTGCTCCCTCTTCAAAAGCCGTTCTTGCATCTCCTGTAAATTCATAATCATAATTCTGAATATAAGTAAAAGCAAAACCCAGTATATCCTCCGGTGTATAATCCGGAAGATGAATACGGCTAGTAAAAACCTCCTTAAGCTTTGGATTCTTCTTAAGCAATTTCTTTATGTTATATTCCTCATCTTCCAGTATGACAAAAATGTTCCTGCTTAAATCCCGAATCAGGGACAGCAGCTGTTCTGCCGTACTTTGCTCAAGAGAACCCGCTTCTTCAATAATTAAGCAGCTGTTTACCAGTTTATCCTTTTTCTTTTCCGGAGATGTGCCGTTAAGCTTAACCGCGGATATCTTGGCGGCTCTGTTTGCATTGATCCAGTTTAACTCATAAAGAGCTTTGGATATTTTTTTTGCCAGCGTAGTTTTACCTGATTTTCTCCTTCCGGTAATAATCATATGATTATTCTTAGTATAATCCGACAGAACATTTTCTAAGCATGCTTCTATTTGTATTCTGCAGGAATCTATCCGGATAAAATATCCAAAGTCTTTTTCATAATTCATGCCTGCCTCTGAAAATGCGGATACCAACCTATCGGACAAATGCTGTTTTTTATTATGTAAGGATATATCTTCCATGTCCCCGGTTGTCTGTATTACCGTTTCTGTTTCTTCAAAATCATTATCTGTCCGGGAATTATACTCCGGACCCTGTTTGGTTTCCTGTTCGGATACCCTGGATTCCTGCTGTATTTCCGGGCTTATTTCTTCCCTTAACTGTATTTTGGTTTCCTGCCCGGACGTTTCATTTCCTGGCGGTTCCATTTCCTGCTCCGATTCTTTTCCTGAATTTACATAAGCTTTATTCTCCGGAGCCTGTCCGATTTCCTGCATCCTTTCATCCGTTACCCGGCTGATTCCGTTATCCGGTGCCGTTTCCTCATCAGAGGTTGTTTCACTTCCTGCGGCCACTTCTTTTTTTAATTTCATTGCTATGTTTTTAAAATATTCTTCCAGCTCCGGATCCTTATTCTGTTCAATCTCCCGTGCCTCTTCCGGTACGACCTCCCGGATGTCTGCCGGAAAGCTGTTTTGTTCCGTCATGCCGCTGTTATTGTCCTCTCTCACTTCGTCCGGTACTTCCTGTTCCTTCCCTGCAGGTATCCCATCCTCTTTTGAAGCCTCTTCTTTCGCCAGAAATTGGTCTATCCGGCTGCGCATGGAGCTGTAATCCTTGGTTTTATAAAGACCCATCTTCTTTTCAGCTTCCTTTTTTTCCTTTGCCTTCAGCATATGTAAGGGGTTAATTTCACCCACATAATAACCTTTCAGTAATTTTGCTTTTTCTACATATATGCCTTCTCCAAACCATAATATAATATCGCTGCATTCCCGGACGCAATTATCTTTCATTCCCGCTTTGTGGTACAGTTTGGCAAGCTCATAAGCCCACTTTTCATAATATTCATATTCTTTGAGCTGTTCTAAGGAGGCAATTAAAGCCTCATAGGGTTCCCCGTTCAGCTTATCGATGCAGTAACGGAAGATAAAACGGCTGGAATCCTGGGGAGCTGCTTTTATATACCGCTGCAGATAGTCCTCCGCTTCCTTTATACTGCCCCGTTTAATAGATAAATCAACAAGCTGATATAACACTCTCCTGGTTTTTGTTTTTCCATATATTTTTGTAAGAACCGCCATAGCCTCATCGTACCGGCCGTTTTGCATATAAACATCCGCAATAATACTTAAATCGGTAAGGGTTTTTATTCTGCCGGTATCCATGGTATCCAATATTCTCAATGCCTTTATATATTCATTATTATCTGTCAGTCTTCTTATTTCTTCTATTTTTACTATATTTTCATAACGTTCCATATAACCTCCCATTTGCGCCTCAGGCACGCATTCAAATCAGGATGGTGGAAAAAACATACTTAAATTGTCTGTTTAACTCCCACTAATTCATAATATAATTTTTCCAATGTTTTGTCCGGTTCACTTAACAGATTTTTCTTGCTGCCGCATACAAGCTTCTTACCCTTGTCCAATATACAGACGGAATCACAAATCTGCTCCACTTCCTCCATGTAATGCCCGCAGTATAAAATTGTTGTTCCCTTTGTATTTATTCTTTTAACAAAATCCAGGATTTGATTTCTTGCAATCAGGTCAATTCCTACCGTAGGCTCATCCAAAACGAGGAAATCCGGACGGTGCAATAAGGCGGCACCGATATTCAAACGCCGTTTCATACCTCCCGAATACGCTGCTGTCTTTTGCTTTAACATATCTTTTGTAAAACCTATTATATCGCTGACTTCCCTAATTCTTTCATCCAAAATATTTTTAGGGACATGATAGGCATTTCCCCAAAATACGAGATTATCCCTTCCCGAAAGAGATAAATAAAGAGATATATCCTGAGGTACATAACCCAGGCGGCTCCGGATTATCTTCGGATTCTTAACAATACTTTTCCCATGATATAAAATATCTCCGTCATCCGGTTTAATCATAGTGGTTAGCATGGAAATGGTAGTTGATTTCCCTGCTCCGTTCGCTCCGACTAATCCAAAAATCTCTCCCTTTTGTATTTCAAAGGATATCCCGTCCACAGCTTTATTATTCTTATAATATTTTTTAACATCAAGTAAACAAAGCATATCATACCCTCTCTTATAATTTAACATCCTATTTTATCTTACCATTCGATGTCAATTA
The DNA here is from genome assembly GCA_002294045.1 of Lachnoclostridium sp. UBA903. GTDB lineage: Bacteria > Bacillota > Clostridia > Lachnospirales > Lachnospiraceae > Anaerocolumna. The sequence goes on along the minus strand of DBEP01000015.1, from coordinate 40,245 downwards.
AAACAAGTAAAAAACCTAGTAATTTGTTACAGTTCAGCCTTACGGTTAAACTGCAGCAAATATACACAGAAAAACCTGCCATAACAAATTATTATGGCAGGTTTTTACCTGTTACTTCTAATTAAATTCCTCTTTATGTAGTCTGGCCGGAGTCATTATTGTTATTGTATAACTTGATGTCCTGCTAAAGCTGAATATATAAATAACAGGTTTATTACCATTCTATCTGCATCACATGCATTTAGGTACATTACACTTTAATATTTAAATATAAATAAAACTCCTTTACAATATAATTATAATTACATATTTTAAATATGTTTATCTATGTTGAAGGCTTTTCCAGCAGGACGATCTTTCTGCATGCCATGGATAGATATATACTACGAATCTTCCTCTAAAGAGCCCATTGGAATCTCCTCCTTTCCCTTCAGTCCCAAAACGATTCGTTCTAATTATCTGTTAATTGAACTATCATCTGGTTTATGATGCCATTATACATAATGAGTCGGTATTTGTCAATATACTTTTATGTTTTTTTATTATAATTATTTAATTTTTATTATTTGATATATTTATCTGACAATTATACGTTTTTTCCTTATTCCGTTTCACAGAAAAATACAGAAAAGAAAATAATCCCGGTGCTGCCTTCCTCCCGGGATTATTTTTCTTCCTGAGTTTTCCGTAGTCACGCACACTTTTAATGTTTACAGCTCCTGGTAAAAAGCTAAAGTTTCCGTTAATTCTTCCGTAATCTCTCCGCCTTCTTTTTCAATGGCACGGAATCTGATCTCTGTTTCTCTTTTCTTTTTAAGCGTATTTCTTACAAAACGTTCCATAGCATCCGCAAACAGGGGCTGGCCTTTTATTCGCTCCCGGATTGGCTTGCTAAAAGGACAATACGTGGCAAGAATTTCCCTTGCAACCCTATTGAGCCTTAATACACCGGTTGATTCTCCTTTAATCCAGGCTTCATAATCAATTACAAAAATTTCCCGGTAATTTCCTCTTCCCTTTTGTATCTGTAATTTTATCTTTTCTTTCATATCTTCCGAAAGCTCCCTGTTTCTGCGGTAAAACTGGATATAATCCGCATATTCGGAAGTCAGCGATTTATATTTAATATTATTCCAGGCACTTCCTTGTATACTCCTGCAAAGTTCCCAGCGGAATCTTCCAAAGAGCTTTACTAAAATATCCTTAACTGCTACTTCCGTAAAAACAGGCAGGATAAATCTTCCTTCATTGCTTTTTCTCTTACCGGTAATTTCCTGCCACATAACGCCGTTATAGCCCAGGGCCGGCATGAGAATAATATCCGGAAACACCTGCTTTATTATATACTCTTTTGAAATTCCCTTTTCCGTATTAACATATAACACCTCTCTGTGAAAAACGGAATAGTCAATTTTCATCAGTTCACTAACGGCATCATTGAGCTTAGCTGAGGTTACCAGCGTTGCCCGGATACCTTTAACCATATTATCACCCCAGAGAAACGGTACGAAGGTGCTGAACTGACCGCTGGTTATCCTGTGGTTGCAGCGGAACATATTATTTATTTCATAAATAATCTTTTCTTTTTGGTTCTGTAAGAGCTCCTTTACCTCAGCTTCCGTAATTTCGCCCTTTTTTCTTCTGTCCCTGAGCACATCCGTATAATCCATGTCAAACTCATTTTTGGAAGGCTCCTTTTCTCCCTTGTAAATGCTCATAAGCCAGTCTTTGATATTATAAACAGCACAGGGCCCTGTCCCTTCCCGTATTTCATTATCCAGGCTATAAAGCTCTTTTTGCTGTTCCTTTGTGAAAAGCCTTTCATCCAGAAAACCATATTTCAAAAATAAGTCAATTATCCGTGGCACGGCTTCATCCTGGCAGGCTTTAAAAAATACAGCTTCATATAGTTCATAAAAATGCTGCAGCAATTTTCTGCGCCGTACCCTCACACTGTCTTCGGTAGAAAATTTATCTTTAGAATTGATAAAATCAAGGACCAACTCCTGCAGTTCCTCAGATTTTTCAGGGTCTCTGCCGCCGTAAAGCTGGATTTTCTTTAAGGAATCATTAAAATCCTCCGACATTTGCTGCAATTCATTCACAGCATACTGAAAATTATCTTCCACCTGCTCCTTGCGGCTGCTGTCTTTAGACAAAAGAAGATAGTATATTTCTTCCATCCTTAACCGGTCAACACTAATAATTCTGCCTGTCTTATCCAGAAAAAGCTTTTCAATATGATTAATCTCATCAATGATTTCATCAATAAGCTTTAATAATTCTTTGTTATAACCGCCTTCTTCCTCAATGGATATGGCAAGGGCCGCAAAATTTTTAAAGAGGCAGGCATCCGTATTATTCATTAACAATGCAAAAATATCGGAAATATAATCCGATAATTCCATACACTCCGTGATTAGCTGTGCAATCAATTCCGCTGTCTCTTCCACCAAATAAAGAACCACCACGTCACCCGAGGAGCAGAAGGCTTTCCATGTGTCCACAGATATCCTGGCGCATTCTTTATAATAAGCCAGCTTTTTTTCATCTATGACAAAATCACCGCTGTAGTGCTCCATATCCTGTATTGAATTAATTACATTGGTCGGGTAACCATACCTTTTTCCGGTATCCAGATATATCTGATATTTCCGTTCTATAAAATCATAAAGATGTTCGGCTGCGGACTGCAGAGCACTGTAAGCCTTATCCAATTCATTAATCTGTCTGGTCAGGGAAGCAGCCATCAGCCCTTTATAATCTTTATTGGCGGAAAATATATCGGTCAAATCTTCTTTTTGCTGTACGGGAAAACAGTAGAAAGTTACATCATCATAGGCAATATATGAATTTAAATATCGCCCCATATATAACAGATCACTGATACCTAAGAAATTACCGGAACCCAGAATAATTTTTGAGCCATTATTAACTGCCTGAACTCTTCCTTTTAAAATGATACATACGCTGTTTATCTGTTTGTCCGCTTCATAAATAACAGTTCCCTTGTCAGCCTGATTAACAGCGTAGTTATTTATCTTCATTGCCATAGCCCACCTCGTCATATGTTTACATTTTAAGCATAGTACTATTATAATCTATAAATCGACATTCCGAAAGAACGATTTTATAAAAATACCCCTTTGTTTTATAGTAAAAAAGCACCAATAAGCTGTCTTATTGGTGTTAATTGAATCCTTTATCCCGTCTAAGGGGGCCGGGCCACCGTTTCCGATGGCTATGAGCAAAGGCCTATCCCCATTGATAGTTTTCCGGCCCCTATAATATTGTATATAGAAAACTACCCATATGGGCAGTTCCTACCATAGGAAATTAGGGCGTGTCTGAAAACTGCTTGTGCCGGTCTGGCCGTTCCAAATTGTGAAAGGCAACCTTCTTAATATAAACCCTATCGTGTATTCGCACCCTGCCTGGAGCTTTTTAATCTCATAGGACGAACTTTCAATGAAATAAAAAAATGCCGTCCACAATTGTGACGACATCATTGCCTTATATTATTAAATTATATAAATTCCGTGCGTCTTGCTTTGAATGTTTTTCATAGGCGTTACCCCTACAGTTAACTCGGTCCAGGCTGCCTTACGGCACACAGGAGCTTTCGCTTAGTGCTGCTCCATTCCTGGCCTGACACGGTTCACGAATTCCTGTTGCGTAAGACCCAGACGTCAACATCACTTATAGGGGGCAGCCCTACAAAAAAACACCCTAGGCAAGGCATCACCCCTGCTGTAGCGGATTGCAGGTACAGGGCACCGCTATCTCCCCGGCTGCACGGAAACTTTCTGACAATTATTATAATACGGATTACCGGAAACAGGTTTTTAATATCCGATAAATAAGGTTTATTTATTCTTTATCCTAACGGTAAAAAGCAGTAAAACTGCGGAAACCTGCAGAAGATAGTATACTTCATTTCATGGGAAAAGTCAAGCGCTATGATACAGGCAGCAACGGCGACGGCTGCTTCAAACCGGTTTCCTGACCGGCCTTTTAAAATATATCCTTATTTTTTTCCAGTTTGTTCCTGACTCTCAAATCCTTAAAAAATTCCTTTAGCACCGCCTCGCATTCTTCTTTCATTACACCGGTGGTTACTTCTACCTGATGATTAAATTCTTCCATCTGGAGAATATTCAAAACGGAACCCGCACACCCGGCCTTGGGATTCATGGCGCCCACAATTACCTCCTTTATCCTGGCCTGCACAATGGCCCCCGAACACATCTGGCAGGGTTCCAGCGTTACATACATGCTGCAGTCCTCCAGCCTCCAGTCCCCCATTACTTTGCTTGCTTTTTGGATAGCTATTAATTCCGCATGGGCTAAAGTTGTTTTTTTTGTATTTCTTTTATTATACCCTCTGCCTATGATTTTATCCTCATATACGATAACGCACCCAATGGGCACTTCTCCGTATTTTATTGCCTTCCTGGCTTCTTTCAAAGCTTCCTTCATATATTTTAAATTCATTCTCATGTTCCTTTATATTCAATCATAAATTAAGATGAAAGGAATATATACTATGGACGAATTTCCTCTTATCTGCTATATTTATCTTATCACGAAGTGGGTTAATAGGCAATGTTGAAATGAGTTTCGCTATATAAAACAAAAGCATCCGGGTGTATGTACCGGGTTTTTGTATCTCACTCAATATTTGGTTACGGAAGGATAAAGGCACAATGGAAATACATGGTTTTCAAAAGACAACTCTATTAGATTACCCAGGGCATTTGGCATCCACCATTTTTTTAGGAGGCTGTAATTTCCGCTGCCCTTATTGCCATAATGCTTCTTTAGTTTTATCTCCGGCAGGACAGCCGACTATTCCGGAGGAGGAAGTATTTCAATATTTAAGAAAAAGAAACGGCATCATTGAAGGCGTATGCATTACCGGTGGAGAACCCACCCTTTATCCCGGCTTGACCGGCTTTATACATAAAATAAAAGAGATGGGTTTTTTAGTAAAACTGGATACAAACGGAAATAACCCTCATATAATAAAACAATTGACAGAAAACGGATATCTCGATTATATCGCCATGGATATTAAAAATTCCAGGGCAAAATACGGATTATCCGCCGGTATTAAAAACTTTGATACCGCAAGAGTCTCCGAAAGCGTGTCCTATCTCTTAACGGAGCCTGTTGATTATGAGTTTCGTACTACTGTGGTAAAAGAGCATCATACTTCAGAGGATATTATTGAAATAGGCAAATGGATTCAAGGTGCAAAAGCATATTTTTTGCAGGCCTACAAGGATTCCGGTGATGTTATTCAAGCCGGACTGACCGGTCCGTCTAAATCCGAACTATATCAATATAAAGATTTACTTTCTTCTTATGTTAAAAATGTCAGTGTCCGCGGTATGGATTAAGAATTTGCTTGACGAGTTATGAGCACGCAGCGGAACGGATTCTCATTTGGCCGTAACTGACAAGCATTTTTTAAACACACTCTATATTACAGGAAAGAAGCTGGGAGAATTAATTATGCAGATTAATTATAATACGGAACGCCTTATATTAAAGATTTTACATCCAAATGAAGCCGATAAGGTTTTGTCCTTCTACGAAAATAATAAAGAACACTTCGAACCCTGGGAACCGGAACGGGATCCGAACTTTTACACTCTTCCTTATCAAAGGCTTTCTCTGTCCATAGAATATAATCTTATGCTTCAGTCCAAGCTGCTGCGGTACTGGATATTTCTCTGTGATAATCCCCAGACCATTATAGGTTCCGTTAATTTTTACAATATCATACGAGGCTCTTATTATACCTGCCAGTTAGGTTATAAATTTGACCAGGGGCATTTAAACCGCGGTTATGCTCTGGAAAGTATTACGGCCGGCATGCGGATATTATTCTCGGACCATAAAATACACCGTATCGAAGCAAATATTATGCCTCAAAATATCCGTTCCATACATCTTATAGAGAAACTGGGCTTTTCCTATGAAGGCCTGTCCAAATCCAGTATACATATTAACCATAAATGGGAAGACCACGCCAGATATGCCTACATCAATACGGAATTTGAAGAATAGACACACCAAGACAAACGAAAGAGCCTGGCTTGCCAGACTCCAGTGTGCTTTATCGTTCATCTTTAGTCAAACTGTGCTGAATATTTTGTCACTCCGCAAGGCGGAGGAATGAGGCGTAGTGGTTCCTACGCCGATTGACGACAACGCGGCCGATGACAAAATAGGCAGTGCTGTTTGGCTAATTATGAGCGATACAGTACACTAGAGCGTGTTTATTTAATTTAACGTAATCGGAATATACCAATATCCGAATTCTCCGGTTCTTTGTGCTTTTCTCTTTACACATTTGAAGTTTTCAAATCCAAACATTCTTGCCATGAACTTTTCCCTGTTATGATAAATTCCGGGAACACCGAGAATATAACTGAATCCGTTTTTATCATTCATTCTGGCAAATATCAGATGACGGTAACTGTAATATCCGTGAAGCAGAAAGCTGTTGTTGCCTAATATCCAGGCTTCCATAGGGAACAGTCCGATATCCTGCGGTTCTATTCTGACACACCAGGCAATCTCATTATCTTCAAAGGGATACATCCTGGGGAAACTGCGGTAAATTCGTTTTGCCAAAGGATGATCCTCAAAGAAAGGCTGTTTTTCACCGCTTCTTCTGTATTCTTCACTATTAACACCGGCTTGCAGATCGAGATTCTCCTGATATACCAAATCTTCCGTTACATTTTGCTGTCCAAGACCTTCTGTTTCCGGGTCATATACGGTATCCGTATCTTCATAAGCTTCCGGACGAACCGGATTTACTGAACTTTCATATGCCTCTGCATTATTCTGTCCTGCCGGCTCCTCTATTCCCGGGCTGCCGTAATCCTGTGTTTCTTCTGCCTGTGGCTTATCATCCCTTTTGGCTGCCCCTGCCTGCGGACCGGACGGTTCTTCCTGTTCTTTATCCTTTTCCGTTTCAGCTTTGGATAACCCTTCATTCTGAAGAATTTCAACAGGAGAATTTAATTCTTCTATTATATTGTCTTTTTCCTCTTTCCCTCTGTCATCGATTATTTTTATATCCTTCTGTTGGCTCTCTTTATGACCTTCCTCTTTTTCTACTTCCTTGGCCGCAACTTTATCTGATTCGTCTTCCGTATCCGGGGTTCTTTCATACCTGGAATCCTTGCCGTTATCCAGGTCATTAAATACTTCCCCTTCATTATCATTCCGGTATTCCTGTGATTCTTTCATAACCTGCTGCTTTTCCTGCCGCCCGTACCGCTCCGTCTCTTCAACTGCTTCCTTAACGGCGGACTCTTTAACGGACCCGGTATTATTTTCAGGCGTTTTCACAGCTGTCTCCGTTTTATCCGCTATAACATTAGCAGCTTTTAATTCGTTATCATACTTTTTATTTTCCATTCCCGCCACCCTATCCATGGTGATAGGCGTTTCATCCCAGGATGTGGCCAAAAATTTTCTTTCCGTATAATACAAAACAATTCCGCCCATATCGTCCAGGCCGTAAGAGGAATTCATGATATGTAAGGGATCCGTCACTGTCCTGTAGTCTCCGACTCCGTTTCTTACCTGGAGCGTCCCAAGCAATATCCCCTCAAACCCGTCGTTATTTTTTTTAAACATATATACCTTTAATTGTTTATCATTTAAACTGGGCGCTGCAACATGGAGGGTACATTTGCACTGTCCGTTACGGGCTTCCACTCTGGCATATCCTACATTATGCTTCTTCAGTCCGTCTTCATAATTATACATATACGAAACTAATCTTTTATAATCAGGCATAATAAACTCCCTTTTCTATTCTTGTGCACCGACCGACACAAAAGTTTTTCCTTTCGTACAATCTATACACTTTATACTTATAATAATTATATTCCGAAATAAAAAATATATGATAAACGGGACGAAAAGTGAATCTATTTCTTCCTGGGGTTATGGGGTATCAATGAATTGCCTCCGGCCGTCCTGATTAAACCGGCTGGTTTGTGCTGTCTTTGTAAAGCTTCTGAAAAAGGCCTTTTCTGATAGTCAAATGAATAAAGGTGCATTCTACTTGGCTATTAAAAAGGGCCTTTTTCAGAAGCTTATCCGGATATTTTCGTTTTCGGATTTCGGGCTTTTTCATATTACATGCCGCTGTGACTCTTTATGCCGGCACAGGAGCCTCTTTTTAGCAAAGATGCTTCATATACCAGATGACTGGTCTTTTCATCCTGCAGCATGCCAAACAGGGCATCAATTGCACCTAATGACATCTGTTCGGCAGGCTGGCAGATCGTATCAAGGGACGGATTATAATATTCCGCCACTTCAATACCGTCAAATCCTATCACGGATATATCCTCCGGTATACGGAGCCCCGCAGATAAAACGGCTTTGGCCGCACCGATTGCCATAGTATCCGCCATGGTTACCACAGCAGTCATGTCTTTATTTCTTAACATCAGGTTTTTCATCATGTTAAAACCAAATTCATAACCGGATTCGGATACGTGAATGGAAGAAACCAGCACCGGGTCATAAGTTATCCCGTGGGCTTCCAGCGCTTTTTGATATCCTCCGAAGCGCAGTTTGTTCGGTGTCACTACTTCACCCTGGTTGCTGTATATACAGCCGATTCTTCTGTGCCCTAATTGTATCAGGTACTCCGTAGCTTTAAAGCTCTCCGCCTCATCATCTATAATTACGCTGGAATATAAATCTTTATCCACATCTTTCCCTCCGGAAACCGTAAGCAATACACAGGGTACTCCCAGTCTTTTAAAATCTTCGTTGGTATATTCAAAATTACCGCCCATAAGAATAACACCATTTAAATTACGGTCCTGGACTTCTTTAATCGCCATCGACATCTCATATTCGGAATAATTTACATTTCTTATTTCCAGATGATATCCGCGCAGAAAGACCTTTTGTTCTATGGTATGGATCATCTTTTGAAAAAACGGATTCGTTATACTCTTAGCTAACAGAGCAATCGTTCTGGACTGTCCCATTTTCAGGTTTCTGGCATTATTATTCGGAACATAATTAAGCTCCCTCACCGCAGCCATTACTTTTTCTTTCGTTTCACTGCTTGTAATACCGCTGTTATTCAATACCCTGGAAACTGTTGCTATCCCAACTCCAGATAATCTGGCGACATCTTTAATCGTTACACTCATAGCTAATCGTATCCTCCATATAACAGTAAATTCAGAAACTATACCGTAATTTTATCATTTATCCATTTTAATTTCTATAAATTTGTACAAACAGTATAAAAATAATATTTGAAGCTACAATGAGGGGTGCTGCACTGGGGCTGTTTATTGTGCCGAAAACGCCTGTATCTGGGAATTTACTTCCGCTATAACCGTTTCCACTCCCGCATTCTTTAATTGAGTCCTGTATTCTTCAACCGCTGCTTCCGGGCTTTGTTGTGTTTTGCCTAACAATATCTGGATTCCAAGCTGGGAATCAACACTGGCTATTGATGCTAATTCGGTAGATACCTTGGAAGAATCAAAGCTGAATCCAATATACGGACTATCAAATGCTGTTTTAGACCACTCTTCATTTAAGGTATAACGGCGGGGGTCCTCCGTACTTTGCGGTATGTTAAGCCGGTCCGTACGGAAGGCCCATCCGGCGAAACCGCCTCCGTCAGTTTCCGCATTATAATCCGCAGGTTTTGTAATTTTTCCGTCCGCCACTTCGTACTGCCTGCCTTCGATGCCGTATTGGAATAAATCATAGCATTCTTTATCCGTCATCAGTTTTTCAATTACCATTAAGCATCTTTCCGGATATTTTGAATTAACATTGACGGCGGTTGCCGCACCTACTCCGGTTGATTTGATAATCTTGCCGCCTGCTTCCGGGAAACAATAAAATTCCGTATCAATACCCGGCAGCTTCTGTACCAGGGTTCCATAGCTTCCCGTCCAGTCCGGCTGGTGGCTGATGTAAGCGGCAGACAAACCATTGTGGAAGTTGTCCTTGTCATCCTGTGAAGAAGACAGAATATCTTTTGACCAGTAGCCTTTATCTGCCCATTCGCGCATTTTTACCGCAAAAGCCTCAAATTCATCGGTAAAGGCAGGATGCAGTACTTCATAAGGATTGTCCTTATCCCCTACCAGATACATTTCCGTAAACGGAATACCGGGAGCATCAATCCAACCTCCCGTTGCCGCTACAAACATACGGTATAAGTCCATAGCCAGGTTGGAGCTTCCGTTAAGCGGTGTCATGCCGTCTTTCAGGGCGGCATCCATATAGGTTTCCATGTCGGTTATGGAGGAAATGCCGGTAACTCCGTATTTTTCCATCAGGTCCGTACGGCTTACAAAGCCGTATGCCGTGTATTCGCTGTAATTGTTAGGTACGGCATAGATTTTCCCGTTTACTTTTACACTGTCCCATCTGTCACTTAATTCTGTTCTCAGTAAGGGAGCATACTTGTCTATCATATCGGTAATATCAACGAGGGCGTTTTGTTTTGCCAGGGTGGCATAGGGAACCGCCGCTCCCGAAGCTACATAGGCCATGTCAAATTCTTCTCCGGAAGCCCATATTAAAGGATATTTGGTGGCTACGTCACCCCAGTCAATGTATTTGATTTCCAGAGTCGTATTAATACCGGTCCTTAATTTTTCATTTAAGGCATCCAAAATATCACGATTGGCAACACCTTCGCCTCCCAATAAGTACATTACAACATTCACTTCTTTTTCCGAACCGGTTACGTTTTCGGTGCTTGTTTCTTTTTCCCCTTTGTTCAGGTTTGTGTCCGCTGTTTTGTTGCCGCAGCCGGCTAAAAGACCTGCGGCAATCATACCTGCCAATAAAGCTGCTGTTAATTTTTTCATCATTTTCCTCATTTTTTTACCCATTTTGGGAGCGGAAGAGCCCCCTGCCACAAGTAAACACAACCGAAAGAAGCAAAATGTGGCTTTCCTTTCTTTTCTATTATTTTCTTCCGGTTCCTTCAGGTCTGCTGTTCCGGCGCCTGGACAGCCTTACCCGATAAGTTTATAATAAGCTGTTTTGTCAGCATATTATCATCCTTTTACCGCACCTACGGTTAATCCGCTGACAAAATATTTCTGCACAAACGGATATACCAGGATAATGGGACCAATTGCCACAGCCGCCGTTGCCATTTTTATGGATTCCGAAGGCAAATCAGCCGTATTTACGGTTATTCCCTGCTGTATGAGCAGCTGTACGTTGGCCTGGCTTACAATTCTTTGCAGGAAGTATTGCAGGGGATATTTTCCGGAAGACTGGATATAGAGCATGGCATTATACCATTCATTCCAGTAGCCCAAGGTTAAAAACAGCCCGATGGTAGCAAGCGAAGGCTTTGCCAGGGGCATAAAAACCCTCCGGTAGATATAAAAGTCTCCCGCACCGTCTATGGCCGCCGATTCATAAAGGGAGTCCGGTATCGCCTTCATAAAATTTCTCATTAAGAAAATGGACCAGGGACTCATAAGTCCCGGCAATATCATGGACCAGATACTGTCCTTCAGCCCCAGGCCGTTTACCATCAGAATGTAGGACGGAATCAGACCTCCGCTGAATAACGTTGTAAAATATATAAAAAAGGATATCTGGTTCCTGTATTTAAAATCTTTTCTGCAAAGGACATAACCGGCCATTGACATAAAGAACAGTCCCAGCATGGTACCTGCGGCCGCAATGGTAATGGTAACCCTGTATGCGGAAATAAGATTTTTCGAATTATGAAATAAAAACCGGTAAGCACTGAAACTGACTTCCTTCGGAAATAACTTATACCCTTCCGCAATGATTTCTTTTTCATTCATGAAGGAGGAAGTTATCATCAGCAGAAACGGGAATAAACAAATCAGAGCAAAAACCGTAAGGATAGAATAGAAGAAAACCTTCATGACTTTTTCTTCCCTGCCCATAATTTTTTTACTTTTTATTGTTGCATTACTTTTAATTGTCATATTTTCCTCCCTTTCCGGGCACGCTTTATGCGCATAAGGTTGAAAGTGAATTGGATTGGCTAAATGTCAGAATAATGCACTGTCCGGTTCAATCTTTTTAACGATTGCATTCACGGTCAGAACCAGAATCAGGCCGAATACGGACTGGTAGAATCCAACCGCCGCCCCCTGGGAAAAATTAAACTGTCCCACAAGACTGCGGAATACAAAGGTATCAATTATATCCGTCTGTTTATACAGCACGGAATTGTTGCCGATAATATTATAGAACAAATCAAAGGAACCTTTTAATATTCCCCCCAGTCCAAAGAGGACCAATAAGATAATGGTCGGTCTCAGCAGCGGAATCACTATGCGGTGTATTTTCTGCATGGGAGAGGCTCCGTCCAACGCCGCCGCTTCATAAATATCACTGCTGATGCCCGTAATGGCCGCCAGGTAAATAATCATACCGTAACCTGTACTGGCCCATATTTTAAAGAATACGATAATATATTTCCAGATTCCCTGGTCAGAATAAAAATCATGTTTTTCTAAGCCCAGTCCGGTCAATATGGTATTGATAAAACCATGGTCATAATTAAAAAGATTGTAGGCAAAAAATCCTACGATTACCATGGATATAAAATAGGGCAATAATATAACGGACTGGGATATCTTTTTAAACCATGCGCTGCTAATTTCCGATATCATGACCGCAAATGCTACCTGGAACATATTACAGAAAATTATAAACGCCAGGTTATATAACAGCGTATTTTTCGTTATCCTCCACAAGTCTCCCGTTTTGGCTAAAAACTCAAAATTTTTCAACCCTACAAAATTACTGCCGAAAATACCTTTCCCAATATTGTAGTCTACAAAAGCAATGTAAGCACCCGGCATAGGTATGTACGAAAAGACAATAAAATAAAGCAGTACCGGCGATATCATTAAAAACAGAACTTTCTTCCGTTTCAGCTCACGCATAAAGCTTTTCAGATGGAATTTTATTTTTTCCATAGACTTCTCCTGCCCTTCTCAATAATTCTTTGAATTAAAACAGCTGGTATACTTAACGGATTTTACTTTTCCGTTAAACATACAAATTGAAAATGTTCCATTTTTATGTATATTTACTACGGAAACATTTCCATTTTTAATTTATTTTGTACCTTATGCGATTATTGTATTCCCTGTTTTCACTTTTGTCAATTATTAATTTATAATAATTAGTATTTTTATATAATTTTTTATATATAAATTGTTAATTATCACCTTGCTTATTGACAAATAATTTGTTTTCTTATATACTCACTTTAGTTTTTGAAATTTTTCCATAATAGTTTCTCTTTTTAATGGAAACGTTTTCTCATATAAAAATGAACTGCTTTATAGAAAGGATTCCAGACATAATGAATAAAATAAATTGTTTTATGGATATCAGACAAAACGAAATGCTGTATCGTTTTCTTCCTTCGGGAGATATATTTTCCTTTACTTGCGGCAGCAGTCAGGGAACCTTCCTGATAAACCAGTTCCGTGGCAATGTAAAGGATGGCTCCTCAAACAATATTTATCTGCGTATTTATGACGGACCTGCCAAAAGGGCATATCCGCTTCTTGGTATACGTTCCGGGAGCAGACTTTCAGCTTCCGGGGAAGCCCTTGTGTATGAAGGCACTGCTGAAGATGTCTCCTATAAGGTTACATTCCGTCCTTTGGGTAACATCTGGCTCTGGAACGTGTTTTTATACGGGTGTAAAAAAGAAGTAGACGTCATCTACGGGCAGGATATCGGCCTCGCTGAGGCTGACTGTGTTTATACCAACGAATTGTATACGTCTGAGTATCTGGGGCATGCGGTTTTTGAAAATGCGGACGGTTATGCGGTTTGTTCCAGGCAGAACCTGCCTTCCCTAAATTCCTTTCCCTATATCCAACAGGGAGCTGTAGGAATAAAGGTAATTCATTATTCCACCGATGGCCTGCAGTTTTTCGGGCTGTCCTATAAAGATACGGATATTCCTGAGATACTAAACTCCGATTTATCCGATTATAATCTCCAGTACGAATTTGCTTATACCGCTCTGCAGACAGAGAAGATTGCTTTAAACGGAGAATGTTCCTTTGCCTTTTACGGATATTTCCTGCCTGACCATAAAAAAGCCGTCAGGGAATTAGAATACCGGGAGCAGATTATATCGGCTTATGAATCTGTACGGAAGGAAACCCATAAAACAGCTCCGGTAAAGCCCGTCCGTATAAAGGAAGAATTCGGCTCCCCCTATTCCTCCCCCGCATTCAGCCAGGCTGAAATAAATGCCCTTTATCCGGAAAGGAAATTGGAAGAGGTAACGGACAATACCCTGTTATCCTTCTTCACCAGGGAACATTCCCACGTCGTGACAAAGGAAAAAGAGCTTTTAACCGAGAGGCCTCACGGCACAATCATCATTACGCCGCCGGATACCGCAGATGTTACCAGCCGGCTGATTTCCTCCACCCAATATATGTACGGCATTTTCAACAGCCATGTAGCCATCGGCAATACCGACCTTCATAAGCTTTTTTCCACACCCAGGGGATTTTTAAACGTAATGAAGAACAGCGGACAGCGTATTTACCTCCGTCTGAACGGGCAATACCGCCTGCTGACCCTGCCGGGCCTGTTTGAAATGGGAATGAATTATTCCAGATGGTATTATCATTTACCGGAAGATATCCTCACGGTAACGGCCTATACCGCCGTGTCGGACCCCGATATTATGCTGGAGGTAAAAAGCCGGGAGCGCATCCGGTATGAGTTTATCCTTACAAACCAGCTGGTTATGGGAAATAATGAGTATACCGGGGACATAGAATATACAGACATAGACGGGGGAATCCGCTTTACCCTGGATAATCCGGTCTATCCCGGGCTTCACTATGACGTACTGCTTCCGGATGTCGGCTTTACGCCAAGTGACGACAGGATATTTTTTGAGGGAGAAACCGCTTTTGATGAGACCTTTTTAACCCTTTCCTTCAAGGAAAACAGCTTCCGCCTCCTGATAAAGGGTTCCCTGACAGGGGAAGAACTGCAAAAGAATACCAGCTATGTCTTTTCCGACGAGAAAGAAAAGGCTCTGGATTTTTACCGGAAGCTTATCCGGAATTTCCGCCTTAAATCTTCTGCTGATAAGGAGAAGATTGGCATTTTAAACGAAACAGCCTGGTGGTATGCCCATAATGCCATGATTCATTTCTCCATGCCCCACGGACTGGAACAGCCCGGCGGTGCCGCCTGGGGTACCCGTGATATCTGCCAGGGGCCCATGGAATTTTTCCTGGCTACCGGGAATTATACCATTCTCAGACGCATACTGCTGATTATATTTTCCCGCCAGAATTACGAAACGAAGGAATGGCCCCAGTGGTTTATGTTTGACAGGTATTCCATACATGCCGGGGAATGCCACGGCGATGTTATATTCTGGCCGCTGAAATGTACTGCGGATTACATCCTTGCTTCCGGCGATAAGGATATATTACAGGAAATTCTGCCTTATGCAGATAAGCCGGATAAGCAGGCAGCTCTCCTGGACCATATACACCGGGCACTTTCCAATTTAAAAGAAACCAGGTTTGTAAAGAATACCGGTCTTATCACCTATGCCGGCGGAGACTGGGACGACACCCTGCAGCCGGCCAGTGGAGAACTGAAAGTAAAAATGGTAAGCTCCTGGACCGTTGCTCTTGCCTACCAAACCTTTACCGCCTTAAGCAATGCCCTTGCCGATACAGATAAAGAATTATCCGGCGAATTTTACTCTCTCTCCTGTCTGGTAAAAGACGCTTTCCACAATATGCTTATTAAGGACGGAATTATTGCAGGCTTCCTGGAATGGGGCGATTCCTGCCGACATATGCTCCATCCTGCGGATGATACCATCGGCATCCGCTACCGGCTGCTGCCCATGACCAGAAGTATCATTGCCGAATTAGCGGATAAGCAGCAGGCAGAAAAAAATGCCTCCGTCATAAAGGCTAACTTAAAATGCCCTGACGGTGTACGCTTAATGGACCGGCCGGCCCGCTATGACGGCGGTGTCAGCCATTTGTTTAAACGTGCGGAACAGGCTGCCAACGTAGGGCGGGAAATCAGTTTACAATATACCCACGCCCATATCCGGTATATTGAAGCCATGGCAAAGCTTGGCCAAGGCAAGGAGGCCTGGAATGCTCTTTTTACCATAAATCCTATCCTGATAAGGAACAGTGTTGCCAATGCCGGTATCCGGCAGAGCAACCTGTATTTCAGCAGCTCCGACGGAGCTTATAAGGACCGTTACGATTACGAAAAAAACTTCGGGCTTCTAAAGACCGGAGATATCAGGGTCAAAGGCGGATGGCGTTTGTACTCCAGCGGCCCGGGTATCTATTTCCGACAGTTAGTCAGCAATGTCCTGGGCATCCGTTTTTCAAAAGACGGTATCATCATAGACCCGGTTCTGCCCGGCGACTTAAACGGTTTAAGCTTCCGCTACCAGTGCTATGGAAAAACATTTACGTTTCATTATAACATCGCTCCCGATAATACCTTACGGGTAACGGACCGCGGAAAGGCTGTTCCGGCTTTTGTGTTAACCAATCCATACAGGACCGGAGGAATTTTAATTCCCGGGGAAGAGCTTAAACATTGCGGCAGAAACCTTATCATCCACGCAAAAGCGTTTCATTAATCAGGAAAATAATGCGGCAACCATTTCATTTACCAGTTTCCCATCGGCCCTGCCTTTTACACGCGGCATAAGCTCCTTCATGATTCTTCCTCTGTCCTTAGCCGACGGTTCCTCTATGGAAAGGTCTTTCAGTACTTCATGGATAACCTTTTTAATCTCCTCCTCTGTGAGGAACTGAGGGGCAAATTCGTTGAGAACCGATATTCTCATATTGCATTCTTCTATAATATCAGTCCTGTCTGCCGGTGCGGATTCAAGAGTTTCTTTCAGCTGTTTGATTTCTTTCATTACAGCGGCATTCTCTTCTTCCTCCGTTAAATCGGCCCTTTTGTCAATTGCCACATTTTTAAGTGCCGTCAGCAAGGCGGACAGGGCGTCTTTTCTTCCCTTATCCCCCGCTTTCATAGCCTTAACCATTTCTGCTCTTACTAATTCAATTTTTGTCATGTTCATACCTCCTGATTTGAATTTAATTGTTTTTTGCATTTTCAATTTGCTCCGCCAAATCGTTTAAATACATCCAGCGGTCCATTTTTTCTTCCAGCTGTCTTTCCAATACATCCTTCTGTGCCATTAATTCGTTTAGTCTGGAATAATTTCTCGCTTCTTTTTCCATTTCCGCATCCAGCACAGAAATGCTGTCCTCCAAACCGGCAATGGCATCATCTATTTCATCAAATTCCTTTTGTTCCTTATAGGTGAATTTTAATTTTACTTCCTTGGGTTTTCCTTTACCGGATAAAGCTGCATTTCCCTTATCCCTGTTTTTTACGGGCGTATCGCTGCTTTTACCTACCTCTTCGTCCTTCCCCCCGCTTGCTTCTTTGTAATCCGTAAATCCGCCTTCGTATTGGCTGATAATTCCGTTTCCTTCAAAAGCAAATATCCTGCTTACAATCCGGTCTAAGAAATACCGGTCATGGGATACGGCCAATACAATACCGTCATAACTGTCCAGATAGTCCTCCAGTATGGTTAAGGTCTGTATATCCAGATCATTGGTCGGCTCGTCCAGTATGAGTATATTGGGCGCTTCCATTAATACCTTCAGCAGATACAGTCTTCTTTTTTCCCCGCCGGATAACTTGGATATGAGGGAATACTGCATGGCTCCCGTAAATAAAAACCGTTCCAGCATCTGGGAAGCGCTGGCGCTGCCTTCGCCGGTTTCTATATATTCTGCCACATTCCTGATATATTCAATCACTTTCAGATTCTGGTCCATGTATTCATTTTCCTGGGAAAAATATCCCATTTTAACAGTTTCCCCTGATTCAACGTATCCTTCGTCAGGTTCCAAATTCCCGGTAATGATTTTTAAAAGGGTCGTCTTACCGCTTCCGTTAGGGCCGACAATGCCTAACCGGTCCTTCTTTAACATGATGTAATTAAAATCTTTGATTAGTAAGTTATCTCCGTAGGCTTTGCTGATGTGGTTGATTTCAACGGTTTTTTTGCCCAGCCTTGCGGATAGGGTATTTAGTTCAACCGTTTTATCCTTTTCGATTACCTTCCGGTCCCTTAATTCTTCAAAGCGCTGTATATGTGCCTTTTGTTTGGTGGAACGGGCCCTGGCACCCCGCATCATCCATTCCAGGTCCATACGGTAAAGACTTTTCTTTTTCCGCTCCGCCGCCTGCTCCATATCCTCGCGTTCCGTTTTTAACTGAAGGAATTTGGTATAGTTTGCAATATAAGTATAAAGCTTTCCTTTATCAATTTCCACAATTTTATTGGTTACCTTGTCCAGAAAATAACGGTCATGGGTTACCATGATAAAGGCACCCTGGTATTTATTTAAATACTCCTCCAGCCATTCTGCCATCTCGTTGTCCAGGTGGTTGGTCGGCTCGTCCAAGACCAGGATATCGGCGGGGGTCAGCAGGGTCCGTACTAAGGCAACCCTCTTTTTCTCTCCTCCGGATAAGGTACCGACCCTGCCGTTGTATTCCTGGATACCAAATTTCTGCAGCATGGTTTTGGCTTCCCCTTCCAGGTTCCGGTATTCTTCCGCTGCTTTTTTCCCCGTAATGACATTCTCCAGTATGGTAAGGTTATCCATAAAAACCGGTATCTGTGCCAGGTATTCCACCCGGACGGTTTTACCCTTAACCACACATCCCTCATCCGGCTCTTCCAGGCCGGCAATCATCTTTAACAAAGTCGATTTTCCTGTTCCGTTAATACCGATTACACCTATCTTATCCCCTTCGTTAATTCCCAGGGTAACATTGTCAAATAAAATTCTATCCGTAAAGCTCTTGCTCATTTTTTCAACGTTTAACAGATTCATTTCTGCAACTCCTTCTGATACCACTGCATTAAATTCAAAGTATATTTTACCGCTGTTTAAAAGAATACCATATTTCGGGCTATTATACCACATTTACTTTCCGGACTTCCTTTTTTATATCCGAAGGATAAAGGTATCCGGCTGCATTGGTTCTGTTCAGGGCTCTTGAAAGAAATTTTCAATTTTTTAAAAAAGGGGCTACTATATCTAGTGTTTATATGATATAATACCACAGTATATAGTAATAAAATCAAAATTTGATTCAAATATTTGATTACAGACAAAAGAAAAAGAAGTCCCCCGTCCGATACCAAACGGCGGGCATGCTCCTGAATAAAACGTATAAGAAAGAAGGAATATATTTATGGTCAGAGTGGTAAAAAAAGACAATACCAAGGAGGATTTTAATGTTCAGAAGGTTATCCATGCCGTTGACAAATCCGCACAGCGGGCTTTGATTAAATTTACTCCAAAGGAACACGAATTCATATGCCGGTTCGTAGAAAACAAAGTAAAAGAAATAAACAAAAATGAAATTTATATCAGTGAGATGCATAATATCGTGGAAAGTGCCCTGGAACAGACCAATCCTCTTGTAGCCAAGAGTTACCGGGATTACCGGAATTATAAACAGGATTTTGTACATATGCTGGACGAGGTATATAAGAAAAGCCAGTCCATCATGTATATCGGCGATAAGGAAAACAGCAATACGGACAGTGCCCTGGTTTCCACCAAGCGAAGCTTAATTTTTAACCAGCTGAATAAAGAGCTGTACCAGAAATTCTTCTTAACAACGGAAGAACTCCAGGCCGCCAGGGACGGATATATCTACATACACGACATGTCGGCCAGACGGGATACCATGAACTGCTGCTTATTTGATGTAAAACAGGTTCTAAAGGGCGGCTTTGAAATGGGCAACCTCTGGTACAATGAACCCAAAACCTTAAATGTTGCATTTGACGTTATCGGGGATATCGTTCTTAGTGCGGCCAGCCAGCAGTACGGCGGCTTTACCGTTCCCGGCGTGGACCTTTTGCTGGAGCCTTATGCCCTGAAATCCTATGCCGTATTTTATGAAAAGTATACGGACCTGGGTGTTTCTCCTGAAGCGGCGGAAGCGGAAGCTTTAAAAGACGTCAAGGAAGATTTTGAAAAGGGCTTCCAGGGCTGGGAATATAAGTTTAACACCGTAGCCTCCAGCCGCGGGGATTATCCGTTTATTACCGTTACTGCCGGCACGGGTACGGGCAAATTTGCTAAGATGGCCGCCATTGCCTTATTGGATGTCAGAAGAAGGGGCCAGGGCAAAAAAGAATGCAAAAAGCCTGTTTTATTCCCAAAGATTGTATTCCTCTACGATAAAAACCTCCACGGGGAGGGCTGCGAATTAGAGGATGTATTTGAAGCCGGTATCCGCTGCTCCAGCAAAACCATGTATCCCGACTGGCTTAGTTTAACCGGGGAAGGTTACGTTGCCGGCATGTATAAAAAATACGGGGAAATTATCAGCCCTATGGGCTGCAGGGCCTTTTTGTCCCCCTGGTACAGGGAAGGGGGCCTGAAGCCCGCTGATGAACAGGATACGCCTGTTTTTATCGGCCGTTTTAACGTTGGTGCCGTCAGCCTCCATCTCCCCATGATACTGGCTAAATCCAGACAGGAGAGCCGGGATTTTTATGAGGTTTTGGATTATTACCTGAACTTAATCCGTAATTTACATATCCGTACTTTCGAATATTTGGGGGAAATGAGGGCTTCCACCAATCCTCTGGCTTACTGCGAAGGCGGTTTCTACGGCGGCCGCCTTGGAATCCATGACAAAATAAAACCGGTTTTAAAGTCAGCCACCGCATCCTTTGGTATTACCGCTTTAAATGAGCTGCAGCAGCTGTATAACAAAAAGTCCCTGGTAGAAGACGGCGGATTTGCACTGGAGGTACTGAGGTATATTAATAAGAGGATTACGGAGTTTAAAGAAGAAGACGGCCGTCTTTATGCGATTTACGGTACCCCGGCCGAAAGCCTGTGCGGACTTCAGGTAAAACAGTTCAGAAAAAAATACGGAATTATAGAAAATGTTTCCGACCGGGAATACGTAAGCAACAGTTTCCATTGCCATGTTACGGAAGATATTACTCCCATCCAGAAGCAGGATTTGGAATACCGCTTCTGGGACCTTTCCAACGGCGGAAAAATCCAATACGTAAAATACCCTGTCAACTATAATATTAATGCAATCAAAGCCCTGGTAAGGCGGGCTATGGACATGGGCTTTTATGAAGGCGTCAACTTATCCCTGGCCTACTGTGATGACTGCGGTCATCAGGAGCTTGAGATGGATGTATGCCCGAAATGCGGCAGCAGGAATTTAACTAAAATCGACCGTATGAACGGCTACCTTTCCTACTCCCGTGTAAAGGGCGATACCCGGTTAAACGAGGCCAAAATGGCAGAAATACGGGAAAGGAAAAGTATGTAATGCGGTACCACAATATTACCAAGGATGATATGCTTAACGGCAGCGGACTGCGTGTGGTTTTATGGGTATCCGGGTGCAACCACGCCTGCAGGGGCTGTCATAATCCCATCACCTGGGATATCAGCGGCGGGCTTCTCTTTGATGATTCAGCAAAGGAAGAAATCTTTCATGAACTGAAAAAAGATTACATAGAAGGAATTACCCTAACCGGCGGAGACCCCCTTCATCCGGCCAACCGGGCTGACATCGGGACATTAATAAAAGAGATAAAGACGCTCTTTCCTGAGAAAAGTATCTGGCTTTATACGGGATTTGGCTGGGAGGACATAAGAGACCTTTCCTTTATCCCTCTGGTGGATGTCATAGTAGACGGCAGATTTCAGCTGGACCTTCTGGATAAACAGCTTCATTGGAAGGGTAGCAGCAACCAGAATGTAATTGACGTAAAAAAAACCTTGTCCGGAAATAAACTTGTGGTAATAAGGAACTAAGTCTCTGATGCGGATTTATTATATCTCAATTCTTTCAAACGGCCGAAACGTGCTCCGGGAGTTTCGGCCGTTCGTCCATATGCACTGATACAATCAAGCTTGCAAATACTCACCTTTTTCTGTGTTTGTTTAAAAAAATAAGTTAAAGAAACAGGAATATATTTCAGGTCCTCCATGACGTTATCCCTTAAGTCCTTCCGTACTGATTCCTTCCACCAGATATTTCTGACAGAAAATGAAAATCAGCATAATGGGGACAATGGAAAGTGTCGCCATGGCAAACATGGCACCCCAATCTGACTGGGCGGAAGGGTCCGAAAACATTTTCAGAGCAAGCGATACCGTATAATTACTGGGATTATTAAGGTAAAGAAGCGAAGCAAGAAAATCGTCCCATTTCCACATAAATGCAAAAATGGCTGAAGTAATCAGTGCCGGTACAATCAAAGGCATTATCACCCTTGCAAATATTCCGTAAAAGGAACACCCATCGATTTTAGCCGCTTCGTCCAAATCTTTCGGAATTCCATATATAAATTGCATAATCAGGAAGATGAAAAATCCGCCGCCGAAATACGCCGGCACAACCAGGGGTAAAATGGTGCCAATCCAGCCGGCCCGGTTAAAAATTATGTATTGCGGAATCATGATTATCTGGAAAGGCAGCATCATGGTAAGCAACATCATGACAAACCATATTTTTCTTCCTTTAAAACGGAGCCTGGACAGTCCATAGGCAATACAGGCGGAAGAAAAAACGGAGCCAGCCGTAGAAAGCACGGAAATTACAAAAGAATTTTTAAAGAAAACCGAAAAACTGATACCGCCAAATCCTCTCCATCCGGTCGGATAATTAGACGGATAAAACTCTTTTGGAAATAAAGAGCCGGCATTGGCAAAAATTTCATTACTGGGTTTAAAGGAACTCATTATCATCCACAGCAGCGGATAGATCATAACAAATCCCAGTAGTACTGCCATTGTATGATAAAGTATTGGTCTTATTTTACTCTTTTTATGCATATTAACACCCATTGCATATCACGTCTGCAAGCAGATGTGATACTGCCAAAAATAAAAAGGTTGAAAAAATCAATATCTGGCAGACCTTTCTAAATTTAAATTTTCTTTCAACCTAACACACATGCATATCGCAAGTTTGCTTGCGATACTGCCAAAATAGAATGATTAAAAAATACAACGCATTTTTCAATCTATTCTTCCTCGGAAGCACGGTAAACCCACCTGCCGGAAGACCGGAAAATCATAACCGTCAGCAGCGCTACTACAACAAGCATAAACCAAGCCATAGCGGAACCATAACCCATTTCCGAATACTGAAAGGAACGCTGATACATATAAACCGTATAGAACAGAGTGGAGTTTAAAGGTTTCCCTCCGGTAATAACATAACTCTGGGTAAATGCCATAAATGCGTTGATGGTTTGCTGTACCAGATTAAAAAATATGACCGGTGTAAGCATGGGAAGGGTAATTTTAAAAAATTGCTTTATTTTTCCGCATCCGTCAACCGTGGAGGCCTCATAAAGCGTAACCGGAATTTGCTTTAGTCCTGCCAGAAATACCAGCATGGAGGAGCCGAATTGCCAGACCGATAGTATAATCAGCGTCCAGATAGCGGTCCTGGTGCCGCTGAGCCACCCGATATCGCTGAATATGCCAAGCTGATTCAGCACACCGTTAATTACACCGTCGGAAGCAAACATACGTCTCCACAGGACTGCAATCGCAACACTGCCTCCCATGATGGAAGGAAGATAATATACGGCCCGGTAAACGGAAGTTGCCCTGCTGGTCCTTTGAAAAAACATGGCCACCATAAGAGCCGCAATCAGCTTTAACGGGACAGATACAACCGCATAAAAAAAAGTAACGCGGAAGCTTTTCCAAAAAACCGAATCCTGCGTAAACATTCTGATATAGTTATCCAGCCCGGCAAATTTTGGTGTGGAAAGAATATCATAATTGGTAAAGGAAAGTGCAAATGAGGCAACAATAGGAATCAGGGTAAAGGCGAACAGCCCTATAATAAACGGCATTATAAAAACATACCCTGCTACCTGTTCTTTTTGTAAAAATGTTATAATTCGCTTTTGATTTTTTATCGGAATCCCTCCTCTCTTTTAAAAAGGCAGCCTGCCCCAAAAACCGGTTCTTAAGCCGGGCTGCCTTTTTTATTCCGTATTATTGTCCTTTGTTAGCAAGAATCTCATTCGCTTCTTTTATAAACCGGGCCGCCGCATCCTCCGGAGTTGATTCTTTATAACGGACCGCATCGGTCAATTCACCCAAAAAGGTAATAACTTCATTGGAACCGGCAGGGTACGGAGGATCAATGGGAACTGCGATTTCCGATACTTTGGCAATATAATCAAACTGCTGTTTCTGGACTTCATCCAGGGAAGGCTCCATATATTTGGCCATTTTGGATGAAATAGGCACACCGCGTTCTGCTTTTAAATTATCCTGAGCCGTCTCTGAATTCGTAAAATAATTGATTACATCCACTGCTATATCTTTATTTTTCGATGATTCGGCAACACTCCAGAACATGGACGGTCTTAAGTACATACTTTCATTAACCGCATCATCGGTTTTTGGATACATTACAATATCTATTTTATCCTTGTTGGCATTCCTTATTGCGGAGATCTGATTGGACCCCGGAAACATACTCCAGGACTTTCCGGTTGCCATAGGACTTCCTTCAACGCCGGCCGTAGAAGCTTCCTGTATAACATCTACGGT
The DNA here is from genome assembly GCA_002294045.1 of Lachnoclostridium sp. UBA903. Lineage (GTDB taxonomy): Bacteria > Bacillota > Clostridia > Lachnospirales > Lachnospiraceae > Anaerocolumna. Next base: position 15,499 of record DBEP01000015.1, on the reverse strand, counting down.
AAGCCCCCAGTCACTGTCAATTTGTTCCTTAATATCCTGAAAATATTCAAGTGCAGTTTCCTCACTGATGCCAAGCTTACTGTTTTTGCTGTCAAACAGAACCTCTCCCTTATCCCTTGCCATCATCTGTACGGCCCATTCACCGGCAGGCATTTCTGTGGAAACACCCAGTTTTTCTTTGATTTGCACAGCCAGTTCTTTGATTTCGCTGTAGGTGGGATGCAAGGATATAGTAAGTCCTGCTTCCTCCAGCATAGCTGCATTATAAACCGAACTTACGGCATTAACCCCGGCAACCACAGCATACAGTGAGCCATTCATTTTTCCCGCTTCCAGGACACTGTCATTGACATCTGCCAGATTCAGCGCGTTGGAATTTACATAAGAATCCAGGTTAGCAAGCTGTTTTTTTTCCTGATACTGTGAAACATAAGCATAATCCTGCTGAATTATATCCGGCAGGTTATCCGAAGCCGCCTGGGTAGCCATCTTATCCCAGTAACCGCTCCAGTCTGAAAACTCGGTTTCAAAAGTAATATTAGGATGTTCCTTCGTGTAAGCATCCAGTGCGGCTATCGTAGTATCATTGCGCACCTGATTTCCCCACCATGCAATCCTGATTTTCTTGCTTTCTTCCGCTGCTGTTGAATTGTTATCTGTGGAAGCATTATCGTCCTTCTTCGTATTCGAGCCGCATGCGGTGAAGGAACCCAATACCAGCAATGTTGCCAAGCAGCAACACAGTCCCCGCCTTAGTTTGCATTTCATCATAACAAATCCTCCTCAAATATGTAATATGTATAAGCACTTGTGACTTATCGTTACAAGGATACAGTAAAAACACACAAAACGAAATAAAAAAAACTTTGATATATGTTTAAAAAAACGACGGATTTAGAAAATCACTTTACCCATTTGTAAAAAAACAATATACTGTTATAAATATAAGAAGAATTCAAGCTACAGTTCAGCCTATGGTACTGCGAGGTGTTTTTTGTGAGTGCAGCGAAGCGAAAGCCACAGAAAATCCGAGGCCTACCTGCGCTTGCATCATTTGTCGCAGTTTAGCGGTAAGGCTGAACTGTAACGAATTCAATAAGAGAAATTCAGAAAGGATAGATACATGAAGATAAATCCATCACTTTTTTTACCGAAAAATCTGCCATTAAAATATAAATTAATCTATGTAACACTTGTTGTTGCATTGGTTATGAGCGTGGTATCCATTATGGGACTGCAAAAGGTGGTAAACAATTCCAACAAATTGATTTATGAACAGACAGCCAATTCCATGGGCTATCTATCCAAGGAAATCTCAAATTCACTTAACAGTATTGAAGATGCTTCCTTATCCTTTGCCGTCAACCGCAGCCTTCAAAAAAATCTTGAAATTTTTAACGAATCCCCTTATTCCAATATTCGTACAAATTCGCAAAAAGAAATTCTGAAGGTTTTATATGCTTACTTTAATACGGATATCATCAGCGCTTCCATTCTTCCCATATCCGGGGACCGGATTGTCTGGGGACAGAATTCTTCTCCGGAAGCTCCCGAGATTACGGCTGCTGCCAAAAAACTTGCCGCTCAAAAAAAAGGTTCTCCGGGGTGGATGTCCGCCGGCAGGGAAGACGGAAGCATTTTATGTGTACGCCAGATAAGAAAAATCCAGAGTCTTTCCCTTGAAACCATCGGCGTTGTCCTCATCCGGGTGAATTTAAGCCGGATTGTCGGGGAAGCCGCCCAAAAAGTCATGGGGACTCCCTCGTATACGATTAATATTCACGACGTAAATATGCTTCTTTATCCCCCTAAATCAACCGAATCCGTTACAATTTTTCCGGTTCCGCTAAAGAAAGAGATTAATACTTACTCAATCCAAAAAATTTCCGGCAATATGTTTTTTGTTTCCCGGATGGTCATAACAACGCCCTCGCTTCACTGGGCACTTACCTTAGGCGTTCCCTATGATGAACTTTTTTACTCCATTAAGGCAACCCGGGCAGCTTATATTATACGCATTTTTATAGCTGTGATTCTTACAGTATTGTTATCGGGAATTTTATTCCGGGAAATTAATGTACAGTTTAACCGTTTACTGGAGAAAATGAAACGGGTACGTTCCGGGAACCTGGAACCATATCCGGTTCCCCAAGAAGTACGGCAGGATGAATTGGGGCGCCTGAACCAGTACTTTGACCAGATGACGGCAGACTTTAAAAAAGTAATTGAGGATAATTACGTGAAAGAACTGCTTCTGACCCAGACCCAGCTAAAATCACTGGAACAGCAGATTAATCCTCACTTTCTTTATAATTCCCTGGAAACCGTTCATTGGTTTGCGAACCGCAGCGGTGAAAAAAATATATCCGCCATTGTACAGGCCCTGGGGAAACTGCTTCGCAGCGGTCTTTCGGAAAAACAGGACCTGATTTCCCTGGAGGAAGAAATTAAAGTTTTAGAAAACTATCTGCTCATTCAAAAAATACGGTTTTCGGATACCTTATCGGTTTCTTTGGAAATCGCCAAAGAAGCTCTGCCGTATCTGATACCCAAAATGTCTATTCAGCCATTGGTGGAAAACGCCGTAATCTATGGCCTGGAAGAAAATATCGACGGCTGCAGGATCGTAATCCGGGCGGGACTGAAAAATAATTTGCTTCATGTCGAAGTGGAAAATAACGGTTCGGAGATTAATGAAGATATTTTGCAGCTGCTAAAAGAACATAAGGTAATTGCCAAAAGAAACGGTGTGGGATTAACCAATATTGACAGCCGGATAAAATTGCTCTTTGGCGACTCCTGGGGCCTGCGGTTTAAAAGCGCTCAAAACAGCGTCGTGGTATTTTTTGATATACCTGCCAGAACAGAGCATTTTACCTCGGGAACCATCTGCCGTGAGGCGCGGAATTAATAATAAAATTGAGAGGGAGGAAAATAGCTATGTTTACCATGATTGTTGCAGATGACGAAAAAGTCATTCGGGAGTCCATAGTAGAGTGTATTGACTGGGAAGCTGTTGGTGTTAAAATAGTCGCAAGCTGTAATAATGGCGTGGAGGTACTGGATGCCATTATGGACGAGTCACCTGATATTGTACTGACCGATATTAAAATGCCGGGGTTTACGGGGTTAGAATTAATTGAAAAAATAAGCAAAATGGATCCGGATGTGGAGTTTATTATTCTGTCCGGCTACAAGGAATTTGATTTTGCCAAACAGGCAATGCAGCTGGGCGTACGATGCTATCTGTTAAAACCCGCAGGCGAAGAGCAGCTGATAACGGCAGTGGAAAATGCAAAAAGTAATTGCCTCAGCAAAAAGAGCCGGAATTCACTGGAACTGGAACAGCAACGGCTCAGTAAACAGGCGGAAGAATACCACAGGCAGCTTCTGCTGTATGATTTATTTGTTTCAGGTGCAAAGCCGGCGGAATCAAACTGTTACAAAAAGAGCAAAAGCAAAACCGGATACCTTACCGCCTATTTTTCATTTGTGGAGGAATGTTTTATAAAAGCTTTTGCAGAAGCGGTATACTGGATTCTGGATGAATTCGGCATTGTACCTATTGTGGATTTTCTCTATGTGCGGCATTCCATGGCCGTAATTATGGAAAATGAGCCCGGGCTTTCCGGCAAATTGCGTTCTTTCAGTGAAAATGCATGGTTTTCCGGCCAGACTGTCCGGATTACCTATACCTGCAACACCTGTGATAATCTGACGGAAAGCTTACAGCGGCTCACTTCCAATCTTATGAGATATTCAAAAATTTTCAGCATCAGTGCCCGTTTACAGCTGAGGGAAGTCTATAACGCCTGCTTATCTTTTGAAAAAACTCAAATCCTGACCGGCCAGCTGATGACTTACCATGGCCGGACGGACGGAGAAGGGAAAATTAAGAAGCTGCTGGAAAATTATTTTACACCTATAGAAGACATAAATCTTCTCCATAATTATGGGATTCACCTTTTATCCCAGTTAATCCGTGCATTACCGGAAATGCAATTTTATAAATCGGTTTATCAGGATTTACTGGAAAAATTGTCGCTGTGCGAGGATATCACTACATACCGGGAGATTCTTACGGACCAGATAATGCTGTTGCTTTCCGACTGCGTTGAAAAAAACTCCATTGTAACCCAGGTCAAAAATTATGTGGAGGAGAACCTTTCCAATCCCGATATCTCCCTGAAAAAAATTGCCAGGGAGCAGGTTCATATGAATGTGGATTATCTCAGCAGAATCTTTGCAAAAGAAAATGGCGAAAAATTTTCCCACTATCTGAACCGGAGGAGGATTGAAACAGCCAAAAACCTTCTTCTCATGCAGGATTCTACCATTGCTTTTGTTGCCGATAGGGTCGGCTGCGGAAATAATCCCAGATATTTCAGCCAGATTTTCAAAAAATATACCGGATATACTCCTTCCGCATATATAGAACGCTTCTCGGGGAAATGAATTTTCAGGCATGCCCTAATTAAAATATGCTATAATTAATGTGTTTCGGCAGTCCCCCTATCATAATAGGGGTTAATTCATCCTGGATCAGAGGTCTGACATACTCCATAAATTCTTCGGCAATGCCGGTATTGTCTTCCTTTATCCAGGTCAGGGGAACTTTTTTCTCTATATTGGCAATCTTATGGATATCATATGTTCCGGTAGTACACTGGTAGGGCCGGTTTGAAACACGGGTGATTATGACCATCTCCCCGGTCTTTCCTTCCACAGCCGCATTTACTGCTGCCTCGCCCACCTGAAAGGCTTCTGTTATATCGATTAAGGATGCCATATGGGAAGCGCAACGCTGTAAAGTGTTTAACTCGATTCCCCGTGATTTGCATCCCAATTCCCTTGAAACCAGGTTCGATAAATATTTGCCCGACCCGCTTAATAAAGCATGGCCAAACTGGTCGGTATATTTAACATCTTCCGTTAATTCACAAACATATCTTCCATCCGCCAGGCGAATTCCTTCGGATACTGCAATCACCAGGGCTTTCTTTGTTTTCTGAAGCTGTTCTATCTTCTTAATAAATTCTTCCAGGCAAAAATCCAATTCCGGAAGATATAAAAAATCCGGCCCTGCGCATTCCGTGCTGCCGGCTAAGGCTGAAGCTCCCGTCAGCCATCCTACATTCCTCCCCATGATTTCTATGATTGTAACACTTTTCTGGTCATAAACCAGACTGTCCCGGATAATCTCCCTGGTCGTCGCTGCTATAAACTTTGCCGCACTTCCGTATCCCGGTGTATGATCCGTGGCTTCCAAATCATTATCAATGGTTTTCGGCACACCGATAAATCGGATATTGCTTTGAATGGTTTCTGCATAATCCGATAATTTCTTAATCGTATCCATGGAATCATTCCCGCCGATATAGAAAAAATATCCGATATCCAGTTTTTTTAATATTTGAAATATTGTATCATAGATTGCGGTATCTGCTTCATAATCAGGAAGTTTATAACGGCAGGACCCCAAATAGGATGAAGGCGTTCTTTTTAACAATTCAATCTCTAAATCATTATGAAAATGTTCATCCAAATCCACATATTTTTCTTCTAATAGTCCTTGTATTCCATAGAGCATTCCAAATACTTTTTCTGCTCCCTGCGCTTTCGCTGTTTTATAAACTCCGGCAAGACTGGAATTTATTACTGCAGTAGGTCCGCCGGATTGGCCGACCAGGACATTGCCCACCATACTTTTCCCTCCCTATATTTCAGTCATATTTATTCACTAAAGCTTTGTTTCCATTCAATGTCAGCTAATTATTTTAGATTAATCTAAACAATCTGGAACCTGCGCTAATACACAATATCATTACATATCCTTTCTGTCAATATGTTAAAGGGCCCTTAAAATTATTCCAGTTACTAAACTAATCCGCAGACAAAAATAGCTATTCCTTGTTTCCATAGTGCGTCATGCGCATCCCTGCCAGGAGGGTTTTTATCTCATAGAACGAACTCTCCTATGAGATAAAAAAGAGCTCATCCGGAATCACATTCGTGAATCCCGAACAAGCTCAAAAAGAATTTTTAAAATACACTTTATTTGGTGAACTTAATAGCTCCATATAATATGTCTGATTTGGATTTCTGCAAAATCCAGCTCCGGATTATGCAAAAGTCCTTCCAGCCAGTGCAATAATTTTTATAACACGCTCTAGAGTGTGTTTGAAAAATGCTTGTACCGGGCTGGATGCTCCAATTTGTGGGAGNNCAAAGTGGAGCGTTCAGAACGGTGCAATGATTTTTATAACACGCTCTAGGAATGAATTTTATCATAAATGATATCACTGAGCCTTGCAAACTGCTCCAGGGTTAAGGCTTCCCCCCGGATGGTTGGGGAAACCTGAAGCTCTTTAACAGCTTCTGCTATGGTTTCCTTTGACAAATTAAGGTCCTGTCCGTTATGCAAGCCGTTGACCAGTGTCTTCCTTCTCTGGTTAAAAGAAGCACGGATAAGGCGGAACATAAGCTTTTCATCCTTTACCTTAACCGGCTTAGCACTATGAAGATTCAGCCGGATTACGGCCGAACCCACTTTAGGTCTTGGCATAAAGCAGTTGGGCGGTACGTTGGCTGCAATGTAAGGTTCTGCGTAATATTGGACCGCCAGTGACAGTGCCCCGTAATCCTTACTGCCGGGACCGGACTGCATACGGTCCGCCACTTCTTTTTGTACCATTACGGTTACATTATCCACGGGCACATGAGCTTCAAATAATCCCATAATTATGGGCGTTGTGATATAATAGGGCAGATTGGCAACAATTTTTATGGGCTTATTGTTATTTTTCTCCTGAACCAGTCTATTAATATCAACTTTCAGGATATCTTCATTAATGATTGTAATATTATCATAAGACGATAAAGTATCCTTAAGAATCGGTACTAAGTTTTTATCAATCTCTACGGCAATGACTTCCCTGGCCGCTTCGCATAAGTATTGGGTCAAGGTACCGATGCCGGGGCCTACCTCCAGTACCATATCGTCCCCGGTAATGCCGGCTGCCTTGATTATTTTATCCAGCACATGGGTATCAATTAAAAAATTCTGTCCGTATTTTTTCTGAAAGACAAAATGATACTTATTTAAAATTTCTATGGTTTCCTTTGGATTACCTAATTTATTTTGCATATAGTTTTTCCATTCTTTTTTATTGATTTATGGTATCTTATTATATACTAAAAGTCAACATGTTATGGATAACTTCAACCAAAACGTGGCCTCGCGCTCTTCCTGAAACAGTATGGGGTTTTTTATGTTTTTTGGCTCGACAAAATAGGAAAAACATCCCATGCTAAAGGTAAAATATTACATAGGAGGCTCGAATACATGTCAAATAAGGTTATCACCGGCACCGTATTAGCGGTATGATTTTGCTTTGAGTACAACAAAAAAGAGCGGTGGCAGGCCCGCTCTTTTTATCTATCCTATTTTCTTTTCTAAGGCATCCGTTCGTCTGATTAATCATTCATGTACCCGTTCAACTTCATCAAGAATCATGCCATCCATTGCTTTTAACTCCTCTGTTTCTTTCATTTGCTGTCTTTTTAAATCCTTTAATGCTTTCTCAAGGTCTGTTATCTTTTCAAGTATCAAATCAAGTTTTTCTGCATCCGTCATACTGTTTTACCCCCGTGATATCTTTTTTGTTAAAACCTTGCCTTTCTTAACTATCTTTTCTTTATTATATAATATTCGTACGAATAATTCAAGCTTTTTTGATAATTATTTTATCATTTTCCAATGATATTAATACTTCTTTATCTTCCTGTGTTATTCCCAGAGCGCTAACAAACTCTGGTGGCAAAGTAAGTCTTGCCATCATAGCATTTTTACTTGCTGTTCCACCAGGCTTATTAAAAAGCATCTTTCTTTTTATTATTGTTTCAGCCACATAATCACCTCCATGCCTATAGTTTATGGTATTCGTACAAATAATTCAAGTGTGATTTTATTATTCGTACGAATCGCATGAAAATAATTACCTCTTTCCATCACCTGATACCGTATAATTTTTTCGCATTCTGTTCTGTGGCGCCTATGACTTCTTCGCAGGTGATTCCTTTTAACCGTGCAATTTCTTCTGCCACATAGATTAAATTCAGAGAAGAATTTCTCTTACCCCGGTTCGGCTCCGGTGCCAGGTAAGGGCAATCTGTTTCCAAAACCAGCTGCTCCATGGGGGCATATTCCACCACTTCTTTTAGCTTTTTAGCATTTTTAAAAGTAACAACACCTCCTATCCCTAAATAAAAGCCTCTCTCCAGATATTTTTCAGCCATATCCTTCCCGTAGGAAAAACAATGAATTACACCGCCTGTTTTCTCTAACCCCGCTGCTTTTATCATATCATAAGTATCTGCTGCGGCATCCCTGCTGTGAATGACTGAGGGAAGCTTTAATTCTCCGGCAAGCTCCATCTGCCGTTCAAACCATTCTTTCTGTATCTGCCTCGTTGGCGTATCCCAGTAATAATCCAGCCCGATTTCGCCGATTGCGACCACTTTAGTCCGTCCTGCCGCCTGCTTTAACCAGCTGAAATTTTCTTCATTTAATTCGGCCGTTTCACTGGGATGAACCCCGACGGCGCCATAAAGAAAAGAAAAACGCTCTGTTAATTCCAGTGTTTTTTTCGTCGTTTCCATGCTTGAACTAATATTAACAACGTATCCTATGCCTTCCTCATAAAGACTGTTTAATAAATGGTCTCTATCTTCATCAAACGCTTCATCATCATAATGGGCATGTGTTTCAAAAATCATTTCTGCCTCCCATAAATCATCTGTTTATTATAATTAATAAATTTAAGTTATTTTATAATTCATATTGTATTATAGTGATTTTCTTTAACTTTGTCTATGTTTTCTTAACTGAAAAAAGAAACCATGTTTTGTGCTAATTTATTATCTTAATATCTTTTTATAATCTTCAGAGATAAAAAACAGGAAACACACCTCCCCGACATGGAAACACCTGCCGTAAAAACAGAGAGATAAATCATCACATTTAACAGGCTTTTCCAGGCGGGATGGGCATAGGCCACGCAGGCCGCTGCCGGAATGATATAAAAGATGACAGCGGTAATCCGGCCGGCCTTGTCAAAAACAAAATAACTCCGGCCTTTATCCGGCTTAATATGCAGCAGAAACCCTGATGTCATCAGAAAAGCCAGAAAGTCGGCAAGAACAACCGCCGTAAACCATACCGGCATCACTCCGTAGAAATCGAAAATAATAAGTGAAGAAAAAATAAACAGGCTGTCGGCCAAGATATCCAGAATACTCCCCGGCCCGGATTCTGCTTTCAGACCGCGTGCAACCGCTCCGTCCAAAAAGTCGGAAAGGCATATGAACCCAAAAATGAAATACAGCCCGGCCGGTATCCCAGCGGAACCTTGAGCCAGCCGCCCTGCCAGTATCACCATAAACAATACGGTTAAAATAATCCGGAGAACGGTTATGGCGTTTGGTAAAAAGCGAAGGCATTTTTTCATATGGCTCCTCCGCTTATTTCTTAAATAAAGCTTTTTTTTTAACATTTAAAATTATAGTTGTGAGCCACCACGCAAGGCCTGAAGTTACAACGATTCCTGACAGCAGCACATACAGCGGCATCCGAAGCCCTATCATATAAACTATAACCGCAGCCCCTGTTATATATAAAGCTCCCAATAACAGCCGGATTGGGGTACTTCGGATGCATGCCAGGCCGCAGGTTATTAAAACAAGACCCCCGACTAAAAACGACATAAAGCTGCCGTCCGTCAGGCTGAAAGAATATTCTGCTCCGCCCCAGACACACACGATTATACCCAGCGCCGCCGTCACATATCCCAGGATTGTCAAACCGGACATACCCGCCTTTCCTTCTTTAATCAAATTTTCCTGAAAAGCTTTATCCCCTTTTACCAGCTCATCCAGAGACAGATGAAACAGATTTGAAAGCTTTAATATTTTTTCAATGTCGGGGTAACTTTTTCCTGTTTCCCATTTGGAAATCGCCTGCCGGGAAATATCCATCTTTTCTGCCAATTCATCCTGTGATAAATTTAACTTTTCACGTTCTTCTTTAATTCTGCTTCCTAAGTCCATAATATTACTCCTTTCAATATTGTTTACTTTCTTAAGTCTAATCTCAGACGCTTTCTAAGTAAAGAAATATATGGATGCCTTCCCGCAACTATTCGTTGCATCTTAGATTTATCGGATAACGGCAGCAGTTCTTTTTCCTGGAATAATTATTCAATCGTATGCCAAATGGGAAATTAGGAAATTACTAAATTTTTTAAATCATTATTTTTAATTTTAAACTCTCGGCACATAATCATAAAATATGGTTTTGATACTTATTATTACTAGTATTTTATTATTACTGTAAAGCCAAACTAATTTTGAGGAATTTTTTTATTCTACTTTTTTAATTATGAAAGGAGTTTTATATATGAGTATGAGTATAGTACAGGCTGACCTCACAATAGCTCCAAAGGATTGTTCAAAGTCCGGAATTCCCACCCTTCCCTGCGACAGCGGTGAAAAAGAAGCTCTTTCTGCCCCCTCCCTGGCAATGGCATATATTCCCGTGCAGCAATTTAAGGAATTATACGAGCCGGATTATGCATTAGAGGTTGGCACCCTGTTTAAAGAACTGGATATGCCTTTTTACGGAATTGGAGGGACACTTTTATGAATCAGGATAAATATAACTCTATGAAGAAGTTGCAAGCTGTCAGTTTTGCACTTGACGACCTTAGATTGTTCCTGGACACCCATCCTTTCGAAAAAGAGGCGTTGTCAAGTTTCGAAAACTTTAAGAAACAGCGGACACAAATACTGGAGGATTACGAAACAAATTTCGGACCCATCCTGCCTTACTGCGTAAAGGAAGAAAATCAATGGACCTGGGTGGACAGTCCATGGCCCTGGGAAGGAGAGGTGTAATGTATGTGGACCTATGAAAGAAGACTACAGTTTCCGGTAAATATAACAAACCCGAATCCTAAAATGGCTCAGCTTATTATCAGTCAGTTCGGCGGACCGGACGGTGAACTGGCCGCATCCATGCGGTATCTGTCCCAAAGATATTCCATGCCATATAAAGAGGTTGCCGGCTTATTAACGGATATCGGTACGGAAGAACTGGCTCACATGGAAATTATCAGTGCAATCGTATATCAGCTTACTAAAAATTTAAGCCTGGAAGAAATCAAGACCGGAGGGTTTGATGCCTATTATATTGATCATACCACTGCTCTTTGGCCTCAGGCAGCCGGCGGCGTACCTTTTAATTCCTGCTTCTTCCAGTCAAAAGGGGATGCATTGACGGACCTGCATGAAGATCTGGCGGCGGAACAAAAAGCACGCACTACCTACGATAATATTTTACGGCTGATAACAGACCCGGAAATTATTGCCCCCATCCGGTTCTTAAGAGAACGCGAAGTAGTTCATTTCCAGCGTTTTGGCGAAGCATTGGTAAGGGTACAGGAAAGATTGGATTCCAGGAACTTCTATGCCTTGAATACGGAACTGGATAAACCTCTGGCACAGCAATAGTATAAAAACCTGATATGACCCGGGGCACCGATTACCTTCCGGTTATCAAGGCTCCGAATAATATCAGGTTTATGATACTGTTTATGGATTAAAAGTATAAAAATATATTAAACGGACCGCTCCATTGCGCATAAATCAGCAGATTTCCGCACCGGCAGGCATATCTTTCTCCGGTACCACAAGCGCCAGCCCGCCTTTCTCATCTTCTGCGCATAGCAGCATGCCTTCGGATAAAACCCCTGCTAATTTTGCAGGTTTTAAATTTACCAGGACCATTACTTTTTTGCCGACCATCTCTTCCGGTGAATAATAGGCTTTAATGCCGGACACAATCTGTTTCACCTGGCTTCCGATTTTAACCTGGGAGCAAAGCAGTTTTTTGGATTTCGGAACCTCTTCACAGGCTATTATTTCCCCAACCTGGAACTGTAATTTCATAAAATCATCAAAAGTGATTTCCTCTTTGGCCGGGAGGTCAATAAATGCCTGGCTGTTTCCGGACTGTTCCCCTCTTTCTCCTGAAGTTTCCGTTTCCTTTTCTTCCGCTTCTTTTATGTCTTCCACTTTATCCAATACCTCTTGTAAATCCAATCGTGCAAATAAAATTTCGGGTGTTTCCGTCACCTTTGTGCCGGATGGATATACACCATACTGCTCCAGCTCATCAATGGTTCTTGCTTCTGCATTTAACTGTTTCAGGATTTTAGAAGAAGTTTCCGGCATAAAGGACTCTAACAGGCTTGCACCGATGCAGATGCTTTCCACCAGATTATACAGAACGGTTTCCAGTCTGCCTTTCTTTTCTTCTTCCTTGGCTAAAATCCAGGGCATTGTCTCATCAATATATTTGTTGCATCTCTTAAATAAAGCAAATATTTCCGTAATGGCGTCTGCCACCCTTAATTGCTCCATTCTGGCAACCACCTTTTTTGGTGCTGCAAGGGCCTGTTCCATCAGCTCCTCATCCACCGGCTCCTTTACACCGGCGTTGTTGACCGTACCGCCGAAATACTTATTGGACATGGATATGGTCCTGTTTACAAGATTGCCTAAGGTATTGGCAAGGTCCGAATTCATTCTTTCCACCATCAACTCCCATGTAATGACACCGTCGTTGTCAAACGGCATTTCATGAAGTACAAAATAACGTACGGCATCCACTCCAAAAAAATTAACCAGTTCATCGGCGTACAGCACATTGCCTTTGGATTTACTCATCTTACCGTCCCCCTGTAACAGCCAGGGATGGCCAAATACCTGCTTCGGCAGCGGAACATCCAAGGCCATGAGCATAATGGGCCAGTATATGGTATGAAACCGTAAAATATCCTTGCCGATTAAGTGAAGGTCTGCCGGCCAGAATTTTTCATATAGCTCCCCGTGGCTGCCGTCGGCGTCATAACCTAAACCGGTAATATAATTGCTTAAGGCGTCCAGCCACACATATACCACGTGTTTGTCATCAAAATCTACCGGAATACCCCATTTAAAGGAGGTTCTGGATACGCACAAATCCTGCAGGCCCGGTATCAGAAAATTGTTCATCATTTCATTCTTCCTGGATTCCGGCCGGATGAATTCCGGATGAGTATTAATGTGTTGGATAAGCCTGTCGGTATAATTGCTTAATTTCAGGAAATAAGCCTCTTCTTTGGCCGGCTGTACTTCTCTGCCGCAGTCCGGACATTTGCCGTCCGCTAACTGGGAGGCGGTAAAAAAGGATTCACACGGAGTACAATACAAGCCTTCATAATACCCTTTATAAATATCACCTTTTTCATAAAGCTTCTTAAAAATCTTCTGAACCTGTTTCTCATGGTAAGTATCCGTTGTGCGGATAAATTTGTCGTAGGAAGTATTCATAATATCCCAGATATGCTTGATTTCCCCGGCTATTTTATCTACATATTCCTTCGGAGTAATTCCGGCATCCGATGCCTTATTTTCAATTTTTTGTCCGTGTTCATCCGTACCGGTCTGGAAAAATACCTCGTACCCCTGCTGCCTTTTAAATCTTGCTATACTGTCTGCCAAAACAATTTCATAACTGTTTCCGATATGGGGCTTACCCGATGTATATGCAATTGCAGTTGTAATGTAATACGGTTTTTTACTCATATGATCCCTCCTAAAATCCAACCTATTTTAAAATGTTTATTAATAAAATTGGTCTCTTGATAATATTTTACACAAATCATGCGCATCCTGACAGAATGCCTTTATTTGATAGGAAATTGCGAAACTTTGAATCAAATAAAAAAGCCCCCGTCTTCTTTTTTAAAGACGAGAGCAATATCCCGTGGTACCACTTTAATTCAGCCTGACTTCGCAGCCAGCCCCTTATCTGCTGCCTTCTGACAGCATATCACCATAACGGATGCACCCGTCGCAGCCTAAAGGAAAAAAATATTCCTCTCAGTGCGCAGCTCCAAGACCATCTTCAGCAATTCACCTGTGACTCCTTCTCAGCTTATGGAGCTCTCTGTACATGGTATCCCTGCTTACTCTTCTTTTCACAGCTTTTCTTATTATGCATGAATAAACAAATTGATACAAATTAGTTTACCCATATTTTCTAAAATTTAGAATAACACGTGATATTTATTTTGTCAACTCTTATGAGCAATATCACCATAGATAATGAAACAAAAACTATGTTTATCCTATAAAAACAGATATTTCGGCAGCGTCTGCTTATAAATTTTCTGTCAAACCTGTATTTTTAGGATATTTCTTTAACTCAAGTATTTTTAAAACGTTTTGAACCCATTTTATATTAAAGATTACATATCCCAGCATGGCACCGGACAGATTCAAAATAAAATCATCAATGTCTAAGCTTCCTCTTCTGAAAAGAAGTTGTCCCAATTCAATACATACTAAAAGAATTACATTAAATACCACATAATTTTTAATACCGGATAATTTATTTATACTGCTTGTCAGATATAGCCCCATGGGAAATAATATAAATAAATTACCTAACAGGTTTTTAAGAGGAATATCATAGTTCATATCCTGGTTCACCAGACCTTTTAAAAATCTAATTATAGTTTTAAAAGGTATTATATTAGAATTATATTTTATATATTCACCAATCGGCAATCCGCTTAAATAACCTCCTCTGCTTTTAAGAAATAAAAGATAAAATAAAATTAATACATAAAAAATAAAACTACAGTAGTATAGTGCTTTTATCAGCTTCTTCATCTTTCCGCCTTCCTCTGCCGGATTAATTATACAGAATCATTTTATGTTTGACAATGCGGTCTTCCTGCTGCCGGGTTTCCTATTATTTACACTGATGAGGCAACATTTGTCATAAAAATACAACACTGATTATACACTTAATGGATATTTTTATAATAGTACAAATTAACATTTTTTGCAAATATATTAATAACCGGAATGAATGCCTTTAATTATGCCGGAATCAGAAAATCGCCGATAGGTCTACTCAATGGAGACCTGTGTTTCTCCGGTCCCGTCTTCCGTACCTTTCCTTGCTCTTTTTACCAATAAGTGCGAAATGATAAAATGGCACACTTCGCCGGCCAGGAAGGCAAGATAGAGCCCTTTGTAATGGAACACAAATATGGAAAGCAGCAAAAAGAGCTGTATAAATCCTATGCAGCGCACAAAAGAAATCAGTGCTGCATAAGCATTCCGTTCCGTTGTCTGGAAATAGAGAATATCCATCAGCGTAATGCCTATAAAGATATAGGCCAATGGGTATTGACGAAGCATATAGGCCGTTAACTCCGTCAGGTGGGTACTTCCGCCATGGAACAAAGGAACAATTCCTCTGCCAAAAAGGATACAGGCACCGACCAGTATTATGGAGGCAATGATATTGGTGCGAATCCCAAGGCCGTACACATGAGAAAATGTTTTCTTATCGCCCTTGCCGTGATAAAAGCTCATAATAGGC